>NZ_JAGZUV010000014.1:0-52621 GCF_018379785.1 Desulfovibrio sp.
ATTGCCACGCGCTATGATCGGTGTGCCCACACTTTCTTCTCCGCCATTTGCATCGCAGCTATTGTCATTTTTTACCTTTAATGAGTCCTGAGCCTAGTCTTCTTCATCCACCGGGGGAATGCCGGCATGGCTCATCCGGCAGCCCCGGCTGGCGGGCGGTCCCAGCGAAACCCCCACTTCACGGCGCAGGCGTTCGTCCACATCCATCAGGGAGGCTCGCAGGGCGTCGCGCAACTGTTGCAGTTCCCGGCCCAGGCGGGGCAGAGTATCCGGGGAGGTTCCCTGGTCGTAGCTGAGGCTTTCCAGTTCAGCCATCTTTTCCCGGATGCGGCCGCGCAGTTCCCGGACCCTTGGGCGGGCGTCATCTATGATTCTTCTGGCTTTGTTCTGCTGATTCGGGGGAAGCTGTTCCAGCCAATCATCTATATCCTGGATGTTGCCCCGGTAGCGTCCCATCCTGTATTCGCCCTGCCCGTTGTATGGGCCGGGGCCGCTATGCCCCGCAACCACGGGCTGCGACAGGCTGAAGGCCGCCAGAAGGCAAAGCGAAAAACAAGTTTTTAACATATGTTAACCTTTATTGTAGTTCGATCCGGCTATGCCCTCGTGATACCGAATGGTGCGGCGCGGGATCGGTATCCGTGGGCCTCTCTGCGAACCATGCGGCTATAGACGGCGATATGAGCGCAAACAACGACAATGCTGTGTTATAGGGGCCGACAGGCGGTGAAATCGCTGTCATTCTCTCTGTCGTAGCTGAATCGTAAGCCGCCTGCCGCAGAGCTTTGACTAAACCGGCATATCGTTCAGCCAATATCAGGCCGTTTTCCGTGGCGCAAGCGTTAAGAGCGCCTGTTGTTTGCTTTCGTCTATGTTAGGAATTTCTTGCAAAAAACGTGCAAAAAATTTAACCCCACGGCGACCCATGGGATGACAGCCGCGGGCGGGACGGCTATAGTCGAAATATGAATGCTGAGCAAGACGACGTCCGGTCCGAGCCGGAAGCGCCCGGCCTGGTTGGTGTGCCCGGCGGAGGCGACGCCCCCGCTCCCGATGCGCCTCCCCGCGCTCTGGCCATGCGCGTGGGGGCTTCTCGCACGCCCCTGGGTCTGGTACTGGGGGGCGCGGCCGTGGTGCTGGCCCTGATGGTGGGGCTGCTGGCCTTCATCTCCATTGAACGCAGTGAAGCCGCCATGGCCCGTCTGCTGGCGGAAAAAGGCTCTTCGCTGGTCATGGCTTTTGAAAGCATTCTGCGTTCGGGCATGCGCAGCGAGGCCGGGGTGCGCCTGCAGGTTCTGCTGGAGGAAATGGCGGCCAGCCCGGATATTATGTTCGTGGCCGTAACCATGCCCGACGGCACTATCGTGGCCCACAGCAAACGGGTGCGCCTGGGCGAGATTCTCCAGCTTGAGGGCCGGGAACTGGATGACAGGCGCATGCGCGAGCTGGCCCCGGGCGCGGCGGCGCAATGGGGCATCATGAGAATGGAGGGGCAACGGGTCTTCGTGGTCTACCGTTACTTCACGCCGGGCCTGCGCGACATTCCCAAGGGCTTTCCCATGCCGATCATTTTTCTGGGCCTGGATGTCTCGCCCTTTGAGATCACCCGCAGCCAGAACCGCGACTATGTGGCCATGCTGGCCGCGGTGACGCTGCTGGTGGGGCTGCTCTGCCTGCTGGCCCTGTATTATGCCCAGCGTGCCCGCGAGTCGCGTCAGCGGCAGCGCAAGGCCGAAGGCGAAGTGCGCCGTCTGGAGGAAGAGGTGCGCCGCAAGGAAAAACTGGCCGCCGTGGGCAATCTGGCGGCGGGCGTGGCGCATGAGATCCGCAATCCTTTGAGTTCCATCAAGGGCTATGCCACCTATTTCGGCCAGCGCTTCCCCGAGGGCAGCGACGACCGCGAAGCCGCCGCCGTCATGGTGCGCGAGGTGGACCGCCTGAACCGGGTGATCACGGATCTGATCGGTCTTTCCCGGCCCAGCGACGTGCGCCCGCGCCCGGTCTGCCTGGAGAATGTGGTGGCGCATGTCATGCGCCTGATCCGTCAGGACGCGGAGCAACGCAATGTCAGGCTGGAATACCGCACCTCCCGGCGCGTGCCCAACGTGCTGGTGGATTCGGAGCGCATGGGCCAGGCCCTGCTCAACCTCTGCCTCAACGCTCTGGACGCCATGCCCGACGGCGGCCGCATGACCCTGGTCATCGCCAAGGCCAAACGGCGGGTCTGCCTGATGGTGCGGGATACGGGCAAGGGCATTGATCCCGCCGCCAGGGCTCATATTTTTGATCCCTATTTCACCACCAAGGGCCAGGGCACGGGTTTGGGGCTGGCCATGGTGCACAAGATCGTGGCGGCGCATAACGGCGAGATCAGCGTCTATTCGCATCTCGCCGGTGAAGACGGCCATGGGGAAACCATTTTCCGCCTTTGGCTGCCTCTGGCGCCTAAAGCGCCCGAGGAATTCCCCGAGTTGCGCTATCGCGGCAAGGGGCGAAAAAACTAGGCCTTGCGGCAATCCCGAAAATGAGAATAATCCGGGTGCACGCCGGCGCGGGCGGCGGAGCCGTCCGTCCGGCCCGTGTCCCCGGCGTGTATCGTATATACGGCAAGGAGGGGTAAGGGTGAACGCCGACATTTTAGTGGTCGATGACGACGATGCCCACCGCGGCATGCTCAAAACCATGCTGGGATCCTGGGGCTACACGGTGGATGAGGCCACCGACGGCGACGAAGCCGTGGACCGGGTGCGGGAAAAGGCTTTTGATGCGGTGCTGACCGATGTGCGCATGGCGCGCATGGACGGCATTCACGCGCTCAAGGGCATTCTGGAATATAATCCGGCGCTGCCGGTGGTGCTGATGACGGCCTATTCTTCGGTGGAAACCGCTGTGGAGGCCCTGCGCCTGGGCGCGTATGATTATCTGGTCAAGCCCCTGGATTTCGAGGCCCTTAAACATACGCTGGAAAAGGCCATTGAACATTCCCGCCTGAGCGTGGAAAACCGCGAACTGCGCCGCCAGCTCACCGACGCCGCGACCCGTCCGGGCATTCTGGGCCGCAGCCAGGCGGTCAAGGACATGCTTCAGATCATCAGTACCGTGGCCCCTACTGAAGCCACTGTGCTGATCACCGGCGAATCCGGCACCGGCAAGGAGCTGGTGGCCCGCGCCCTGCATGAGGGCAGCGCCCGCGCGGACAAGCCGCTGGTCACCGTGAACTGCGCGGCCCTGGCGGAAAATCTGCTGGAATCCGAGCTTTTCGGCCATGAAAAGGGTTCATTCACCGGCGCGGAACGCCGCCGCGAGGGTCGTTTTGTCCAGGCTAACGGCGGCACGCTGTTTCTGGACGAGATCGGCGAAATGCCCATGCAGCTCCAGGCCAAACTGTTGCGCGCCCTGCAACAGGGCGAGGTGCAGCGGGTGGGTTCCGACTCGCCCATCACCGTGAATGTACGCGTGCTGGCCGCCACCAACCGCGACCTGCGCCGTGAGGCGGCGGAAAAGCGCTTCCGCGAGGATCTTTATTTCCGGCTCAATGTCATCAGCATCGAAGTGCCGCCCCTGCGCAAGCGCGGCGAGGACATTCCTCTGCTGGCCGCGCATTTCCTCCAGCGCTTTGCCGGACGCAACCGCAAGAGCATCAAGGGATTCGCGCCCCAGGCCCTGGACAGCATGCTGCGCTATCCCTGGCCCGGCAATGTGCGCGAGCTGGAAAATGCCGTGGAGCGGGCCGTGATTCTCTGCAACGGCGATCTGATCACGGGCCGCGAACTGCCCGCCAATGTCATTGATGCCCCGCCCCTGGCGGAAGCGGCGCCTGTGCCCGAAGGGGATGTCTCCCTGGCCGGGCTGTCCCTGGACACGGTGGAGCGCCGGGCCATTGAGGAAACGCTGCGCCAGACCGGCGACAACAAGAGTGAGGCCGCCCGGCGGTTGGGCATTACGCGGGCGACGTTGCACAACAAGCTGCGCAAGTACGGTCTGGAATGAGGCCATGTCCTTTTCGCCGCCGGCTGTGTTAAACACCGCGGCGCGTCTTGGTTACATAGACGGCTATGCGCCCGCGCCGCTCGTTTGCCTTGTCGGCGACAAAAATTCCTGTGGCCTCATATCAAGGTTGGAAGAAGTAAATTATGGCTGAAAAAACTGTGCAATTGCCGCCGGAACAGCTCGGACGGCTGGCGGACTTCTGTAACGAAGTGGGCATGCTGCGGCACACGCCGCGCAGCGGCTATGCCTTTCTGGGTTCGGGCAGGGAGAATGTGGCCGAGCATTCCTACCGGGTCAGCGTGCTGGGTTACGCCCTGGCGCGCCTGGCCGGTGCGGATCCGGCGCGGGTGGCCTTTCTCTGCCTGTTTCATGATCTGCACGAGGCCCGCACCGGCGATTTCAACTACGTGAACCACCGCTATAACCAGTGCCGCGCGCGGGAAGCTCTGGAGGACGCCACGCAAGGCACCGGCTTGGCGGAAGATATCCTCGGCTTCCGGGACGAACTGGCTGACGGGCGGAGCCTGGAAGCCGAGCTGGCCCACGACGCGGATCAGTTGGACCTGATCTGCAATCTGCATGTGGAATTGAGCAAGGGCAACGCCTTTGCCGAGGAATGGCTGGACAGCGCGCTCAAGCGCTTGCGCACGCCCTTGGCCCGCGAGCTGGCCGAGGCCGTTCTGCGCACGGACCCCAACCGCTGGTGGTACGGCCGGGTGGACAAGGGCTGGTGGGTTCACCACCGGGAACCGGATTAGAGCCTGTTGACGCTCTGCCTTTTTGCCCTCCCGCCGCGTGCGGCAGCCGTTGTCCAAAGGGCTTACGGATGGCGACGGCATCTGCATGGAACAGTCTGCGACGTTACGCATGCTGTCTTCATCCGTAGCTTTCTGCCCGTTTTGCGCCTTGCCGCCCGAAAAGATGCAACTTTTCGCGGACGGCGTTTTAATGAGGGCTGACCTCGGGAACTGCCTCTGAACCGGCTCGTTTGACTTCCGGCTACGCCGGACGTTTTTTCTCTGGCCGAGTGCGGTGAGAGTTGCTCCCGCCGCAAACAACTCGTCTTCCTTGCCGAAACAACCAAATTTCTCAATGTAGAACAGCTCCGGCATACTGCCGTTGCGTTCTGCATCCGGAGGCAGCCTCTATCGCACTACCACCGTGCCCAGCGGCGCGTCATCCAGGAGATAGCGGCGCAGGCTGGACTGGGCGCGGCCGTCCAGAATCAACGCACGCGAGCAGCCCGCGTCCAGCGCGTTCAGGCAGGCTTCCACCTTGGGGATCATGCCGCCGCTGATCACGCCGTCCTCTTTCAGACGGGCGATTTCCGCCCGGTTCAGGCCGGGAATCAGCCTGCCGTCGGCGTTCAGCACGCCCGGCACATCGGAAATCAGCACAAAATACTCGGCCGCCAGGGCACCGGCCAGCGCGCCCGCCGCCGTGTCGGCATTGATGTTCAGGGCTTCGCCGTCCGGGCCCGAGGCCACGGGCGCCACCACCGGCAGAAAACCGGCGTTCAGCAGGCAGCGGGGCAGGGACGGGTCCACTTCCGTGACCTCGCCCACCAGGCCCAGGGCCGGGTTCTTGCGCCGCGCCCGCAGCAGGTTGCCGTCGCGGCCTGAAATGCCCGCCGCGCGCACGCCGTGCTGCGAGAAGCCGCTGACCACCGCCTTGTTGACCTGGCCGCAGAGCACCATTTCCACGGCCCGCATGGTGGCTTCGTCCGTCACGCGCAGGCCGTCCACAAAGCGGCTTTCAACCCGCAGGCGTGCGAGCAGGGCGCTGATCTGCGGCCCGCCCCCGTGCACCACCACAAGGCGCATGCCCTGTCCGGCAAGATGGGCCAGATCCGTGGCGAAGGCTTCGCTCAACTCCGGCTTGTCCATGGCGTGGCCGCCGTATTTAATGACCACTGTGGGCTGTGTCATGGCTGTTCTCCGCTGCAATGTCCGGCGCATGTTCAGCGCGTTACGGAAGCGGAAGAAATAGCATCCGGAGGCATGGGGCGCAAGCCTGCCCGCGTCCTTGCATTGCCTTGCACTGTTAAAAGAGGTAAAAACGAACACGTTCATTTTTCCGGAGTTTTCATGAGCCAAGATCTTGCCTGGCGTGACCTGCTCAAAGAACAGTCCTGGATGCAGGAAGCCATGGATGCCGCCAATACCGGCCTCTGGGTGATTATGATCGACACCCGCAACGGCTGTTGCTCCATGCTGGCCAACGCGCCTATGCTGCGCCTGCTGGGACTGGAAGAGCATCCCGCGCCGGAGGAATGTTTCGCTTTCTGGCGCGGCCGGGTGGACAAAAAGTGCGACGACGACGTCAATGACGTGGTGGATCAGTTTCTGGCCGACACCCAGATGCACGAAGTGCGCTATCCCTACCATCATCCCAAGTGGGGCGTGATTTTCGTGCGTTGCGGCGGCCGCCGCATTTCCGCGGACGACGATCCTCTGGTGCGGATCACCGGCTACCATCAGGACGTCAGCGAGATTCAGGCCATGCACCAGTCCCTGCGGGAGAGTCTGGCGCGGCTTTCCCTGGCCTGCCGCCTGGGGCGGCTCGGCGTGTTCGAGCTGCGGCACGGCAAAGGGGAGCTGGAACTCACGGGCAACGACATTTTCTTCGGCCAGTTGGGCCTGCCTGAAGGCCTTGGCGATGAAGAGCGCGTGGATGCGGTGGAAGCGCGCCTTGTGCCCGAGGACCGTGAAACCTGGCGGCTTCTGCGGCGTCCCGGGGACTGGGTGGTGGGACGGCACGAACATACCGAGGTGCGTGTGCTGCATCCCCGACTGGGCCAGCGCTGGCTCAAGCTGGCCTATGAGGTCATGGGTTCCGGGGAGAACCGCCGCATCGCGGGCTATACCGACGACGTCACGGAACATCGCCTGCACGAGCGCATGCTGCGCGAGGCCAAGGACGAGGCAGAGGCGGCCAATGCCGCCAAAAGCATTTTCCTGGCCAATATGAGCCACGAAATCCGCACGCCCATGAACGGCATCATGGGCATGGCCTATCTGGCCCTGAATACCGACCTCACGCCGCAGCAGCGGGACTACATCGAGAAAATCCACGGCACCTGCGTGTCTCTGCTGGACATCATCAACGACCTGCTGGATTTTTCCAAAATTGAGGCCAACCACATGGAGCTGGAAAATCTCCCCTTCCAGCCCGCGCATGAAATCGAGGCCGTGCTGACCCTGCTCCAGCCCAAGGCCCAGGCCAAAAAGCTCGGCCTGGAAACCGTCATTGATCCGGACATCCCGCCCGTCCTTTCGGGCGACGCCCTGCGCCTGCGTCAGATACTGCTCAATCTGGGCAGCAACGCGGTGAAATTTTCCGAGCACGGCACGGTCCGCATTGATCTGGAACTGGTGGGCCGCACCACGGATACGGTGCGCCTGCGTTGCAGCGTCAGCGACGAGGGCATCGGCATGAGCCCTGAGGACCAGGCCCGCATTTTCAAGCCTTTTTCCCAGGCGGACACCTCCATCACCCGCCGTTTCGGAGGCACGGGCCTGGGCCTGGCCCTCTGCCGCCGTCTCACCGCGCTGATGGGCGGCGGTATTTCCGTGGAGAGCGAGGAAGGCAAGGGCAGCGTATTCCGGGTGGAACTGCCGTTCCGGCTGTGCGCGGGCGCGGATCTGCCCGCCGACGCCGCCGACGGTCCCGAGGATCTGAACTGTCTCAAGGGCCTGCGCGTGCTGGTGGCCGAGGACGGCGACATCAACCGCGAAATCATGGAAGCCCTGCTGGACGGCATGGGCGCGGTCTGCATTCCCGCGGTCAACGGGCGGGAAGCTCTGGAGATCTGGCGTGCCCGGCACGCGGACATCGACCTCATCCTCATGGATGTGCAGATGCCGGTCATGGACGGCTACACGGCCACCCGCGAGATTCGCGCCGGCGGCCTGCCCGGCGCGGTGGAAACCCCGATCATCGCCATGACGGCCTATGCCATGCGCGGCGACGCCGAGCGCAGCCTGGCCGCCGGGATGGACGGGCATCTGACCAAACCCGTGAATGTGAACGAACTGACCCGGATGCTCAAAAGCTATGCCCGGCGGCGGCCCAAGGCCCGGCGGGACTGAGCGCCGCCCGGGCCGCTTCTTGACAGGGCCGCGCGTGAGCGCGTAAGTCCGGCGGACACTTCACTCTTTAAGGAAAGTCATACCATGTCAGACGTTGTTACCCGTTTTGCGCCCAGTCCCACCGGGCATCTGCACATCGGCGGCGCGCGCACCGCCATTTTCTGCTGGCTTCTGGCCCGCCATTACGGCGGCCGCTTCCATCTGCGCATTGAAGACACGGATCTGCTGCGCTCCAAGCAGGAATATACGGATTCCATCCTGGCTTCCATGCGCTGGCTGGGCTTGGACTGGGACGGCGGGCTTACCTATCAGACCCGGCGCACGGATCTGTACAACAGCTATGTGGACAAGCTGCTGGAAACAGGCCACGCCTACTGGTGTTCCTGCACGCCCGAAGAGGTGGAGGCCATGCGCGAGGAGGCCCGCCAAAACGGCCTCAAGCCGCGCTATAACGGCCACTGCCGCACGCGTGATCTGGGACCCGGCGAGGGGCGCTGCGTGCGCCTCAAGACCCCGCTCACGGGCAAGGTGGTCTTTGACGACATGGTCAAGGGCAAAATCGCGGTGGATGTGAGCGAGCTGGACGACATGGTCATCCGCCGCGCCGACGGCATGCCCACTTACAATATGGCCGTAGTGGTGGATGACCATGAAATGGGCATCACCCACGTGATCCGGGGCGATGACCATGTGTCCAACACCCCGCGCCAGATCCTGCTTTATGAGGCTCTGGGCCTGCCCGTGCCCCGCTTCGGCCATGTGCCCATGATTCTGGGCCCGGACCGCCAGAAGCTTTCCAAACGCCACGGCGCCCGGGCGGTCATTGAATACCAGAAGGACGGTCTGCTGCCCCAGGCCCTGGTCAGTTATCTGGTGCGCCTGGGCTGGTCCCACGGCAATCAGGAGCTGTTCAGCCTGGACGAACTGGTGCGGTATTTCGACGGCAGCAATCTCAACCCGGCGGCAGCGGCCTTTGACCCGGCCAAGCTGGAATGGTGCAACGCCCACTTCATGCGCGAACTGCCTCTGGACCAGTTGGCCGGACTGGTGGAGCCCTTTGTGCGGGAGGCCGGTCTGGGCGAACTGCCCAGGGAGCGCCTGGAACCCTTGTGCGTGATGTTCCGCGAGCGGGCCAACAATCTCAAGGCCCTGGCCGAGAGTTTCCGCCCCCTGCTCGTGCCCGCCGCCGAGCTGGTGTATACGGAAAAGGACGCCAACAAGCATTTTACGGACGCGGGCAAGGCCCATCTGCGCGCGCTGGCCGCGGTCTTCAATGCCTGTGAGCCCTTCAGCGCCGAGGCCCTGGAGGCCGCGCTCAACGCCTATGTGGCGGACAACGGCCTGAAGTTCAAGGAAGTGGCCCCGCCTCTGCGCACGGCGCTTATGGGCTTTATGGGCGGCTCGCATCTCAACGAAATCATGGCATTTCTGGGCCGGGATGCGACGCTGGCGAGACTGGACCGGGCCGCCGGATAGGCTGTCCGACGTTTTTATGTCCTGAGGACGGAAAAGGGATTCGGAGGGGGCAGGCCCCTCCGAATCCCTTTTCCGTATCATGGCGGCACGGCGCAAAACCGAAATTGTGCGAAGCTGTATTGAAATACCGCGAGGTCAATTTCGCTTTGCAAGGCCGCCACACGGAAAAAGGCAGCTTTGCAGCAGGTGGTTTAATGAGGGCTGACCCTGGGGTCACGGCAAAGCGGGAAGAATAATTCCGAACTGTGGCGATGCGCTTCCCGCTCCCGAAAAACAGTGTATGCGTTGGATTGTGAGGATACCCCGGCGGGCGGCCTGCCCGGGGAGCCGCGCAACGCGGCAAAGGCCATGTCCGGCCTTGTCAGGACACCGCCGGGAGCGGGCTTGCTTAACGTTACGCCGTTCCGGCCCGGGTGGGAGCGTTTCCGCGTGAATCGGGGCTTATGCCTTGGACGGCACGCTGAAATACGACCTGAGCAGTGCGCACAAGGCGTCGATTTCCAGAGGTTTGCTGGCGTGGGCGTTCATGCCGCTGGCCAGGGATTTCTGGCGGTCCTCCTCAAAGGCGTTGGCGGAGAGGGCGACGATAGGCACGGTGCGCGCGTCGTCGCGGCGCAGATTGCGGATTTTCCTGGTCGCCGTCAGGCCGTCCATGACCGGCATGAGAACATCCATGAGGATGACGTCGAAGTGATGCCGCGGGCTGGCCGCGAAGCGTTCCACCGCTTCTTTTCCGTTACAGGCCGCTTCGACGCTGAACCCGCAGGCCTTGAGCTGCTCGCGGGCGATCTCCATGTTGAGCTCGTTGTCCTCAACCAGAAGAAGGCTTTTCCCCCTAAAATCAAAGAGGTCTTCCTGCGGCCTTTCTTTGGGCGCGTTTCCGTGGAGTTCCCGCAGACCGTCCAGAAGGAACGTGCGGAAAAATGGTTTGCGGATAAAACCGGGCCTGTCGTCGGCCATTGCTTCCGGATCGGGAAGCCGGCCGCCTGTCAGCGCCAGCCGGACGCATGACGGCTTCGGCCGGTTGCGAAGATGCCGCCTGACCGCGTCCGCGCCGGGCAGGGCGGCAGCCAGCAACACTGTGCCAAGGGGCTCGCCGCCCGCCGCCGAGGCCTCCAGATGCCGAATGGCCTCGGAAGCGTCGGAGGCGAAAACCGTTTTGATGCCCGCAGCGTTCAGGATGCGCGTCGCCGTCTCCCCGTCCTCCCTGTTGTCAACCACCAGCACACCTGAAAAAGTGCCCTCCGCCACGGCGGATGGCGGCGGTGCCGCCACGGCGCCAAGCGGCAGGACAATGGTGAAGGAGCTTCCCCGGCCTTTTTCGCTGCGCACGCTGATGGTGCCGTCCATCAGTTCCACAAGGGACTTGCTGATGGAAAGCCCCAATCCTGATCCGCCGTACTGGTTGACGATCTCGGTGGTTTCCTGTTCAAAAATGTTGAAAATCCGCGTCAGGCCGTCAGGGGAGATGCCGATGCCGGTATCTGAAACGGTAAATTCCAGCACGCTTGTCCGGCCCCTGCGTGTCAGCTTGCGGACCGCCAGGGTGACGCGCCCATGCTTTTCGGTGAACTTGAAGGCATTGGACAGAAGATTCACGAAAATTTGTTTCAGGTGAAGCGCGTCGCCGTTGAAATGCTCTTCCTCAAAGGGCTCCACGCGCAGGGTGAAGTCCAGCAGTCTCTGTTCCGCCTCGCCGGAGAACAGGTCGTAAAGGTCGTAGAGAAAAGCCGGGAGCGAAAAGGGTTGGATGGCGAACTGCAGTTTGCCGTTTTCAATGCGGGAAAAGTCCAGCACGTCGTTGATGAGCGAGAGCAGATACCGGGCGGCGGCTTCTATTTTCGCATGGCAGTTTTGCAATTCCTTTGCGTCGTCCTGCCGGTGGATGGCAAGGCGGTTCATGCCGATGACGGCGTTCAGCGGCGTGCGCAGTTCATGCGACATGCGGGACAGAAAGCGGCTTTTGGACTCGCTGGCCGCCTGCGCTCTGGTCAACAGGGCATCCTTGACTTCCCGCTCGTTCCGTTCCAGCAGGCGTTTGTATTCGGTAATGTCGATGATGACGCTGTAATAGGCGGGATGGGGCGCGCTCTCCGAGGCGTGGCTGTAGCCGATGGTGGTCAGCAGAGTGCGGACTTCTCCGTCGCGCCGCCGGATGCGCATTTCAAGAAGCTGGGTCTGATGCGTCCGCTTTGTTTTTTCCAGAGCGGCGGCCACCATTGCCATGTCCTGCGGAAGAATATAGTCCGCCGTGCCGTTCAGCTCCGTTTTGAACTGTTCCTTGGTATAGCCGATGAGCTTAAGAAATGTGTCGTTATACCACAGAATAGTCAGAAAACCATCGTCAGCCATCTGGCAGATGCCGCCAGGTATGCTTCCAACTATGGAAGCGACTTTATTTTCGAGCTTATGTACTTTATTTTTGAACTTGGTAATATCAAAAGACAGCTCAATGCGTGATTTGCGTCCATCCCAGTCAATAAGTTTGTCATGTATGGAAAAGTGGCGTCCAAGGTATTTATTCTCATATTCCCAGATGTAGACGTTATTATAACTTAGATATCTATTGGTACAAAAGGAACATGGGGCGTCGGTTCCCTGGATGACCTCATAACATTTTCTGTATTTGTAGTTTTTCGGATTGAGATTAAGGAGGTTGATGGCACGCTCATTCATGTACAGCAGTTCATAGGTGTGAACGTCCGCCACATAAAGAAACTCGCCAAAGACATCCAGCAGGCGTTCCTGCCCATTCCCATTCTGGCTCATGCTGGCCCCCCCGGACACTTGGCAGCGTGTGAAATGTGCAACCTCGCGAAGCATACGGATATGCCGTATGTTCCACGAAATGTCATTACCGCAAGGGGCGAGATAGTTCAATATGTGGTATTCAGTTGAAATTTGAATTTCCAGAGGATTGTATTCCATGCTGGAGCATATGACGGATCCAATATGGACATAAAAAATATATTAAATATGGTATAATTATCAAAACCTCTAAAAATAACTGAATAACAAGGTTAATGACGAAATATTGTCGTGTGGCGTTGTGCCGAGTCCGTCACTGATACAGCGGGCTCATGGCCCGCAGCAGATGGGTGAACAGCCCGCCCATGCCGTTGATGAAGTGCTCCACATGGTCGGCCATGACCACCAGCAGCAGGCCCACAAAGAAAAAGCCCACGCCGATCTTGATGGGAAAGCCGAATTCCATGATGTGAATCTGCGGCGAGGTGCGGGCCACCAGGGCCAGGGCCACCTCCACCATGAACAGGGCCACCATGACCGGAGCGGCGATTTTCAGCGCCAGCACGAAGACCTGGGCCGCCAGATGCAATACCTGCCAGAGCAGATTCTCGCCGATGAACAGGCCGCCGGGCGGCACCAGGGCAAAGGAGGCGGCAAAGCCCTTGATCATGTACAGATGCCCGTCCAGGGCCAGAAAGGCCAGCAGAGAGACCATCCAGAGAAAAAAAGCCGTGGCGCCGGTCTGGTTGCCGGTGAGCGGGTCCGCGAAGTTGATCATGGTGAAGCCCATCTGAAAACCCAGCAGCTCGCCGCCCGCCTGGATGCCCATGAACAAAAAATTGACGGCCATGCCGAGCACCAGACCCAGCACTACCTCGCCCAGCAGCATCAGAACCATATCAAAGGGGTGGGCGGGCATGGCCGCGCCGGACAGGGCCAGATGCGGCCACACGCCCAGTGAAAAGACAATGGTGACGGCCGCTTTGACCGGGATGGGGATGTTGTTGGTGGAAAAGACCGGCAGCATGAACATGACGATGCTCACCCGCATCATGGTGAGCAGCAGGCTGAGCACAGCCGCCGGATCATAGTTGAAGGCATCCATGCCGGGCAGTATGCAAAAAGGCTGCCAGATAGAGCAAAGCAACTTTGAAAAGTTGCTTTGCCCGGGAGAAAGACGAGCAGAGGCCCGCGCCAGGGCGCGGGCCGGGATTGTTTGAAAGGCGGTTGCGGCCGGATCAGGCCGCCGGGAGCTTACTTATGCAGCTTTTCGGCGATCAGCTCGCGGATGATTTTGTTCAGGCCGGGCAGATCGGGCTTGGAAACCTGCCGGTCCGCGCCCACTTTGACGCCCCTGGCGTGCAGGGCTTCGGTGATCAGGGAGGAGAAGAGGATCACCGGCAGTTGCTGCATGCCCGGCGTCTCGCGGATTTTGGCCGTGAGCGCGTGGCCGTCCATTTCCGGCATTTCGATGTCGGAAATGACCAGATGCACCAGTTCGGTGAGTTCCACCTGTTTGGACTGGGCATCGTTGCGCAGTTCCGAAAGATAGTCCCAGGCTTCCCGGCCGCTGCCCACCACCGTGACCTGAAAACCCGATTTTTCCAGCGAGGATTTGAGGATATGCCGCAAGGAGCTGGAGTCGTCGGCCACCAGCAGGTGGAACTGGCCCGCGCCTTCCACGGGGGTGGTGTCCACCTCCACCTGGGACATGTCCAGGGTGCTGTCCAGGCTGGCAAGAATTTTTTCCATATCCAGAATGAAGAGCACCCGGTCCTGGATGCGCAGCACGCCGGTGATGCTCTCGCGCGAGTAGGCCTGCACATATCTGTTGGGCGGCTCGATGCGGTCCCAGGTCATCCGGTGGATGCTGGTCACCGAGGAAACCAGAAAGGCGGCCTGTACGCCGCTGAATTCGGTGACGATGACCTTGTTGTTCTCATCGCTGGCCATTTCCTTGCCGAGCCAGGCCGCCAGATTCAGGATGGGCAGCACCTTGCCGCGCAAATTGAAGGTGCCGAGCACAGAGGAGTCATGCTTGCTGGGCACGCTGGTCACGCTGGGCAGCCGGATGATTTCAAGCACCTTGGCGACATTGATGCCATAGTGCCCGCTGTAGGCGCTGCCGTCCGGCTGCTTTTCATCAATGAGAAATTCTATGATTTCGAGCTCATTATTATTGACGTTGAGCAAGCTGTTCTGGGTCATGGCATTCCTCGTCCTTGGCTGAAACGGCGTCAATGAACCTTATCGGCGGCCGCACGCTTTCCTTAAGACGCGTGGGAAAATATCCGCAAAATTTCCGCCGCGTTCAGCGCCGTCCCGCGCTGTTGCGCCCGGTTTTTTCCTTGGGCGGCTCCAGGCGGGGACAGAAGGAGGCCATTTCGCATTCCCCGCAACGGGGTTTGCGGGCGTGGCAGACATCCCGCCCGAACCAGACCATGCGGTGGTTGACGTCGCCCCATTCCTGTTGCGGGAACAGCGCCATCAGATCCCGTTCCACGGCCACGGGGTCGGTCTGGTCCGTGAGGCCCAGCCGGTAGCTGATCCGCTTCACGTGGGTGTCCACGGCCAAGCCCTCATTGATGCCGAACGCGCCGAACAGAACCACATTGGCTGTTTTGCGGGCCACGCCCGGCAGGGTCACCAGATGCTCCAGGGCCTGGGGCACCCGGCATTCAAAGTGGTCCCGCACGCGCCGGGCCGCGCCCAACAGGTTTTTTGCCTTGCTGTGGTAAAAACCCGCCGAACGGATGACCTCTTCCAGCTCTTCCCGGGTGGCCCCGGCCAGCTCCGCCGGGCCGGGCCAGCGCCGGAAAAGTTCCGGCGTGATGGTATTGACCCGCGCGTCGGTACACTGGGCGGCCAGCACGGTGGCGACCAGCAGTTCCCAGGCGTTATGGGAATTGAGATGGGTTTCGGGCCTGGGGTAACGGGCCCGCAGGGCGGCCAGGACTTTTTGCGCCCGAGCCGGGCGGGGATCTGCTTTTGTCATGTCCCTGCTATGCCACAGGCGGCAGCGGCCCGCAAGGCGGTCCGGCAGGATGGCCTTGTCCCGGATGGCCGGAGACACGTCGGCCAAAGCCGCGCCCCTTACCGGGGCGGCGGCGGGAATACCCGGTTCCGACGCCGTATTTTGCGTCCCGCCCGGATCGAACGGGGCCGTGAAGCTGAATCAGGTGCCCTTGCCGTGCATGGCTTCCGCCAGCTTGCGGCCGGAACCGGGAGGAGCAACAAAAAACAAAGCAGAGCGTCGCCATGGAGACGATATTCCGTACAGCATTCATGCCTTTTCCCACGCGAAATACCGCGATTGTTCCGCGCAGACCGGCAACGGGAAAGTCTCTCTTACGTATTTGCTGAGGTTACTTTGGGGGGGGTACGGAGGCAGGGCGGCCGCCGGGTGGAAACCGCCTGGGAACACTTGCCGGGATCGGAAAAATTCCGTATCTAAAAAAAATTGTTTGTATTTAGTAAATAAATAAAGTCAGACAAATTAAAATAATTAACTATGTTTATATGTTTTATATAATTATGAGTCATAAATTTATATGCATATTTTGTTTAAATAACGTCATGACATGAAATTAAATCATGAAATTAAATAAGGTATGGCTTCAAGGAAAGAACGGCGGCATGATATACGGCGGCGAATAAAACACAGTGTGGTATGCTGTATAACTCACCGTAAATATTCATGGAAAATTCATTTAAATGTCAGGCGGATGCTCCAAACACGCTGCTTATTGTCGACGATGACGAAATGAACCGCGAAGTGCTGGCGAACATTTTCGCGGCGGCTCATTCCATTGAAACAGCGGAGAACGGCAGGGAAGGCCTTGATAAACTGCGGATGCGCAGGCGGGAAGTCTGCGCTGTTCTTCTTGATGTGGTTATGCCTGTGATGGGAGGCATCGCCATGCTGGAGGAACTCGGCAGAGAAAATGTGGTCAACCAGATTCCCGTATTTCTCATCACGGGCGAAACGGACGACCGCGTTATCAAGAAGGCCTATGATCTCGGCGTGATGGATGTCATCCCCAAGCCTGTTTCTCCCCATATCGTGCGGCGCCGCGTCAACTCCGTCATCGAGCTTTTTGTGGCGCGTGAGCGTTTCGCGGATATTGTCGACCGACAAAAGGCTGAAATACAGCGGCAGGCCGAGCGCATCCTCAAGCTGAACATGGGGATGATAGCCTCCCTGGCCACGGCCATTGAATTCCGCAGCGGCGAATCCGGCGAGCATGTCCGGCGGATTCACGACATTACCAGCCTCTTTCTTACGAGTTCCCCGCTGGGAGAAGGTTTTTCGGAGGATGCGATTGAGCAGATTTCCCTGGCCGCCATCATGCATGACGTGGGGAAGATATCCGTTCCCGACGCCATACTGAATAAGCCCGGGCGGCTTACCGACAGAGAATTTGACATAATGAAGACGCATACCACCGAGGGATGCCGCCTTCTGGCGCAAATTCCCCAGATGCGTGAGCTTCCCTTTTTTGACTGTGCCTATGACATCGCCCGGCATCATCATGAGCGCTGGGACGGGGGCGGCTATCCGGACGGGCTCAGGGGCGGGGATATTTCCCTCTGGGCGCAGATCGTCTCCATTGCCGACGTTTACGACGCCCTGGTCAGCAAGCGGGTGTACAAAGAGGCCTTCGGTTTCGACAAGGCGGTCGAGATGATTTCCGGCGGAGCGTGCGGCGTCTTCAATCCGCGGCTTCTGGAGTGTTTTCAGGCTATTGAAGGCCAAATACGCAATCTTTACCTGACCGGCGCGGCGGATGCCGGGGAATGAGGTTGAAGAGATGGATCAGGACAGGAAAACGCGGCTGGAAGAGGGTGGGATCAATCTGAGCGGCGCTCTGGAGCGTTTTATGGGCAATGAACCCATGCTCGAGCGCTATCTGGAAAAATTTCTTACTGAAAAAAGTTATGCCCAACTGTTGGAGGCCGTTGCGGCCGGTGACCGGGAAGCGGCGGGCGTCGCGGCGCATTCGCTGAAAAGCGTCTGCGGCACTCTGGGCTGCGAAACCATGCAAAAGCTGGTGCTGCGGCAGGAACAGTGCATCCGCGCAGGCAACTGGGATGAAGCCGTCACAATGATGCCGGAGATTGCAAGCAGCTACAACGGAATCTGCGCGGTGCTGCGCGCGTAGGACAACGGTCCGGCTGTGTCCGCCCGGGGGCACGGACCAGGGCGTGTTGCTACATCGCTTTTTTTGTCTTGCGGCTTCCGTCGGAGTATTGCCGTGAAACGCGGGTAAACGGGCATTTCAGGCGTTATCCGCCGTAGTGCCCGGCGGGGCGTGCCGGACATTTTTACAACTGATGAACCCGCAGGGGCCGGCAGGCGAAACGGGTTGGAGATGATCCTATGAAATTTCGCACTGCAATCCCGGACAGGGCGGCGACAGAGCCTTTTCCAAAGACCGGCGGGGCCGTTGCCGGCGGAAAGCACGGCGCCGTGTCCTCAAGAAACCTGCGGATGCTGGGCCTTTGCGCCATCACTGCCTGTTATGTGGCCTTTGTGGTTGTCGCCATGTACCGGATGGGAGAGTCAACGGCGACGCTCTATGAGCATCCATATCTGGTTTCACGCGAGGCGCGTGAAATGAAAGCCCGCATATATGAGATGCGGAACACGTTTCCCGCCATGCTCGCCACGCCTGACCTGGCCCCCGAGAAGTTTGAAGAAATACTGAACCGGCAGGAGAAGGCGCAGAATGATTCCATTGCAAGGATCAAGACTCTCTATCTGGGTGACAAAGAGGATCTGAGCGCTCTGGAAAGGGCATTGCGTGATTTCCGGCAGGCCCGGAGGCGGGCGGTCCAGGCGGCTGCCGGCGCCGGTCTCGCAACGTTTGACGAGGTAAACGCCTACTACAAGCGTGAGGTGCTTCCGTATCTGGACACGCTGGACAGCGTGCTGAACCGTTTCGGCAAATCCGCCGACCTCAGAAGCGCGATGATTCTGGCCGATATGGACAGGACACGGATTTTCTCCATTCTGGTTACCCTGCTGATGGGGGGATTGATCATCTGGCTGATCGTTTTCACAAACAGGCTTGAGCGCAAGAAAAACAAGGAGATAGCGTACCGCGAGAGACTCTTCAATCTGTTGGCCGAAAATATTGATGAAGTTTTTCTCATCGCCCGCAGCAAAGAAAATTTTGAATACATCAGCTCCAACAGCAAACGCATCATCGGCCTGGACTCGAACGAACTGTACCGGGACAACAATACGCTGTATTCCCTGCTGCCGCCCGATGTGGGCGACTGGCTGCGGGCCGTTTTCAGCGACGGAAGCCTGCGCGGCCCGGTGGAGCGGGATGTCGCGCTTGCGGAGAGCGGGCGGCAATTCAAAATCCGGGTCTATCCCGTTTGCCAGGACGGCGCGCTGGAGCGTTATATTACGGTTTTGGCCGACCAGACCGACGCCATCGGCTATCAGCGGACACTGAGCGACGCCCTCGAAAGCGCGCGTAACGCCAATGCCGCCAAAAGCAATTTTCTTTCGCACATGTCCCATGAGATCCGCACGCCCATGAACGCCATCATCGGCATGACCACCATTGCCATGAGCAGGCTGGATGACCGGGCCCGTCTTGAGGATTGCCTCGGCAAAATCGCCCAGTCCTCGCGCCATCTGCTCGGTCTCATCAACGATGTGCTCGACATGTCCAAGATCGAGGGGGGCAGGCTGTCCATCGCGCACGAGCCGTTCAATTTTCGCTTGTCCCTCCAGGGGGTCGTGAATCTCATTCAGCCGCAGATCCAGGAACAGGGACAGAATTTCGAGGTCTCCCTGTCTGAAGTTGATGAGGAAGAGCTGAACGGCGATGTCATGCGCCTGAATCAGATTCTGATCAACATCCTTTCCAACGCCGTCAAGTTCACGCCCAGGGGCGGCTCCATCCGGCTGGATATCCGGCAAGTTCATAAAAACCGTAATAATGTCCGGTTCCGCTTCATTATCCGCGATACGGGCATCGGCATGAGTGAGGAATTCATCAGCCGCCTGTATATGCCCTTTGAACAGGCCACGGCTTCCACCGCTTCGAAGTTCGGCGGCACGGGGCTCGGCATGGCCATTACCAAAAACCTTGTTTCCCTGCTGGGCGGCATGATTTCGGTAAAAAGCAAGGAGGGCAGGGGCACGGAATTTACCGTGGAGCTTCCCTTCGGCCTGAGCGGCCGCCAGACCTCACGGGAATTATCCGCTCTGGACCCGCTCAAGGTGCTGGTGGTGGATGACGACCCCGGCACCTGCGAGCATGCCTCGCTGTTGCTGGGCAGGATGGGGCTGCGCGCCAGATGGGTGCTCACCGGCAAGGAGGCCGTGGATATCATCCTGCGGGCGCGTGAATGCGGCGATGACTACGACGTCTGCCTTATTGACTGGCAGATGCCCGACATGGACGGCGTGGAGACAGCGCGGCGCATCCGCCGGGAAGTCGGGCCGGATACGCTGATCATTATCATCAGCTCCTATGACTGGTCTCCCATTGAGCGGGAGGCGCGCGAGGCCGGAGTCAATGCCTTTATCAACAAACCGTTTTTCGCCTCCACCTTGCACGACACGCTTCTTTCCATAACGCGGCATGCCCCGGCAAAGGCCGAAGTGGGCATTCCCAACCGCCGGGAATATGACTTTTCCGGAAGGCGGATCCTGCTGGCCGAGGACAACGAGTTCAACCGGGAAGTCGCCAAGGAATTCCTGGAAATGACGGGGGCCGCCGTCGAGTGCGCCGGGGACGGCAGGGAGGCTCTGGAAAAATTCACTTCTTCCGAGCCCGGGCACTATGCGCTTATTCTTATGGACGTGCAGATGCCGGTCATGAGCGGCTATGAGGCCACACGGGCCATCCGCGCCTCGGACCACGCGGACGCGGAAACAATCCACATTCTTGCCATGACGGCCAATGCCTTTACCGAGGACATCGCGGCCGCGGCCGCGGCGGGCATGAACGGCCATCTGGCCAAACCCATTGACGTGGCCGCCCTGTACCGGCTGATTGCCTCGCATCTTGGAGGCTGACGCGGGCGGCATTTTAATGAGGACTGACCCTGGATGCGCCCGGCCGGGCTGTTTCTCCTCTGCTTCTGGACCGGCGCGGCATTGCCGTGTAAACTGAACTTCGTGCCGTTTCCCGGCGCGCCGGAGGAAGCATGTCCTTTCTGGTTTACGTCACCGTGCCCCATGAGCGGGAAGCCCTGGACCTGGCCCGTATGCTGGTGGAAGCTCGGCTGGCGGCGGGCGTCAACGTGCTGCCCGGCGCGCGGTCGGTCTACCGCTGGCAAGGCGAGGTGCGCGAGGCCGGGGAATGCCTGCTGCTGGCCCAGGTCGGGCGCGCGGCTTTTGAGGATTTTTGCGCGGCGGTGCGCCGCGCGCACAGCTACGAAGTGCCCTGTATTGTGGCCCTGCCCCTGGAGGCCGGGCACCAGCCCTTTTTGCGCTGGATTGAGGAAAACAGCCTGCCGTCCGTGGGATAGAGCATTTTAACGTTGATCTGCTTTAGACCGTTTCTCAAGTGAGCGACAGCCCTGAAGCGGCCGAGGCGGCATATATCCGCAACAGTGAGGCGACCATGTCCATCTATGTTTCCGGTTCTCTGGCCTTTGACCGCATCATGACTTTTCCCGGCAATTTTCAGGACCACATCCTGATGGACAAGCTGCA
Source organism: Desulfovibrio sp. (assembly GCF_018379785.1). Taxonomy (GTDB): domain Bacteria; phylum Desulfobacterota; class Desulfovibrionia; order Desulfovibrionales; family Desulfovibrionaceae; genus Desulfovibrio. The sequence continues at coordinate 20,992 of NZ_JAGZUV010000014.1, forward strand.
CATGATCAACGTCAGCTTCATGGTGGACGGCATGGACGAGCGGCGCGGCGGTTGCGCGGGCAATATCGCCTATTCCCTGGCCCTGCTCGACGAAAAGCCGGTCATCGTGGCCGCCGCCGGGCGCGACTTCGTGCCCTACGCCGAAGCCCTGAGCACGCTGGGCCTGCCCCTGGACGGCATCCGGCGCGACGCGGACATTTTCACCGCGCTCTGCTACATCACCACGGACATGAACAGCAACCAGATCACCGGCTTCTATCCCGGCGCCATGACCCTGCCCGCCCAGTACTCTTTCCCCGATCTGGACCCGGATACGGACATCGCCATCGTCTCGCCCGGCAATGTGGAGGACATGCGCCGCCTGCCCGCCTTCTACAAGGAAAATGGCGTGCCGTATATTTATGATCCCGGCCAGCAGCTGCCCGTGCTTTCCGGCGCGGACCTGCTGTCGGCCATTGAGGGGTCGCTGGCCTGCATCACCAACGACTATGAGCTGAACATGATCTGCAAGGCCACGGGCAAGAGCGAGGACGAGCTGTTGGGCCGCACCCTCTGGCTGGTGACCACTCTGGGCGCGGAAGGCGCGCTGGTGCGCGGGGCCGACGGCACTGAAGTGCGCATTGCGCCGGTGCCGCCCGCGGGCGTGGTGGACCCCACGGGCGCGGGCGACGCCCACCGCGCGGGCCTGCTCAAGGGCCTGACCCACGGCCTGCCCATGCCCGAGGCCGCCAAGCTGGGCTCGGTGAGCGCCAGCTTTGCCCTGGAAAAGATGGGCACCCAGGAGCACATCTATACCCCGGCCCGGTTCCGGGAGCGCTATGAGGCGGTGTTTGGGGCGTTGCCCGAGGGACTGCTGCCGTAGCGCTCGTCGTCACGGGTGTCTTTTCGGTTATCTCCGCGTCAAACTTCATCCGCTTTTTCAGTCGAGTACCAAAAGAGTACACTCCTTCAAAGCGGGTTCGTTTTCCTTGATATAACACGAAAATCCATCCCGTGACGATGCGCTCCGGTGTAAATGGTTTCAAATGCGGACAAGAAAGATGCCATGTTGTATATTCTGCTGATGCTGCTGGCCGGCTGCATGATCGCCATGCAGTCGCCTATCAACGCGGCCTTGAGCCGCACGGTGGGCGTGCTGGAAAGCAGCCTGATTTCTTTTGCGGTAGGCACGCTCTTTCTGGCTCTGGCGGTGCTCTTCTTCGGCCGGGGTCAGCTGCCGCGCGTGACGGAAACGCCGCCCTGGCAGTGGATCGGCGGCATCCTGGGCGCGGTGATGGTGCTCAACACCATTATCGCCGTGCCGCGCATCGGCGTGCTGACCACCGTGCTGGCCATGATTTTCGGCAATCTGGTCATGGCGGCGGTTATCGACAATTTCGGCTGGTTCGGCCTGCCGGTGACGCCCTTCGGCTGGCGGCGGCTGGCGGGCTTTGCCCTGGTGCTGGCGGGGCTGCTGCTGGTGTTCCGGCGTTAGGCTCAGCCCCTGGAAGGTTTCGATAACGTTGCAATGCGAGACGGCGGGTCGGCCATATCCGCCGGGAGGAAAAAACATGCGGGTGGATGCGGTACGGGAATTTCTGGAACGGCATGGGCTGGGCGCGGCCTACCGCCAGTTTGAGGTCTCCAGCGCCACCGTGGATCTGGCTGCGCAGGCCGTGGGCTGCGAGCCTGGGCGCATCGCCAAGACCCTTTCCCTGCTGGGCAAGGACGGCCCGCTGGTGCTGGTGGTCATGGGCACGGCCCGGCTGGACAACCGCAAGTTCAAGGATGTTTTTCACCAGAAGGCCCATTTCATCAAGGCCGAGGACGTGGAAAGCCTGGTGGGCCATCCCATGGGCGGGGTCTGCCCCTTTGCCCTGCCCGAGGGCGTGCCCGTGTATCTGGACGCAAGCCTGAAGAATTTTGACCCGGTCTATCCGGCGGCGGGCGCGCCCAACAACGCCGTGGAAATCTCCCTGGCGGACCTGGAACGCGTCACCGGCGGCGTCTGGGTGGACGTCTGCAAGGCGGAGTGACGGCGGCCCCAGCTTGCGCATTTCCTCCAGAGCAGATTAACTTTGAAATGCTCTATACGCCGGGCAGCAGGCGCGTTTCCAGCTCATGGTCCACGGGCACCTCGCGCGAGGCGAATACCTTGTCTATCCGCACGGTGCCCGCCGGGGCGTTGCGCAGGGGCTTCACATGGCGCACCTCGGCATAGATGATGCGCGCGCTGGCCGCGTCGCGCTGCCAGCTTTTGCAGGCCGCCAGGCCCCCGGCCTGGTCCAGGGTGCGCTCGGGCACGGGCTGGCCGCCATGAGCCCGCCGGATGATCACATGCGAGCCGGGGCCGTTGTCGGCGTGCAGCCAGAGATCATGGGGCGCCGCCAGCTTGCGCGCCGCCAGATTGCCCTTGGCGTCGCGGCCCCGCAGCAGGGCGAAGCCGTCCTCGCTGATAAAGAGCTGCACGTTTTTGGGCAAACCGCCGGGCAGGGGCCGGCGCATTGCTTCTCCCGGACCGAAGGCGGAATCCGCCTTGTCCGCATCCCCGCCTGATATGCCCGCCAGACTTTCCCGGCGCGCGCGTTCCAGGGCTGCGGCTTCGGCTTCCAGAGCCGCGCGGCGTTGGGCCAGATGCTCCAGGCCGCGCTGCCCGCGCCGGGCGGTGTGAAAAAGCCGTTCCATGGCTTCGCGCACTGTATAGCGCGGGTCCAGCCTGATCTCCCTCGCCGGGCTGTGTTCCGTTTCCGGCACATCGACAAGGGGCGCGCGTAACTCCGCGGGCCAGCGCCAGAGGTTTTCCCGCAGGGCCAGGGCGTCGGCCCGGGCCGCGCACATGGCCGTGAGCCGGGCTTCTTCCTCCCGCAGTTTGTCCAGCAGGCGATCCAGCTTGCGGCCACGCCGGGTCAGCGGCAGGGCGGCGGCCACGGCCTTGTCCCTGGCCAGGCGCTCCAGCACCAGGCTCTGCCCGGCCCGCTCCAGCAGGGACAGGACGTCCGGGCCGCTTTCCTCTTTCAGACCGCCGCGCAGGTCCGGCGGCAGGGGCCAGGCCGAGACGGAGCGGATGTCTCCGCAACCGCCCCGAAGGCCGTCAGATCCCTCGGCGCTGTAGAGAAAAACATCGCCCCCGCCCACGCGCAGATCTTCCAGCAGGGCCCACTGTTCGGGTTCCTCCATCCGCTCCAGGCTGCGGCGCAGGGCGGGCGTGAGCACGGGCCACTGCCGCCAGTCGCTGCGGGCCTGGGCCAGTTCGGCGGGCGCGGGCCAGCGCGCGTCTTCCGTCTCCGGCCCGGTCTGGGCATCCAGAAAATGCAGGGACGCGCCCTCGCGCAGGTCCAGCAACAGCCAGGTCAGGCTTGTGCCCGGCGCGGCCCCGGCCGCTCCGCCCGGCAACAGCCAGAGCCTGCGCTGCCAGAACTGCGGCACGCAGGCGGCCACCCGGCGGTCGGCCGCGTACTTGCGCAGGCGCATGAGCCGGGCCGTGGGCGCGTGCCCCGCGCTGATCCGGCTTTCGGTCAGAAAGCAGAAGGGCTCCTTGCGCCCGAAGCGCAGGCAGAGCTGACGCTTGCGGCCCGCGCCGTAAAAAGTCAGGGTCAGGATGCCCGGCGCGGGTTCCTGGAATTTTTCCAGGCGCGCGCCGGTGAGCAGCGGGATCAGCAGGTCGCAGAAACGGCGAAAAAGATGGGCGTCCATGCGCGGGAGACTACAGCGGAACGGGCCGGGCGGCAACAGCGGCGCGCCCCGTTCCCGCCGCGTCATTGACCATGAAAAATTCCGTCTGAGCAGCGGGATGGGAATTGCGGGATGAAAATTACAAGATTACGGAAGCGGCCTCTCCGGGACTGGACGGCCGTGCAAAACGATGGATTTTGTTATCCGGCAAGAAAGCGGACCGGCGCGGCTCGGGGATAGTACAAAACAGTACAGACCCGGGCCGCGCCGGTCCGCTGGCGCTGTCCAGACGGCAAAAGACGCGTTTTACGCGGCCGTCCTAATCCCCGCGAAGGTGTTCGTCCTCTTCCTGCTTGGCCTTGCAGTTGATGCACAGACGCGTCACCGGCCGGGCTTTGAGGCGGGGAATGCTGATTTCCTCGCCGCATTCCTCGCAGATGCCGTAGGTGCCGTCGTCGATGCGTTGTCGGGCGGCCTGAATCTTGCGGATCAGGCGACGTTCGCGGTCGCGGATGCGCAGGGTGAAGGCACGGTCGGACTCGGCCGTGGCCCGGTCCGCCGGGTCGGCGAAGACTTCATTGCTGTCGGTAAGCTCCTCGATGGTGCTGTCGCCCTTCTGTTGGGCTTCCTCCAGCATCTCGGACAGGAGTTTGCGGAAAAATTCAAGGTCCTTGTGGTCCATATATCCTCCGGCCGGGTTGTATCGTTTGCACGATATCGGTTCGGCATATAAACTTCTCTAGATTGCAATAGGAATGTATAGCTGCAAAAGGCGCTTTTGTAAAGAGCCGTCGTCTTCAGAAAGGGAAAGTCGCGCCCGCTTGCGCCAGCGGCGCGGCTCAGGCTCCGGAGGCGGACCCGGGAGGGATTTCCCGCCTGAGGCGCGCTTCTTCGCGGATTTCGGCCCGTACCTCTTCCCAGGAAGGCTCGGCCCAGAGCGTGCCCGCGCGGTGCGGCGGGACGGCCAGTTCCAGGCCGCCGTTCTTCCAGGAAGCGCGCAGGGCGGTGAGGCCGCCGGCGGCCACGGCCTTGGGCGCGTATGAGGCGGTCAGGGCGGCGGCTTCCTCCAGCAGGGGACGCGGCCAGGTTGCGCCCCGGCGTGCCAGACCCAGAGGGCCGGGCAGGCCCGTCAGGCTGAGCAGGGCGTCTTCCGGCCCGGCGGCCGCCGCCAGACGCTTGTTGTCCGTGTTGTTGCGGCCCACGCTGCACCAGTAGTCGCGCCCGTCTTCCTGCCGCCAGAACTGCCGCCCCAGATTTGCCAGCGCGAAATCCTCTGCCAGGGACGGCCCGGCGTCGGCGCGGCGCGTGAGCACGGGCCAGTAGCGCCGGGCGTTTTCCCGTTCGGTCAGGCGGCAGCCGCCGCCGGGAGTGGGAATTTCCTTAAGAGCGAAGCGCCCGGCCAGGGCCAGTTGTTCGCCGCGCCCGCGTCCGGAAATGGACAGCAGGCGCGAGCGGTCCACCAGGCCGCTTTCCTCGGCCGGGGTAGGGGCCAGCAGCCGGGCGCAGAGCGGGCGCAGCAGCAGGCCGGCCACGCCCGCGTCGCGCGGGATCACATGCAGGGTGTCGCGTCGCTGGGACATGGGGCGCTGGCCCAGCACCTCGCCCGAGGCCAGCAGGCGTGCGCCCACGGCTTCCATATACAGGCGGGCGTGGCGCAGCAGCAGGATCTTGCAGTCCACGCAAGGGTTCATGACCTTGCCGAAACCGTGAACAGGGCGGCGGCGCAGCAGGGCCGCGAAATCCTCGCTGACGTCCAGGCTGACAATGTCCAGATTGTGCAGCCGCCGCCAGCGCGGCAACGCGGCTTCATCCCCGAAAAAGGGCGAGACGCAGTGCAGGCAGCGCACCTTCAGTCCCTGGTCTTCCAGCAGCTTGGCGGCCAGGATGCTGTCCAGGCCGCCGGAAAAAAGTACGATAACGTCCGGCGTTGCAGTCATGCCCGGCTTTGTACGCGAAGGACGCGCTCAAAGGCAAGGCTTTTGCTCGGAAAAGTCCGGCATTCCAGCTATTGATAATTATCTCTGTTAAGTTAGAATGCGGCCAGCCATAGGGCGAAAGGGGATTTGCCTTGCGCCGGGTGCTTTGTTATTATGGTGCGCTTGAATATCCGGACTGACGGCAAAGGCCGCGTGGCGGCATTTGCGCCGTTTTTCGTCTCCGCAAGTCATGCCGCGTGCGGCACGTGATGCCTCTGTGGGGCGCCCTGCGGACGAAAAGTCACGGCTCGTTTCTGAGCCCCGGTCGCGTCGGCCATGCCGATGCTTGCGATATCTTTTACCTGGAGCAACAGCAGTATGGCCAAAAAACCGGCCTTGAGCCCTGAAGACGCCCGCGCCGAAGCCCTGAGCACCGCGCTGTCCACCATTGAGCGCAAATACGGCAAGGGCGCGGTGATGAAATTGTCCGACGACGTGCAGGTGGATATTCCCGTGATCCCCACGGGTTCCATCGGCCTGGACCTGGCCCTGGGCGTGGGCGGTATTCCGCGCGGGCGCGTCACGGAAATTTTCGGGCCCGAATCCTCGGGCAAAACCACGCTCACCCTGCACATCATCGCCGAATGCCAGAAGCTGGGGGGCACCTGCGCCTTTGTGGACGCCGAGCACGCCCTGGACGTGGCCTATGCCCGGCGTCTGGGCGTGAATACCGACGAACTGCTCATCTCCCAGCCGGATTACGGCGAACAGGCCCTGGACATTGCGGACATGCTGGTGCGCTCCGGCGCGGTGGATATGGTGGTCATCGACTCGGTGGCGGCCCTGATTCCCCAGGCCGAACTGGAAGGCGACATGGGCGAAACCCAGGTGGGCGGCCATGCCCGCCTCATGTCCCACGCCATGCGCCGTCTCACCGGCACCATCCACAAATCGCGCACCTCGGTGATCTTCATCAACCAGATCCGCATGAAGATCGGCGTGCAGGGCTACGGCAGCCCGGAAACCACCACCGGCGGCAACGCGCTCAAGTTCTACTCCTCGGTGCGCATGGACATCCGCCGCATCCAGACCCTCAAGGACAAGGACGAAGCCTTCGGCTCGCGCACCAAGGTCAAGGTGGTCAAGAACAAGGTGGCCCCGCCCTTCCGCATCGCCACCTTTGACATCCTGTACGGCCAGGGCATTTCCCGTTCCGGCGAGTTGCTGGACCTGGGCATCGAGGCCAAGATCATCGAGCAGAGCGGCTCCTGGTTCGCCTTTGGTTCCGAAAAGTTGGGCCAGGGCCGGGAAAAGGTGCGTGCCCTGCTGGATGAAAACCTGGATCTGCGCAATCAGGTCGAGGCCAAGGTCATTGAATTTCTGGGCATGCATCCCAAGGAGTTCACGCCCAACGCCGAGGATCTGGACGAAGGCGCTGCCCCATTGGATTCCCCGGCCACGCCGGAATACGAGTAGTTTGAGGCCGGGGGCATCCCCCGGCCAAAGAGCGTTGACAACGCCAACGAAATCGAAAAACGCGAGCAGGACGTGCCGCGCCGTAAGACGAGCGATTTTCGTGTTTTTCCGCCCGGCGGCTCCGCCGCCGGCGGCGCAAAGGCCGCGAAGCGGACTTTGTCATCAGCCTGGACCCGGGGGCATCCCCCGGCCGTAATCCTTTCCCCGGCCGTTGCAGTTTCGGCCGGGTGCAGCCGCCACGGAGCCCGTATGCTGACTGCCCAAGAAATCCGCCGCCGTTATCTGGACTTTTTTCTGCGCCACCGGCACGAAATCGTGCCTTCCGGGCCGCTGATCCCGCCCAATGACCCCAGCCTTCTGTTCACCAACGCGGGCATGGTCCAGTTTAAAAAGCTCTTTCTGGGCGAGGAAAAGCGCGCCTACACCCGCGCGGCTTCCTGTCAGAAATGCCTGCGCGTGTCCGGCAAGCACAACGACCTGGAAAACGTGGGCCGCACCGCGCGCCACCACACCTTTTTCGAAATGCTGGGCAATTTTTCCTTCGGCGACTACTTCAAGCGCGAGGCCATTGCCTGGGCCTGGCAGTTCGTGACCGAAGAACTGCAACTGCCCAAGGAAAAACTCTGGGTCACGGTCTTCCGCGAGGACGACGAGGCCGCCGAGATCTGGAAGGACGTGGCCGGGCTTACCGACGCGCGCATCATCCGCATGGGTGAGAAGGACAACTTCTGGACCATGGGCGACACCGGCCCCTGCGGCCCCTGTTCCGAAATCTATATCGATCAGGGCGAGGACATGTCCTGCGGGCCGGACTGCGGCATCGGCAAGTGCGATTGCGACCGCTTTCTGGAAATCTGGAATCTGGTCTTCACCCAGTTCGATCAGGCCGCCGACGGCAGCCGCGCTCTGCTGGCCGCGCCCAACATCGACACCGGCATGGGCCTGGAGCGCATCGCCGCGGTCTGCCAGGGCAAGCGCTCCAATTTCGACTGCGACCTCTTTCAGGAAATCATCCAGTACGCGGCCGGGCTGGCGGGCGTGACCTACAGCTTCAGCGCGCCGGACACCAACGACGTGGACACGGCCCTGCGCGTCATCGCCGACCACAGCCGTTCCGCCGCCTTTCTCATCGCCGAGGGCGTGCTGCCCTCCAATGAAAACCGGGGGTACGTGCTGCGCCGCCTGATCCGCCGGGCCCTGCGCTTTGCCACGCTCATGGGCGTGCATGAACCCTTCATGCACAAGGTGGCCCGCAAGGTCACGGAAGTCATGGGCGAGGCCTATCCCGATCTTCTGGAGAGCGCGGACTTCATCGACCGCGCGGTCTTCGAGGAGGAACAGCGCTTCTCCCTGACCCTGGAAAAGGGCCTGCACCTGCTGGAAGAAGAGCTGCAACGCCTGGAAGCCGCCGGGCAGACTGTCATCCCGGGCGCATTCTGCTTCAAGCTCTACGATACGTACGGTTTCCCCCTGGACATCGTCACGGACGTGGCGGGCAAGCGCGGCTTTACGGCGGACGGGTCGGGCTTTGAGGCCCACATGCGCGAACAGCGCGAACGCGCCCGCGAGCACCAGAAAAAGGGCGGCCTGCTGGGCCAGGGCGCGGGCGAGGGCGACGCGGCCTTCAAAAAGCTGGCCGACGACGGTCTGCGTAGCGTCTTTGTGGGCTATGAAAGCCTTACGGCCGCAAGTCCGGTCACGGCTCTGCTGGACGCCGGGGGCGTGCCCGTGGACCACCTGGGCGAAGGCGAAACAGGCTTTGCCGTCACGGAAAAAACGCCGTTTTACGGCGAATCCGGCGGCCAGGCGGGCGACGCCGGGCTGCTTGCCGTCGTGTCGGGCGAGGCTGGAGTGCTGACCGCCCGCAAGCCCGCGCCGGATCTCATTGTCCATGAAATCGAAGTGTTGCGCGGCGAAGTGCATCTGGGGCAGGAAGCGACTCTCAGCGTGGACGCGGACAGCCGTCAGTCCACTGCCCGCAACCATACCTGCACCCATCTGCTGCACGCGGCCCTGCGCCGGACGCTGGGCACACACGTCAAGCAGGCCGGTTCCCTGGTGGACAGCCGGCGCCTGCGCTTCGACTTTTCGCATATTACGGCCCTGACCCCGGAGGAGCTGGCCGCCGTGGAACGCGACGTCAACCGCGCCATTATGGCCGATCTGCCGGTGGCCGCGCGCGAAATGCCGCGCGAGGAAGCCCTGGCCGGAGGGGCCATGGCCCTGTTCGGCGAGAAATACGGCGAAACCGTGCGTGTCCTTACTGTGGGATGCGAAGGCCGGGAGCCCGAATCCGTGGAACTCTGCGGCGGCACCCATCTCAGCCGCACCGGCCAGGCCGGCTCCTTCCTGATCGTGGCTGAAACCGGCGTGGCCGCCGGAACCCGCCGCATTGAGGCTGTCACCGGCTGGAACGCTTACGGCCTGGCTGTGGAACAGCGCGCCGAAGCCGCGGCCCTGGCCGGTCTGCTCAAATCCAAACCCGGTCAGCTGGCCGAGCGCGTACAGACCTTGCAGACGGAAGTCAAGAAAATGCGCAAGGCCTCGGAAAAGGCCGCCGCCGCGCCTGTGACGGGCGCGGACCTGCTGCGCCGGGCCGAGGAGGTCAACGGCGTGCGCCTGTTGGCCGCGCGTCTGGAAAACGTGCCGGTCAAGGCCCTGCGCGAGATCATGGACGACGTGCGCTCGCGCCTTTCCAGCGCCGGGGTGGCCTGCCTGGCCACGGTGGAAGAAGGCAAGGTGGGCCTGCTGCTCTATGTCTCCAAAGATTTGCACGGCCGCTTCACGGCTCCGGCCCTGATCAAGGAAGTGGCCGCGCCCTGCGGCGGCGCGGGCGGCGGCCGCCCGGATCTGGCCCAGGCGGGCGGCACCAGGCCCGAGGGCATTGACGAGGCCTTTGCCGTACTGAAAACTCTGATTGAAAAATAAGGACATATTCCATGATAGGCATTTCAAAACTGTACTGCGGACAGGTGGAACCTTCGGACGCACTGCGCTACGGCCGTGAATCCGGCAAACTGCCCTCGCATCTGCTGCAATTCTCCAAGGACAAGAAACCGGTCATTGTCTGGAACATGACCCAGCGCTGCAACCTCAAGTGCGTGCACTGCTATGCCCATGCCGTGGAAGTGGACGGCACGGATGATATCAATACCGAACAGGCCAAGGCCATGATCGACGACCTGGCGGCCTTCGGCGCGCCGGTGATGCTTTTTTCCGGCGGCGAACCCCTGGTGCGCAAGGATCTGGTGGAGCTGGCCAGCCATGCGACCGGCAAGGGCATGCGCGCGGTGGTCTCCACCAACGGCACCCTGATCACGCCCCAGAAGGCGCGCGAACTCAAAGAAGTGGGCCTCTCCTACGTGGGCATTTCCCTGGACGGCATGGAAGACGTGCACGACCATTTCCGCTGTGTGCCCGGCGCGTTCAAAAAAGCCCTGCAGGGCATTGCCAACTGCCAGGCCGAGGGCCTCAAGGTGGGCCTGCGCTTCACCATCAACAAGCGCAATGTGGCGGAAATTCCCGGCATCTTCCGTCTGCTCAAGGAGCTGGAAGTGCCGCGTGCCTGCTTCTACCATCTGGTCTATTCGGGCCGGGGCTCGGAACTGATCAAGGAAGACCTGGATCACGCCGAAACCCGCGCCGTGCTGGACCTGATCATGGATGAAACCCGCGCCCTGTTCGACGCGGGCCATCCCAAGGAAATTCTCACCGTGGACAACCATGCCGACGGCCCCTACGTCTGGATGCGCCTGAAGCGCGAAGACCCCAAGCGGGCCGAGGAAGTCTTTGAATTGTTGCAGTATAACGAGGGCAACAATTCAGGCCGGGGCATCGGCTGTATCTCCTGGGACGGCAAGGTGCACGCCGACCAGTTCTGGCGCGAGCACGTCTTCGGCAATGTGCTGGAGCGCCCCTTCTCCCGGATCTGGGACGACCCGGACATCGAACTGCTGCACAAGCTCAAGAACAAAAAGGTCCATGTGGGCGGGCGTTGCGCGAAATGTAAATATCTGAACATCTGCGGCGGCAACTTCCGGGCTCGGGCCGAGGCTTTTTACGGCGACGAATGGGCGCAGGATCCGGCGTGTTATCTCACCGATGAAGAGATCGGCCTGTAAGTAAGGCATTTGCCTGTTGCAAATCGAATGAACTACGACGCTCTGCCCGGTGTAAATTAGGGGGCAGAGCGTCGTTTTGCGCCAGAGTGAGCGTCTTAAAATTTTTGAGAATGCCAATGCTCAAAGTTAATCTACTCCAATAGGGGAATCCTCATAGCGGATAATGGTTGTCGCTGGCAGACCATAGTAAGATTTGATCCACGCTTCGATATATGGTCTGTTATCATACGGCATACATTCATGGTAATAACGTGCCGGTAATTTGTAGAAAATGACTTCATGGGGCGGTGTAGGGAGCTCTCCCGCTTTTTTAAAATTCATGTCGTTTGCAATGACAGTTGGATAGTTTAAATAGTATCCATAGATAACATAATATGAATGATGCAGCACCCCCAACATAAGAAGCATTAGTACAAATTTCGTCGCGTATTTTTTCATACTACTGTATTTAGAGACAAGGACAGGAAAAACTCCGCTACAGAATATGGCCAGTAAAAAGCTGGCTGGGAAATAGATTCTGGGCGAGATATAACGCAGGCGGATAACGTAGAAAATAGCAAGCGTAGCGGCTGCCATTCCCAAGAAGGGCAGCAGGCGCCGAATGACCGTCCCCCGCAGCAGAAACAGAGCCGCCGCTAGGGAAAGTAGCCAGATCACTGCCCCCGGTGCCCGCAGCATATCCCGGACAAGTTCCCATGTCACTGCGGGCAATTCTGCCAGCGTGTGCATTCCTCCGTCATGCCCGGAAGCAAGCCTTTTGAAATTTCCCGGTGCCGCCAGCATGCAGCATGAGCCCAGCAATGCCGCACACTGCACTGTCAGAAGCGGTTTTTTCAGTATCCTGAACTGGCTGATGGAAGAAGCACTCACAAGAAACAGCGGTGCAAAGCTGATTGCCGCCAAGATGATCTGTTCCTGCGAAAAGCCCGCAAGAAAGAACATCATACCCATCAGAAAAAGGCGCCCACAAGACTGGGCATGCTGAAAATGCCAAGCATAGACAAGGTATATTCCGATCATTAGGGGGCATAACGGCCAGACGTATAGTACGGACGCAGAAGCCCAGAAAAGAGCATTTTTGTATGTGTCCGGATAAAAAAGAAGATAGCTGCCCAGTAGAACGCAAAGAACATATAACCAGTTTTTTTCATGATCGTTGACGACGGTCAGGACTGTTTTATAGGCAAAAAATAACGCTGTTCCCGTAACGAATGCCTGAACAAGCATGAAGCCCTGCATACCGAGCTTCATGCTCAGAATTTGAAAAAAAAAGAAGAGGACACGTCCTCCCCAATTCATATAATGATCCTTGCAAAAGGCTATTATATCAGCAAGTCCGCGACCACTGTATTCCCCTGTCACACCATAAACAAGCGAACCATATCCATAATCATCATGATAAAAACCAATGTATTTACTCTGAAAGTATGTTAGAAGAAGTATAAAGATAAAAACGTATACATCTCTCTCTCTCTCTCTCTCTCTCTCTCTCTCTCTCTCTCTCTCTCTCTCTCTCTCTCATTGTTCCTCCCATTTTGATATCACATCAGGCTGTTTTTGTTTGGCGGCAACATTTGGCGGACGGGTTGCTGTCCAGAGTTTTTTTTAACATTTTACCTCGCCGTCAAGAGCTCGTCGCAGGCCGGAAGAACGTTAAAGCATTTCATCTTTGAAATGCTCTAACGCCGAACACGGTGAGGCACGCTACGAAGGGGTGTGGATTCCGGCAAAGCGACCGAAGGCAGCCCGAAGGGCTGTCCCCGTTGGCGACAACGGAGCCATACGGGGATCGACAGTAGCGATAACCGCGTTTTTTTGCCGGAATGACACCTTTTAACCGTGTGGCGTTTCAAAGAGAATCAGTTCTGGGAGCGCTGGTTCAGAAGAGCGGGCGGACACGAAAGGGATTTTCCCGATATATCCGGGATACGCCATCATGCTGCCACATCTCTCTGTATGTCAGTAATCGCCCGCAACTGGACATACTTTCCCCTCAGAGAATTTTGCGTTATCCTGAAAAGGACGTCAATGACCGCAACTGCGGAAATTTTATACGAGGTATCTGCTATGTCCCAGACATTTCATCGCGGCCGTCGGCTGCGCTGGACCCCGGAACTCCGCACCCTGGTGCGCGAAACTCCGCCCCTGCTGGTGGAAGACCTGATCATGCCCTATTTTGTGGTGGAAACCGAAGACGCATCCTTCCGCAAGGAAGTGGCTTCCATGCCCGGCCAGTACCAGCTCTCTCTGGCTGAACTGGAAAAGCAGGTGGAAAAGGCCGTGGACGCGGGCCTGATGTCCGTGCTGCTCTTCGGCATTCCGGCTGAAAAAGATGAAAAAGCCAGCTCGGCCTACGCCGAGGACGGCATTGTGCAGCAGGCCGTGCGCCGCCTCAAGGAGCGCTGGCCCAAGCTCATCGTCATCACCGACGTCTGCCTCTGCGAATACATGAGCCACGGCCACTGCGGCGTGCTGATGCCCGACGGCGCGGTGCTCAATGATCCCACGTTGCCCCTGCTGGCCAAGACGGCCGTCAGCCACGCGGCCGCCGGGGCGGACATGGTGGCCCCCTCGGACATGATGGACGGGCGGGTGGCGGCTATCCGCGCGGCCCTGGACGAGGGCGGCCTCAAGGAATTGCCCATCATGTCCTATGCCGTGAAGTACGCCTCTGCCTATTACGGTCCTTTCCGCGACGCGGCGGAATCCGCCCCGGCCGCCGGGGACCGCAAGTCCTATCAGATGGACCCCGGCAATGCCCGCGAGGCGCTCATTGAAGTTCGCGCGGATCTGGCCGAAGGCGCGGACGCGCTCATCGTCAAGCCCGCCGGTCCGTACGGGGACATCATCCGCCTGGTGCGCGAGCATGTGGAAGTGCCGCTCTGCGCCTATCAGGTCAGCGGCGAATACGCCATGATCCGCGCGGCCGGGCTCAACGGCTGGATCGACGAGCGCGCGGTCATGCTGGAAAGCCTGCTGGGCCTCAAACGGGCGGGCGCGGACATGATCATCACCTATTTCGCCGAGGAAATCCTAAGGCAAAGGCTGGCGCGCTGATGCACGGACACGAGCAACACGGCGGGCATCCGGGAGCCATGCCTAAAGGCCATCCCGGCGGCCATCCGGGGAGTGAGCCCGGCAATGCGCCGGGCATGCCCGCCCGCGTTCTGGAAGACGGCAGCCCGGTCTGCCGTCTGGTCGCCTGGGAAGTGACCCGCTCCTGCAACTTGGCCTGCAAGCACTGCCGGGCCGAGGCCCACCCAGAGCCGTATCCCGGCGAGCTGTCCACGGACGAGGCCAAGGCGCTCATCGACACGTTTCCTCAGGTGGGCAATCCCATCATCATCTTCACCGGCGGCGATCCTATGATGCGGCCGGACGTCTACGAACTGGTGGCCTATACCCACTCCAAGGGCCTGACCTGCGCCTTTTCGCCCAACGGCACCCTGATCACCCCGGAAAGCGCCCGCCGGATCAAAGAGGCGGGCGTGGAGCGCTGCTCCATTTCCATCGACGGGGCCGACGCGGCCAGTCACGACGCCTTTCGCGGCGTGCCCGGCGCGTTTGAGGACAGCATGCGCGGCATCGGCTATCTCAAGGACGTGGGCGTGCCCTTTCAGATCAACACCACGGTGACCCGCAACAACCTGAGCAGCTTCAAGAAGATCTTCGAGCTCTGCGAGCGCATCGGCGCGGCGGCCTGGCATATCTTTCTGCTGGTGCCCATGGGCCGGGCCTCGGGCTTGGCGGATCAGGTCATCACCGCACAGGAATACGAGGACGTGCTGCACTGGTTGTATGATTTCCGCAAGGGCACAAACATGCACCTCAAGGCCACCTGCGCGCCGCACTATTACCGGATCATGCGCCAGCGCGCGCATGAGGAAGGCCTGAGCGTCACGCCGGAAACCTTCGGCATGGACGCCATGACCAGGGGCTGTCTGGGCGGCACGGGTTTCTGCTTCATCAGCCATACCGGCCAGGTGCAGCCCTGCGGGTATCTGGAGCTGAATTGCGGCAATGTGCGCGAAATGCCCTTCCCGGAGATCTGGCGCAAGAGCGAATACTTTCGTCAGTTCCGCGACCAGTCCTGTTACACGGGCAAATGCGGCGTCTGCGAGTTCCACAAGGTTTGCGGCGGCTGCCGGGCCCGCGCCCGGAGCATGAGCGGCGACCATATGGGGCCTGAGCCCCTGTGCACCTACGTGCCCTCGAAAATGAAGACACGCTGAATCCGGACAACAAGATAACAGTCAAACAGCAGGATCGCAGCATGGATAAGCAGAGCCGCGGCATCACGGACAATGCCGCCGGTCAGATGGACAGCGTGGACAGACATCTGCTGGACATCATCCAGACGGACTTTCCACTCGTATCCCGGCCGTATGCCGAGCTGGGGCAACGCCTGGGCATCCCTGAGGAGGAAGCTCTGGAGCGGGTGCGGGCTTTGCGCGGCCGCAAGATCATCCGCCGACTGGGAGCCAATTTCCAATCCGCCAAACTGGGCTTCGTGTCCACGCTCTGCGCGTCCAAGGTGCCCGAGGACAAGCTGGACGCCTTTATTGCCGAGGTCAACGCCCAGCCCGGCGTGACCCATAATTATCTGCGCGAGCACAGCTACAACGTCTGGTTCACCCTGATCAGCCCTTCGCGCGAGGAGAGCCGGGCCGTTCTGGACGGCATCAGCGCGCGCACCGGCGTGAGCATTCTCAATCTGCCGGCCACCAAGCTGTACAAGATCCGCGTGGATTTCCGCATGGGGGACGAGGCGTAGCCGCTGTGAGTCGGTGAAAATTTCGCGCATAAATTGTGCCCGAAATTTTCACGATCAGCCCCTAGCCCGGAGCCCGAAGCCGCAATCGCACTCCGGCGCAAGGACGCTTTCCGTCATCGCGATGACGGAAAGCGTCCTTGCGCCGGATTTTTTTCTCGACCTATCTCCGGCAGTTTGGCATGCTTAAGACGGGAGGGTGACAACCGATTGCCGCCATTGAGGAAAAACAGAATGAGCGAGCATCATGTCAACCCCGACGGGCAGGATCCACCGCACGCGCTCAAGCGTGGTTTGAGTCAGAGGCATATCCAGCTTATTGCCATCGGCGGCGCCATCGGCACCGGCCTTTTCATGGGTTCGGGCAAGACCATCAATCTCGCCGGGCCGTCCATCGTCTTTGTCTACATGATCATCGGCGCGTTCATCTATCTGGCCATGCGCGCCATGGGCGAACTGCTGCTTTCCAACCTGCGCTACAAATCCTTCATGGACATGGCCGAGGACATCATCGGCCCGTGGGCGGGTTTTTTTGTCGGATGGACGTACTGGTTCTGCTGGGTGGTGACAGGCACGGCGGACGTCATCGCCATCACCTCATACTTTCACTTCTGGTTTCCGGCCATATCCGTCTGGATTCCGTCGATTCTGGTAGTGCTCCTGATCATGGGCCTGAATCTCGTTTCCGTGAACCTGTTTGGCGAACTGGAGTTCTGGTTCGCTTCCATCAAGGTAATGGCCATCCTGGTCATTATCGCCGTGGGCGTGTACATGGTGCTTACGGGGTTCACTTCTTCCGTTTCCGGGCACACGGCTTCCGTGGCGAACCTGTGGGAGTATGGGGGTTGGTTCCCCAAGGGCGCTCTCGGATTTTTCGCCGGTTTCCAGATCGCCCTGTTCGCCTTTGTCGGCATTGAGCTCATCGGCACCACCGCCGCGGAAGCCAAGGACCCTGAAACCAGCCTGCCCAGGGCCATCAACACCATTCCTTACCGTATCGTCTTCTTCTATGTCTTCGCGCTGCTGGCCATCATGTGCATCACGCCCTGGTCGGATATCGACAGCCAGAGCAGCCCCTTTGTGAACACCTTTGTGGCCGTGGGCGTTCCGGCCGCGGCCAGCATCATCAATTTTGTGGTGCTGACGTCCGCGGCATCCTCGGCAAACAGCGGCATCTATTCCACAAGCCGCATGCTTTACGGCCTGGGGCTGGTAGGAGTGGCCCCACGGAGATTCGGCAGGCTTTCGTCCCGCCGGGTGCCCGCCGACGGGCTGCTGTTTTCCTGTATCTGCCTGTTGCTCGGCGCGTCCATGCTGATCATCATGCCCACCATCATGTCCGCATTCACGATTATGACGTCGGTTTCGTCAGTGTGCTTTGTTTTCATCTGGTCGATGATCATGGTGGCCTATTATGTGTATCGCAAGAAACATCCCGAGCGCCATGCGGCATCGAAGTTCAGGCTGCCCGGCGGCGTGTTTTCCTGCGGGGCGGTCCTGGCGTTCTTTATCGGCATCCTTGTCCTGATGGCGCTTGAGCACGATACCAGAATGGCGCTGCTGGCCACGCCTCTCTGGTTTATCGTCCTGGGCGTCGGCTATTATTGCAGTCGCAAGAACCACATCAGCTACAGGAAGGAAAATACCCGGCCATAGAGCGGAGTAACGTTAAGAATTGACACGTTCGAAGTTGCCGCAGGCCCGGACTGTAATAATTCCCCGGCTTCGTGTCCCGTCCGCTGCCCGTCTGAAAAGCGGCGAACCACGGAATCACGGAGCTACGGAATCACGGAACTGCGGAACCGGGGATTGGGGATTATCGTTTGAGGGGTGCCGCGCTCTTTACGGCTTTGCCGCTCTGGAGGTATGTTCGCAAATAAGGCGGGACCGCATTCTCGCCGCGGCTTGAGGACCGCGCATGCTTTGAACCCGGACACAGTTTCAAAGCATGCCTGCCTCAAAATCGAAAATGCGGGCCGGGCGCGAGCCCGGCGGGAGAGACAGATGCGGTTTTTGGCAAAAGCGATGGTATTGTTGCTGCTGTTTGCGGCGGCCGCCGGATACGCGCCGCACGCCGCAAACGTACATGATTCCCGGGCCGAGGCCGTCCAGAGGGACAGCCGATGGGCCGAGCCCGTGCGGGCGGAGGGGCTGCCCAATCTTTACCGGGTGAATTCCGAAGTCTATCGCTCCGGCCAGCCCGAGGGAGCGGGCCTGCGCAGCGCGGAAAATCTGGGCGTCAAAACCGTTCTGTCTCTGCGCTCCACCAACAGGGATGGAGCCTTGGACAAGAGCGCGGACCTGCTGCTCAGAAATGTGCCCATGCGCTCCTGGAACACCCATGATGAGGATATCATCAGCGCATTGCGCGTCATCCACGACGCGCCCAAGCCCATCCTGGTGCACTGTCGGCACGGTGCGGACAGGACGGGCCTGATCATGGCCATGTACCGGGTGGTTTTTCAGGGCTGGACAAAGGAACAGGCCAAGAAGGAAATGCTTGAGGGCGGCTACGGCTTTCATGCCGTCTGGGTCAATATCACGCGGAGAATAGACACGGCGGATATCGCGGCCATCCGGGCCCGGATTTTCAAAAAGCAAAGCACGGCCGCCGTTCCGGCGCTCCAACGGGGTGCCGCCCTCGTTCATATCGAAAACCTTTTCAAGGAGAACGCCCATGCGCACGTATAAACAATTCATCAACGGCGAACTGGTCAGCAGGCCCGGCGAGGGCATGATTGATGTGGAAAATCCTTCCAGCGGCCAAATCATGGCCCAGGTGCCGGACGGCGGGGCGGAAGACGCCCAGGCCGCGCTGGAGGCCGCGCGCGCCGCGCAGGACGCCTGGGCCGCGCTGCCCGCGCCCACACGCGCCACGGCGCTGAAAAAACTGGCCGAGGGCATTCGCGGGCGTCGAACCGAACTGGCCGCCATCCTGGCCGAGGAACAGGCCAAAACCCTGCCCCTGGCCCAGGTGGAAGTGGATTTCACCGCCGAGTATTTCGACTACTACGCGGGTTGGGCTCGGATCTACGAAGGCGAGACCATCCAGAGCGACCGCCCGCGCGAAAACATTCTGCTTTACCGCCAGCCCATCGGCGTGGTGGCGGGCATCTGCCCCTGGAATTTCCCGCTCTTCGTCACGGCCCGCAAGGTGGCCCCGTCCCTGCTGGCCGGGTGTACCGTGGTGGTCAAACCCAGCAGCGTGGCCCCGGTCACGGTCATGGAATTCGCCAAGATCGCCGCCGGGCTTGATCTGCCCAGGGGCATCCTCAACGTGGTTACCGGCGGCGGGGCGCGCCTGGGCGAGGCCCTGGCCAAGAGCCCGCTGACCGACATGGTGTCCCTCACCGGCAGCGTGGAGGCCGGGCAGCGCATCATCGCGGCCGGCGCGGCCAACATCACCAAGGTTTCCCTGGAACTGGGCGGCAAGGCCCCGGCCATCGTCTGCGCGGACGCGGACCTGGATCTGGCGGCCAAGGCCGTCACGGCCTCGCGGGTGATCTTCAGCGGCCAGGTCTGCAACTGCGCCGAGCGGGTCTATGTGCACGAGAGCATTGCCGACGCCTTTGCGGAAAAACTGGTCAAGGCTTTTGAAGCCGTGCGCCTGGGCGACCCCTTTGACGAGCCCGCGCCGGACATGTGCAGCCAGATCAATGCCGAGCAATTGGCGAAAATTGAGGGCATGGTCCGCCGGGCCAGGGCCGACGGCGCGGAGGCGGTCACGGGCGGCGCGCCCGCAGA
Source organism: Desulfovibrio sp. (assembly GCF_018379785.1). Lineage (GTDB taxonomy): Bacteria > Desulfobacterota > Desulfovibrionia > Desulfovibrionales > Desulfovibrionaceae > Desulfovibrio. Next base: position 40,671 of record NZ_JAGZUV010000014.1, read on the forward strand.
CAGGAAGACGGGCTATTTCTACACGCCCACGCTCCTGCGCAATTGCCGCCAGGACATGGAAATCGTGCGCAAGGAGATCTTCGGGCCGGTACTGCCCATGCTGACCTTCCGCGATTTCGACGAGGCCATTGCCCTGGCCAACGACTGCGAATACGGCCTGACCTCCTCCATCTACACGCGCAATGTTTCCCTGGCCATGGAGGCCGTCAACCGGCTCAAGTTCGGCGAGACCTACGTCAACCGCGAAAACTTCGAAGGCATGCAGGGCTTCCATGCGGGCTGGCGCAAGTCCGGCATCGGCGGCGCTGACGGCAAGCACGGTCTTCTGGAATATCTGCAGACGCACGTGGCGTATATCCAGTATTGAGGGCGGCTTCAAAAATAACATCGCCCGGCGCGCATGTTATGGAACCTCCGCGCCGGGTGCGTGCCGCAAGGCCAAGAAACCGCGCCGGTGGGTTCTGATGCGCATCGACGTTGCTGTCCAACAGTGGAGCGCGCCTCACGCGTGCCCCGCCATCCCCTCATTGCCGGAAAAGGAAAAACCGTCATGAAAAAAATTCTGTTCGCCTGCGCCGTCTGTCTGCTGCTGGCCGGGACCGCCCATGCGGCCAGCCTGTCCATCGGGGGCGAGAGCATCAGCTACACCGTGCCGCAAGGCTATCTGCCAGGCGACAAGGAACCCTATCTCAGCGTGCGCAGATTCCTGACCGGGATTTCGCCCAAAAACATGCAGATCCTGGCGCTTTACGTGGACGAGGAAAGCCACAAAAAGTTCGTGGACCCCAACGGGCAGCGCCTGGAAAAATATTTCATCATTTCCACATTGCGGCCGCTTGCGGACAAAAATCTGAGCGTAAAGGATTTCGCCGAGGTAAAAAAAGGCATCGCCAAGGCGCAGGAGCAGTTGAAGACAACGCTTAAAAAGAAGATCAACAAGGTACTGGGCAAGGCCGGCGACGGCAGCATGAGCATCGGCGAGATTGACACGCTGGGCGTTTTCGACACCAGCGACACCAGCCTTTCCTTTATGGCGGTCATGGACCAGGTGAGCCGCGCGGGCGGGCAGCGGGAAGTGGACAAGCAGGCCGTGATTTCCAGTTATCTGCTGGCTCAGGGGAAACTGGTCATCGTCAACCAGTACCAGATTCTCAACCCGGCCGAGAACATGGCTGCGCAACTGGACGCGGCCAAAGCCCACGCCGGGGAAATCCTCAAGGAACTGAATATCGATCACAGCGTGCCCTGGGCGTCGTACCTGGATTCCTTTGCGGGCAAGCTGGTGCTGGCCGCGCTGATCGGCGGCCTGGTCGGCGGTTTGGTCGGCTGGGTGGTCAACCGGAAAAAGAAGAAAAAGGCCGAAGCCGCCTGAGCCGTTCGCTGACGGTTTGAGCCGTAAAATGCGAAAGAGGCGGCCTTGGAGCACTTCAAAGTTGAAATGCCCTGAGGCCGCCTCCTTCGCCTGCGCCACTTTTATTTTCCGGCATAGAGAATCAGGGCAATCATTTCCAGGTCGTCCGGGCCGTTATTGAGCAGGGCGTGTTCCTCGCCGTGGCGGCAGATGGTCACATCACCGGCCCTGACCGTGGTTTCGCAGCCGTTGTCGTCATAGAGCCCTTCGCCCTTGAGGATGAAAAAAACCTCAAAGTCGCCGTTGTGGCGGTGCTTGCCCACGGCGTCGCCGGGCCGGAGCAGGACGTGGTTGTACAGCCGTCCTTTGTCCTCGAATTCCGTTTCGTTCAGGAGTTTGGTGAAATGGGCCATACCCGGCCCGCCGAACATGGTTTTGTCACACGTTTCACGTTCCTGGGCGCGGCGGATCATTGCGGCCTCCTTTGACGGTTGCGGGTGGGGGGCAGCCCCCGGAGCACGTTGACATCCTGGATGCCGAAAGGCTTCAGGCGGTCTGCGGCACGTCCTTCTCCTCGGTTTCTTTTTCAGCTTGCACGCTTGTTCCGGCGGCATTTTCCCCGGCTGGCGCGGCGGCCGGACGGCGGCGCGGCCGTCGAGTGGGCCGTCCCGCCCGGACGCGGGCCGGGGCCTGCGGGGCCCTGACACGCGGCGGCATGTCCTTGATATGCACGTCCAGCTGCGGGAAGGCCACCTCAATGCGGTGCTGGCGGAACTGTTTTTCGATTTCCAGGCGCATGTCCGATGAAGTGGACACGCCCACGTCATAATCCTTGACCCAGAAGCGCAGCACGAAATCCAGGGTGCTGGCCCCGAAATCATTGAAGGTGACCGTGGGCGTGGGGTATTTGAGCACGTTTTCGTGGCCGTTGGCTATGGCCAGCAAGAGCTTCATGACCAGAGCCGTATCCGAGCCGTAGGCCACGCCCACGGTGATTTCGCGCCGTACGGTGCGGCTGTTGCGCGTCCAGTTGATCAGGCGGCTGGCCACGAATTCGGAGTTGGGCACGTAGATGAGGGCATTGTCGAATGTTTCCACCATGGTGGCGCGTACGCTGATTTTGCGCACCCGGCCCGTGGTGCCCCCCACTTCCACCACATCCCCGGCCTGGAGCGTGCGGCTGAAGATCAGGATCAGACCGGAGAGGAAGTTGTTCACGATGGTCTGCATGCCGAAGCCGATACCCACGGAAAGGCCGCCGGCCACCATGGCCAGATTGCTCAGCTCCATGCCCAGAGCCCGCAGCACGAACAGGCCGAAGATGGCCCATACCGCGTAGGTGAAGGCTGTCTGCATGGGCGGAATCAGGGTGGCGTCGATCTGCAGGCCCTGTTTCGGCAGCTTCGCCAGAAAACGCGAGCCCATGGCGACGGCCGTGCGCGTGAGATAGAATACGCTGATGATCAGCAGAATCTGGACGATGTTGAACTGGGTGGCCCCCACGTTCACGCCCTTGAGCACGTATTCGCTCAGCAGATACATGCCGCCGGGCAGGGTGCCCACCCAGAGCAGCACGCCCACCACAGCCACCACCAGCACCACGGGCGCGGCCAGGGCCACCAGCAGGCGGGCCAGGGCGGCGCGCGCGCCTTCCTTGGGCAGATGCTCGTTGACGTTGCTGATCAGGGCCATGCCGCCCAGGCTGAGTTCCAGGGCCAGGGAGCAGGAGACAAAGAGCAGGTAGAGCGCCATGCTGTAGATATGCAGGCCGGAAATAGCCAGCAGCAGGCAGAGCCAGAGCACAATGGAATCGCCGTCCAGCACGCTGGTTTCCAGTTGCAGTGAGCCGTAGTCCCCCTTGGTCCAGCGCCGCCGCCAGGCCAGGGAGGCGATGACCAGGCCCATCCAGATCACCAGCACCAGCGGTTTGGTCAGCGGCAGGTAGAGCAGGGCGTAGGCGCAGAGGGTCAGGGGCATCAGCCGTCTGAAGGGCGCGGGCTGCTGCTCCACATCCGGGTATTTCAGCAGGCGCAGATCCCAGGCCAGAAAGACCTGGCCCAGGATGATGGACAGATTGCCCAGGGCCAGAAAGAGACGGAAAAACTCTCCCGAGGCCGAAAGGGAGCTGCCCAGCAGGGAGAGGCCCAGGCAGAGCCAGGGCAGGCTGACACGGAAAATGTGGCGGCTGGCGGGATTGGCGCTGCGGCTGATCCAGCGTTTGTAGAGCAGCAGGCTGAGCACGCCGGTGAACAGCAGGCAGATGACGAAGCGCAGCACCGCCGTGCCCCATTGGGCGGGCGTGACCGGCATTTCCACGGGCAGGCGCAGCATCATTCCCTGGTAGGAATTGAGCATCTGCTGGCCGAAATCGGCCCAGGCCTGGGGGCTGAGATAGGGCACCGGGCTTTGCAGATAATAATCTTTCCAGAGCGACGGCAGCTGGGCGCTGATGTTCTCCTGGGTTTTTTCCAGGCGCTTGAGCAGGGCCAGGGAAGGGGCCAGGGCCGAATCATACTGGGCCAGCACGGCGGCAAGGCGCAGCCGGGCCTGGCCGATGTCCTGAATGTAGCTCTGCATTTCCGCGCTCAGCCGCCCGTCGTGCATATCCTCGGGCAGGCTGTCGGCCATGTAGTTGACGCGCTCCAGCAGGCCCTGTGCCTCGGAGCGGGCCAGCATGACCGGCTCCAGCACTTCATTCAGCTGGTTGACCGTGACCGTGATGCGGCGGCTCACGGCTTCCATGGGATTGGGCCAGTTTTTGAAGGTATTGGTCAGCACCAGAAGGCGGCGGGCTTCCTCTTCAAAGGGCTGGACCCTTCCCGTCAGATTGGCGGCCTGATCGGCGAAACTGTCGCTGAGCTTGGCGGCGGTTTCCTTGATTTCATTGAGCATGCCGCGCTGGCCGGCCCAAACCATTTCCCAGGGGTCGTGCTCCGGGAGCGCGGGCTTTTCCTCGGCTTTGGCGTCCTCGGCTTTCTGGTCCGGCGCGGCGTCGTCGGCTTTCCCCTTGTCCGCGTCCTCGGCTTTGGCGGCCTTGTCCTTTTTTTCGGCCTGGGGCGCGGCTTTTTTTTCGGCTTTGGCGGCCTTGGGGGCCGTGGCCTGGGACGCGGCCCCCAGGGCCGGGCCCACGGCCGGGTTAGGCAGGCCGGGCAGAGCAGGCAGGGCCAGCAGACAGAACGAAACTATGAGCGAAAAACAATAATGGCGCATGGTATATCCTTATGGTCCGCGCTTCGTGCGCTTGTCTATCTCTACGCCAAGAGGGGCGGCTTGAAAAGAGCGCCCCCGGCCGGCGGGAGGGGGGCGCGGAGCTGCGCGGAAGGATGATTGTCTTTACAAATCGGGCCCCTGACGGCATAGTCGCCGCATGACCGACATCCCTCCTGCCGCGCCCCGCGTCCCTGTGGAGCGCGGCCTGCCCGTGGCTCTGCTGTCCTGCCCGGACTACGCCGCGCCGCGTCTTCGGCAGGCCGTGTTCCAGGTTCTGGAGAGCGCCGGGCCGCGCGTGGGCGCGGGCCTGCGCGTGCTGGTCAAGCCTAATCTGCTCACCGCCCGGTCTCTGGCCTGCGCCGCTCCCGAAGTGACGGCCGCTGCCTGCGCCTGGCTGCTGGAGCGGGGGGCCAGGGTGGAGGTGGCCGATTCGCCGGGTTTCGGCCGTGCCGAGGACGTGGCCCGCAAGATCGGCCTGGAAGCGGCCCTGCGGCCCCTGAAGCTCCAGGTGCGCGCCCTGGACCGGCCCGTGCCCGTGCGCCTGCCCCTGCCCGAAGCTCCTGGGAGGCGCGGCGCGCGCTTCATGGTGGCCCGGCGGGCCCTGGAGTGCGACCTGATCCTCTCCGTGCCCAGGGTCAAGGCCCACAGCCAGATGCTGCTCACCCTGGCGGTAAAAAACTGTTTCGGCTGCGTCAGCGGCCTGCGCAAGGCCTTTGTCCATGCCCGCGAGGGGCGCGACCCCGGCTGTTTCGCGGACTGCCTGGCCGCGCTCTGGGCGGCCCTGCCGCCGGTGGCCGCACTGGCCGACGGCGTGCGGGCCATGCACGTCACCGGCCCCAGCCGGGGGCGGCCTTTCGCCCTGGGGCTCATCGGCGCGAGCCCGTCCGCCGTGGCCCTGGACGAAGCCCTCTGCGCCGTGCTGGGCCTGGCGCCCGCCCAGACGCCTCTGGGCGCGGCTCTGGAGCGGCGTAAGGCCGAGGGCTGCGCCACAGCCGGTTGGCGCGCGGAATACCCGTTGCTGCGGCCCTGTGATTTCGACGCGCGCGGCTTTGAACTGCCGCGTGAACTGGCCCATACCTCGTTTCACCCGGCACGCTTTGTGAAAAGCTGCGTGCGCCGCCTTTGGGCTGCGTGCAAACCCTGAAGGAGACCGCCATGCCCGCCATTCTGCCCGGCCGGACCGACATCTACGCCCTGACCGATTCGCGCCTTTCCCTGGGCCGCCCCCTGGCCGTGGTGGCCGGAGCCCTGCTGGAGTCCGGGGTGCGCATTCTGCAATACCGGGAAAAAAAGCTCAAAGCCGGCAAGATGCTTGAGGAATGCCGCCTGCTGCGCCGCCTGACCGAAAGGGCCGGGGCCTGCTTCATCGTCAACGACCACATCGACATTGCCATGCTGGTGGGGGCCGACGGCGTGCACATCGGCCAGGAAGACCTGCCCGTGCCCGAGGTGCGCCGCCTGGTGGGGCCGGACATGCTCATCGGCCTGTCCACCCACACGCCGGAGCAGGCCGTGGCCGCCGTGAACGCGGGCGCGGACTACATCGGGGTGGGGCCCATCTTCGCCACCCAGACCAAGGAAGATGTGGTGGACCCGGTGGGCTTCGATTATCTGGAGTGGGTGGCGCGCAACATTGAGCTGCCTTTTGTGGCTATCGGCGGCATCAAGGAGCACAATATCGCGGAGGTGGCCCGCCACGGCGCGCGCTGTTGCGCCCTGGTCTCGGAACTGGTGGGCGCGCAGGACATCCACGCCAAGGTGGAGGCGGTGCGCCGGGCCATGAAGCAAGGGCTCGGCCCGGACGGCACACCGGCGGCCCGCTAGGGCCTGTTGACACTATGCCTTTTTGCCCGCTCGCTACGTCAGATTTCACCTGCTTTTTCGGTCGAGCACCAAAAGAGTACACTCCCTCAAAACAGGCTTATCTTCCTTGCGGGCGAACAAAAATTCTATAGTGTCAACAGGCTCTAGCCGACGCTTTTCAACGCGCGGCGCATAATTTCCGCCAGCAGGTCTTCAGTCGTGCATTCCGTCGCCGGTCTGCTTGTGACGGCGGCGGAAGCGGGGCTGACGCCGGTCTCATCCGTGGTCCACGCCATTCTGCCGCCCAGTCCCGTGCGTACCCATTCAGGATTGATCCGTTTTTTCTCGAAAAGCGTTATGAGCCAATCGGACGGCACGGCCTTGCGCCGCTCGGCGTCGGAAACGGCCGATAGCCGGATACCCAGGGCAACAGCCAGTTCCGCCCGCGTCCTGCACGCGGCGGCCTCAAAAACGCGGCGGTATTGCGAGGCAAAATCTCTTTGTGGCGGGAAGCCATATGGGGCGGGCGTTTCAGACATGGCGCTCTCCGGCGTAGCTGGTTGGCGATTGCCGAAAGCAATTGCCGGGAGCTGATAACTGCCCTAGGACAGCGGGTTTATTCCCCCACGAGGAGGTGTTGTATTCACCGCACTCCCGACAGCGTACGCGGAAAGACGGTTGCACTTGCAGCGCAAGCGCAACCCCGCGTGTGTCGGCGGCGGGTCCGCCTAGGGAAAGGTGTTATCAGCACCTGTGGAGAATATGCCCGAAGGCCTGGGATAAAGCAAGGCGGGGCGGGCAGGGGCAATCCGTTCCCCGCCCGCAGCCAGAGTGATAATGAGGGCAGAGCCTAGTTTTAGTGGGCTTGTCGTATGGATGAGGTATTCCGGGCCCTGCGGGCACAGTGGCTTTACGCCTCCCGGCGTTTGGGCCGCCTGTCATTGCTGTTTTGATCCGTAACACGGCTTCGTCGTGAACGGCTCAAGCAAGCCGCTGGCGCGGCAACGGCTTGCGCGCAACCCCTTTCCTCCGCGTGAGCTGCGAGGGCAGCGCGGCTTTTGCTGCGGGAGCTTCCTTTGCTACGCTCAGGCGGTCTCCCTCCGCGCCGCGCAATTGCCATTGGCGGCTGGGCTTGGAGTCAAAACGTTTTTCGCTCCCGGAAATTGACGTGCGGCGATTTCGGGGCGCAGCGAGCCCCGCGAGCAAGACCCGTGGGACGCCGCGCCAACGCGTTGCGGCGCACAGCAGGGGCAGGGGGTTGCAGGGGGCCTGGGGACAGCCGTCCCCGGCCCCCTGCCGTGCGCCGCGCAGGCGGCCCAAACGCCGGGAGGCGTAAAGCCACTGTGCCCGCAGGGCCCGGAATACCTTATCCGGCGGAATGACCCTGGGCCTGTGGGCGCGTTGCGTCAGCCGTTGCCGCGCAAAAAGCCCCGGCTTCCGTCTGGAGGCCGGGGCATCGTCGTTCCCGTTGCAGGGTGCCGATTTATTGCAGGGCCTGGCCCACCGCCTGGTGGTAGCCCCGCATGCGCTGTTTTTCCCGTCGCGAGCGTTGCAGGCTTGCACGGATGACCTCCTGCGCCTTGGCGGCGAGATCGGCCAGATGCTCCTGAAGCCGGGTAAGTTCGATGAGGCGGTTCCTGTACTGGTCGGTGCTGCCGGATTCCAGCAGGTGCCATGCCATACTGGTGACCTCGTTGCGCCGCTCCGCCAGTTCCACTGCCCTGTCATAGGCTCCGTCCTCCAACGCCAGCTTTTCCTGGCGGGCAAGATCCAAAGCCTGGTCCAGCAGGCATAGTCCCTGACTCATGGGCACTCCTTTTTCCCGCCCCTGGCGGCCGGGCATGTACAGCCCCGGCCCGTTCCGGGCGGTTTGTCTTGTAAATCAGCGGCTATTGCGCGACGCGTTTGACCATCTGCTCATGCAGGTGCCCGCTGACTTCCTGCCATTCGCCGCACAGGGGCAGGAATTCGTATTCCAGCAGGTCGGCCAGCAGAATCCAGTCTTCGTTTTCCAGCACGTCGCTCATTTCGGAAAGCAGCTCGGCCAGCTTTTCGGCCTTGCGGGTGAATTCCTCATCAGCGCCGCCGAGATAGCGCTCGCGCAGCACGCCGAGCATGCCCATGAAGTCGCGGGTCACGTCCAGCAGATCCTGGAACAGCTCCAGGGCGTCGGTGTCCGAGGCTTCGCGGAACAGGCGGGCCACATTGCGCGCGCCGCTGCCCATCATCCGGGCCACCTTGCCCATTTCAGCCGACATGTCCACGGCCAGTTCGGCGGCGGGCACAGAGCGCACCTCCACCGAGGTGATGGTGTCGCAGGACACATCCTCGGCCTGGTGGGGGTAGATTTCCGAAAAACTTTCATTATTCACGAAAACATCGGTGACCACCCGGTCATCCATTTTTTCGTCGTCCATCAGGGTAGTCAGCACTTCTTCCAGGTTGGCGAAGTTGGAAATTTCCTTATCGCTTTTGCAACCGTCAACAATAATCATACAGCCCTCCTTGCTCCCCACGGGGAATTATTTGCCGATACGTTGCGTGCCTTTAGTATTGCAAGGCATGTGCCAAATCAGGAATTACAATGAATTACGGTTCAAATCGCCATGTTCGCGGCCCAGCGCCGCAAATGCCCGGCCAGCAGGCCCACAAAGCGCAGCAGCTCGTCCATGCGGCCGCCGCGCGCCTGCCGCAGCTCGCGCCAGAAATAGCCCAGGGAGGCCAGGGGCGGGCAGGCGTCCAGAAGATTCTGCAAGCGCTCGCAATTCAGCAGAAAAAGTTGGCCTGCCCTGGGGGATTTGCCCGTCAGACGCCCCTGCTCGGCCAGCATGTCCAGCAGGCGCGCGGCCTGGTCCAGTACCGGGGCCACCCGCGCGGCAAAGGCCGGGGAGCAGGGCGGGGCGTCCGGCGTCCGGGCTTCCGCCCGCGCCGTCCGGCCGTGCGCGCCGTCCGCGGTGCTTTCCAGGTCGTCAAGAATATGACGCCAGAATAGGCGCTGGCGGTTGAGCCAGAGGCTGCGGTCCTCGCGCTCATGCCCGGAAAGGCTGCGCACGCGGGCGAAGCCGAGCTCATCGGTTTCCGTCAGCCAGACGCGGGCTTCGCGGCAAAGTTCCGGGCTCAGGCCCGCCTGCCAGTCCCCGCTTTCCAGGCGCGCCAGAATCAGATCGCCCGCGCGGCGCGGGCTGATGCGCGCCAGGCAGGCCTGGTCGTGCGGACAGGCCTGATTGTACGGGCAGGGGTGGCAGGCCAGGGCCGGTTCCAGGCAGCAGCAGCCGGGCAGATAGGGGCCGGTGTCCCAGGGCTGGGCCGTGGCCAGAAAAAAGGCCAGACAGGGCAGGCCCAGACCGGCGGCCAAGTGCATGGTGCCGGTGTCGTTGGTGGCCAGCAGGCGCGTTCTGGTCAGCAGGGCCGCCAGTTGGGGGATATTTGTCCGTCCCACGGCATTGACGAAGGGAGCGCGGGCGCGGGCCGCGTACTCCTGGGCCAGCGGGCTCTCGGCGGGCGCGCCCAGCAATACCGGGCAGAGGCCCGCCTCGTGCCAGAGCCGGTCGCCCAGAGCCGCGAAATACGCTGTGGGCCATTGCCGCCGGGCCTCGCTGGCGCCCAGCTGCAGGGCGACAAATCCCTGAACACGGCCGCCCTCGGGCGGATTTTCAGGCTCGGCCAGCAGGGCGTCGACGTGCGCCAGGGCCTCCGCCGGGGGCGTTTGCAGGCTGAAAAGCCCCGGGCGCGCGGCAATGCCGGGGGCGCACAGGGGCGCGCCCACCATGCGGAACATGTCCACCAGATTGAAGGGCGCGTTCAGGCGGCGCAGAGTGGCCCCGCTCAGAAACGAGGACCAGATGCCCCGGTTGACGCCGAAACCTTCGGCGTCCAGGCCGAAGCCCAGCACGGCCTCCGGCGAGGGGGCCAGCAGTTTTGCCAGCAGGCGGCCCGGCAGGCTGGGCGTCAGATTGACGACCCGGCTCGGCCGGGCCTCCTCGCGGATGCGCCGGGCCAGATCCAGCAGGGCCGCCGCCGCCGTCTGCCAGTGGCGGTCCAGCGCGGCCATGAGCTTTGCGCCGGGCAGGGGCCAGGCCGCGTCCACATGGCGCAGCAGAGGCAGGGCGGCGGCGAAATTGTCCAGGCAGACCAGGCCCACGCGGTGGCCGCTGTCGTGCAGGTCCTGAATCAGGGGCTGGCTTTGCAGCAGGTCTCCGAAACGGGTCAGGTTGAGAAGCAGAACGTCAGCGCTCATGCCGTGCCGCCCCCGCGCCTCAGGCCAGGGCGGTGCGCCCGCCGCCGTCCAGCATGTTCAGGGCCAGGGTCTTTTCCTGTCGGAAACGGTTATGCACCGCCGCCTGCACCTCGCTGGTGGATGAGCCGAACTGCCCGGCGCGCAGCTTGTAGACGTTGCTGATGAGCTTGCGTTCATATGCCGGGTCCGTGGGCTTGCCGCTGAGGTCGTCGGCCCGGTCGAAAATGCGGGCCGCGCCCGCCGGGCCGTGCTGCACGGCGGTGCTCCAGATCACTTCCCGCATGGCCGGTGAGAGTTTGCCGGCTTCCAGGCCGGTGCGTTCCGCAATGGCCTCCACGGCGGGCTTGTAGTGGCTCTCGCGGATGAAGCCTTCCTGCAGGGCCTCAAAACGTTCCGGCTGTTCCTTGGCGATGCTCCGCCAGGCGTCGGGCATGCCGCCTCGGCGGCTGCCCGTGTTGGCCGGTCCCGCTTTGCGCAGGCGCTGGGAAATGTCCGGCGCCTCGCCGTCCAGGAATTCCAGAAAATTCTTCATGCTGCCCACACGCGAGGCGATCTGGTATTTGCCGTAGGACGTGCCGCCGTTGCGGTCATAGCCGATGGCCGCGATGCCGTCGCCGCCGGATTCGAAGCGGGCGGAAAGCCGGCCCAGGCCGTCGCTCTCTTCTGTCCGGGCCGTGGCGCGCCGGGCGCGTCCCGCGCCGGACCGGGTATGGATGAAATCGCCCATGCTCAGCCCGTTCAGGCGGCCTTCAAACGTGTTGGTCATGCTGCGCAGATGCCGGGCCATGCCCATGTTGCGGGCCAGATCCAGGGGCGAATCCCCGCCGGAAACGCTTTGCATCAGCCCTTCCATGGCCTGGGTCTGGCGCAGATCGGCCTGGGCCTTGGTAAAGGTCTGAGCGCGCACGAGATCGCTGGGCGAGCGTCCGGCCAGGACGGGATTGCGCAATTGCAGAGTGCTGCCCGTTTCCTGCGGCCGGGCGGCCGCAAGGGCGCTTTTGTCCGCGCCCTTTTTTTCCTGGCCGGCCATCAGGGCGGCAAAGGGCGAGACGCCGCCGCCCGCCGGGGTGGTCGGGGCGGCCGGGGCGCGGCGCTGGGGCGCGGCGGAAGCCGGATTTTGCTGCTGCTCGGCCGGGGGCCGGATCAACCATGCGGACTGTGACATGCTCTTCCTCCTGCGGCGGCGAATGAAGACGGGCTTCGGGCCTGCCGCGCGAAAAGAACGAAGCAAGTACAGTGCCAATGCCCGGCAAGCGACGCGGCACGGGCCTCGCGCGGCGAAGGGCCGCGCGGCCGGGACGGCGCGCGACAAATTGCCGACAGGGCGGAAGGAAGAAAAAAAGCCCCGCC
>NZ_JAGZUV010000015.1:0-52416 GCF_018379785.1 Desulfovibrio sp.
CATGTGGGAAAGTAGGCCGCTGCCAAAAATTGCTCGGAAGCCCCCCTCGCCGCTCTCAGCGCAAGGGGGGCTTCTCGTATCCGGCGCTCCCCCCGCCGGAGCTCCCCTCCCCACTACCCACTGCTCCTTCCTTCCTTCCTTCCTTCCTTCCTTCCTTCCTTCCTTCCTTCGGTACGTGCCCCTCCCCCCGCCTTATGCGGGGTGGACAGCCACACGATGATCAGATATCGCGCTTATATGTTCCTTGCTAAACAGCCGGAAGTCCGGCGCACGCCTCCAGACAGTGCTTTCGGAGGATTCAGGCCGATGCGCGCCTTACTCTTTGCCTGCGCTCTTTTTTGCCTTTTGGCCGTTATCGGCGTGCCCGTTGCCGCTTTTCAGCGCCTGCGCATTTTGCCGCCGGATGAAGACGATTGCCTGATGGGCACGATTGTTATTGAATTTGACAAGGATCTTAGTGCCGATTTGCCGGGCAAGGAGGAAATTCGAAAGGCTGAGAATATGGTACGCGCGGAACTGGAGCGCGAGGGAATAGGAGATTTCAATTACTGCATGAAAGTGAGCAGGGCCACTGCGGGAAAAATGATAATCATGCATGTGCGGCCGCTTTCGAAACCCACGCCGGGAGAGAGCCCTCCGAAGCGGTATAGTCATATTTTTTACATTCAGAACGGCGTATTGCAGCGGATTGAAAAAAAACCGTAACAGCCTGTTTGGAATGCTGCCAGCGGCGGCTTGCAGCGGAGTTGCGTAGGGCCTCTGTTTGTCTCCTGAAAAGACGCCCGGCAGCGTCGTCTGCGGCATTTTAGTACCATATCACAAGGGCGGGCAACGCGGATCATGTCCCCCGTCTCGTTGACTTTCTTTGGTTTTCCAGGCAAGCCCGAATTACAGGAACAATCTGGTGCCGCATTGGGCGACACATGTAGCAAACCCGCGAGGGGATGCGCATCGCCGCAGGCGGCGTGGGCACAGGAAAAACGTGTGCTTTGCTGTGCAACTCTTCACGCCGAGCCGATAGGCGAGGCGTGGCCTCTCATTCGTTGCAAGGAGGCTGTATGGCGCGTCTCGTACTCATTCTGCTGGTCCCGTTCGTGTGCCTGGCTGCCATTATTTACAAGCTGGCCAAGGCCCGGCGCGTTGTGTCGGCGGACGATATGCTGATTTCCGCCTATGCGCCTTCGCTTGCCGTGCGTTGCCGTGAGGATTTCGATCTGCTTGATGCCCGTCGGACCAGGATTTTTCCCAGGCTGAGCGCCAGGATCATGAGAACCTATCCGGCAAATCTCTGGTACGGCCTGTATGCCAACGGTGCCGGAGATGCGGCGTGCCCGCCCGCCCGAATGATCGTTATTCTGGCTTTTACCTCGGGAACGCTCTCTTGGGCGTCGGATGCGGTTACCGGCGTGGTTGGTCTGCATCATGTCAACCTGCGTTATGATGAGCTTGAGGGCACGGGCACCACGGTGCTGCCCACGGCGGAGAACGACCCCTGGTTCAATGCGCGCGAATCCGAGCCCTGGAGCCGTGGAAGCCTTGCCTACCGGATGATTTTTCTGACCAAGAAAAACAAGCTTAAAATTATTGTCGATTATCGTGAGCCGGATATGCGCGCCCGACCCGGCGTACCTCTCGCCGAGGACGACAGTGTGCCCCAGGACTTTGTGGAACGCGCCCAGGCTTCATTCCGGCTTATCAGAGGCAACGGGGAAGCTCCTTTGCCCGGCGGTTCCGGTACGCTGCCTTTCTCGCCTCCAGAGGTGGATGCCAAGCTGCTTGCGGATATGACCGGCATGCTGTTGCGCAAACAGAGCTTTTTTGAATACCTTTCGTTATTTGCGGATGATCTTCGTGAAATCATTTCCTATTTCCGGCGCTGAGACACGATTTGTTCGAAAACTCGCTGACGGGAGAGGCAACAGCGCAAATACATTGCGCTTACAGCCGTCCCTGTTGTCGCCATCCGTAAGGCGGCATAGCCCCCGGCAGCTGACGCTCGTAGCGCAAGGCCGTTCCCGCGGCCTCGTTGGCGTATTTTTACTTTGGAACGCTCTGCTATCAAATATTGCATAACAGCACCGCGTAGTATGCGCGGGGAAAAGAACGTTGGTGTTATGCTCCGTTTCTGTAAGCCGTAATCGTCTTGTTCCCTCAGTTCCCCCGGCAGTGCCTGCCGGGGAATTCTTTGTTTGCAGGTTGTGTGGTGCGGACTGTTTTTCTGCTCTTTTTCCTTTTCCGTCATCCCCTGTCGGGCCGTTTTACCGCGAAAACGGCGGCTGCCGCTGTGGACAGCTACCCTGCGATCAGATAAATTATTATTCTGTCTTAAAAAGAGTATTGCAGTCCGGGGCGGGCGGAACCTATGGATGGAGGAGACCCTATGTTGCGCGCTATGCGCCGTTTCGGTTTCATTCTGGCGGCGTTCATCATTTTTTTCAGCCAAGCCGTCGGCGCGGAGATACGCCTTTCCGGCACGGATAAACAGCTCAGCGGGCATACCTTTGTGGGCGTCCGCCTGTACGACCTGCATCTGGCGGATACGGTCATCCGGGATATGGTGTTTGAAGACGTGGTCGCGGGTGGAGCGCGCTTCCGCAACATTATTTTTGAAAACCGCCGTTTTTTGCGAGTCGATCTGAGCCATTCCGTATTTGAAAACGTGGTGTTCAGGAATTGCGCTCTGGAGTCGGGGAAGAATGCCGACGGCACGCTCGTACTGACCACTTTCGAGGGCTCGTCCATGAAGGACGTGCTTTTTGAACAAAGCCGTTTGTACAGAGTTCGCCTGGCTGAACTTCGGGGAGCGGGCGGCAAGGTGTCGTTCAAGAAAATGACCGATATCGTGCCCGAGGAAAACTACGGGCTGTTGCTGTCCGGCCAGGAGCTGCGGATTTGTGTGGAAGATTCGCAGATCAGCGGCGGCAAGATCAAAATCCACATGGCTGAAAAAAATAAAAGTTTCCTGATTGCGCGCAACAGTATTTTCAGCCGCTTTTCAGTCTATTGCGACGCCATTTTCATGCAGAACTGCACTGTCGCCGATTCCCGCCTGGGGGCCGCCGAGTTGGTGGTGCGCGACTCCAGCCTGTCCGGTGCGGAGGTGCTCAGCACGGTCAAGGGCTATCTGGTCCATAATCTGTATTCCACCGGCAAGGGCGGGGCGGGCAACAGCGCGCATGCCCTGGGCAAAGGCAAAATCTATGTCCTGCACCGTGACCCGGCTCCGGCTCATTTGTCGCTGGGCGGCGGCAACCTGGAAGCGCGGGACATTACCCTGGCCTCGCCGGTGCTGGGCAGCAAGGCCGGGGAGGTCACCCGGCGCCTGGATTTGCGCAATGTGGAGATCAAAGGCGGCAGTTGGCGCTATTTGCGTCTGCTGAGCGGCCAATGGGAAAATGTGGTGATTGAGCCTCCGGTCATTGTGGACAAAAGCCGCCTGGAGAATGTGGCGGCCTATAATCTGCAATTTCCCCAGGGCGAACCCTGGAGCGAGGTTGAAGAGTCCGAAGGCCCCTTGTATTTTGGTGTGACGCGGCGGCCCACGCCCTTTGCCTGGGAAGAGGTGCATGTGCCCGAACCCGAGGATTGGGGCATCGCCTGGCGTGTGATCGGCGGCCGGTGAGCCGTCCCGGAAAATGTCACGGAAATGTCACCGTTAGTTTCTTGTCTGTTGTCCTGTGTGCTGTATGCTGGTGCCTGATGTGAAAAATCAGACACCCAAAATCCGTAAGGTGTTGCGGCGGCGCAACCGCCGTGACTCAGCGAAAAACCATGTTTTTTTCGCTGGACGTTCCTGCGAAAATTGGGAGCAGGAATACGCTCGAAATTTTCGCAATCAGACGCTGAACAAGCGGATCATAACGGGCGGGGCCGAACCCGGATCGTGCCTGTCCAACACGCACTGAGGAGATCATATGCCCAAGGATGCCGCTGCAACCGGACCCGTCGAGGTTGATGATGGCCACGCGGGGTGCCGCGCCGCGGCGATTGAAGATCTGAGCTGCCCGGATTTGTATCTGAACCGCGAACTGAGCTGGCTGAAATTCAACGCCAGGGTGCTTGATCAGGCGCTGGATTCGCGCTTTCCGCTGCTGGAGCAGTTGAAATTTCTGGCTATCTTTCACAACAACCTGGACGAATTTTTCATGGTCCGGGTGGCGGGCATCGTGCAGCAGCACAAAAACGGCCTGCCCTGCGGCACGCCTGACAAGCTGCGCCCGGCCCGCCAGCTGGCGGAAATCCGCAAGCGGGTTCTGGCCCTGCAGGAAACGGCCTACAAGCACTGGAAAGAGCTTTCACGCCTGTTGGCTAAAAAAGGCGTGCGCTTCCGGCGCTACAGCCAGCTCACGGAAAAACAGCGTAAATTTCTGGATGATTTCTTCCACACCGAAGTCTATCCGGTGCTGACGCCCCAGGCTATTGACCCGGCCCATCCCTTTCCCACCATTTCCAATCTGAGCGTCAACTTTATCGTTCAACTCCAGTGCCCGGACAATACCATCCGCTTTGCCCGGCTGCGCTGCCCCAGCAATGTCTCACGCTTCGTCTTCGTGCCGCGCACCAAGGCGGCCAAGGATTATGTCTGCCTCGGCCTGTCCAGCAATCTGCGCGACACGGATGTGATTCTGCTGGAGGATCTGATCCGCCAGTATCTGGAAACCCTGTTTTACGGCAATAAAATTCTGGCCTGCGGCCTGTTCCGGATCACCCGCAATACGGACCTGGAACTTGCCGAGGAAGAAGCCGACGACCTGCTGGAAGCCATCAGGGATCTGGTGGACCAGCGCCGCTTCGGCGATGTGGTGCGCCTGGAGTTCGCCAGCGGGGTGAACCGCATGCTGGTGGATTTTCTGGCGCGGCATCTGGAGGTGCGGCCGTTCCAGATTTACAAGATCCGGGGCCCCCTGGCCTTTTCCCAGATGCTGCCGTTTTACGGCGTGGACAGGCCCGGCCTCAAGTTGCCGCCGCAGCATCCCCGTCAGCCCGACATCTGCGGCATGGAAAGCATGTTTCCGGCCATCCGCGCTAGGGACAGGCTGCTCTACCATCCTTACGACAGTTTCTGCGCCGTGCTGGAATTCATCCGCCAGGCCGGCGAGGACCCGGACGTGATGGCCATCAAGCAGACCCTCTACCGGGTAGGCGCCAATTCGCCTATCGTGGGTGCGCTCATGGAGGCCCGGAGGCGCGGCAAACAGGTCACGGCCGTGGTGGAACTGAAGGCCCGTTTCGACGAGGAGCGCAACATCACCTGGGCCGAGGAGCTGGAGGATGCGGGCGTCAACGTGGTCTATGGCCTCAAGGGCATGAAGATCCACGCCAAACTCTGCCTGGTGGTACGCAGGGAGGGACGCGGCCTGGCCTGCTACGCGCATATCGGCACGGGCAATTACAATCCCTCCACCGCCCGGATTTATACGGACATGGGCCTGCTCACGGCTGATCCGCAGATCTGCGCGGATATGACGGATCTTTTCAACTACATGACCGGCTACGCCGTGCATGAGCGCTACCAGCGCCTTCTGGTCTCGCCGGTCAATATGCGCCAGGGCCTGCTCTCGCGCATTGAGCGCGAAATCGAGCATCAGCGGGAGCACGGCAACGGTCAGATCATTATCAAATGCAATCACCTGGTGGACGAAGGGCTGATCCGCGCGTTGTACCGCGCATCGCAGGCCGGGGTGCGCATTGACCTGCAGGTGCGCGGCATCTGCTGCCTCAGGCCGGGCCTGCCGGGGGTGAGCGAGAATATCGACGTCACCTCCGTGGTGGGGCGTTTTCTCGAACATCCGCGCATCTACTGGTTCTGCAATAACGGCGCGGACGAACTGTACATGGGCAGCGCCGACCTGATGCCGCGCAATCTCAACCGCCGCGTGGAAGTTCTGACGCCGGTTCTGGACAAGGAGCTGCGCGACTATCTTCGCAATACCATTCTGAAACTGCATTTGAAAGACACGGTGCAGTGCTACAGAATGCTTGCCGACGGCGAGTATCTCCGCATCAAACCCGGAAAAAAGGACAAACTTGTCAATTCTCAGGAGAGCCTGATAGAATTGTACAGTGCCTCGCATAACGGCTCAGGACAGCAGCCTTAACAGGTTCTTTCTCTTTGATATAACACGAAAACACAGCTTATGACGACACCCTCTAACGCCGAAAAAATTATGAAAAAAGACAACGACGAAAGCAAAACGCCGGCTTCGGCGGCCACACCAGCCAAACCCGCGCCCCCGGCCAAAAAACGGCCTTCCTGTGCCAAAGGTGGCGGTACGGCCAAGGCCACATCGGCCCCGGCCGCTGAAAGCGCGCCGAAAGCCGCCGCAAAGGCCCCGGCGGCCAAGACGCCGAAGCCCGGGGACGGCGTTGCCGCGCACTGCCCGGCCACGCCGGTGGACATGGCCTATGAGCCCAGCCTGCCCGACGATCCGGTCTACACCGGGGCTCTGGTTCACGGCCGCCAGGTGGAGCGCCTTGCCGTCGCGCTTTTCCGCGAACTTGCGCCGCTGCACAAGCTGGGCGCTCCATGGGAAGATCGCCTGCGCGCCGCCGCCCGCCTGCACGATATCGGTTGGGTGGAGGGCCGGAAAAAGCACCATAAAACCAGCATGCGGCTTATTGAAACGGATCCGGCCCTGGTGCCGGATGAGGCGGAACGTCCCTTGGTGGCCCTGCTGGCACGCTATCACCGGCGGGCCTGGCCTTCACCCCGGCATCGGCGTTTTGCCGCGTTGAGCAAGGATGAGCGGAAATGCGTGCTGCGCTTGGCCGCGTTGCTGCGCCTGGCCGACGCCCTGGATTACAGCCGTCAGGGCCTGGTGGAGGATGTCAGCGCCCGGATCGGAAAAAAACGCGTGGAATTATGCCTGCAAGCCAAAGCCCCCTGCCCGGAGGAAATGCGCCGGGCCAAGGTCAAGGGCGACCTTTTCGAAGCCGAATTCGGCAGGGAGCTGCGCTGTTCATGCCTGCCGCAATGAAGCCCCCGGCCCGTGCCGCCGTTCCCGCCGGGTCAGCGGGAAGGGGCGAATCCCCCGGAGCCGCCGCTCAGCCCGGCAAGGTGCTGGGTATTTTCGACCTGGGCAGCAACTCCGTGCGCCTGATGCTGGTGCGGGTGGGGCCGGTCAACGCCTCCTGCACGGTGCTCAATCAGGTCAAACATATGGTCCGCCTGGGCGAGGGCGTATTTCTGCACGGCCGCCTGCGCGAGGAGGCCATGCAGCGCACTGTCCATGTGCTTCGGGGCATGGCCGGGATGTGTTCGGCTTACGGCGTTACGGAGATCGTGGCCTGCGCCACGGCCGCCGTGCGCGACGCGGAGAACGCCCCGGCTTTTCTCAAGCGGGTCCGGGAACATACGGGCCTGACCTTTACCGTCATTTCCGGACGGGAGGAGGCGCGCCTGATCTACTTGGGCGTGGCCAGCGGCCTGGAATACAGCGAGGAAAACCGGCTGTTCATCGACATAGGCGGCGGCAGCACGGAGTTGATTGTAGGCAATTCCCACAATTTCTCCAATCTGGATTCCGTGAAAGTGGGCTGCGTGCGCCTGAGCAACCAGTTTTTCGGCGCGGACGACGGCCCGGTATCAGTGGCGCGTTACCGCCAGGTGCAGGACGCCATCCGCAATCAACTGCTGCATGCGGTCAAGCGCATTGGAGGCTATGACCTGGCTGAGGCCGTGGGCAGTTCCGGCACCATCCAGAACCTGGCAGCCATGGCCGCTGCCGCCGACCAGCCTGGACTGGGCAAAAAAGCGCCGGAAGCGCGCTTTCTGACCTATGACAAATTGTTGCCCCTGGCGGACAGAATCCGAAATTGCACTCTGGAGGAGCGCCGGGCTCTGCCGGGCATCAATCCCAAACGGGCCGACGTCATCGTGGCCGGAGCGGCCATTGTCCAGACCCTGATGGAAGAGCTGGGCGTGGAGAGCATCAGCGTCAGCAACCGCAGCCTGCAAAACGGCATTTTGCTGGACTATCTGATGCGGACCCGGCCCGACGTTTTTCCCGAGGGCATCCCCACGCGGGAGCAGAGCGTGCTGCAACTGGGCCGCCTCTGCCGCTTTGAGGAGCGCCACTCCCGGCACGTGGCCGATCTGGCCCTGATGCTTTTTGACAGCGCCGCCCGCCTGGGGCTGCACAAAGGCGGCAAGGGCCGTCGGGAACTTCTGCGTTACGCGGGCCTGCTGCATGACGTGGGCATTTTCATTTCTTTTGAGAACCACCATGCCCACAGCCATTATCTGATCCGGAACAAGGAACTGCTGGGCTTCACGGATGAGGAAATCGATGTGCTGGCGGCCACGGTTTATTTTCACCGCAAGCGGGCTTCGCCCAAATCTGAGATTTTCGCGCAACTCGCTCCGGCCCGGCAGGATGCGGTGCGGATTCTTTCCCTTTTTCTGACTCTGGCCGAACGCCTGGACAAAACCCATTGCCAGTTGGTGCGCGCGGCGGAATTTCAACGCCGGGGCAAGAAACTGGAGCTCCACATCAAAACCGTGGCCGCCTGCCCCATGGAATTGCGCGAAATGGAGCGCAGCCGCAAACTGCTGCACAAGGTGCTGGGGGAAAAGGTGGACGTCCGTCTGATACCGTGTGACGCTTAAACGTTACACGGTACCAGACGCCGTGCGCGAGTCCGGCTACCGGCGGTCCGCTCAGCGGTCGGTCCGGGTCACACGATGGATTGCGGCCGGACCTCGTTCCGCCGTGCGCAGATAGTGCACCGCCGGAGCGCCGAAAAGCATGGCGTAACCCAGTTCATGCGTCTCCGGAATGCCCAGCCGGGGCAGCAGTTCCGGCAGCACCAGCCGCAGACACCAGTAGAGCAGGCCGCACCAGACCGTGCCCAGACCGGCGCTCTGGGCCATGAGCTCAAAGTACGAAAGATAGATCAGCGAATCCTGTTCCCGGCAGGGCGCGTCCACGGCATTGGAAACCAGAATGCAGTGGGGTGCCTGCCGGAAAATGGGGTCCAGGCCGTTGCGCCAGAGCTCCGGCGCGGTGGTGAAAAACCGGCGGCGCGGATTTTCCGGCATACGGTTTTCCCGTACCAGATTCTCCAGACGCTGGTAGGCTTCGCGTCGGAAGTCATCCATGACCTCAAGATCGTCAATGACCGTCACCCAGAGCTTGCGCGCGTTGACGCCCGTGGGCGCGTGCGCCGCCGCGTCCAGCACTCGGCGGAGCAGCATGGGGTCCACGTCTTTCCGGATGTAGCGGCGCACGGAGCGGCGGCCCTTCATCAGGGTCGCCACCTGTTCCGGCGCGGGCAGATTCCCTTTGAGGACTTTGCTTTCCGCCGGGCTGTGCCCCAGAATGGAAATGGCCCCCACGGGACAGACCGTCAGACAGTGCAGACAGCGCATGCAGCGGTCCTCATTGGGGATAACGGGGTATTGATCCAGCATCTGAATGGCCTGGGGCAGGCAATCCTCGGCGCAGGCGCCGCAGGAAACGCATTTGTCTTTATCAACAGTAAATTGCAGCATTATAAACTCCTTTGCGGGCAGAGACGCCCGATAGCCCATGATAGGCGGGGGGCCCCGGCCTGACAAGAGCGGCGGCACGGGGTGCCGCATCGCATGAAACAAGAGGAAAAATGCGTCAGCCGGAACTGTCTTTTCATATCGCCCGCGAAGCCGGGCTGGAGATGGTCTTTTCCAGGGGCTCGGCCCTGCGTTACCCGGAGCACACCCATGTGGCGGCCTGTACCCTGACCTTGGTACGGCGCGGCGTGGTCTGCCTGCGGCGGGGCCGGACGGAATGTGTTTACCCGCGCGGCAGCGTGTATGCCGTGGCGCGGCATGAGCCGCACAGTCCGGCCTACAGCGACGGCTTTGACTGTGTTTCCCTCTGCATTGACCTGCGACGTTGCGCGGCCCTGCGCCGGGAGGCGCTTGAACGCGTCTGCGCGGAATATTGCGGCCTGCTGCGGGAAAAGGGCCTGCTGCGCCCGGAGGACGCGGGCGCGCTGCTGACCGGACTGGATGCTCTGCTTCCGGAGACGGGGATGCCGGTCAGGGACGGGCGGCCGCCGCTGCACCCCGCCGTTAGCGCATCGTTGCGGCATTTTGAGCTCCCGGAGGAGGAAGGCGCGGACGCCGACCCCGCCGCGGATGCCCTCAGCCCCTTTCATTTTATCCGCCGCTTCAGGCGGGAACTGGGGCTCACGCCGCATAAGTATCTTGTGCAAAGCCGGGTCCGCGCGGCCCGTCATCTGCTCGCGCACGCGCCGTCCATTGCCGATCTGGCCGCCCGGCTCGGCTTTTGCGATCAGAGCCATCTGGACCGCTGCTTCAAGCGGGCGCTGGGCGTCAGCCCCAAGGCTTATCGCGAGGCCTGCGTCTTCTGGGAGAATTGGGGCTGACCGGCGGTCAGTTTCGCACGCGCTGGAACAAAGCCAGCCCGGCCAGAATCACGGCCCCGCCCGCGAAGGTCCCCGGCCCCGGCACCTCGGCCAGAACGGCATAGCCCAGCAGAAGGGAAAAGAGCGGGGTCAGAAACATATAGGCGGCCGCCGCACCGGCGCTTTTCGCCAGGGACAGGGCCTTGGCCCAGAGCAGATAGGCCAGGGCGCTGGGAAAAAGGCCCAGAAAAACAACCGCGCAACAGTGCGTCCAGGGCGCGAGGCAGAACCGGCGCACGGCCTCGGGCGCGAAAGGGCTGAGCGTCAGCGCGGCACAGGCGAAGCTCCAGGCGGTCAGCGTCAGCGTACCGCAGCGCCCGGCATGGCGCCGTTGGAGCAGATTGTAGCCGCTGATGCAGACGGCTGCTCCCAGAGACCAGAAAATTCCGTCATTGAGGGAAAGCGTTCCGTCCCAGAGCATAAGAATCAGGACTCCGGCAAAGGCCAGAGCCAGAGCGAGCCAGCCCGAGGGACGCAGCCTTTCATGCAGCAGCGCGGCCGCCATGACCGCCGTGATCAAGGGCGCGGTGGAGATCAGAACGCAGCTCGTGGCGGCGGTCAGACCGGCCTGTCCCGTGTTGAACAGCCAGAGATACAGGGAAAAGCCCAGAACGCCGGAAAGCAGGAATACGGGCCAGTCCCGCGCGCGGCAGGAACCCTTTGCGCGCCGCGCGGCCAGGCAGAGCAGGGCAAGGGCAGCCACGGCGCACCGCAGAAAGGCAAGAGTCGCGGGCGTGAACGAAGCCAGCGCCACCTTGGTGAAGACATACGCCGAGGACCAGAGCACGACGGCGCAGAGCGCGCAACAGTGGCTGAGATAACGGGCGGACATGGCATCTCCTTTTGAAAGGCAGGCTATCCGCACAGGCCGCGTCTCGCTTGGATAACATTGCGCTGAGCCTAAAGAATGGGGCGCGGCTAAACTTTTCGGAGAGCGGGACGATAAGAGAGAAGGAGAGTAGTGCGGCGGCCCGCCGTTTGCGGCGCGGGAGAGGAGAAAGGAGGCGCGGTATGGGCGTGGACGGCATCAATGTCATGGCCGGGAATTTCGTTTCCACCGACAGCCAGGAATCCAAATACAGCAAAGCCCGGCAGATCGCCGCCGAGGCGCGCGGCCGGATGGCCAACCGCCAGGACAGCGTGCTTCTCGCGGGCATGGCGGCCTGTATGGCTGCTGACCCCAATGGCGCGAGTATGAGCCGCAGGGTTCTTGAGGGACAGAAAGCCGCTCGCCGGATGCAGCTGGACATGCGGCAGAATGTGACTGAAAAGTCTCAGGATACTCTGGATGAGATCAAAAAACGTCTGGAAGAAAAGACCGAGGAAATTCTGAACGGTTCGGACGAGCGGAAGGCTGCTTCGGAGTCTTCCGTGGAGGAACAGGATGCGTCTGCCGCCGTAACGCCTGATGCGACTGCCAAGCCCGCGCAAGGCCGTACCGACGGCGGGACGCAGCCGATTGCAGCCACGGCATCCGATCCCGGCGGCGCGGAGAGCATTGCCGCCGTTGCCGGGGAATCCCCGGCGGCAGCGCCGGTCGAGGCTGCCGGAACCTCCGCGACTCAAGCCGGTGCGCTGCCCGGAGCCCTTGACCTGACGGTGTAAGGATTTTTTTTATAACTGCAACGGCGCGCTCTTTACCAAAAGAGCGCGCCGTTGTTGCGTCAAATGGAGGATTATTGCAGGAACGGCAGGCCGAGCACCGCGCCGGTGGACACGGCCACCTGCATGAGCACCTGGGAAATGTCCTTGACGGCCTGCATATTCTTGGATTCCACCTTGGGCAGCACCAGGATCTGGTCGCCGGAGCGGATGGCGTCGCCGTTCTGGGAAACCGAGCCGTTCTGGTGCATGACCAGCACATGATCCCGGTCGGCCCGGTTGCTGTAGCCGCCGGCTCCCTTGATGTAATCCCGAAGATCCTTGTCTTCGTTCCAGAGCATGGCCTGGGGCACCATGACCTCGCCGCTGACCAGCACCACGTCGCTCTTGCCGGGGATCACGATGACGTCGCCGTCCTCCAGCACCAGCTTGCCGCTGTCCGCGCCGTTGTCCAGCACCACCACGCCCTCGGGCTCCACGCTCTTGGCCCGTTCCACGAATTTGGCGATCATCTCCGCTTCCTTGGCCCGGATCTGTGATTCCTCGGAGCTGGACGACGAGGCCGTGAGCGCGGTTTCCTCCAGGCGGCGCAGGGAGTCGGCAATGGCTTTCTTCTGCCGCGCGGCCACGCTTTTGCGCTTGATGTACATGGCCTTGATATTGGCCCGCCCCGGCTCCACGGCGATGAAGTTCTGCACGTCCTTGAGGCGCGCGCCCCGGCGCACCGGAAAACGCGACGTGCCGCGCACCGCGCCCTGAACTTCGATCATCATGGTGTTGCCCGTGGCGTCGGCCATGAACTGCACGCGGTCGCCGTCCTCCAGGTTGAGATGGCGCAATTCCTTGAGCGGCAGATAGGTGCTGTAGGGTGCGCCGTTGCGCGTGCCGCTGAGGGAAATGTGCGAGGCCTGGCGTTCAGGTTCGGCCAGTTCCATGAGCGCCGCGCCCGTGGCCCGGCCCTTGAGAAACTCAAAACGCGCGGCGTTGCGCACCGTGCCCGTGGCCGTGATCGTCGGGCCCTTGTCGCCCACCACCAGGGTGTCGCCTTCCAGCAGGCGCACGGAGGGCAGCTCGCCCCGGCGCACAAAAGGATAGAGGTCCAGGCTGTTGATGGTCTTGCCGTCGCGGATCAGGTTCACGGCCCGGTAACTGCCGCGCACCGGATCAATGCCTCCGGCCTTGTCCAGAAAACTGAGCACAGGGTCATTGGGCGAGCCCGCGTAACGGCCGGGCTTGGCCACGCCGCCGGTCACGAAAATGGAAACGGGCCGGGCGTCCAGCGGAGCCACATAAACCTGGGTGTCGGCATGGCCGGTGGCCGCCAGCTTGCTGCGCAGATCGTCCACCAGCTTGTCGTGGGCCAGTCCCGCCACGGGCAGGGAGCCCACTTCCGGCAGATCAATGCGGCCTTGCGCGTCCACAGTGAAGGTGCCGTCCACATTCAGGCCGCCGCCCCAGAGGCGCAGCACCACGCGGTCGCCGGGGGCCACCGCGCCGTTTTCCTGGCCTTTGGCGAAATTGCCCTGAAAAAGATTGGCCCCGTAGGGCTGCACGCTGTCAGCGGCTCGGGCGGTGCCGCAGGCGAGGCCAACGAGAAGAAGGGCGAGAACGAAGCGGAATGATTTGAACATGATTGTGATCACGCCTTGTGTTGATACGGGCCGCGCGGCGTGAACGCGGCGCAGAGCTGTATTGCGCGACAACCTGAAAGGACGCTTTTTGTTTTCCGGCAAGGAAGAAGGCGATTGCGGCTCAGGAATAGTACTCTTTGGTACAGGTTTGGGCCGCAATCGCCTTCTGACGCAGTCCAGAAGGCAAAAATCGTCCTTTCAGTCAGGGCGTGTCGATGCCTTGTCCCCAGACACGGGGCGCCATCCGCCACTGCCCCTCGCCGTCCCGGCAGATGACCACCACTTCGGCCTCTTTCTGCCCGGCCAGCACGGTGGCCCGTTTGCATTCCTCGCCCTTGGCCGAGGTAAAAGCGTCGTCCAGGGTGACGCGGACGTTCTTGCCGAAGGCCGGGTCGTCCAGGGTAGTGGATTCCCCGGCGGAGGCGGAAATCAGATAGGCTTCCACCGGGCCGGGCTGATATGCCGGGGGCGGGGGCGTGTCGGAGAAAAGGCCGCAGCCGGTCAAAAGAAAGCCCACGGGCAGGGCCAGAGCCAGAATCCGGGCAAAAACCGGCATGGACGGCCGCCGGGGCCGGGACGGACGACAAAAGAATCTGTGCATGGCAAGTTCTCCGGCTTGCGGCCCGGCTTGCGACAAGACGCCGTACCGTACGCCGTGCCGCCAAGGGGCGGCAGCGTGTTTTTCTGTTTCCTCTTGCAGGAAAAAGGGCTCCTGTCAATTCCCGCCCTCATCCGTTGCCCTGCGCGGGAAAACGGAGCCGCCGCGCTCCCTTCTTTCGCCAATAGTCACGTTTTCAGTAAAAAGAGAGGAAATAGATAGAAAAAAGTATTATAAGACAAGATGTTAAAATATCCACGATTTGTAAATGCCCATTTTTTATTTTGCATATTATGGCGGGATTGGTAATATGTTGGTAAAAGCATAGCTCAGAAATATTTACAACTTCAATGAAATTGCCTTCGCAACATCCCGGCAACGCGGGAAATATTTGTGAAAAAACATTGAGACGGCAATTGTCTCTTATCCAGGCTTGGGAGACGCCATGTCGAAAGCGGCGGCCATGAAAACCATTGATGTGCGCGATGCCGTGGGCAGCGTGCTTTGTCACGACATTACCCGCATCGTGCCGGGGCAGAGCAAGGGGCCGGTCTTCCGCAAAGGCCATGTGGTGCGGCAAGAAGACATTCCCGTATTGCTGGAAGTGGGCAAGGAGCACCTCTTCGTGTTCGAGCCCCAGCCGGGCATGGTGCATGAAAACGAGGCGGCGGCCCGCATTGCCGCGATCACGGCCGGGGCCAACATCCTGCTCAGCGAGCCCAAGGAAGGGCGGATCAATTTTTCCGCCGCCTGTGACGGCCTGCTGCGGGTGGATGTGGCCGCGCTCAGCCGCATCAACAGCCTGGGCGAAATCACCCTGGCAACGCTGCACAGCTTGCAAAAAGTGGACAAGGGCCGGGACGTGGCGGGCACCCGCGTGGTGCCGCTGCTCATTGGCGACGAAAAGCTGCGCGCCCTTGAGGGCATGGTCGGTTCTCCGGTGGTGGAGGTGCTGCCCCTGCGCCGTTTCCAGGTGGGCATGGTCACCACGGGCAGCGAAGTGTTTTACGGACGTATTCAGGACGGCTTCGGCCCGGTGCTGCGCAAAAAATTCGCGGGCCTGGGCAGCAGCGTCATGGGCCAGACCCTGACCAGCGACGATGTGGAGATGACCGCGTCGGCCATTGCCGCCTTTCTGCAACAGGGCGCGGACATGGTGGTGGTCACCGGCGGCATGTCGGTGGACCCTGACGACCGCACCCCGGCGGCCATCCGCGCGGCGGGCGCGGAGGTGGTCAGCTACGGCGCGCCGGTTTATCCCGGGGCCATGTTCCTGCTGGCCTATGTCCGCACGCCCAAGGGTCGCGTGCCGGTGCTGGGCCTGCCGGGCTGCGTCATGTACCACAAGGCGAGCATCTTCGATCTGCTGGTGCCGCGCCTGCTGGCCGGGCTTGACGTGACGGCGGAAGACGTGGCCGTGCTGGGACACGGCGGCTTCTGTTCCGTCTGTCCGGAGTGCCGCTATCCCGTCTGTCCTTTCGGCAAATGAAGTCCGGGGCGGATTGGCCGCTCCGGCACGGATATCCATACATTACCAAGGAGTCGCACATGGAAACAAAAACGCTTGTGGTCAATGGCATTCCCAGACGATTGCTGGTCAACCCCGACGACACCCTGGTTGACGTGCTGCGCGGGCAGTTGCAGTTGACCAGCGTCAAGGTGGGCTGCGGCAAGGGCCAGTGCGGCGCCTGTACCGTGATTCTGGACGGCAAGGTGGTGCGCTCCTGCATCACCAAAATGCGCCGTGTGCCGGAAAACGCCGCCGTCACCACTCTGGAGGGCATCGGTACGCCCACCTGCCTGCATCCGTTGCAGCATTCCTGGATTTTCCACGGCGCGGCCCAGTGCGGTTTCTGCACGCCGGGCTTTATCGTGTCGGCCAAGGGGCTGCTGGATGAAAATCCCAATCCCAGCCGTGAGGACGTGCGCGACTGGTTCCAGAAACACCACAATATCTGCCGCTGCACCGGCTACAAACCGCTGGTGGACGCGGTCATGGACGCGGCGGCCGTGATGCGCGGCGAAAAAACTCTGGAGGACATCCAGTTCAAGATGCCCGCCGACGGCCGCATCTGGGGTTCGCGCCTGCCCCGGCCCAGCGCCGTGGCCAAGGTCACGGGCGTGGCGGAATTCGGCGCCGACGCCGCCTACCGCATGCCGCCCGACACCCTGCATCTGGCCCTGGCCCAGGCCAAGGTTTCCCATGCCATCATCAAGGGCATCGACACCTCGGAAGCCGAAAAGATGCCCGGCGTGTATCGCGTGCTGACCCATAAGGACGTCAAGGGCAAAAACCGCATCACCGGCCTGATCACCTTCCCCACCAACAAGGGCGACGGCTGGGAACGGCCTATTCTTAATGATACCAAGGTATTCCAGTACGGCGACGCCCTGGCCATCGTCTGCGCCGACAGCGAGGCCAATGCCCGCGCCGCGGCGGAGAAGGTTAAATTCGACCTGGAGCTGTTGCCCGAATACATGAGCGCGCCCGAAGCCATGGCCCCGGACGCCATTGAAATCCATCCCGGCACGCCCAACGTCTATTACGACCAGAATGAAGCCAAGGGCGGGGAGACCCAACCTTTCTTCGACGACCCCGGCAACGTGGTGGCGGAAGGCAGCTTCTATACCCAGCGCCAGCCCCATCTGCCCATTGAGCCGGACGTGGGCTATGCGTATATCAATGATCAGGGCCAGGTGGTCATCCACTCCAAATCCGTGGGCATTCATCTGCACGCTCTGATGATCGCGCCCGGCCTGGGCTTGGAATTCCCCAAGGATCTGGTCATGGTGCAGAACACCACGGGCGGCACCTTCGGTTACAAGTTCAGCCCCACCATGGAAGCCCTGCTGGGCGTGGCCGTCATGGCCACGGGCCGTCCCTGCCATCTGCGCTACAACTATGAACAACAGCAGCAGTACACCGGCAAGCGCTCGCCTTTCTGGACCACCATGCGCTTTGCCGCCAACAAGCAGGGCAAAATCCTGGCCATGGAAACGGACTGGTCCGTGGACCACGGCCCGTATTCGGAATTCGGCGACCTGCTGACCCTGCGCGGCGCGCAGTACATCGGCGCGGGCTACGGCATCCCCAACATCCGGGGCAAAGGCCGCACGGTCTGCACCAACCACTGCTGGGGCGCGGCCTTCCGCGGCTACGGCGCGCCGGAAAGCGAATTCCCCTCCGAAGTGCTCATGGACATGCTGGCCGAGAAGCTGGGTATGGACCCCTTTGAGCTGCGCGCCCTCAACTGCTACAAGGAAGGCGACACCACGCCCACGGGCCAGACCCCCGAAGTCATGAGCCTGCCGGAGATGTTCGACATCATGCGTCCCAAGTATGAAGCCGCCAAGAAACGCGCCAAGGATCTTTCCACCCCCGAAGTCAAACGCGGCGTGGGCGTGGCTCTGGGCGTGTACGGCGCGGGCCTGGACGGCCCGGACACCTCCGAGGCCTGGGTGGAACTCAATGAGGACGGCGGCGTGACCGTGGGCTCCTCCTGGGAGGATCACGGCCAGGGCGCGGATTCCGGCGCTCTGGGCACGGCGCATGAAGCCCTGCGTCCGATGCGCATCCCGGCGGAGAAAATCCGCCTGGTCATGAACGACACCAGCAAAACTCCCAACTCCGGCCCGGCCGGTGGTTCGCGCTCGCAGGTGGTCACGGGCAACGCCATTCGTGTGGCCTGCGAAATGCTCATGGAGGGCATGCGCAAACCCGCCGGCGGCTTCCTGGACTACGCGGGCATGAAGGCCGAAGGCCGTCCGCTGCGCTATGACGGCAAGTGGTCCGCCCCGGCCAAGGACTGCGACGCCAACGGCCAGGGCAGCCCCTTTGCCTGCTATATGTACGGCCTGTTCATGGCCGAAGTGGCCGTGGAAAAGGCTACCGGCAAAACTCAGGTGGAAAAGCTCACCTGCGTGGCTGACATCGGCGAACTCTGCAACCAGTTGATCGTGGACGGCCAGATTTACGGCGGCCTGGCCCAGGGCGTGGGCTTGGCCCTGTCCGAGGATTATGAGGACATCAAGAAGCAGAGCACCATGGTCGGCGCGGGCATTCCTTCCATCCAGATGATTCCCGACGAAATGGAAATTGTCTATGTGAAGACTCCGCGCAAGGACGGCCCGCACGGCGCGTCGGGCGTGGGCGAAATGCCCCTCACCGCGCCGCATCCGGCCATCATCAACGCCATCTACAATGCCTGCGGCGCGCGCATCACGCACCTGCCCGCCTATCCGGAAAAGGTGCTGGAGGCCATGCCCAAGTAAGACAATCTGCAAACAGGGGGAGGGGCAACCTCCCCCTTGTTCGTTTATTCGTTGTGGACCGCGCGGCGGGGATTTGCGTGTAAATCCCCGCCGTGCCATACTTGCGAACAGGTTCCGCCCCGCGCCGGGAGTCTCCCGCGCGTGAAATTTCCAATGTCCACATACTGAGGCCGGGAAAATGGATCAGACCCGTCTGCACGAAATCGAGGCCCGCTGTACCCAGGAGAGCCCGCCGCATTGTCAGGCGGCCTGCCCCTTCAATCTGGATGTGCGGGCCTTCATGGCCCGGATGGCCGAAGGCCGCCCGGCGGAAGCCCGGAAAATTTTGGAGCGCCATCTGCCTTTGCCGGGTATTCTGGCCCGGATTTGCGATCATCCTTGTGAAAACGTCTGCCTGCGGCTGGACCTGGGCGGCAGCCTGGCCATCCACGCCCTGGAGCATGCCTGCGCGTGTGCCGTGGGCACCCAGAGCCGCCCCCTGCCCATGCCGCGCAAAAAATTCAGCCTGGCCGTGCTGGGCGCGGGCCTGGCGGGCCTGGCGGCGGCCTGGGATCTTTCGCGCAAGGGCTATCCGGTGACGGTTTTTTATCAGGGGGACGCACAACGCATTCTGCTGAAACAGTATCCGGCCTTGCGCCCGGACGGCGTGGATGATCCCTTGGCCGACGATTGGGAACTGCTGGGCCGCCAGAAGGTAATGTTCAACCCCGCCGCGCTGAACGTGGATTTTCTGGCCCGGACAGCGGCGGAGTTCGACGGCGTGCTCATAGACGCGGGCGCGGCCCCGAATCTGGCCCCGGCGGAGGATGCGCCCGGCGGCATGGACGCCGTGGAAGGCGTGAATGGCGTGGACGCGCGGACCTTGTACTGGCGCGACAATATCTGTTGCGCCGGCTGGCTCAGCCGGACGCCCACGGGACACGTCCATGCCTCGGCTTCGGCGCAGGCCGGGCAGGGCCGCCGTGCCGCTCAGACCCTGGAACGGCTGGTGGGCAAGGTATCGCTGACGGCTGCGCGCGAAAAGGTGCAGGGCCCCTTGCACACGCCCCTGGACGGCATCGCCCCCCTGGCGCGGGTGGAGCCCTCCGGCCCGGTCTATGCCACGGAAGAGGCGGCCCTGGAGGCCGGGCGCTGCCTGCAGTGCCAGTGCCTGATCTGCGTGCGGGAATGCGTCTATCTGCAGAAATACAAAGGCTACCCGCGCGTTTACGCCCGCCAGATCCACAATAACGCCTCCATCGTCAAGGGCCTGCACACGGCCAATGCCCTGGTCAACGGCTGCGCGCTCTGCGGGCAGTGCGAAGAATTGTGCCCGGAAAATTTCTCCATGGCCGAGCTCTGCCTGGCGGCGCGCGAGGATATGGTGCGGCGCGATTTCATGCCGCCCTCGGCCCACGAATTCGCCCTGGAGGACATGGAAAACGCCTCCGGTCCGGAATGCGCCCTGACCTTGCCGGATGTGGCGCTGCCCGAGGGCGCATGCGCGTCCTGGCTGTTTTTTCCCGGCTGCCAGCTGGCCGCTTCGCGCGGAGAGCAGACTGCGGCGCTGTATGCCTTTTTGCGCGCGGCCCTGCCTTACCGGGACGGGGAGAGCGGCGTGTCCCTGCTGCTTTCCTGTTGCGGCATCCCGGCGCGCTGGGCCGGGCGCGAGGCTTTGTTCAAGGAACACACGGCGGAAATCCGGAAAGAATGGGAAGCTCTGGGGCGGCCCAGGATCATGGCGGCCTGCTCCTCCTGTCTGAGCGCCCTGCGTCTGGCTCTGCCCGAGGCGCGGCCCGTGTCCGTCTGGGAGGTGCTGGACGGTCTGCCTCTGCCGCCGGAACAAGCGGGCGGACAGGCGGCAGGCCGGGCCGGGGCCGCGTTGCCGAGGGTCTTTTCCATTCACGATCCCTGCACGGCCCGTTGGGATGCGGCCTGGCTGGAAGCCGTGCGCAGCCTGGCCCGGAAATGCGGCGCGCGCCTTGAGGAACCGCGCCTGACCGGCGCGACCACGGCCTGCTGCGGTTACGGCGGCCTGGTCTGGTGCGCGCAGCCCGAGCTGGCCCAAGCCATGAGCGAACACCGTGCCGCCGAGCTGCCGTATCCGGCCTTGGCCTCCTGCATCATGTGCCGGGACCGGTTGGTGGCGGACGGCAAAGAATGCTGGCATTTGCTGGATCTGCTTTTCCCGGCCTCTGATGGGGGAGAAAGCGCCGGGAGAGGAACCCGCAGAGGGCCCGGCCTGTCGGCGCGCCGGGCTAACCGGGCGGCCCTGCGCCGCCGTCTGCTGCGCGACTATCTGGGCGAAAACCTTCCGGAACCGGCCCCCGGCGCGCTGCATGTGCCGCCGGACTTGCTGGCCCGCCTGGAGGAGAAGCACATTCTGCTCTTGGACGTGGAAGAGGCCGTGGCCGGGGTGGAGGCCTGCGGACAATACTTTGAAAATCAGGAAAACGGGCACCGGTTGGGCTCCTGGCGGCCCCGTCAGGTGACCTTTTGGGTGGAATACGGCCGGGAGAACGGCGAGCTTGTTCTGTACGACGCCTGGTGCCACCGCATGCGCGTGCCTGGTTCCGGTGGGCCCGGTGGTCCCGGCGGCTCCGACGCGGGGGACGGCCGGGATTGCTGTGAGCAGGGAGGTGCAAGCGCATGACCATGGGACCCAGTTATCCGCCGGACGGCGGCCAATGGCGGTGCGGCCGTTGTGGCTGCCCGCTGGAGCAGGGCAAAGTGCAGGTCTTTTATCTGAACAGCGCTTTTGACGTCTTTCTGCCGCGTTGCCCGCAGTGCGGGCTGACCATGGTGCCCAAATCCCTGGCCGAGGGCAAAATGCTGGAAGTGGAAGCGTTGCTGGAAGACAAGTGAAGCCCCTCTGGGAACAGGAAGATTTTCAGCGCGTGGCGGGCGAGTTCTGGCGGCCGGGCGGTCCGGAGCTGACCCGGCGCGCTCTGGAACTGGCCGCGCGCCACTGCGGCCTTGCGCCGGGCGCGCGGCTGCTGGACTTGGGCTGTGGCCCGGGCGCGAGCCTGGAATTGCTGGCCGGACTGGGCTACCGCCCTCTGGGGCTGGACAGGCGCGCGCATGCAGCTTGGGGGAAGCGGGCAGCCGGAGCGGCGCGCATCCCCGCCGTGATTTTTTTGCGAGCGGACGCCGTCCGCCCCCCCCTGGTCGACAACAGCGTGGATGCCGTGCTCTGCGAATGCGTGCTTTCCCTCCTGCCTGACCCTTTGGACGCGTTGCGCGGCTGCCGTCGGATCTTGCGGCCCGGCGGCGCGTTGCTGCTGAGCGATCTTTTCCTGCATGGAGACATGGTGGAGGAGGGGGGCGTGAGCCCGCTTCCGCCGGAATCAGGTTGTCCGGCCGGGGCACGTTCGCGTGCCGTCTGGGAGGGCCTGCTTGTCCGGGCCGGTTTTGTACCGCATTGTTTTGAGGACCACAGCCGGGCGCTGGTGGAACTGGCGGCCCGGCTGCTCTGGTACGGAGCCGACGCCGTGCCCGAACGGCTGCGCGGCGGCTGCGCCTGCGGCGGGAGGCGGGGATCTGTCGGCTACGGCCTGTGGATAGCGCAAAAGGAGGGCTCATGAATCCTCTCATGCTGGAATTGTTGCCCATGGTCCGCCAGGGCTATTGTTGCAGCCAGTTGCTGATCTTGCTCATGTTGCAGGCGCGCGATCAGCAGAATCCCGATCTGGTGCGCGCCATGCAAGGGCTCTGCCACGGCATCGGCCAGTCGGACGGCCCCTGCGGCCTGCTGACGGGCGGGGCCTGCGCCCTGGCTCTGGCCGCGGGCAAGGGCGCGGACGACGAGACGGCCCATCCCATGCTCACGCCTCTGCTTAATGAGTATGCCGCCTGGTTTTACGAGCGCGTGAGTCCTTACGGCGGCATCAGCTGCGGCTGTATCGCGGCGGGCCTGGGAGCCGCTTCGGGCAAAGCCGGAACAAGCACAACGCCTGATCCCGTGGCCTGCGGCGATTTGCTGGCTGAATGCTGGGGAAAAATTCTGGAACTGGCCCAGAATTATGAGCTGGATCTGACCGCCGTCCAGACGGGGTCGATGCCGTGATTCTGCGCCGCACGCAAAGCCTGTGCCCCATCTGCCTGCGCCGCATTGAGGCCGTGTACGAACGGCCGGAAACGGCGGGGGCGGAGCAGAGCGTCTTTTTGCGCAAAACCTGCCCGGAGCACGGCGCGTTCAGCGTGCCGGTCTGGGTTGCATCCGGTCTTGGCGATGTACAGGGGGACACGCCCGGCGTTGTGAATGCGCCGTCTTTCGAGTCCTGGTCGCGGCCCAAAAGTCCCTCCTACCCGGAGGAACCCCGTACTGCCGCGGCGCGGGGCTGCCCCTTTGACTGCGGACTCTGCCCCCTGCATGCCCAGCACACCTGCGCCGGTCTGGTGGAAGTGACCATGCGTTGCGATCTGGCCTGTCCGGTTTGCTATGCCGGAGCGGGCAGCGCAGAGGGAGCCCTGCCGCCCGATCCTCCCTTGGCCGCGCTGGCCGCGCAACTGGACAGTCTGAAAGCCGCCTCCGGGGCCTGCAATGTGCAGATTTCCGGCGGGGAGCCCACCATCCGTGAGGATTTGCCCGCCATTGTGGCGCTGGCGCGGGAGCGCGGCTTCGGTCTGGTGCAACTGAATACCAACGGCCTGCGTCTGGGACGGGACGCGGGCTACGCCGCCCGGCTGCGGGACGCGGGTCTGGATTCCGTGTATCTGCAATGGGACGGCGTGCGCGAAGCCGTGTTCGAGAGCCTGCGCGGCAGAGCCTGCCTGGACCTGAAGCGTCGGGCCGTGGAGGCCTGCGCCGCCGCCGGTCTGGGCGTGGTGCTGGTGGCCACCCTGGCTCGCCACGTCAACGACGGTGAAGTGGGGGATTTGCTCCGCCTGGCTCTGACATTGGGGCCCGCAGTGCGCGGCGTGCATTTTCAGCCGGTGTCCTCGTTCGGCCGTTATCCCTGGGCCTTGAGCGACGCGCCCCGGCTGACCCTGCCCGAAGTTATGGCCGCGCTGGTGCGGCAGGCGCCGGAACTGGTCCGGATGGAGCATTTTCACCCGCCGGGCTGCGAGCATGCGCTCTGTTCCTTCAGCGCGGCCTATCGCCGCACAGGCGTTGACGGCACCGCGCTGGAATGGCTGCCCCAGGCCGGGCAGTCCTGTTGCTCTCCCGTGCCGCCTCCGGCGGCGGAAGGCGCGCGCAAGGCCAGGCGGTTTGTGGCCCTGCATTGGAAGGGAGCCGAACGGGAGCAGACGGACACGCCGGGCGGCGCGAGGTTTCCGGACCTTGCCGATGATTTCAGCCGCTTTCTGAACCGGGCCGGGGTGGAACAGCGTTTCACCGTTTCAGCCATGGCCTTTCAGGATGCCTGCAGTCTGGATCTGGAGCGGGTGCGCGGCTGCTGCATCCATGTGGTCCAGGCGGACGGGCGGCTGGTGCCTTTCTGCCTGCACAATCTCACGGCCCGCGACGGCGCTCGTCTCTACAGCGGGGCCTGGGCGTGAATTGCGGGCGCTGCTCCGGCCCTCGCCCTCATCCCATGGACCGCTGGCTGGCCCAGGCCTGCGGCGCGGAAAGCATGGCGGCGCTTCCGGTACGACTGCGCGCGGCGCGGACCGAAGCCCTGAACCGTATTCTGCGCCATGCCGCGCGGCACAGCGCCTTTTACGCCCGGCATCTGGCCGGTTGCGATCTGGAGATGCGCGAACCCGAGGATCTGGCCCGTCTGCCGTTCACCACGGCCGCCCATCTGCGTGACTGGAGGGATTTTTGCTGTGTGTCGCAGGGCGACGTCCAACGCATGGTCAGCCTGCAAACCTCGGGCACCACGGGCGCGCCCAAGCGCCTGGCCTTTACGGAGCGCGATCTGGACCGCACCCGCGACTTTTTCCGTGTGGGCATGGGGCAACTTGTGCGTGAGGGCGAGCGCTTGGCCGTGTTTCTGCCGGGGGCGGAGCGCCCCGACGGCGTGGCGGACCTGCTGAGGGGAGCCTTGGGCCCCTCGGGCGTCCTGGTGGAGGGGCTGCCCTCAATTATAGCCGTTGACATGAGCCCCGCCGGGGATGCCTCGCGGGCCCACTGGCTGGCGGAGCACCGGCCCCAGGCTCTGGTGGCCGCTCCCGCGCAGTTGGAAGGCTTGCTGAGCAGTTTTCCGCGGGTCGCGCCGCCGGACCTGCGCGGAGTGCTTTCCAGCACGGACCGGCTTGAGCCGGAGCTGAAGCAACGGCTGCGCGTGGCCTGGAGCTGCGAGCTGCTGGATCACTACGGCCTGACGGAAAGCGGCTTCGGCTGCGCCGTGGAATGCCCGGCTCACGACGGCTATCATTTGCGGGCTCTGGACGCCCTGCTGGAAGTGGTGGACCCGCGCGACGGGCGACCGCTGCCTTGGGGAGAAACGGGCGAAGTGGTGCTGACCACGCTCCACCGCGAGGCCATGCCGCTGATCCGGTACCGTACCGGCGACCTTGCGAGTTTGCTGCCGGGGCCTTGCCGTTGCGGCAGCCCTCTGCCGCGTCTGGGGCCGTTGCAGGGGCGGCTGGATATGGACGCGGGGCAGGGAGTGCGTGTGGTTCATCCGGCCAAGGGCGGCGGTGCGTCACGGGCGAAACAGCTGGATGCGGCGCGTTTTTCTGAAGGAGCGGGATCGTGAAGGCATGCGCCATTCTGCTGGCGGCGGGCCGGGCATCACGCATGAGAGCGGTGAAGGCCTTGCTGCCTTTGCCCCTTTTGTCCGGCGGCGCGCCGTGTTCCGCCTTGGAGGGACTGGTTCGCTGTTATCGCGGCGCGGGCGTGGAAGATATTCTGCTGGTCAGCGGTTTCCATGCGGCAGAGGTGGAGGCGGCGGCGCGCGGACTGGGACTGACCGTCGTCCGCAATCCCCGGCCGGAAGAGGGCATGTTCTCCTCCGCCTGCGCCGGGCTGCGTGCCGTGCCTGAGGACTGCGCCGCCTGTTTCGTGCATCCGGTGGACGTGCCTCTGGTCCGCTCTCTGACCCTGGCGGCGCTGCTGGACGCGTCGGCAAATGAGTCTCGGCCCGGATTACCTTCCGTACTGATTCCCACCTATGAGGGCAAGGAAGGCCATCCGCCGCTGCTGCCCGCCGCGTGCCGGGAACATATCCTGGCCCATGCGCGGGGGGAGGGCGAGGGCGGCCTGCGGGCTGCTCTGGCCGGGCTCCCCCGGCGGTCTGTGCCGGTGGCGGATTCCTTTATTCTGGAAGATATGGACCGGCCCGAGGATTACGCCCGTCTGCGGAGGCTGGCCGCCTCGCGGGAGGCGCTGTGGCCCGCCGAAGCCTGGAGTCTGCTGCGCCTGTGCCGCGTTCCTGAGCGCGGCTTGCGCCATGCCAGCGCTGTGAGCGCCGTGGCGGCTGCCCTGGCCCAGGCTCTGCGTGAGAGCAGGGTGGAGCGGGGCTGGACCGGGACCGGGCCGGATCCCGAGCTGGCCCGCGCCGGGGGGCTGTTGCACGATATCTGCAAGGGCCTGCCGGAGCACGAGAAGGCCGGAGGCCGCTTTCTGGCGGAGCTGGGCCTGCCCGTGGCCGCGGCGCTGGTGGCGGATCATCGCGATCTGAGCGTACCCGACACCGCACCACTGACTGAGCGCGAACTGGTCTATCTGGCGGACAAGTATTGTTACGGCCGGGAATTTGTGCCGCTGGAGCGGCGTTTCGGCCAGAAGCTGGCTCTCTATGCCGCCGATCCCGCCGCCTGTGCGGCCATCCGGGGCCGTCTGGGCCGTGCCCGAGCCTTGGAGGCGCGTCTGGCCCGCGAAGTGGGACGGTCCCCGGCGGATATCGCCCGGCAGGCCCTTGGAGCCCTGCCCGAGGCCATAGACGGGGAGCCGGAAGCCGGACCGAAC
This sequence comes from Desulfovibrio sp., assembly GCF_018379785.1. Taxonomy (GTDB): domain Bacteria; phylum Desulfobacterota; class Desulfovibrionia; order Desulfovibrionales; family Desulfovibrionaceae; genus Desulfovibrio. The sequence continues at coordinate 26,351 of NZ_JAGZUV010000015.1, forward strand.
AGCAGCGGGGGGGATGCGTGACGGCGGAGCGGGGCCTCTGGCTCGTGCGCCACGGCGCATTGCCGCCCAACCCGGAACGGCGCTTCGTGGGGGCGCGCGATTTGCCGTTGAGCAAAGCCGGGCGCGCCCAGATTCGGGCTCTGGCTGTAGACCTTGCGCCGGTGCTGGCTGATCCGCGCCTTGTTGCTCTGTTGAGTTCGGATTTGTCCCGTTGCCGGGAGACGGCGGCTATCCTTGCCGCCGCTGCCGGGCGGCCCCTGCTTATGCATGCGGACGCGAATCTGCGCGAAGTCAGCCTGGGAGCCTGGGAAGGGCTGACGCCCGCAGAGGTGGAGCGGGCCTTTCCCGGTCAGTACGCCTTGCGCGGCCGGGATCTCGCTCATTTCAGCCCGCCCGGCGGCGAAAGTTTCGTCCGGGTGCAGCAACGGGCCCTGGCGGCTCTGGAGCGCTGGCGGGCGCGCTATCCCGAGGGGCTTTTGGTCCTGGTTGGGCATGCCGGGCTGAACAGATGCCTTCTGGCCCGCTATCTGGCCCTGCCGCTGGCTGATTTTTTGCGCATTCCGCAGGACTATGCCAGCCGGACATTTCTGCCCGGTTGGTAAGCCCGCCCCGCCTTCAATTCAGGCGCAGTTCCACGCCGTTTTCGTCAAAAAGCGTGATGTTCAGCGAGATATAATGCTCCGCCAGAGTCCGGAGCGGAAGCTCCAGAGAGATGTGGCGCAGATCCTCCAGGCTGAAACCGCTCAGCCGGCGGGCGGCCTCCAGGCCCAGGTCGGCCAGGCGGTCCAGCGGCGTAAAGATCACGGCCGGACAGGTTTTATAGAGATAGAGACCGCCGTTGGCCAGCACCAGCGGGAACAGCCCACAGGCCACAGGCCGCTGTGCGCGCATGAGGCGGCAGCCGTGGTCCGTGTCGGACTTGCAGCCCCTGGCGTCCAGATAGGCCGTATCCGCGTTGAGCAGGTAGAAATCATCGCTGAGGTTGGGGCGGAGTTGTCCCGGCAGCAGGGCCATGGGGAAGGGCACGTTGGAGTCCTGCGGGCCGCAGCAGTAACGGCAGTCGCGGCAATAGCCGTTTTGCAGCCAGTCGCCGCGCCAGCGCAACGGACGGCGGCGGGGAAAGAGCGCCCGCCAGAGCTCAAGATAGTGCCAGAAACCTTTTTGCAGTTTTTGCATGGGATGTCCTTTGGAAAATAGAAATGCGCGCTATCCGTGCGAAGATGCACGATTTGTGTCTGATCTTCCCCTATCCCCAAGATGCGAACTCTGTCAAACGCGACAGAGATTGCCGTTTGCAGAGTGCCTCCGTCTTCCATGCGCGCCGCCGAATTTCTTTCGTCTTCTGCACTTTGGCGACTCGTAAGGATTTGCGGCAGTCATGGAAATTTTTTTTGCCTGATTTGAAAAAAATACTTGCCAGCCGGTGCCGCTTAGGCTAAATACATCTTCGCGCCGAAGTGGTGGAATTGGTAGACACGCTAGGTTCAGGGTCTAGTTCTCGCAAGGGAGTGGGAGTTCGAGTCTCCCCTTCGGCACCAACAAGAAGTCCAAAATAGTCCATAGAAGGCCGGAATCACTAATAAAAACGTGATTCCGGCCTTCTCTTTTTGTCCAGTAAAAACCAAGTACCCACGTGGACACCCCCAAAAATCGTTGGTAGATTCGCAGGTACCAATACCACAACGCCATTTCGGCACGGCGAAATACCAGCATTCTATAAATCTTCTTTGAATTCAAACAGATGGAGGTATATTTTTCTGGTTTTTGCCGCACACTTTTGGACTGTTTTGGAGGATACCAACATGAAACTTTCCGATGCCGCTGTGCGGAACGCCAAGGCCAACGGCAAGGTGCAAAAGCTTTCTGACGGCGGCGGCCTGTACCTTCATGTGACGGCCACAGGCAGCAAATTGTGGCGCATGGCCTACAGATTTGAGGGCAAGCAGAAACTTTTAAGCTTTGGCGCATATCCGGCAGTTTCCCTGAAAGATGCCCGCCATCGACGCGATGAAGCCAGAGAATCACTTGCCAAGGGGATTGACCCCGGCGAGGAGAAAAAGCAGGCCAGAGAAGCCATACTCGCAAAAGAGCGGGAAGAACGGAATACCTTTGAATTTGTGGCACGGGAGTGGTTCGCCAAGTACGAGCCGACGCTCTCCGAAAAGCACGCCAAGAAATTGCGCCGCTATCTGGAAAACACGCTTTTCCCGGCCATTGGCGGCAAGCCCATTACTCAGCTTGAACCTGCCGACTTCTTGCAGGTTGTCCAGCCTTCCGAGCGTCTCGGCCATCACGAAACAGCCCACAAGCTCATGCGTCTGTGCGGACAGGTGACGCGCTATGCCCGCATCACAGGCCGCGTGAAATATGATGTGGCGGCGGGATTGACCGAAGCCCTGACGCCGGTGCAGACAACGCATTTCGCCGCCGTCACCCTGCCGGACGATATTGGCCAGCTTCTGCGGGATATTGATGCCTATGTCGGCTATACCTCCGTTGTCTATTGCCTGAAAATCCTGCCCTACGTTTTCACTCGCCCTTCGGAATTGCGGCTTGCGCACTGGAGCGAGTTTGACTTCAAAAACGCCACATGGATCATTCCGGCATCGCGCATGAAAATGCGGCGCGAGCATGTGGTGCCGTTGTCCAAACAGGTGCTGGTCTTGCTGAATGAGCTTCACGCCTATACCGGCAACGGAAAACTGCTTTTCCCCAGCGCCCGCGCACTCACTACTCCCATCAGCGATGCCGCGCCGTTGGCCGCGTTGCGGCGCATGGGCTATGGCAAGGAAACCATGACTCTGCACGGCTTCCGGGCAATGGCCAGCACAAGACTCAATGAACTTGGCTTCCGAGCGGATGTTATTGAAGCGCAGCTTGCGCACAAGGAGCCGGACACCGTTCGCCTTGCCTACAATCGCGCGGAATATATGGATGAACGGTGTCGTCTTATGCAGGCATGGGCGGATTATCTGGATAGACTACGCAACACACAACAGAAAAGAAGCAAGGAGGAAGTATGAAAGAGAAGGCCAGGTCCGATCGTGAGGTTTGTATCTCCATTGGGAAAATAGAAGGAGAAGCCCAGGTGACGAGCAACGACACCGGCTGGAGCGAAGAAGAAAAGGAGCGTATGAGGCAGGCCGGTTACGACGACATGGATATAATCCGGGAGTGGTATAGCTGAGCAATGCCTTTCATATTTAAACGGGCAGCACGAGTTTTTGCCATGAAAATTCGTGCCGCCCGTTTCCATATTGTCCAGCTACGATGTTTGAGCTATTTTTTCCCCATGTCAGACCAGCAAAAAATATCCATGGGCAGGGTACGGCAGGCATACGATCTGACCGCCAATGAAGTCGAACAGCTTATTCAGTCCCTTTGGCCCGACGCCGTGTTTCCCGTGGAGTTATGGAACAGGACGCATGAGACATTCTGGCGGGCTTTTGCGGATGCTCGTCAGGCCGTCTACAAAATGGAAAGCCCGACGTTGCCTCAGCTGGACCTGTCGCTCAAAAGATTTCAAACATACCTGCTCGCCCATGACATCATGGACTTTTTCAGGAGGCTCTCCCTGAATATCCATGTCAATGTGCTGAAACCGGGACTGACATCTATTCTTGAAGAGTCCTATGAAGATATGGAGTCCATATTTTCAAAGGAACGAGAATTTCTGTTCAACAGTCTGGATAGGCTGAACACAGAAAATATTTTCGAGCAGTATTCACCGGATTCGGCACTGTTTGAGAAGCCGGTATGTTCCATTCCCGTTTCAAGCTACCACTTTATTGCGCATAACTTTGTCGATACCATAATGGTGGATAGAGACTCCGCTATCAGGCATCTCCGTCATTATCCCCTGCGCCGGGAAGTAAAAGGCATCACCCGCGCCCTTGTGGAATCCGTTTTACGGGCAGCTCCGCCGGAATCGGCTGTTGCTGATAAAGCGGCGGTACTTCCCACATGTGAACGGTCGCCACAGGATGGAAAACTCGTTTTTTACGTTCCTGGCGCCATCTGGGAAGGAAGACCCGACACGGCTGTCCGTGACGCCATGAAAGAGAAGTATCCCCTCGCGGTGATCGCCTACGTTCTGCTGTACTGGTGCGGTCCCCAAAAATCCGAGGCAGGCCATAAAGCCCCACAGGGCCGGAAGACGCATGTGGGCCGCCTGCTTGCGGAAAAAGAGTACAGGGACGAAAAATCCTATCGCAATCTGATGGATATGCTCCTCAAGGAAGCGGATGCATACTCCATACTCAAGGTATGACCAGTCTGCTGTTTTCCCGTCTTTTTTAGATTTTCCTGCCGTTTTCCCGTCCGATTCCCTCACGGGAATCTTGTGACATGTGCCAGACTCTCCTGAAATTCAGCAAGATTCAGGAGAGTTTTTATGTCACGATCTGATACGAAAATCCCCTCGTGTGGTTTTCTTCGTCTTCCTCAAGTCATCGCCCTGATTCCCATAAGCAAGAGCGCTTGGTGGGAAGGCTGCCGTACCGGTCGCTATCCCAAGCCCGTGAAACTTGGCCCTCGCACAACAGTCTGGCGAGTTGAAGACATCAAGGCGTTCATCGAAAGCGTGGGTAAGGACGGCAGCCATGAATAGCGATATCCAGCAGTCCGGTTCCTTTCGGAGATATAGTGAACGTCTGTTGCCTTGTCGCAGCTCGACTGAATATCCGCGACTCGCCAAAAGAAATTTGTTCTTCAGGAACACCAAGACCGTAAAACAGAAAGGCATTTCTCGCCTCTCAAGGCTCTCCCCTATACAGACACGTAGCGGACACGATACACACAAGGTCGCCCCGGTTTATGCTCCACAGAGTTTTCCCGATACATGCGCTGTTACCGTCCGTCATGCGTTCATGGACCCGCCCCGGCCCGCTCACCATGCTGACTACACTTTGAGCCGGACACTGGCCGGAGGTGTTTCGTATGGTGTTCAGGCTCATGCCGCATACCGTCTTCTTGTGAACCGGATGTTTACCCGGTGCCGTCGTCATACCTATCAGCAGCACGCCGGATACAACTCCGCTTCACGTCTGATACGCACCCGCCACATTCCTGATGCCCGCATCATGCGTCTTCGTTTTCGCACGGATGCCTGTTCATTCGTCCGGCATTATCTCCGAAGGCCAGCCTACGTTTCGTATAGACGCTCCGCGTCATACTGCACGGCTGGCGAGGGGCGCTGCCCCTTCGAACCCGGGAAAGCCCAAAGGCAGGGAAAGCGGTGAAGCGCGTCAAGCCCGTCCGCAACGCCGCCGTCATCCTGCGCGTGTACCCGGAGGAGCGTGACATTCTCCGCTTCAATGCCGGGCTGCACGGCATGAGCATGTCGGACTACATCCGCCAAACCTGCCTTGGCGTCCGCCTGCGGAAAACGCCGGAAGAAAAACGACGACTGCGAGAACTGGCCCGCATCGGTGCAAACATCAACCAACTTGCGAAATGGGCCAACACCTATAAGCGGGCGGCGGAAGCCGTGGAGGTATTGACGGCGCTGGCGGGCATCGAACAGCGCATTATCGAGTTCGCATCATGCGCCTCAACGGAAGATGAACCGGAGGCGAAGCCATGCTGATGAAAGTCTTTCCGCACGGCATCGGGGAAGGCGACAAGCCCAGCCGCTATCTTGTACGCCCGGATTATCCGGGGAGAGACACAGCCCCGCCCCAGGTGCTGCGCGGCGATCCCGCCATGACCCGCGCGCTTATCGACAGCATAGAGCGGCGATGGAAATTCACTTCCGGCGTTCTGTCATGGCACCCGGATGAGAAGATCAGCGAGGCACAGGAAGAGGAAGTCATGGACGCCTTTGAGCGCGTGGCCTTCGCCGGATTGGAACCTGACCAGAGAAATATTTTGTGGGTACGGCATACCCATGCCGGACACCATGAGCTGCATTTCCTCATTCCACGACTAGAACTTTCCAGCGGCAAGGATTTCAACGCCTGCCCGCCCGGCTGGCACAAGGGCTTTGACGTCTTCCGCGACCTCTTCAACTGGCGCGAGGGCTGGGCGCGTCCCGACGACCCGGCACGGGCACGGGACGAGCTTCCGAAAAAGGCCGACCTGTTCAAGGCGCGAATGGCGAGATGGGGCAAGGAAATCATGGAAAGCGACCGCGACCGGGCCAAAGAGGTCATTCATGCCTTTCTCAAGGAGAAAGTGGCGCGGAGACTTGTCCGGGACCGGGAAGATGTTCTGAACGCCCTGAAGGAACAGGGGCTGCGCATCAACCGCGAAGGCAGGGACTACATCAGTGTCATTGCCCCGGGCAGCGGCATGAAAATGCGCTTCAGGGGAGGCTTTTACGCCAGTGGATGGACGCCCAAAGCCGCCCCGGAGAACGAATCCGAAGAAAAGAAGAAGGAGACGGCGCGACGCATGGTCGCCCGTCTGCAACAGGATTTTGAGCGCGTCATTGAAAAGCGCGCCACCTGCAACATCAAACGCTATCCGGCAAAATGGAAACAGCTCCCTGACGAGGAAGCCCTCCTTTTGCCCCAGCTTCCGGAGGATACCATTCATGACCGAAACAGAACGGATGTTGATGCAAAGTCTGAAACGGATGGAGGAGAACTGCAACGCCCGATTGACGGCATTCAGCACACGGCTGGAGACGCAGGAGGAAAAACAGATGCTGCTTCAGGCGGAACTGCGCACCTTGAAACGATTGTTCACCGATGTCAGCGAAGTGTACAGCAGCTTGCAGACCTTGTTGGCGACCTTGAAAAACGGCGCATAGAGCGGGAACAGCGGAGTCAGCCGCGTATGCGGATGCGGTAAGGCGGGAGCGACGCTCATGGGAAAGTTCAAACGTATTCCGGTGAAAGACATCAATGCCATGCGGAAAATCCTTGACGACTTGCCGGACAAAAATCTCGGCAAGACGCGGGAGGAAGCCGCCGAACTGCTCAACGCCAACATCCTGAAAGCGCTTGAGAAGGGCTACACGCTTCGGGAACTGACCGAAATCATGGCCCAGGGCAACGTGGCCATCCCGGTGCCCGTCATCCGGGCAAAGGTGCTTCCCCAAAAGGCGACGCCGCGAAAGCGTGAGCCGAAGCCCCGGCCTGAAACCGTGAAACCTGTCGCGGCTCCTCCCGCCGTGTCTCAATCACAGGAACAAACTCCGGCCTACTACACGCCGGACAGACCCGATACGGAGCTTTGATCATGAACATCCAGGCCAGCGTTTTCTATGTGGGCGGCAGCAAGGGCGGCGTCGGCAAGAGCCTCTTTTCCTTCGCCCTCGTGGACTATCTTCTCAACAGGAACGCGAACATCCTGCTTGTGGATACCGATACCGACAACCCGGACGTGTTCAAGGCGCACAAAGACCTTGCCCTGCCGAATCTGCTCTGCCGTCTGAACAGTCTGGACGATGCCGACGGGTGGGCGGAGTTGCTGGACAGCGTGCAGAACTACCCGGATTACGCCGTGGTCATCAATGCCGCCGCCCGCACCAAGACCAGCACAGCGAGTTATGGGGACATCATGAAGGAAGCTCTGCGGGAAATGCAACGCGAGCTGACTGTTTTCTGGATAATCAACCGGCACCGCGATTCCATAGAGCTTCTGCATTCCTTTCAGGAAGTGTTCACGGACGTGTCCATCCATGTCTGCCGGAATCTGTACTTTGGCGAGGCACAGCGTTTTGATATGTATAACAGTTCCAAAGCGCGGGAAGCGGTGGAGAAAAACGGCATGACGCTGGACTTTCCGGCGGTCGCCGGTCGCGTGGCCGACTGGCTCTATTCCAAACGCATGTCCATCCGCGCCGCCCAGCCTGAAATGCCCTTCGGCACACGGGCGGAATTGCAGCGTTGGCGGACGCTCTGCGCGAAAATGTTTGAATCCGTTATGGGAGAAGCGTCATGAGCATGGATAGCGTGATTGAGCTCGGCAAGGCGTGCGGCAGGGAATTGTCCCAGGCGGAAGCGGCCCGTTTGCGGGAGGTCGGCAGCAGGTTGCATCTTCGGGAGGATGACGCCCTCTGGCCGCTGCTGGCCGCGATGGAATATCAGCGCGTCTACTATGAGGCATTGCCGGAAAAAATCGCCGGAGCGTCCAGAGCCATCATGGACGGCATGGCCGCTGCCGCCGAAAAGGAGACTGCCGCAGCCCAAGCCCGACTCACCGCCAGCGTGGTGAAGGAGGCGCGAAACCTTGCCTCAAAGATTCAATACGACAGCTTGGTGCCGATGTGGCTGCTTGCCCTGATTTGCCTGCTGGCCTACGGGAGCCTGATGCTCTGGGCAGGCTTCCGTATCGACACCGGGCGGGATATGCCTCTGGCGGCAGTCCTGCACATGCCCTCCGGCTGGCTTATCAGCGGGCTGTGTCTCGCGGGGGGAGTATTTTGTGGTGCTTTGACCGCAAAGAGGTTCGCTGAAGCCAAGAGAGGGTGGTGGAAGAATGGGGGCATTGCGGTACTTTTTATAATGCTTGGTACGCTGTTATTCTCCCTTTCTCTCTCACGATTAGGATAGGTTATTCCAAAAAACCAGGAGGGATACCCAGCTTTCCCTCATTACTTTCAGCAGTTCTCCCTTGATGTTGTCCGGGTTCAAGCTCCAGCCCCGCCGCTTTGGCCGTCTTTTCAAAGGAGGCATCGTTCAGGCGTAGCGCGCCCACAGGCTCAACCACAATGGCCGGAGGAGATTTGGGGCAGTGCTTTTCACAGAACCCGCATCCGTAGCAGCGTTTTTCATGAACAACCGGCACCGGGGCTCTATGTCCTTTCTGCACGACGACATCCACCGCGCCGTAAGGGCAGTTTTCTTTGCACACCATGCAGCGCCTGTCTTCCGCCCAGGCGAGGCAGGTTTTCCGGTCAATGACGGCGGTGCCTGTTTTGGCCCATTTCTTTTCTTCCAGCGGCAGGGCGTGTATGGCCTGCGTCGGACAAACGGCCCCGCAGGCCGCGCAGTCCGGTCGGCACGCGCCGGAACGAGGGTCAAGAAATGGTGTGAACATCCCGGAAAAACCGGCTTGAAACCAGATCGGCTGCAAGCCTCCTGTGGGACAGGCTTTCATGCATTCCCCACAGCGCAGACAGCGGTTTAGAAAGTCCGTTTCCGGGCGGCTGCCTGGTGGCCTGACCAGACCTCCCGATGCCGTTGATGGCCATAAGGCATCGGCATGGGAAAGACCCGCAAGAGCCGCTCCGGCGGCAAGAGACGCACAGAAGGCTCTCCGCGCGGGAAGCATGGGGTGATGTGGGGAAGAGAATGCTGATGGGCTGTTGCCAAAGCCGAAGGAAACGGCCTTGTGGCTACACGCGGAAACACATGTCTGACAGGTCAGGCATTCGGAAGGTTGCGACAGCGCGGGATTTTCTTTCAGAATCCCCGCCGGGCATTGTGCGGAGCAGCGCCCGCAGGAAGTGCAGTTTGTCGAAACATGTCTCTTCCAGAATGCGAACCGGGAAAACAGCCCCAACAAGGCCCCGGCCGGGCAGAGGCAGCGACACCAGAAACGCGGCCTGGCGCTCTCCAGCACGATGAGGGCAAACCAGAATGCGCCTACAAACCATGAAGTATAAAAATATCGTGTGTCCGGGTGCCAGTATAACCAATCGATCGCTCCAGCCCGTTCCAGAAGCGGCGAGACCGCTTCTAGGCCCTGACCGATGCCCTCCAGCCCCAGCGGATGCAGGACAAGCGCATAAAGCCGTGTCGTCAGAGGAATGGGGCTTGCCCAGAAGGCAAGATTTACTCCGCAGAGAGCGGCGGCCAGGATTACGGCCAGCATAAGGTATTTGAGGCTTCGCGGCACAGGGGCCGAAACGTGGCGCTTACCGCTTTTTCCCCTTCCCAGGAGGCGGCGAACTGCACCTCCGAAAATGTCCAGCGTCGCTCCCATCGGACAGAGCCAGCCACAGAAAATGCGCCCGGCCAATATGGCAAGCAGGATGGTAAACACGGCGGGAAAAAGAGCCGGGATAAGGGTTCGGGTGACCAGAGGTATCGCCGTACCGACAAGGGGATCAAGCCGCAGGAAAAGGTCTGACGGCAGACCGAAAAAACTCCCAGTTTCAGCCGTTCCCAGAAGCAGACAAAAAAGAACCAAACAGCTCGCCTGCACAAATCGTCTCAACTTGCCGCCCATACGATGCCCTTTTTCCGGTTACAGGCTCAAACGCCGGACATGCATGTTTTCAATATCCATGCGCCCCAGCCCTCGTGCGTGAGCCTGGGCGATATGAGCCACCTGACGCGGCTGGATACGGCGGCCATACCATTCATACGAGGCGACCGTCATGGCGTCGGCGGCGACCGGGTCGGCGGAGGCGATGATTTCTCCCGGCGTCAGCACCTTGCCCGGCCCATAAGGGCCGTTGGTGCTGAGGACGCGGGATGCGTCGATCACCGCCAGCGCAGGCTTCAGCCTGAAACCGAGATCGACGATGGCCGTGTCAAGGTCGTAGCGCCAGTGCATGACATTACGGTCCAGAATCAATCCCATCTGGCCCTTGAGCGACAGGCTGACGCCCGTGGACGTGTTGGTTTTCGCCACAGGCGCGGCGATGAGCACGTCGGCGTCCAACACGTCGTTCATGACGGCGTTGGTTTTCATGTCCCTTGCATCATTGAGCGTGGTTTCCTGATAATAGCGTTCATGGGTGAGGTTGTGGCAGACGCCGTTCCTTACGCCGTTGCAGGCGTCAAGGATGCCCGATCGCTCAAGCGGCTGCGTTCCGCTCTGGAAGGCGTGGTCAAGGATACGGACTGTTCCCGCACCGGCTTCCAGGCACATGACCAGAAGTTCGCGCACCACTTCGGGATGAGTATTGGTTGCGCTGGCGACATCCGCCGCAAAACTCATATTGGGCTTGATGACCACCTTCTGGCCGGGCCTGACGAAAGCCGACATGCCGCCGAGCAGCTCCACGGCGGCTCTGGTCGCGGCCGCCGGGCCGCCCTTGACCACGGCGATATCGGGAGAAGCATCAGCCAGAAGCCGGGGCGGGAAGCTCAACGCGGCAGCACCGATGGAAAGCGCCGCAGCGGCCTGAAATTTGAGAAAATCGCGTCGGTGCATGTGGCCTCCTGATTGCCTGATGAGGGGGACGGGGTATGTCTTCCGTTCGCTCAGTACCAGCCGAACAGGGTTTTTCCCCCGTCCAAAGCGCGTATCCGCTGCATGTCCTCGTCTGGCAGCTGAAAATCGAAGATGCCGAGGTTTTCCCTCATCCTTTCCCGGTGAGACGATTTGGGAATCACGGAAATGCCCAATTGGACCAGATACCTCAGGGCTATCTGCGCTGGAGTCTTGTTGTGGGCGAGACCGAGGGCACGGAGTACGGGATTGCTGAAGAAATCGTTTTTCCCGGCGGCAAAGGGGCTCCAGGCCTGCATGTGCGTACCGTGTTTTTTCATTTCCTCAAGCAGTCCCCTTTGCTGAAAGAAGATATGGGCCTCGACCTGATTGACCGCCGGAATCACCGTGCAGGCACGCAGGAGCGCTTCGTAGCGGGATGCGTTGAAATTGGAAACACCTATGGCCCTGAGCCGCCCGGCCCGGTAGGCCTCTTCCAGCGCGGGATACATTTCTTCCGCTTCCCGGTACGGCTCATGAATCAGCAGCAGGTCAATGAAGTCGAGTTGCAGGGCGTTCAGTGAGGCTTCAATGCCCTGTTTCGCTCTCGCATAGGATGCGCTGGGCCGATACAGTTTCGTGGTGACGAACATCTCGCCGCGCGGTACGCCGCCGCGCCTGAGCGCGTTCCCCACCTCCCGCTCGTTGCCGTACATCTGGGCCGTATCAAACAGACGGTAGCCCAGCTCAAGAGCTTCCAGCACACAGCGTTCGCAATCCCCGCTGCGAAGCGCATACGTGCCGAGGCCCAGCATGGGCATGTTCACACCATTGTTCAACGGAACCATGTCCATATTTATTCTTCCTTTCCTATTTCTTTTAACGACAATCCGAAGTCTCTCAGTTCACGCAGCTTGTTTGCGGAACCGTTCTCTTTCCCGTGCGCCGTAAAGACACCCATATTTTCCAAGCCGAGAAAACCCAGAAAATCCCCGCGAAAAGAGAAGAGGGCACCATCATACATATCAGCGTCACCGGAGCTTAAAATCATGGCAATCTTTTTCAGACGAGGCGGTCTTGACGGATACGCGATGGAGTACAGACGGTCGATGGCGCATTTCAACTGTCCGGAAAGGCCGTGATAATAGATAGGGGATGCCAAGACGAGCATGTCCGCATCCGGAAGAAGCGCGTAGACATTCTGCATATCATCCTTCTGAATACATTCTCCGGGGACCTTGGTATGACAATGTTCGCATCCCAGACAGCCATTGATTTTTTTACGGCAGACATCCACGATGCTTACCTGATGCCCGGATGCGAGGGCACCCTCTCGGAAGGCTTCAACCATTTGCTTCGTATTGCCTTTGGGACGAGGGCTTCCGTTCAATACCAGAATATTCATGATGCTCTTCTGATTTTTTGGCGGACGTTTTCGAGCTGGAGCACAGGCCCCTCAAAACGTCCGCCAATCGTGTTGATAGGCTATCTATAGGACTTTTCAAAGATAGCGGCGCAATCCTCATCAGTCATTTCACAGGGATTGGCCGCGAACAGCCCTCCCTGCATGGAGCGCCCCCCTTTGGCCAAGGTCATGAACTCATCCGGCGTAAAACCGTAGTCGCTCATTTTCAAATCAGCGACGCCGCAGGCTTCCTGCAACCCGACAAGGGCCGTGATGAAATCTCGCGGCTTATCGGCATGTTCCATACCCATAGCTCTTGCCATTTTGACAAATTGAGCGTCACAGGCATGACGTTCCATGAAAAATTCGGCGAAGGCTTTGGAAATCATGATCAGGCCCACACCATGAGGCAAATTATGGTGGTAGGCGCTCATGGAGTGTTCCATGCTGTGCTGGGCGGTTGTGCTGGTCAACTGCATGGTCATGCCCGCCATCGTGCTGCCATAGGCGATATGTTCCCTCGCTTCCAAATCACGACCATCTCTGACCGCACGGGGAAGGTACATGGCGATGTTGCTGATGGCCGACAGTGCGATGGTTTCGCTCAGGATATTCACGCCGTTGGACATCATGACTTCCGTATTGTGGAACAGCGCATCAAAGCCCTGATATGCCGTATAACGCGCAGGAATCGTCCTCATCAGTTCCGGGTCCACAATGGCGAGAACAGGATTGAGCATCGGATCGCCAAAACCGATTTTTTCCTGAGTTTTCGGATTGGAAATAACGCCCCAGCAGTTGATTTCCGAGGCCGTTCCTGCCGTAAGCGTGATCGTCACCACAGGCAGACCGGGACGGCTTAGCGGTTTGCCCTTGCCCGTGCCTCCGCAGACATAGTCCCACAGGTCGCCTTCGTTGGTCGCCATGGCGGAAATGGCCGTTGCGGAATCCAGCACGGCCCCGCCCCCCAGGGCGACGATGAAGTCGCAGCCGTTATCTCTGGCAAAGGCCGCGCCTTCCATCACCATATCTTTCAGGGGATTTTCCATGACCTTGGCAAATTCGGCCACTTCCACGCCCGCCTTTTTCAGTTGCTCCAGTGTGCGGTCATAGGCACCGCTCACTTTTGCCGACTTGCCGCAGGACATCAGAAGCAGAGCCTTTTTGCCGGGCAAAGCCTGATTGCCAAGTTCGTTCAGTGTGCCGGAACCGAACACTATCCGGGTAGGATTGTAAAAATGAAAGCTCATACGCATGGTTATCACTCCTTATTATCTTGTGGTCTGAGGTCGCGGGGAAAGAAACGGAACGGTCTATCGGGTCAGAAAGTTTTTCTCCTGAAGCCAGGCCAGGACATCATCCTGGGCCTTTGCCGCACGTGAACCACGGACGGCAAAACCCTCGACAAGAGTTGCCTGCGGGCAGCTTTGGGCTATATCGCGCGGAGAGTCGGCAAGCCCATTCCCTCCATGCGTGCAGAAGGGAACGAGGGTTTTCCCGGCAAAGCCGAACTGTTCAAGAAAGGTACGGACAATCATGGGCGTGGTTCTGAACCAGTTCGGGTACCCTATGAAGATGGCGTCATAGGCGCTCATATCGACGGGAAATTCTATGGCCAGAGCCGGGCGCGCATTGTCTTCCCATTCCTTTCTTGCCCTGCGTTCCGTAGCGGAATGTTCGGACGGATAGGGTTCCGCAGCCCGTATTTCAAACATGTCTCCGCCTACGGCGGCATGGATCATCTCGGCCACGGTCCGGGTATTGCCGGTATGGGAAAAATACGCGATGAGGATGTTGCGGGAGGAATCAGCCGCAACGGCAGCAAGAGGCGCAAGAGGAAGAACCCCCACGGCGACGGCGAGTCCGGCAAGCCCCTTCAATGCGTCACGCCGGGTATGACGTGGCGTCGTATTCCAAAAAACCATACGTTTTTCCATAATGATTCTCCTGTGACGATGACCTTCAACGTTGCGCGGGGGACGCCGCTCCTCCAAGGAAATGTTGCCGCTGGAGCATTTCCTCCGTATAGGCATAATGATATGGGGTACTGTAGAAATCGCTGACAAGCTCCGTCCAGGTACCGACGCGATTGTTGAAAGGTCTTATCTTAAGATATTCGGCATACTGCGCGTCATAGAACTTCAGCGCGTCTTCGAGGTTGGTATCGTACCGCTCCTCAAAGAACATCGCCCGCATGGGCAGACGGGGTTTCAGTCCGGGGTCTTCCGCCGCATAGCCGATGCAAAGGCCAAGGACAGGAAAAACATAGGGAGGCAGGCCCAATTCGGCGATGACTTCAAGCGGGTTTTGACGGATGTCGCCGATGACGACGGTTCCCAGCCCCAGAGATTCGGCTGCGGCAACCGCTGTTCCCACGGCAATGCCCGTTTCGTGAGCGCCGACAAGGACGGTATCCATATCTTCCAGAACAGTATCCAGGGATTGCCCTTTTGCTCTACAGGCAAGCCAGGTTCGATAATAATCGGCGCAGAACACAAGGAAAACCGGAGCTTCGGCAATATGTTTCTGATTGCCGCACAAGACGGAAAGGTGACTTCTCCGCTCAGCGTCTTTAATGGCGATGACCGAAACAAGCTGCACATTGACCCAGTTCGGAGCGGCCTGCACGGCCTGTATGATTTGGGTCAGGTCTTCCTCGGAAACGGGCCTGTCCTGATAGGAACGGATGGAACGGTGCGCCAGCAGGCTCTTCATGACGGCGTTCATTACTTCCTCCCCAGGCCGTTTTTCTTCAGCCACGCGGCGGTTTTTTCCCCCGCGGCAGTCAGACCGCCTTCGTACACCTCAAGGCCGTCCCCTACGGCGGCACCGCTTGCCAACTTTTTAATATCATTCAGGATATGGCCCATTCCTTCCCCGCCGTTGGTGCAGAAGAGAAGAATGGTTTTCCCGGTGAAATCATGGGCAGCCAGAAAGGCGGCGACAGGCGGAGCCATCGTATTGAACCAGTTGGGCGTACCGAGCAAAATCGTACTGTACGGTGCGATGTCGCACTTTTCCGCCAGTTCCGGCTGATACCCTTCGCGGGTTTCCTTTTTGGCCTGGGCCTCGCAGGTATCGTAATCGTCCGGGTATGCCTGAGCCGGTTTGATTTCAAACAACGTCCCGTCTGTGGCTTTCTGAATGTGCTGTGCCAGCTGATGGGTGTGCCCCTGATAGGAAAAGTACGCAATCAATGTTTTATTCATAACACTATCCTTCAAATGATGGTTTTGTTTTGCTGAACAGAGTAAGAGGGTATCTCTGTGAACTATGGGCTTTATCTATCGGCATCATGCCGCATCTTGAAGAGAAGAAAGTCGA
This sequence comes from Desulfovibrio sp., assembly GCF_018379785.1. Taxonomy (GTDB): domain Bacteria; phylum Desulfobacterota; class Desulfovibrionia; order Desulfovibrionales; family Desulfovibrionaceae; genus Desulfovibrio. The sequence goes on from NZ_JAGZUV010000015.1 coordinate 42,132, forward strand.
GGGCGTCAATTTTCTTCTGGCCTTCATGAACATCATCAAGCAGCGTCATTCTATGCCTTTGGAGAAGATGGATTCCTTCTTTCCATTTTCTCAGAGCACATAATTCCAGAAAAGCCTTTTGGGTCGTTTCATCGCATCCCGCATCGTTCAGGTTGCGGTCCACCGCAAATTGAGGATCAATCACTCCCTTTCACCTCCTGTCTGATGGGAAAATAGGATTGCCCCTTATAAATAGCAAATACTTATATCAAATAATATGAAATGCTTGACAGGCATTTCTTAAGAAACTACGATCAATCCGGCCAGGGAGGTCTCTCGCTATGGAGTTACGGGTATTGCGGTATTTTCTGGCGGTTGCCAGAGAGGGGAGCGTGACGGGGGCGGCCAATTTTCTGCATGTGACGCAGCCGACGCTTTCCCGGCAGATCAAAGACCTTGAGGAAGAGCTGGGAACCAAACTTTTTGTGCGGCACAGCCACAGCGTTTCGTTGACGCCTGACGGAATGCGCCTGCGCAAGCGCGCGGAAGAGGTTGTGGACATGATTGAAAAGACGGAAGCGGAGTTTGCCGTCAAGGAAGAAAGCGTTGAAGGCGATGTTCACATCGGAGCCGGAGAAACGCGCGTCATGCGGCATGTCGCCGAGGTCATTCATGAGCTGCGGAAGGATTACCCGAATATTCATATCCACTTGTACAGCGGCAATCTGGAAGACGTGGCGGAACGGCTGGACAAGGGGCTGCTGGATTTCGGCGTCCTGATCCAGCCCGCCGATCTCTCCAAATACGACTACGTCAACCTGCCTGAAAAGGACGTCTGGGGGGTCGTCACGCGCAAGGACAGCCCCTTGGCCGCACGGCAGGCAATCACCAGACAGGATTTGCTCGGCGAGCCGCTTATCCTTTCGCGGCAGGCCATCCGCCGCACGTCGGCAAAAAATGAATTCATCGAGTGGTTTAAGGACGATTTTGAAAAGCTGGATGTAGTGGCGACGCTCAACCTCGTCTATAACGCAGCCCTCCTCGCCGAAAGCGGAGTAGGCCATGTCGTCACTCTGGACGGGCTGGTCAACACTTCGGAACACAGTCATCTGTGTTTCCGCTTTCTGGAGCCCAGGCTGGAGTCGGGGTTGAACATCGTCTGGAAAAAGTATCAGGTCTTTTCCCCCGCCGCTGAGGTATTTCTCCAGAAAGTCCAGGCGGCTTTCGGAGAAACGGTCTGAGCCGTCCTCCTGAAGAGCCTGAAGGCGGTATGACGTTTTTGTTCCGGCCTGCCCCGGACGGTTCCGCTTCTTTCGCAAAATGATATTCTTTACATCTATATCATCCTATTTGATATAAGTATTTGCCATGATTCCTTGCTCAGGGTAAACGGGAAAAAACGTCGGAAGGAAGGCGGCCAACGTCCTTTTTTCCGGTCCATCTGAAAACCGGGGAGATACCATGAACATGAGCAAGAAAGTGGCGGCAGGGATTTTTCTGGGAATGACTGCCCTTGCGGGCAGCGCATGGGCGGCGACCAACGGGACACCTGACACCATTATTCTGAAGGACGGCAAAGAAATGAAGCTGGAACAAAGCTGGGACAAGATATTCCCGAAGAGCGAGAGGGTTGACCACAGGAAGGTGATTTTCACCAACCGCTACGGCATCACCCTTGTGGGCGACCTCTACATGCCCAAGGGGGCCGAAGGCAAGCTGGCGGCCATCGCCGTGAGCGGCCCCTTTGGCGCGGTCAAGGAGCAGGCGTCCGGGTTCTATGCCCAGACGATGGCCGAGCGCGGCTTTCTGACGCTCGCCTTTGATGCCTCCTACACGGGAGAGAGCGGCGGCGAACCGCGCCATGTGGCGTCCCCGGACATCAATACCGAAGATTTCAGCGCGGCTGTGGATTTCCTTACCACCTTGGAGAACGTGGATGCGGGGCGCATCGGCATCATCGGCATCTGCGGTTTCGGCGGCATGGGGCTGAATGCGGCGGCTATGGATACCCGCATCAAGGCGACGGTCGCCTCCACCATGTACGACATGAGCCGCGTCAACGCCAACGGCTACTTTGACGCCATGAACGCCGATGCACGTTATGAGGCCCGCAGGCAGCTGAACGAACAGCGCACCAAGGATGCGCAATCCGGAACCATTGCTCCATCACAGGCAGGGCTGCCCGCCTCCCTTAAGGGAAATGAACCGCAGTTCGTCAAGGATTACTTTGACTACTACAAGACCAAGCGCGGCTTCCATCCCCGTTCCATCAATTCCAACGGAGCGTGGAACGCCACCTCTCCCCTCTCGTTCATGAATATGCCGCTGCTGGCCTACGCGGGCGAGATACGCAACGCGGTGCTTCTCATCCACGGTGAAAAGGCCCATTCGCGCTACTTCAGCGAAGACGCCTTCAAGAAGCTCACTGGCGACAACAAGGAACTGCTGATTATTCCTAATGCCAGTCATACGGACCTGTATGACAAGATAGATGTCATTCCTTTCGATAAAATCGAGGCTTTCTTCAAGTCCAATTTGTAGATTCTGACTTGTGCCCTTTCTAGAAGCGAAACCGTATGTTGTTGCGGTTTCGCTTTTTTTATGCATAATTGGATGTCTATACTTGTGTTAGTAATATTGTGAAAATTTATATCATCATATTTGATATAAGTATTTGCTATGATAATCCACAAAGACTATCTCACTTTGGAGTACGACGCCAACAAGTCGTACAACTACTTTGAAGCGGACTTTTGAAAAAAGGAGTTTGATATGCATAACAAGACAGAAGGCGGCAGCGGCCTGCTTGTCCTTATTCTGACCTTTGGCGTCTTCGGCATTCTGAATACTGAAATGGGAGTCATCGGCATGTTGCCCCTGATCGCCGATACTTTTCAGGTCTCGGTGCCGGAGGCGGGATGGACGGTGACGGTTTTCGCTTTGGTGATCGCCGTGTGCGGTCCGATCACACCCATGCTTTTTTCACGATTTGACCGAAAGACGGTCATGCTGTCAGCCCTTGGCGTGTTCATCATCAGCAATGTCGTTTCCATGTTTACGGAGAGCTTTGCTGTTCTGCTGGTTTCACGGGCTATCCCGGCGATATTCCACCCGGTCTATGTTTCGATGGCCTTTACTGTAGCCGCCACGTCGGTTGCCAAAGAAGACGCGCCCAAAGCGGTCGCAAAGGTTTTCATCGGCGTTTCCGCCGGGATGGTGCTGGGAGTTCCCGCCGCCAGCTTTATTGCCAGCGAAACGTCCTACGCTATGGCAATGTTTTTCTTTGCCGCCGTGAACGGTATGGTGTTTTTGGCCACCCTCGTGTGCATTCCGACCATGCCGGTGACAGGCAGGCTTTCCTATGGGGAACAATTGCGGGTGCTGAAGAAACCCGTTCTCTGGTATGCCGTGAGCGCTGTTGTTTTCACGAACGGGGCCGTATTCGGCTTTTTCAGCTATCTTTCGGACTATCTCAAGAGCGTTACACAACTGCCGTTTACCATTATCAGCATTGTTCTCTTCATCTATGGAGCGGCGAATATCGTGGGAAATGTCCTTGCAGGCAAACTGCTTGCCGTTGATGCTCACTGGACGATCAGGCTCACCCCCTTCGCGCTGACCGTTGTGCTGGCATCATTGTTTCTTCTTGGAGACAGTTTTATCCCCATGCTGGGAATCGTCCTGCTGTTCGGCATCCTCACCGGCCTTTCCAGCAATAACAGTCAGTATATGATAGCCAACGCCGCTTTTGAAGCGCCCGAGTTCGCCAACGGACTTTTTCTGACCTCGGCAAACTCCGGCACGGCTATCGGCACAGCACTTTGCGGATTGTTTATATCCGAAATGGGAATTCACTATTCCGTCTTCGGAGCGCTGATCTGTCTCGTGGCGGCAACCGTGGCCATATTCTGGGCGACCCGCTATAGATGCACCCCACTCATGAAAAAATATCCTGAGTTGGCGGAATCCATGCGCTAATACTCTCTCTTACAGTTACGTCTCTAACATCCTAAATATGGTCTACCCCCTGAACGCCTCACCTGTTTCTATTGGTGGGGCGTTCAAGCTATTTTATTGGCTGGCTTTAAAGACCAATATCATTCTGGAACGTATTTTTTCATCCCAATTTCTGCCGGGTAGATTTTAGGGTATTAAAAATTTCTTAAAATTTTTTACCTTTTATTTTTACATAGTTAACTAACAAAACAAGTGTCAACTACAAACGGCTGTACCTACAAAGTCCCTTTTGCCGCTCCCGGTACATGTTCAAAGACACGACGCAGGGCTGCAACCGGAGCAGCAGGCCGACGGCAGGTACGCCGGAACCGGCTTGGCGCGGGCAAAACCGGCTCCAAGAGAGCGCATGATTTTGCCTTTTGGTCGGACAAGGTATAATCAGATCGACCTGATGAAAAAGGCCATCCTGATCAGAGCGTTTCGAGGAGAGCTGATGGGGCAAGTACAAACTAAAAAAACAATTATAAAAACAGATACCGCTGACCCAATTATAACCTAATAATTTTGTCTACCGCTCCAACATGCCAATTATGGACACAGAAAACTACCTTTCTTGCCTGTCTACATCATCAGTTTTCTTCGGAACTCGACATATTGTAGCGATCTTAATATTTATGCTCATCATGTGGTTGTGTGGTATTAGTATTTATCTCTTGAGAAGATTGTTGAGAAAATTGAGTCATCATACCTCTCATTTGTGCCTTTCCCATTTTTTCCCAACTATAATCACTTCTATCTATTACTGAAATACTATCTTGTAAATTTCTAAAAATACTTGTATTCAAATCTATTGCATCATCAAAATCAACAATTGATTCAATTCCATCTTTCTTTATTTCAATACGCCGATCATTACGTATTTCTATTTCATAGGCATACGTAATACGTTGATTAGCAAGAGTCGAATACTCAATTTTACATATAAAATTTAATAAACTTTGAATAGAGTTTTTGTTCATATCGATGATATTCTCGAATTGTTCTTGGTTTGTTAGTCTTATCATTATTTTTTCATAACTACGCAAGAAACTTATTTCATTTTTTGTGGAATATCTATAAACTGAATCAGTATCAAGATTCCTCAACTCAGTATTAGTTGTTGCAATAATATCTTTAATTCCTACATCTGAATTATTCTCAATTTGTAAAATTCTACATTTTTGATTTGATAGTTTATTAAAATCATCATAAAAATCAAAACCATCTTCACCTGAAAAAAGTAATATTCTATTATAATCGTTATTCACTATTAATATATCAAGTATGTTGCTAAATGTTTGCAACATAAGAGAAACTTTTATCAGCACATACTTACTTTGTTTAAATTCGTCTTTACGTACTTTTTCAAAATTATCTGCTTGTTCTTTCAATTGTTTTTTTGTGCGGTTATTAGTATATATTACTGCGCCAAAAGTTGAAAATGCAGTTAATAAACCTGCAATTATCGTGGCCCCCACTTCCCACCAGCCCGGCGATATAAAAATTATTTCGTTTGACATTATACTATTCTTCCTACGTGAAAATTAAATAAAAGCGAGTATGATGAGATCTGACATTTGTGCCTAAATAACGCCTTGTTCTAATTTGGTAAGAACCCAATTATTCAAACTTACCCCAGCATCGGCAGCCTTTTTTGCAATTTTTTGATGCAATTCTGGCGAAATCCTAATATTAAATCGGCCAGAAAACGGCTTTTCAGGTTCTTTGCCTACTTCAGAACAAAGCGCTAAATAATCCTCTACGGAATCCGCAAGCGTCTGTTTCAGCTCATCAATGGACCGGCCTTGAAAGGTCACGACGTCATTGAGATGCAGGACTTCGCCGTGGAAAATATCGGCATTAGAATCGTATTCAAAACGTCCCTGATAGCCTTTATAGGTGAGTGTATTCATGGCTTCAATCCTAATATTCGCAAAAAAGCGTCTTACTGATTTGACCGCGCCCTTATCGGTAGTGGGCTACGGGTGAGGGCGGTGGAACACGGCTACCTGTTTTTCCCAAATAAACCAGACTCGCGAACCTCGCCCTTCTTTGATGACACCACCGTACCCTTTGAATACGCCCTCAATGTCGGCCCAAGAAATGGCAGGGCTGACCGAACCGGCAAATATGGCTTCTAAGATTTTACGGCGTTTATTGTTTATGACTCATGGTACTATCAATAGGTGTCAAGTCAAGTGGTAAGGCTCTTTGCAGCTTCCAGAAAAATGGGATAGAATAGACGTATATGGACAAAAATGGCTTATAAAATACCATAGTGGGGTGCCCGAAATAGATTCGAACTCCGGTAATAAATCCAGTTTGTTGGTATGGACGTTGGTATAAAAATTTTTAATATTTTTTATTCAAATAAAAACAAATAGATGACTTCACAATCTGTTCTCCCCTTCGCACCATAAGAAAATCAACGGGTTAAGAGAATTTACGAGTTCTCTTAGCCCGTTTTGTTTTTTGCTATTCCACCGTTGGCCCCACTATAGCCCCACCTTTCAGGGAAGCTCCGTCCAGTACCCTTGGTTTGTATCTGTTTGTGCAGCCGCCAGGCTCCTCTACGTTCAACGTGCGTCCTTTGCGTTCGTGTTGACCGTCAGCAGGGAGCATGGCGGCTGCTTCCTTTTTAGGGCGCAGCCCGTCCCAGAAGGCGCGACCCTCGCCCCCCTTCCACCCCTCTCTCTAAGAGACAAGCCAAATGCTCCCATGTTCGCCTCCTGCCTTGTGGGTCCTTCCGGCCCATTTTCAGCGGCAAGGGTGCGCGCATCCCGGAGTTCATTCAGATTTTGCGGAAAATCCGGGCGGACAAACGGACTCTCGCAGGTTCGCAACCGGAAAACCCATAGCAAGGCGGAGGACATATGAACGATCAAAACCAAAGCCCTGACGACATCAAAAAGCAAGTATTGGCGCGGGTTGATGAGGAACAGTCCTCAGCTCCCGCTCACGATAAGCCGCAGGAAAAGAAAATCCCCATAGATTTTCTTAGAACGTGCCTTTTTGGCAATCGCGTGGGCGATGCCACCCTGTACGCGCAGATGCACAGAGGGAAATTTGTCTTTGTTGAGCGCTGGGGCCGCTGGCTCCACTGGGCCGAGAATCACTGGAAGGAAGACATCAATTCCCGGCGTTCCCTGGCGGCGGTCGAACGTATCTGTGAGGAGTATCAGCGCATCCTCACGGAGTGCGATGATGCCGAGGACGGATCGGATATGGCCAAGCTGGTGCGCAAGCGCCTCAACGTGCTGCGGGATCGGGCTGGCCGGGAAAATCTGCTGGACTGCGCGGCCACCATTGACGAACCGCTCTGCATCGAGGGTGAGGAACTCGACAAACAGGAGTTCCTGCTGGCCTGCCCGAACTGTGTCATCGACCTGCGCACTGGCGAGGAATCCCCGGGGAAACCGGAACAGTTCATTCTGAACGCTTGCCCTACTGAGTGGAAGGGGCTGGCGAACAAAAGCCCCACCTTTCTCGAGTTCCTGCGCTCCAGTTTCGACGGTGACGAAGAGATGGTGCAGTACATCCTTCGTTTGCTGGGATATGGCCTGCTCGGAAGCCGTCCAGACCACATCTGGGCAATTTTCCATGGCCCCCGGGGGCGAAACGGGAAGGACACCTTGATGAAGGTGGTGCGCAAGGTGCTCGGCGGCGCTCTGGCCATCAAGATACCCACGGCCATGCTGTTGCAGCAGAGTTTTCAACGCTCCAGCTCGCAGCCGGAACCGGACATCATGGCCCTGCGCGGTGCCAAGATAGCATTTGCCTCGGAGGCCGAGTCCGGCCAGAAGATCGCCATGTCCAAATTGAAGGACTTGACGGGCGGTTCCATCATCACGGCCCGCGGCATCAACGACAAATTGATGACGAGCTGGGAGCAGACCCACCTGCTCTTCTTTCTGACGAACGAACTGCCCAAGATGAAGAGCGATGATGATGCCTTTTGGACGCGCCTACATGCCATTCATTGGCCCATCCGCTTTGTGGATATCGCCACTGGACAAGCCATGTGCTCCCGCGCAAGCGCACGGTGGCCCGCGCCCGCCGTTCCTTCAGGAGTATGGCTCGCCGATACGGCGCGGGGCAGATTGATCTGGACTTCATCCGCGCCCGGGTGGCGTCATTTACGGGCTATATGCGCCACTGCGACGGGCACCGCAGCCTCATGGCCATGCTGGATAAGTTCGTGCTGTGCAGGCAGCCGAAAAAGAAAGATTTGGAAAGTTCAACAAAGAATTTGACCAGTTGCGAAAGCTAAGTTGTAGTCCCTTCAACACAACGGAACACAACTAATTCAATGAGTTAGCCATGTCATACGATAAGATTGTCAACCCCGAACTGAACTTCTCTCTGGATCACGACTTCGGCGGCATGAGCTTCTTCAGCAAGGATTTTTTGTGTGCGGTCGCCAACGGCAAGGTCGATATGCAGGCCATGATGGAATTCGAGCTGGCTGCCCGCGGCTATGACAAGGACGGCAACTGGATCGGCCTTTCCACCCGCACCAACCCCGTTCTGGTCAAGTATGCCCGCAAGGAAGCGAGGGCGTAGTCATGACGGTGAGCAGCATTCTCTCCGGCGTCAGGGTGTCCTACTTCAAATACATCTGTGCGCACCGTAAGTGCCCCAAGGGCTGTGGAACCTGGGCCTTTCACATGGGAGAGGGTGATATGTTTTTCCATACCGGAACCTTCACCGAGGCCAAGCGGGCAGCAGTGAAAGAAGCCAAGCGCCGGGGCGTGGATTCCATTTCGGTGGGCAGTTGACCAACGATGACCGTGCGCTGTGTGTGATTTTATATAAAAATTCCATACCAATCTTGACAGGTATGGAGTTTTTATATACTGTACTTTCAACAGGGAGGTACCATGAAGCCAAAGGAAGTGAAAAAACGGCTGGAAGCGGATGGCTGGGTGGAACAGCCCGGAGGCAAGACAAGCCACCGGAACTACAAACACCCCGCCAAGCCGGGCAAGGTGCAGGTGCCGTTCCACCCGGGAGATTTGAACCCCTGGACGCTCAAAAGCATTGAACAACAATCAGGAGTGAGCATGCGCTAGAGGGGGGTACCCCTTGGCAGCTCACTATGCCCTGTATATCGAATCCGAATAGGAGGACACCATGGCAGTGTATTACGCGGGCTTTATCCCCGTAGATGGCGTGTATGCCGTGCTTTTCCCCGATTTGCCCGGTTGCAATTCGCAGGGGGACAGTCTGGAAGAGGCTTTTTCCATGGCGGCTGAGGCTCTGGCTGGTTATCTGGAATGTCTGGCTGATGATGGCGACCCCATTCCAATTCCGAGTTCCAGAGCGGAGGCTATGGTCAAATTGCACGAACAGGCTGCAAGGCTGGATATGGGCGATTTGCCCAAAGGCACGGAGCTGCACCCGGTGCTGGCACCCCAACTGGACGCGCAGATTAAAAAAATCGCCGTGTCCTTCAGCCAGTACAAGCTGGAGATGATCGACCGCAAGGCCAGGGCCGCGGGCATGACCCGCTCGGGCTTTCTGGCTGCTGCGGCCAGCGTGTATGAGGGGCAGCAACACGCTTGAGTACGGGTGGAGTGTAAAGAAGTCCCGCATCCAGCGTGAACTCTACAGGATGCGGGATTTTGAAAAATATGTACTGTTTAGGTCGGCTGTATCATACACCCGGTCACCTTGCATATTAATGAGCTATCAATCGTGTCGCCAGATATGCTATCGACTGACGATATAAACATGTATTTGCGTTCACTATACAGTGAAAATGCTATATCGCTAGATGTAGCTTGTATGATGGCATTCATGGCTGTCGCTGAATCCGTATTAGAATCACAACACAATTCAAATGCTATGTTCCCTTTATCTGTCGTGAGTGTTAAGTGTATAATATTGTAGGCTCCAATATCATACATATGCCCATATACAGTGTAGCTTGTTATAATTTTTTCATTTCCGTCGGTGAGATAGAGCATTTTATCTCCTTTTTACGCGGCTTAATCGTTCTTTGCCATTAGGTTATCACACGCTCCACAATATTTTCCACCGAGGCCAAGTTCAAAAGGCTCTATGTCGTTTCCACAGAGCTTGCATTCGAGGCTTGTGGCAGGCACGGCAATCTGCGTAAAAACTTCTTGTTGGCGGTGCGTCAGGCTTTGCCAACCTTTGTCGATGTAGTAGTTCAGACTTGATCTGACAGTCGGTACCGTTTTGATGATGCCTGTTGTCAGGTTAGTTGAGCTGCCCGACCTTTTTCTTCCAGAGTAGTTTTCCGTCAAGGAGTGTTTGCATGGGCGTTCTGCCGCAGCACTTTTTG
>NZ_JAGZUV010000096.1:0-8116 GCF_018379785.1 Desulfovibrio sp.
TGACCATCTACCAGGGCAACAAGGTCATGGAAGTGTCGGAACACTAAAGCCAGAGAGAAGAAACATTATGAAAAAGAACCAGTTCTTTCGCAGCATAGCCTTTCTTCTCCTTGGCGTAATCCTCTTCGGTTGCGCCCACACAGGCGCGCCGGACCAGGAACTTATAGAAGGCAAGGGCAGAGACTTCACCACGCTTTCGCGGTCCAAGGCCGTGGACGTGGTTGCCGAACCTTATGTGGGCGTCAAGGCCGTGCCCATCCGGGCGGACGAGCAATCCCAGGCGGCCCTGAATACCCATGTGACGTTGCGCAAGCGCGGTACTCTGGGCAGCATTGCCGCCGCTATCGCGGACCTGACGCCGCTGACAGTCCAGGTGGGCGCGGACCCCGCGCCCCTGACCGGCCAGAAAAAGAGCGGCGGCCAGAGCGGCAACCTGGACCTGCCTGACTTGCTGGACGTGCCCGGTTCCGGCCCGTCGCGGATACTGAATATCTCCTATGAAGGCCCCCTGCGCGGCCTGCTGGACAACGTAGCCATCGCCTCGGGCTATGGCTGGGATTACGACGCCAAGACAAATACCGTCGTCTTCTCCCGGCTGTCGGTCCGGACGTTCACCATCCTGGGCGCGCCGGGCAAGCGGGAATACAAGGACAATATCACCAACAAATCCCGTGAGACGACGCGCTCCAGCATCGGCGGTTCCAACGTCAATGCCACGGTGGCCACGTCGGACACGTCCAGTCAGACGGCACAAGCCAACACCACGGACTACAAATTTGACATCTGGGCCGATACCGAAAAGGCGGTCAAGGCTCTTCTGTCTCCCGAAGGTAGCGTGGTGGGCAACCAGGCGGCCGGGACCATCACGGTCCGCGACCGCGCGGAAAACGTCCGCCAGGTCAGCAATTACATTGCCGAGATCAACAAGCGCCTGTCGCGCCAGGTCGCGCTGACCGTCCACGTCTGGGCTCTGGAAGTCACGGACGAAAATGAGGCAGGCCTGGATTTCCAGGTTCTCTTTGCCAACGATGATGTCTCCATCGTCGCCGGCAGCCTTGCTTCCCTGGGCAGTCCGTCTTCGGCCTCGGCGACCATCGTATCCGGCAAACTCAAGAATTCCACGGGTGTTCTGAAAGCCCTGAAGGAATGGGGCAACGCTACGCAGGTCACGTCCGGCGGCGGGCTGATCCTCTCGAACCAGCCCGTGCCCATTCAGGCCATCAAGCGCATTGCCTACCTGGCAGGCTCATCTTCCTCGCAATCCGACTATGGCCAGACGACAGAGATCACGCCCGGCGAAGTCACCACCGGTTTCGCCATGACGATTATCCCTCATATTCTGGATCGTCGGCGCGTGCTGCTGCAATACAGCATCAATCTGTCCAGCCTGGATGAGCTGACCGAGTTCTCGACCAGCGATCTGACGGTGCAATTGCCCAAAACCAGCACTCGCGCCTTCAGCCAGCGCAGCACAATGCAAATGGGTCAGACTCTCGTGCTGGCCGGTTTCCAGGACCAGACGCAGCAACTCGCCAACTCTCTGGGCCTGCTGAACTTCGGACGCGGGGCCAAGTACGGCAAGACGCTGCTGGTCATCACCATTGAGGTGGAAGCCGCCGGCGGCGGGACTGAGGATTAGGGAATGGAACTGGTCATCATCAACAATCATCCCTGGGCCGTGGGCCTGCGCTGGCTGCCTCCCGTCAAACGCCGCTTCGTCGGACACAAGGCGTTGCTGGCCCAGGTCCAGGAGATGGATGAATCCTTTGACGTTTCGGCGCGCTGTCATAGCAAACAGGGCGTCCAGTTCGGCTTCGGCGCTGCGGGCGAGTCCTGGGCGCGGTATGCGCCCATGCCCGCGCTCTGCCCGTGCCTTGATGTGCCGCCTGATTTTCTTGGACTCTTCAGTTTCCGCTCCACGGAAGGGAAAGAATTCTGGTGGCTTCATCTGCGAATCGGCGGTGCTGTGGCCGAATTCGGGGATCAGGTTTTCTACTCCGAACAGGAAGCCAGGGACGCTCTGGCCCTGATGAAGAAGATCGCCGGGCTGCAAGTGGAGACGGGAGACAGCCCGATGGCCAGCGCCATGTTTCTGGAAGACCGGGTACGGCTCACGCCGCTGGAAAAATGGGTGCGCGGCAAAGGGCACCTCTCGAACCTGAAAAAACTGGCCTCGCATAGCACTGTCCGTCGCATGGCCGGGCTTGCCGCAATCGTGACGGTCATACTCAGCGTTGCCTTTTTCTGGAGCTATTACGCGGATCGGGCCGCGCGCGAAGTGGCCCGCCAGGCGCGTCAGGAAAGGATCCAGCGCAAAGCAGATCTGGAAAGTCACCCGGAAAAATTCTTTCCGATGACCTGGCAGGAAAAGCCCCTGGCCACGGACTTCGTGGCTGGCTGCCTGCCGGTGATGATGGATCTGCCCCTGTCTTCCAACGGCTGGGAACTGCAATCAGCCATCTGCAACGGCAAGAAGGTGACGCTGGAATGGAAACACGCCAGCGGCGCGGATTTCATCCGTCTGCCGGACGGCGCGCGCCTGGATGAAAAGGATCTGCGCACGGCGCGTTCCTCCATAGCGCTGAAGCCTGTGGATTCACGACGCCCGGACGGACCCGGCACGGACCATTTCATGCTGTTGAACAGGGAAGAATCCCTGGGCCTGCTTGCGGAAATCACGCAATCAACAGCAACGAAACTTACCCCTCCCAGCTTCAGGCCCCAAAAAGACCGCACCATCGACAAGGTGAAGGTCATAGCCCCGTGGCATGAGGCCAATTGGGAACTTTCCAGCATTCCGGATCTGCTCATGGAATCCAAGACCGGGCCGGACGGCATCGGCCTCTTCGCCATGCTGGCTGAAATCCCCGGCCTGACCGTTGAATCCATCACATTCAATAACGGCTGGTCCATGAAGGGGAGCATTTATGCAAGACACTAAGAAAAAGCTCCAGATGCTTGCCGCCGTGCTACTCGGCATGGCCTGTCTTGGCGTGGCTGGCCTCATCCCTTTCCAGAAATTCGGATCAAGCCCCGCTCCGTCGTTTCCGCCGGCCGTCAGGCCGGCCCAGCCAGTTGCCAAGCCCAAAACCCCAGCCAAGCCGAAGGACACGGCGGCTACGCCCCGCGAAGCCGCCGGAAAAAGTCCGATGGTGCATCAGGCGCAAAATTCCCCCAGCACGCTGGGAGAACTGTCCCGCTATCGCGGGCAAAAGATCATCCTGGAACAGCAGGTGCGGATCGCGGAGCTGGAGCAACGGCTGAAGGATATCTCCCAAGGAGCCAAAAAGCCGGAAATCATCCTGCCGGACCTGATACCACCCAAGAGCAAGGAAAAGCCGGTCGCCGCTCCTGTGGCCGCGCCCAAGCGCGAGCCTGTGGTGGTGTCCGTGCAGGGCGTGGCCGGCAAGCTTACGGCCACTATTCGCACCTCGGAAGGCCGCACTGTTACCGTGAAAAACGGAGGGGCCTTCGGGGGCGGCATTCTTCAGGTGACGCGCAAGGGCGTTTCCGTCCGGCGCAACGGCAAACTTTCATCTATTCCCTTTGAGTAGGTGTACTCATGTCAAGCCGCACGTCTCTGATCAACGCCTTGCCGGAGCATATCCGCGCCCGCGTCGCCTTGGTGGAAGACGCCCTGATCATCTCGGAAGAGCTTCAGGGCCAGATGCCCGTGGTCAACCTTGTTATGCCTCTGCAATCATGCGGAGTCAGCGACTTTCAGTTTGTGCCTCCCAGCCGTTTCGACGCGGAGTTTTCCAGCTACGCCTCCCGTAGCGGCATAGGCGAAAACGAGGTCCAGCAGTTGGCCATCGACATGTTAGCCCGCGCCTATGAGTGCGGCGCGACGGATATTCATATTGCCAACATGGGAACGCATGTCCGCATCCGTTTCCGTGTGCTGGGGCTGCTGCGCGACGATATGGAGCTGGATGTGGAAACGGGCAGCCGCATGATCCGCACTATCTACGAACATTTGGGCGCTGCCCAGGACGCGCCGGCCTTTGATCCCATATCCCGCCTGGATGGCCGTATTATCAATCGGGACTATCTGCCCCAAGGCTTGTATTCCGTGCGTATCCACTCAGAGCCCATTGAGTGCGACGGCGCGCCGGACGGCAAGGGCACTTTCATGCCCTTGCGCCTCATGCACGACACCACAGGCGCGTCCGGCTCCCTGGAAGAGCGTCTGGCCAAGCTCGGCTATACGGACCAGCCCGCGACGCTTGTGGACCGCGAAGGACATGAGCGCACAGCCAGGGCGCAGACGGAACTTTTCCGGGCGTTGTCCGCGCGCACGGGCATTGTCTTCATTTCCGGCCCCACCGGATCGGGCAAGTCCACGGCTCTGGCCCACTGCATGGAAGCTCTCATAGAAGAGCGGCCCGGCGACAACTTTCTTTCCATCGAAGATCCGCCGGAAAAGCCCATCAAGGGCATGTATCAGATCCCGGTCATTTCCAAGGAAGGCGACGAGCGGGGCGACGCCTATACCAACGCCATTGCCGGCACGAACCGCGACGATACCGACACGGTTATGATCGGTGAAATCCGCTATGCGGAAGCAGCACTGGCCACCATTGAGGTGGCGCTGTCCGGCAATGCTGTCTGGGCCACTATCCACGCCGCCGATGCTCTGGGCATCATCCAGCGCCTGGACGTGCAACTCCGCTCCAGGGTCGCGGAACCGCTCAATATCGTCTGCGATCCTATTGTACTTTCCGGCTTGGTCTTCCAACGCCTGGTGCCCAAGCTCTGTCCCCACTGCAAGATTCCGCTACGGGATCATAAAGATTCCATCAGTCCGGACCTGCTCGCGCGCCTGCACCGGATCATGCCGGATGAGATCATCTGGGGCGGCTCCAGGGGAGAGGGCATTTTCGTGCGTGGAACCGGCTGTGAGCGCTGCCAGAATTCCGGGCATCCCGGACTTTATAAGCAGACAGTCGTGGCGGAAGTCGTCGCCGCTGATCCCTGGTTTCTGAGTCTGTTACGCCAGAGAAAACACGAAGAGGCCCGGCGCTACTGGCTCTCGGAACTCCAGGGCATGACCTATCTGGAGCATGCCCGGCATCTCATTGCCACGGGTGTGATCGGCCCGGCCATCACGGAAGAAATGCTGGCCATGCCCATTGACGCGGATCTGGCGCGCCGCCCGCCGTCAGCAAGCCCAAGACAAGGGGAAGCGCCGTGCTTAGCCCCACTGTGAAAATACTTGCCGCGGTATGGTTCGGCGCGGACGTGCGCATGCGAGTCTGGAGCAAGCTGGCTACCCAGATTCGCAACCGTATGACGCTGGAAGAATCCCTCCACCGCCTGCGCGAGCAGGCCGTGGAAAGCCGTTCTCCTCTAGCGGATATCTATATGCATATCATCGGGACCGTCGGCCAGGGGCGTACTCTGGGCGACGCCCTGGCCGGTCTGGCCGGCCAGGAGGAAATCATGCTGATCGCTTCGGCCCAGACCTCGGCCCGTCTGGCCGAAGGTCTGACTCTGGCCGCCAGGGTGCTCAAGGCCAGAGGATCCATCCGCAAAAGCCTGCTGTCGAACCTTACCGGCCCGTGCATGTACTTTGCCGCCTGCATCGCCATGCTGGTCATGATCTCTGTCCAGGTCATGCCCCAACTGGTTATGGTTTCAGATCCCAAAACCTGGACCGGGGCGGCATATCTGCTCTATGCGCTTTCGGAATTTGTCGGATCCTGGGCTGGAGCCCTGGCCGGCATCGGTTTCCTGGCGGCGCTGGTCGCCATCTGCATTTCGTTCCCGTTGTGGACGGGATCGCTGCGCCGCCTTGCGGATCGCTGTATCCCCTGGTCCATCTACAGGCTCACTGTGGGCACGGTCTGGCTCTATACCATCGCCACCCGCATGCAGGCCGGGCATCAGCTCTCCCAGATCCTGAAGGGCATGGTGAAACAGAAATCTTCTCCGTACCTGCGGGAAATTGTCGCGGCCATCCTGCGGCACAGTCGGCATGGAGAAGATTTCGGCAGCGCGCTCCAGGCCTCCGGCATGGATTTCCCCAGCCGGGAGATTGTGGATGACCTGCGCGTCTATGCCCGGATGCCCGGTTTCCAGGCCCATATCATGGAAATCGCCGATACCTGGATAACCGAAGGCGCAGAGCGCGTCGCCGGCTATGCGCGCGTCATCGGCGTTGTCGTTCAATTGCTTGTTTTGGCCCAGCTCGTTCTGGTGGCCATCGTGGGCACAACCTTTCAGGATCAGATTCAGACAGGAGGCTTTTAACTATGGGACACCTTTTGGGAGCATTGGGAGCCCTGCTTCTAGGCCTGATCGTGCTGGCCTATTCGGCCGGCGGCCTCTCTTCGGGCTTCAGCAAATCCAATGTGGCCAGCACGCAGGAAGGGTTGATCATCCTGCGCATGCAGGCTCAGCAATTCTTCGCGGGCACCAACTATAACGGCCTGGACAATGAAGTCGCCATCAAAGCCGGCATCGTGCCGGACACGTTCATCAAGGGAGACGCGCTTCGCAACGCCTGGGGCGGCGATATCACCCTGAGCGCCGATGAGGCCAATGGGCAGTTTTCCATTGAGCTGTTCAATATCCCGCAGGCGGACTGCACACAGCTCGCCCGTTTCCAGAGTAATTCCTGGGCAGGCGTGAGCGTCAACGGGGCCGAGATCGATCCATCCGATCCCGTGGCCGTGACTGACGCCTGCGGCGATACCAACACTGTAACCTATACCGCGCGGTAAATCGCCATGAAAGCCCTCGCCGTGCTCGCTTTTCTTCTTGGAGTGCTCGCCCTGCTGCCGCATACGGCGGACATTTCCCAGGAAGATGCCTCATACCGGGCCGTGGCGGTCAACTATGCCATCTACCGGAATGAGGTCTTTCGCTACGTCTATGAGCACCGGGGGCTTTCCGGCGACATTCCGCTTGCATCCCTGAACATGCCCGAAAGCTGGCGCGCGCTGCGCGCATGGCGCGCCCGTGTGGATGCGGGCCGCTGCTACGTCTATGGCGAAGCCTCTCCGCAGGAGATTGCCGCCGTGCGCCGGCTTTTCCAGGGCAGCTTCGCCCTGGGCATGGCTGATTCCGGCCGCCTGGTCCCGGTGCTCGGCAATGTCATAGCCGTGCCGGGCTTCATCCCTAACGGTTATCTGGTCAGCGTGACGGAGGTGGACTGATGCATCTGCTCGGCGCAATCGGCGCAATCATTCTCCTGATCATCATGATGCCGGGATTTCTCGGCTGGTGGGAAAGCGGCCATACGGCCACGCAGCAGCGCATAGTGGCCAATCACATGACGGCGGTGACGCGGGCGGCCCGGCAATATGTGAACCGGCATCAGGACACCTTGCTGACGCAGGCCTCGGCCAGCGCCGGGCCGTCCGTCACCATTGCGGATCTCATCAATGAGGGCTTTCTCACCGAAGGCTTTCAGCCGCGCAACGCCTGGCTGCAAGAGTATCAGATCCATGTCCGGCAACCGCAGACCGGGACGCTGCAAGCCATTGTCCTGACCACGGGCGGGCGGAACAACGAGACGGACAAATTCCGGAATGTGACCGTTCCCGGAGCCGCCGCCCTGGTGGGCGGTGCCGGCGGCTATGTACCGTCCGGAGTATTGCCCGGACAGACGGAAAACATGCTGCAAGGAGCCGGCAACGGCTGGGTCCTTGATCTGGGATCCGTGGGGATAGCCTCTCCCGGTTCCGGCCATCTGGGCGCGGTGTCCTCGTATGACTCTTCGGCGCTTGGTCAGGATTTTCTCTATCGGGTGGCTGTACCCGGCCAGCCGGAGCTGAACGCCATGCAGACGGAGCTGGACATGACGGATCATGCGATCCGGAATGTCTCGGAACTCCAGTTTGAGGGGAGGGAAATCACGGACGAGTCCTGCGCCAGCGCCGAAGATCAGGGCCGGGTATTTCTGGACAGCGTTCAGGGCCTCTATCTCTGCCGGAATGGATCTTTGGAAATCATCGGCGATTCCGGAAATTCAGCTCTGCTGAAAAACGTCACTGTGGCCAAAAACGGGGATCGGATCACAAAGCCGGTCTGCGCCCCCAACACGGGTACGGCTCCGGCCGTTTTTACCTCGCCCTCCATCGCTGAAGCCGGGCCGGAAGCGCCGCCTCTG
>NZ_JAGZUV010000016.1:0-51357 GCF_018379785.1 Desulfovibrio sp.
CAGACCGGAAACGCCTCGATCTACGGATCGTTCGGCTATTTGAACAACGAAGGTATCGCCTACAACTCGGACATGGATCGTTATACGGCCCGTCTGCGCGTGGACTATCAGGCCAAGAAGTGGCTCAAGTTCAGCGCCAATGCCAACTACACGCATTTCCGCTACAACCAGATCGACGACAGCGGCGCCGGTAACTCGTCGGGCAACGTTTTCGCTTATACGACGGCCGTCGGTCCGATCTATCCGCTCTACATCCGCGACGGCGAGGGCCGCATCACATTGTCCACCGTGCATTCGGCCAAGGGCCTGGAATGGAACGCCGTGCTGATCATTGATCTGGTGGAGGACCGCTTTCCCTCCCGCCACGCCCTGGCCCGGCCCGAGGATTTCGAGGAGGAGCGCCGCCTGATGTACGTGGCCTGCACCCGCGCCCGTCAGGATCTGGAGCTGTACGCCCCGGCGGCCATTTACAGCCGGGCCGAGCGCGGCAGCCTGCACGTCAGCCAGAGCCCCTTTGTGCGCGAACTGTCCCCGGGCCTGACCGAGGAATGGGTGGAAGGCTTCGGCGGGATACTCAGCCGCCGCGGAAGTTGTTTTTCCGGCGCGGGCGGCGCGCGCAACCGCCTGCTGCCCCCCGCGCGTCAGGCGGTTTCCGCTTTTCCCGGCCCCGCCGAAGAAGGCGCGGCCTTTGACGACTGCCAGCTCCGGCCTGAAAGCGACTCCTTGCCTTCGGTTCAGACCGAGGTTCGGGATATGCCGCGCGCGGATGACGCCATGCCTTCCGCCGCTTCCACCACCGGCACGGCCCGACTCTGCCACTGCCGCCACCGCATTTTCGGTCGGGGCAAGATCATCAAGCACTTGCCTCCGGACAAGGTGCAAGTGAATTTCCCCGGTTTCGGGCTGAAAGTCATTCTGACCGAATATCTGCTCATGGAGAACTGACATGGTTCCGGCCCCGCCATCCCCTTCCGCTTTCCCCTTTTCCGAGGACGGCATTCTGGCCTGCCTCGCCCGCCATTTTCCACAGACGCATGCCTCCCTGCTGCTGGGCCGGGGCGACGACTGCGCGGTGCTCAAGGCCGGGCGGCCCCTGTGCGTGAGCAGCGACCTCTTTCTGGAGGACATCCACTTCCGGCGCTCCTATTTCAGCCCCGAGGACACGGGGCACAAGGCTCTGGCCGTCAACGTCAGCGATCTGGCCGCCTGCGGGGCCCGGCCTCTGGGCTTCACCCTCTGCCTGGGCCTGCCGGACTGGGTGGACATGGCCTGGCTGGAAGCCTTTTTCAGCGGCATGGCCGCCCTGGCCGGACAGCAGCGCATGGCCCTGGCCGGGGGGGATCTCTCCCGTTGCCAACAGCTGCACATCAGCGTGACGGTCTGGGGCGAAACCGCCGAGCCCGGCGGTTTTCTGGCGCGCGGCGGCAGCATGCCCGGCGACAGCCTCTTTGTGGTGGGCCGCGTGGGCCTGGCGCGGGTGGGCCTGCAGATGCTGGAGACTTGCGGCCGCGACGCCCTGCGGGACTGGCCCGAGGCCTGCGCCGCCCATTTGCGGCCCGAACCCCAGGTGGACGCGGGCCTGATGCTGGCGCGCGCGGGCTACAACGCCCGGCCGCCCGCGCTTATGGACCTTTCCGACGGCATCATCCGCGATCTGCCCCGTCTGCTGGGCCTGAGCGGCGAGCTGCGCGCCGGAGCCGAAAAAGGCCGGGGCAATCACGGCCTGGGCGCGGCCATATTGCTGCCCCAGGGCCTGCTGCACGCCGAAGTGCTGCGCTGCGCCCGGGAGCAGGGAAAAAATCCGGTCCACGAAGCCCTGCTGGGCGGCGAGGATTACGCCCTGCTGGGTTCCTGCGCGCCGGACATGCTGCCTTCCCTGCACGCGGCCATCCCCGGCTTTTGCAGCATCGGCACGGTCACGGCCGGCGGCGGCATTACCTGCAACAACGAACCCCTGGACTGCCTGCACGGCTTTGACCACTTTGAAAGCGGCGATCGAAGAGACGTCGAGGCCGACTGATGCGCGCTCACCTGGCCGTCGTCACCTGGAACAGGCTCGCGCTTACCCGTATCTGCCTTGAGAGTCTGCTGGCCCGGACCCCGCCGGGCTATACGCTGACCATTGTAGACAACGGCAGCGAGGACGGCAGCCGGGAATATCTGCAAAGCCTGGCCGCCGCCCATGCGCATATCCGCCTGAAGCTGCTTTCCCGCAACATGGGTCTTTGCGTAGCCGCCAACCTGGCCTGGGACAATGCGGCGGACGCCGAGTATTACGTCAAGTTGGACAACGACATAGAAATTCTGGATCCACTCTGGCTGGCGCGGCTCATCTCCCCGCTGGAAGAGCGTCCGCAGGTCGGCATGACATCCTATAAATTCTGCGATTGGCATGAGTCGTCGCACCAACCCCTTGAGCTACGCGACGGCGGCGAAGCGGAACTGACCACGGTCTGCGGCGGGGGCTGCGTCTGCATTCCCCGTGCGACGCATGAGCGCCTGGGCTTCTGGAATGAAGGCTACGGCAGATACGGGCATGAGGATCAGGATTACAGCTGGCGGGTGCGGAAAGCGGGCTATGCGCTGGCTTCGGTCGCGACAAAAGGCATGGTGCGCCATCTGGGCTATGCCGAGGGCATGGTGGACGCGGACATCGAGCGCGGCAAAAAAACGAGCAACCAGTCCCGCCTTTCCGGCGACATTGCCTATTATCTCAATCTGCTGCTGTTTGACGAAGGCCTGCTGCCGTTGCGGATGATCCGTAAATACCTGCCGGTGGAAAAGGAAGGCCGCATTTCCTTTGCGCTGAATCCCGCCTACCGGCCGGTGCAGAAGCTGCTGAACACCCTGGCCCGAACCGTCGAGGTGGACGCGTCGGGTGAGCTGTCCCGCCTGGACTTGAGCGCATGGCGGCAAGGAGCAAGCGAGTATGAATCCGAATCCTGAGGACCTGGATGTCTGTGTGGAGGATCTGCGTTCCGTCTGCCGCGACGCCTGGCGGGAGGGGCTGTTGTCGGGCTGCAACGGCAACGCCAGCCGCCGTCTGCCCGTGCCCGGCGACGGCCTGCTCTGCGTGACCCGCTCGGGCGCGGCCAAGGGCCGCCTGACGGCGCGGGACTGCTGCCTGGTGGACGCGCGGACCGGCGAAGGACTCAGCAGCGAAGCCCTGAGCGGCGGCCCGGCTTCCTCGGAACTGGGCATGCATCTGGAACTGTACCGTGCTCTGCCCCATTGCGGGGCCGTACTGCACAGTCATCCCCGCCGCCTGCTGGCCCTGAGTCTGGTTGTGGCTGATCAGGAGGATTTCCTGCGCCTGCCCCTGTTCGAGGCCGATGTCTGGCGGGCACGCCTGGGCTTTGCGCCCGCCCTGCCGCCGGGCGGCGCGGAACTGGCTCTGGCCGTTGCCGACGCCGGGCGCGCAGTAGGCGCGGACAAGCCCGCCGGGGCCGCGGTCTGGATGGCCGGACACGGCCTCTGCTGCTGGGGCCCGAGCCTGGCCGACGCCCTGTGCATGAGCGAGGAGCTGGAACATCTGGCCGCCGTGCAGTTGCTGGCCCTCCACTCTTCCTGCGCCTAGAGCGCTGCCATAGGGTATGCCATGAGCACCGAATCCGCTGCTGCATTCGTTTTGAAGCTGTCTGAAATGCTGGTCGGAAAGCAGGTCGATACCTGCATCGTCCGCGACGCGCTGACGCGTATCTGCAAGTTTTATTCTTTTGATTCCGGACTGATTTATGAGAGTGACCAGGATAACTGCTTTCATCTGAAAGAATGCTGTGTTTCGCAGGATACAAACATCCGGGAAAGTTTCCGCACCGAGGAGATCAATCCGCAATACCGCGAGCATCTGGCGAAAGAAACACTATCCCACATGGCAAAAAGCCCGCATGCCAGCAGTAATGAGCTGAAATTTCTTGAATTATTTTTTGCAACGTCACTGCTTGCCGTTTCCATGGTTGACGCAAACTATCGTATCTGCGGGTTCATTGTCCTGCTGAACACACAGCGGAAAGAAAAAATTCCCGACGCGGAAATGAAGACAGCGTCCGCCCTGCTCCATCTCCTGGGAAAATATATCGGCATAAGGATATACCAGAACAAGCTGTCCTTCGCTCGAACGACTTTGGAAAGCATCCTGGACAACATGGGAATAGACATTTATGTAAACGATTTTTTCAACCATGATATCTTGTATGCCAATAAGTCCATGACCGCTCCGTACGGGGGAATTTCCAGATTTCTGGGCCATAAATGCTGGGAAGTGCTCTTTCCCGGGCAATGCGGGCCCTGTGAGTTCTGCCCTCAGAAAAAACTTATCGACGAGCACGGCAATCCCACCAAGGTGTATTCCTGGGATTATCAGCGGCCTTTTGACGGAGCGTGGTTCAGGGTCTTCAGCGCCGCTTTCCGTTGGGTGGACGGACGTCTGGCGCATGTGGTCAGCAGCGCGGACATCACCGAAAACAAGCGGAACGAGGAACTTATCCACTATATGGCCAACTACGACGCCCTGACCAAGCTCCCCAACCGCAGGATGCTGATCAGCGAATGCGAGCGCCGCATCACGCGGGCCAAAGGAGCGGGAAAAGGCTATCTGCTGTTTTTTGACATCGACGGCTTCAAGGCGATCAATGACAGTTTCGGGCATGACGCGGGAGACGAGTTCCTGGTGCGGCTGGGCGAGTTTTTTTCCGGCATTCCCATGCTTGCGGGCTCCAGTTACCGTAACGGCGGCGACGAGTTCGTCGCTCTTCTTGACGGAGACGTAACTGAGGCCAATATCCGCAATTTAGCCCATTTCATACATGAGCGCTTCAAGAAACCCTGGGTGTTGAAAAAGGGCGATGTCTTTTGCAACGCCAGTATCGGCGTGGCCTGTTATCCGGAGGACGGGTCCACGGCGGAAGAGCTTTTGAACAAAGCCGATCAAGCCATGTACCAGATTAAAAAATCCGGAGGCAGCGGCATATGCTTCGGGCATGAACTCCTGCCGGCCGGTTCAGCACGCGGAGCAGATCAAGACTGAAATGCTCCGGGCCGTATCGACAACGGGCTTTCCCTTTCCACGCCGCTCTTTTTCAGGCCGACGGCCAGACCACGGCCCGCACTTCCGGTTCTTTGTCCCCCGCCGCCGGGGCCGGGGGCAGCCGTGTGCCCGCGCCGGGCGGCAGGGGCTGGGCCAGCACGGTTTCGGTGCGCTCAAACAGGTTGGAAAGAATGGAATTGGAAACCAGCATGCCGCTGCGGGTCAGGCGCAGATAGCCGTTGCGGATGCGGATCAGGCCGTTTTCGTGCAAAGCCTGGATCAGGCGCTGATGATCGCGCAGAAAATCGCGCCCCGTCATTTCCCGGTAGGCTTTGAGACGCATGCCCCGCGAGGTGCGCAGGCGCAGCATGATCAGTTCGAGCACGCGCACGGTCGGGGTCAGGCTTTCCACTTCCGCGCCCAATGAGCCCTCGCGGGTACGGGCGTCCCAGGCCCGCTGACCGGCCGGATTGGTCCAGCGCCGCCCCGCGATGGTGGAGGTGGCCGACGGGCCCAGCCCCAGATAATCCGCTCCCTCCCAGTAGCCCAGATTGTGGCGGCACTGGAAGCCCATGCGCGCGAAATTGGAAATTTCGTAGTGCAGATAGCCGCTGGCTTCCAGAAAAGCCGCGCCCTCCATGAACATGATGTTCTGATCCCGCTCGGGCGGCAGGGCCAGGCGTCCTTCCTCGCAGTCCAGCTCCAGCGCCGTGCCCGGCTCCAGAGTCAGGCCGTAGGCGGAAATATGGTCCGGGCTCATACGCACGGCGTCCTTGAGGGTTTGCAGCCACTGGCGCACGCTCTGGCCGGGCAGGCCCCACATCAGATCCATGTTGATGTTGGCGCAACCCGCCTCACGCGCCGCGAACACCGCGTGCAGACTGTCCCGGGCCTTGTGCGGCCGTCCCAGCAGACGCAGCATGCTTTCATCCAGGCTCTGGATGCCGATGGACAAACGGTTCACGCCCGCCGCCAGATACTGCGGCACACTCTGGGTTCCCCGCAGGGATTCGGGATTGGCCTCCAGGGTGATTTCAGCTTTGGGGCTGAGCGTGAAACAGCGGGCCAGACGCTCCAGCACAATGCCTACAATGCGCGGCGGCAGCAGGCTGGGCGTGCCCCCGCCGAAAAAGACGGTCTGCACCTCGGTTCCGCCCAGGCGGTCGCCCCAATGGGCCAGCTCCAGCAGCAGGGTGTCCAGATAGTCGCGCAGCAGGGGCGACGCGGCGGGCTCGACGCCCCGGCCCAGCGGGATGGAATGAAAGGCGCAGTAGCGGCAGCGCGTGCGGCAGAAGGGAACGTGGATATAGACGAGCATGAATTTTCCGTTGGCAAAAAAATGGCAGTCGGTTTTAAAAGTTGCAAGGATCATGCCCGGCTGGAAACCGCGCGCCGCCACGGCCCGCCGCGCTTGGCAAAAAAGACGGCCCGACGTATATTGAGGCGCTTAGAGCAAAGTAACTTTGAAAAGTTACTCCGCTCCAGATTTCAAGCGCGCCGCCGTAGCGGCGTCCGCACCCACGAGGAGACCCCGTTTATGGATATACGCTTCCAGAACCTCGGACCCGAGCAGTGGAAAGCCGAGATCATGCTGGCCCCGGCCTGCGAAGGCGAAGACATCTTACGCGAGTGCCCGGAACTGGACAAGGCCGCGCCCTGGCTGACCGTAGCTCCGGCCATGCGCGACTTCAAGGGTAAGGACGGCGAGCTGGCCCTGCTGCATGGTCATCCGGAGCTTCCCGTTCCGCGCGTCCTGGCCGTGGGCCTGGGACCGCGCGAAAAAGTGGATGCCGCCAGACTGCGCGCGGCCATAGCCGCCGCCGTGCAACGCTGCCGCGGCCTGAGCCTGAATTCCATCCTGCTGCCCGAACCGGCATTGTCCCGCCTGCCCGGCGGGCGGGAACGCCTGGTGGAGGAGTGCGTCTACGCCGCTCAGCTGGCCCTCTACCGTTTTACGGCCCTGAAAAAACCTCAGGAAGACGAACCAGCCGATCCGCAATGGCTGGCCTTGGGCTTTGACGGACAATCCGTGCCCGACGGCGCGCACGCGGCTGCCCGCCGGGGCGAGCGCGCGGCCCGAGCCGTGGCTCTGGCCCGGGATCTGGCCAACATGCCGGGCAACCTGCTCTATCCCGAAAGCCTGGCCCAGCGCGCTGTGGAACTGGGCAAAGAACTGGGCTTCACCTGCACGGTGCTGGACGAAACCGCCCTGGCCGGGGAAGGCATGGGCGCGCTGCTGGCCGTGGGCCAGGGGTCGGCCCGGCCGCCCCGCCTGGTCGTGCTGGAGCATGCCCCCGAGGGCCACGAGCAGGACAAGCCGCTGATCCTGGTGGGCAAGGGCATCACCTTTGACTCCGGCGGCATCAGCCTCAAACCGGCGGCCAACATGCAACAGATGAAATGCGACATGACCGGCGCGGCGGACGTGCTGGCCGCCATCGCGGCCCTGGCCGAGGAGGACGCGCCCCGTCGGGTGGTGGGCCTGCTGGCCTGCGCCGAGAACATGCCCGACGGCAAGGCCACGCGTCCGGGCGACGTGGTGCGCGCGGCCGGCGGCGATACGGTGGAAATCACCAATACCGACGCCGAGGGCCGCCTGGTTCTCTGCGACGCCCTGGCCTACGCCCAGAAGCAGTGGACCCCGGCGGCCATGGTGGACATCGCCACGCTCACGGGCGCGTGCGCCGTGGCCCTGGGCACGGAACTCGCCGGTCTGTTCTGCGACGATACGGATCTGGCCGAACGCATCCGCGCCGCGGGGGGCGTGGGCGGCGAAAATTACTGGCGGCTGCCGCTCTGGCAACCTTACGCGGAACAGCTCAAAAGCGAAGTGGCGGACATCTGCCACACCGGGCCGCGCGAAGGCGGGGCCATCAACGCCGCGCTGTTCCTGAAACATTTCGTGCGCGAGGGCGTGCGCTGGGCCCACCTGGACATCGCGGGCGTGGACTGGAACGCCAAAAAAACGCCGCTCTGTCCGGCGGGCGCGTCGGGCTTCGGCGCGCGCACTCTGCTGGAGCTGGCCCGTGGAGGCGTGCAATGAAAGTCTATCTTCTGGGAGCGGGCCCCGGCGATCCGGGCCTGCTGACCCTCAAGGCCAGGGACGTCCTGGCCGCGGCGGACGTGGTGGTCTACGACGCCCTGGCCAACGACAGCCTGCTGGGGCACGCCCGGCCCGAGGCCGAGCTGATCTACGTGGGCAAGGTGGCGGGCAACCACGCCCTGCCCCAGCACGAGATCAACGCCCTGCTGGTGCGCAAGGCCAAAGAGGGCAACGTGGTGGCCCGGCTCAAGGGCGGCGACCCTTACATTTTCGGGCGCGGCGGCGAGGAGGCCGAGGAATTGCTGGCGGCGGGCGTGCCCTTTGAGGAAGTGCCGGGCATCAGCAGCACCATCGCGGCCCCGGCTTACGCGGGCATTCCCCTGACCCACCGCGATTTCGCCTCCTCGGTGACCATCATCACCGGCCACGAAAACCCGGACAAGCCCGGCTCTGTGCATAACTGGCAGGCTCTGGCCCAAAGCGCCTCGACCCTGGTCTTTGTCATGGGCATGAAGAACCTGCCGGACATCGCCCGCAATCTGCTGGACGCGGGGCTGGACCCGCGGACCCCGGCGGCCCTGATCTACCGGGGCACCACGCCGCGCCAGCGCAGCCTGGTCGCCACCCTGCGGGAGCTGCCCCAGGCCGCCGTCGACGCGCGTTTCACCAATCCCGCGGTGATCGTGGTAGGCAAGGTGGCGAGCCTGCACGGCAAGTTGAACTGGTTCGAGCAAAAGCCCCTGCTGGGCAAAAGCATTGTGGTCACCCGCGCACGGGAACAGGCCAGCGGTCTGGCCCGCAGCCTGGCGGGGCTCGGGGCCGAGGTCATCCAGTGCCCCACCATTGAAATCCGCGCCCTGCCCGACTCCACGGAGCTGGACGCGGCCGTGGCCCGGCTGGCGGACTACGGCTGGCTGATTTTCACCTCGGTGAACGGGGTGCGCCATTTCTGGCGGCGGCTGGACGCCGCGGGCAAAGACAGCCGGGCCCTGGGGGCCTGCAAGGTGGCGGCCATCGGCCCGGCCACGGCGGACGCCCTGTATGAGCGCGGCATCCGGCCCGATTTCGTGCCCGAGCGCTATGTGGCCGAGGGCGTGGTGGAAGGCCTGCTGGCGCGTGAAGGCGGCAAACTGGCGGGCACGCGCATGCTGCTGCCGCGCGCGGCCAAAGCCCGCGACGTGCTGCCCGTGGAGTTAGGCAAGGCCGGGGCTGTGGTGGACGTCATCCCGGCCTATGAAACCGTGCCCGCCGCCGGGCGCAAGGACGAGGTGCTGGCGCGTCTGGAAGAGGGCTCGCTGTCCTGCGTGACCTTCGGCTCCTCCTCCACGGTGGAAAACTTCCTCAGCCTGATCCCGGCGGAAAAGCTCAAAGCTCATCCGGAAACCCTGCTGGCTGCCATCGGGCCGGTAACGGCGGCGACGCTGCGCAAGCACGGGCTGAACTGCCATATCCAGCCCGGGGAATACACCATTCCGGCCCTGGTGGACGCCATTACGCAACACTTTACGCGGGCCGGAGCCGCCCGTTGAGGACACTATGCCCCTGAAAATCGCCATACTGGCCTCGGGCAGCGGCACCAACGCCCAGGCCATGATCGACAAGTCCGCCGCCGGCATTCTGGATGTGGACATCCGCATGATCCTCAGCAACCGGCCGGGCGCGGGCGTGCTGGAGCGCGCCCGCAAGGCCGGGCTGCCCCATCCGGCTCTGGACCACACCCTCTTTCCGGACCGGGAGAGCTACGACCGGAAGCTCATCGCCGTGCTGCGGGAAAGCGGCGCGGAACTCATCGTCCTGGCCGGATACATGCGCCTGCTCAGTTCCGCCTTTCTGGAGGCTTTTGCCGGGCGGGTCGTCAACATCCACCCGGCGTTGCTGCCCAGCTTTCCCGGCGTGCACGGCGGGGCCGACGCCCAGGCTTACGGGGTCAAAATTTCCGGCTGCACCGTGCATTTCGTGGAGGAAAAGGTGGACAGCGGCCCGGTGATCATCCAGGCCGCCGTGCCGGTCAACGCCGGGGAAGATCCGGACGGCCTGATGCGGCGCATCCACGCCATGGAACACCGCATCTATCCCCAGGCCCTGCAATGGTTCGCCGAAGGCCGCATCAGCACGCGGGGCCGCCAGGTGCACCTGGACCCGGCCGTCTCGCCCGCCCGGCCTGCCGTCCGGCCCGACGGCCCGTGGCTGGTCTGGCCGCCGCTGGAAGAAGGATTCTGATTCTCCGGCGGCGCGAAAAGCCGCAATCCGCTTTTGTTTTAATCCCGCAAGGATGAGCATAACGGCCCGGCAATGCCGGGCCGTTGCATTTTCCGACCATGTATAGTATATTAAATATAAATAATTTTATTAACAGGAATTATTTACAACGCCCCCGCCTATGTTACAAGAATACAACTGGCGAAAATGCCGCCACAGCGGCCGCGCAGGCTCCCCCCTTCCCGAGGGAGCCGATGGAGGGCGTATGCCGGAGGAGTGGAACAGTTCCGAACTGCTCTATCAGAGCGTGCTGGATGCCCTGCCCGAGGGCATCCTTTACTGCGACGCCAATTACATCGTCCGCAAAGTCAACCAGTGCTATGCCTCCCTGCTGGGCGGCGACGTCAAAACCATTCTGGGCAGGCCGCTGCCGGACCTGAATCCCCTGACCCGCGCGCCGGTGGTCATCAAAAACGGCCGCCCGGAAATGGGCGATCTCTGTACCCTGCCGCTCTTCGGCGACAACTACAAATTCGTGGTCAACAGAATCCCGGTGCGCGACAGCGACGGCGCGGTCACAGGCATGGTTTCGCATATTCTTTTCACGGATCCGGCGGAACTGCGCGAGCTGAACCGCAAAATCGACTTTCTGGCAAAAAAGCTGAAGCATTACAACCGCAGCCTCAAGTCGGAACACAACGCCCATTACGATATTGGAAGCATCATCGGCGACAGCGCGCCCATGCGGGCAGTGAAAAAACTCATCCAAAACTATGCCGCCGACGCCCATCCCGTGCTGATTCTGGGCAGGACCGGCACGGGCAAAGAACTGACGGCGCACGCCCTGCACGTGCGCAGCAACCGTGCCGCCGGTCCTTTTGTCAGCATCAACTGCGCGGCCATTCCCAAAGAGCTTTTCGAGGCCGAATTGTTCGGCTATGCGCCGGGCGCCTTTTCCGACGCGCGCAAGGAAGGCAAGATCGGCCAGATCGAACTGGCCAACACGGGCACGCTCTTCCTGGACGAGATCGGCGACATCCCGCTGCACGCCCAAGTCAAGCTGCTGCGCGTGCTGGAGGAAAAACGCATCACCCGCCTGGGAGACGTTTCCGGCCGGGAAGTGGACTTCCGGCTGATCACCGCCACCAACCGCGATTTGCAGGACATGATCAGCCAGGGAAACTTCCGCGAAGACCTCTATTACCGCATCAACACCCTGACCATCCGACTGCCGCCCCTGCGCGCCCGCCCGGAAGACATTCTGCCTCTGGCCCGGCATATTCTCTCCAAGATCGGCTGCCCCACGGCGAACTTCACGGACGAGGCCGTGCGCGCCATGGAGGCCTATGCCTGGCCCGGCAATGTGCGCCAGCTGTTCAACACCCTGGTGCACGCCACCCTGCATCAGAGCGGCGAACGCATCGACGCGCGCGATCTGCCCCACGAGGTCACGGGCGGCGTTCAGATTCCCGAACGCCACTCGCCCCCGCAACGCCACCATGATCTCGCCGCCTGGCTGAGCGCGCAGGAGGCGAGCTTTCTGACCGCGGCCCTGCAGGAAAATCAAGGCAACGTCACGCTCACGGCCCGGCAGTTGGGCATCTCGCGTGTGACCCTCTACGCCAAGCTGAAAAAATACGGCATCCGGCACTCTGACGCCGACACGGCTGCAATCGATCTGTAAATATTCCCTTACAGCCACTCTGTACAACGATTAAGAAAACTTTACAAAAAATCCCGCACTCTCCGCCCGTTTTCTTCGGCCACGACATGCATCCATTTGAAATACAAAACAATCTCCATCCCCCTACATTGAGGCACGCCCCTTGCTATCTCCGGACAAAGCGGACATTCATCACGCCGCCACGTCCCGACCCCAGCAAAGGAGAAAATTATGCAAGCTGCCAATGGAGGCGAAGCCGCCGCCCGCGCCCTGATCGACCTGGGTGTGGAATTTGTGTTCACCCTGACCGGTGGGCATCTCAATCATATCCACCAGATATTGGAAAAGAGCCCGGTCCGCCTGGTGGATACGCGGCACGAACAGGCGGCCACCTTCATGGCCGACGCCTACGCCCGCATGACGGGCAAGCCCGGCGTGGCCATGCTCACCGCCGGGCCGGGCTTCACCAACTGCATTTCGCCCTTGCAGCAGGCGGCCACCAATTGCACGCCCCTGCTGGTCATCGCCGGGGCCTCAGGCACGGACTACCGGGACAAGATGGACCTTCAGGACGCGCCTCAGGCGGCCATCGCCGCACCCATCGTCAAGGCTGCCTATGTCTGCACCCAGACCGAGCGGGTGGCCGAATACGTGGAAACAGCCTTCCGCATGACCCTGGCCGGCCGGCCCGGCCCGGTTTTTCTGGAACTGCCCTGTGACGTGCTGGGCAAGGCCATGCCGGGCGGGGAATGCCCCTGGCACAAGACAGTGATGGAGTCCAGGCCCGTGGACCCGCGCGGGGTGGAAAAAACCATCGCCCTGCTGCGCGAGGCTGAACGGCCCATTGTGGTGGCGGGCAGCGGCGCCGGTTACGCCGGGGCCGGAGAGGAACTGCGCGCCTTTGTGGAAAAATGCGGCATCCCGGTCTTTACCTGCAACATGGGACGCGGCCTTGTTTCGGACCTGCACCCGCTCTGCTTCGGGCTGGCCGGGCCGCACCGCCCGCTGGCGGCCAAGAAAGCGTATGCGGAAGCGGATCTGGCCCTGATCCTGGGAAACCGCATCAGCCTCAACCATTTTTTCGGGGCCGCCTACAATAAAAAGGCCACGCTGATCCAGGTGGACGTGGCCGGAGAGGAACTGGGACGCAACCGGGCCATTGATCTGCCCGTCATCAGCGATGTGCGCGCCTTCCTGGAACTGACCAACAGCCGCCTGGACGCCCTGGGTCTCTCCGGGGTCGGATCGGACGGCCTGGGACGCCGCTACGCGGATTGGGTGGAGGAACTGCGCGCGGAACAACAGCGTTGCGCCGAAGCCATGCTGCCCATGCAGACCAGCGACGCCGTGCCCATCCATCCTCAGCGTCTGGTCCATGAAGTGGATCGGTTCATGGACCGGGACGACGACGTGGTGCTGGCCGACGGCGGCGATACCCTGACCTGGGTGCATATCGGCCGCACGGCCCGCACGCCGTACAGAATTCTGGACCACGGGCAGTACTGGTGCATCGGCGGCGGCATCGCGGACGCCATTGCGGCCCGGCTGGTCTATCCCGAAAGCCGGGTCATGCTGGTCACCGGCGACGGTTCCTTCGGCTTCAATTTCATGGAAGTGACCACAGCGCTGCGCAAGGGCCTGTCCCTGGTCATCGTGGTAGCCAACGACCAGAGCTGGGGCATGATCCGGCACAGCCAGCAACTGCGCCTGGGCTACACCTTGGACTCCGTGACATGGCTCGGCCCCACGCCCTACGAAAAAATGGTGGAAGCAGCGGGCGGCAAAGGCTTTTACGTGGAACGCCCGCAGGACATCCGCCCGGCCATTGAAGCGGCCTTTGCCGCCAATACCGTGGCCTGCGTCAATGTGATGGTGGACCCCTCGGTCATCAGCCCGGCCAGCATCGCTTTGGGGCAGCTGGGGGCCTATAAGATCGACTAGAGGCTGCCGGCGCATTTTATGACCAGCCTTTCTACCACAAGGAGAACAGCATGAGAAAATTCTCTGTCCTGATCCTGCTTCCCCTGTTTCTGTCCTGCCTCTGCGGGCAGGCGCGCGCGGCGGACTATCCGTCCATGAAAGTCCGCATCGCCTGCTCCACGCCTAAGGGGACTTCCATCCAGGCGGTCCCTCTGGAAAAAATGATTGAAATCGTGGAGCGAGAATCCGGCGGCAAGATCAGGTGCGAGTTCTTCCCCGGCGGGGTTCTGGGCGACGAACAGACCGTGGTCAAGCAATTGCGCGGCAATGAAATCCAGATCGGCATACTTGCGGCGGGCAACCTGACGCCCTTCGCGCCCAAGGCCACGCTGCTCATCCTGCCCTATATGTTCCCCACCAGGGAAAACGCCTGCGCGCTTTTCAGCGACGCGCCCTTCATGCAGGAGCTTAACAACGCCATTGCCCAACAGAGCAACACCCGGCCCCTGGCCTGGCTCATCGGCGGCTACCGTGTACTGACCAACTCCAAAAAACCTATCCGGAGCATGGCCGACATGCAGGGCCTCAAGCTGCGCGTGCCGCCGGTGAAGCTGCAACTGGAGGCATTCCGCGCCTGGGGCGTGGAGCCGCACCCCCTGTCCTGGTCCGAGACGTTCAACGGGCTCCAGCAGGGCGTCATCGACGGCCAGGAAAATCCGCACCAGATCAACCGGGACACCAAGTTCTGGGAAGTGCAGAAGTATATCTCCGATATCCATTACATGCTCTGGGTGGCGCCGATTCTGGTCAGCGAACGCTGGTATGCCCGACTTGACCCGCAGACCCGAGCGCTTTTTGACCGCGCGGCGCAGGAGGCCGCCCGTTACGAGTGGCAATGGGCCGCGGAGGACGAAAGCAAGGCCCTGCGCGCCTGCCTGGACAACGGCATGAGCATCAATGCCGTGACGGACGAAGAGCTCTGGAAGGAAAAGGCCCGCGCCATCTGGCCCGCCTATTACGAGGCCGTGGGCGGCAAAGACCGGATTGATAAAGCTCTCGCCATCATGGGGCAATAAGGCCGCCGCGCGGGGCGCGGACGATATGAAACCGGGTGCCCCGCGCCGCCCCCCCTTGCCCGAAACGGGAGGCTGTCGTGTTCCGCAAATGCTATGACAACTTTGAAGAATACGCCTGTGTGCTGTTATGCGGTGTGATGATCGCCTGCCTGCTCATCCAGGTGGGGCTGCGCCTGATCACCGGCTCGGCTCTGGCCTGGACCGAGGAACTGAGCCGCTTCTGCTTCATCTGGACGGTCTATCTGGGCATGTCCCTGGCCACCAAGCGTCTGGCGCATGTCCGGATAAGTGCGCAGTTCGCTAAAACGCCTTTGCGCGTCCGTCTGGCCTTCCGGGTTCTGGCGGATCTTTTCTGCGTGGTCTTCAATCTGCTGATCGCCTGGTACTGCTTTGAGGTCATCCGGGACAGCTACAGATTCCCGGAATTTTCCCCCACTCTCGGCATTGTGCGCGCGGATGTGGAGTTGATCGTACCCGCGAGTTTTCTGCTGAGCACCTGGCGCGTCATCGAAGACTATGCCCGCCGGTTGCGCGCGGGCACTTTGGCCGAATTGGCCGGGTCTTCGCAAGGGGCGGAAGGAATAGCGGCGGCGGAGATTGCGGAATGAACACCCTGCTCTGCGTCATGACCATCCTGCTGCTGCTCTTCCTGCTGGGCGTGCCCATCTTCATGTCCCTGATCGCATCCACGATCATCGCCTTGTTGATCAGCGGAGATCTTTCCACAACGGTCATCCAGAATTCCCTGTTCGACGGCCTCAATTCCTTCCCTCTGCTGGCTATTCCCTGTTTTGTGGTGGCCGGAACCCTCATGGAAAAAGGCAACATCACCAATCAGATCATTGAAGTGGTCAAACAGATCTTCGGCAGAATGCACGGCGGCCTGGGCATCACCACAGTGCTGGCCTGCGCCTTTTTCGCGGCCATTTCCGGCTCCGGACCGGGCACCGTGGCCGCCATCGGCACGCTGCTGATTCCGGCCATGGTCCGCAACGGCTACAGTTCCCGCTACGCGGCCTCGGTAGCCTCTTCCGGCGGCACCATCGGCATTCTGATCCCGCCCAGCAATCCCATGATCATCTACGGCATTGTGGGTAATATCTCCATCACCGGCCTGTTCACCGCAGGCTTCATCCCGGGTTTCATCATCGCGGCGGCCCTGGCCTTTACGGCCTGGATTTCAGCCAGGCGGCAGGGCTTCAGCGGAGACGCCACGCAGCCGCCCTTCAATGCGTGCGTCTTCATCCGGACCTGCCTGAAAAACAGCTTCGCCCTGCTCACGCCCTTTATCATCCTGGGTTCCATCTATTCCGGCATCTGCACGCCGGTGGAGGCCTCGGTGGTGGCTGTGGCCTGGGCTCTGTTCGTGGGTTTTGTTGTCAACCGGCACCTGAGCTGCAGAGATATTTACAATTCGCTCCTGGAAGGCGCCATGATCTGCGGCGTGGTGCTGCTGATCGTGGGCGCGTCAACCCTGTTCGGCAAACTGCTGACCATTGAACAGGCCCCCATGCAGATGACCAACCTCTTTCTGAGCATTTCGGAAAACAAGGCCGTCATCCTGTTGTTGATCATCGGCCTGTTGCTGATTCTCGGCATGTTTCTGGAAACCCTGGCCACCATCATCATCCTGGCGCCGGTGCTGCTGCCCGTGGTCACCGGGCTGGGAGTGGACCCCATCCACTTCGGCGTGATTCTGGTGGTGACCAATGAGGTGGCGTTGCTCACGCCGCCCGTGGGCGTAAACCTGTTCGTTTCCTCCCGCATCGCCCATGTGCCGGTGGAATCCGTAGCCAGAGGCGTGCTGCCCTATCTCGCGGCCCTGCTCTGCTGCGTGCTGCTGATCACCTTCATCCCCGCCATCTCTATCTGGTTGCCGCACGCATTGGGCTACGGCAAATAGTTTCAGATACGCAAGAGGAGGAGCCATGTATCCGGACCTGCACGGAAAAACAGCGCTAATTACCGGCGCTGGGCGGCCCACCGGCATCGGCTTCGGCATTGCCGAAAGTCTGGCCGCCAACGGCATGAACTGCATTCTGGCGGATATTCCCGCGCCTCCGGACAATCAGGAAGAAGTGGAAAACAACAGTCTGCGGGGCTGCGTCGCGGCTCTGCGCCGCAAATACGGCGTGCGGGCTTGGCCGCTCCCCCTGGATCTCAGCGCCACGGGCGGACCACACTGCGTGGAGCAGGCCGTGGCTGACATCCGCCGGATGGCTCCGGAACTGCATGTCCTGATCAATAATGCGGGCATCATGCCCCCGCAGTCACCCCTGGGAGAAGCGGACCCGGACCTTTGGCGCACAGTCATGGAAATCAATCTCTTCGGGGCATTCCGCATGGTCCGGGCCTGCCTGCCCCTGCTGGCCACGGACGGCGCCGTCATCAACATCGCCTCGCGCGCGGGCAAGCGGCCCGCGCCGGGGCACAGCTCCTACTCCGTGAGCAAAGCCGGGCTGATCATGCTGACCAAATGTCTGGCCGTGGAGTACGCCCACACGGGCCTGCGCGCCAATGCCATCTGTCCCGGCCAGGTGCTGACCGAGTTGAATCTGCGGCGCTTCGAACGCGAGGCGGCCGACCAGGATATTTCCTGTGAAGAGCGCATCCGCCGGATGGTCACGAGCATCCCGGCGGGAAAAATGGGCGTTCCGGGGGATATCGGCGCTCTGGCCGCCTTTCTGGCCTCCGCGGCCTCCTCGTTCATTACCGGCCAGGCCGTCAACATCTGCGGCGGCCAGCTTGTGGAACTATGACCCACAACTAAAGGAGATGAACATGAAAAGGATTTCCAGCCTGTTCGGCAGCCTGCTTGCGGGCCTCATCTGCGGCGGCCTGTTGCTGGGTCTGTCGCTGATTCTGGCGCTGGGCCCGCTCTGCCCGGCAGCCCAGGCCGGGCCCAAGGTCATCAAGATCGCCTTCACCAACTTTCCCGAGCATCCGCAGGGCCAGGCCTTCGCCTTGTTCAAAAAAGAGTTGGAGGCCCGCTCCAACGGCGCATTCAAGGTGGAACTCATCGGCTCCGGCAAATTCGGGAATCCGGAATCCATCGTCCAGGGCCTGCAGATGGGCGTTCTGCAGATCGGGGCCGAATCCACCAGCAATTTTTCGGTCTTCGACCCGCGCCTGATGCTCTTTGACATGCCCTATCTTATCCCCAGCTACACGGCGGCGGACCTGATTCTGGACGGCCCCATCGGCAAAAAACTGGCCGCCGGGCTGGAAAAAAACGGCTGCCTGGGCCTGGGCTACATGGAACTGGGCTTTCGTCAGGTCTTCAGCATCCGGCCCGTGCGCTCTCTGACGGACAACAAGGGCCTGAAGATCCGCGCCACGCCTTCCAAGGCACATATCGCCATTCTGCGCTCCCTGGGTATGAGCCCCACGCCCATGGCCTGGGGGGAGGTCTACACGGCCCTGCAACAGAAGACTATCGACGGCATTGACGTGGACCTCAATCTGGGCTGGTTCTGGCGTTTTCCGGAAATCACCCGCTATCTGACCCTCAGCCGCCATTTTTACACCCCGCATCTGGTGCTGATTTCCAAACGCTTCTGGAAGAGCCTTTCCACCGAGGAACAAGCCCTGGTTACAACAGTTATGGACGAAGCCATTGCCTTTGAGCGGGCCAAAAGCCGTGCCAATGAAGAAGATTTCATCGTGCGCCTGAAGAGCGAACAGGGTATGGAGATCATCGAACTGCCGCCGCAGGAGCTGCGCCGCTGGATGGACGCCGCCCATGACGTGCCCCTGGAATTCCGGCAGGCGGTGCCCACGGAACTGGTGCGGAGCGTTATCACGACCATCAGAAACGCGGGTCTCTACCCGCCTGGGCTGCACCCCGCCGATTATCACTAAAAAGGAACGGCATGAGGCGGCTCCGCCCACGCGCCGTCTGTACGGCGGGGTCACCTGCTGTCTGGAGGACACTATGCTGAAATTCTGTGCCAGACTGGAAGGCTATGCGGGCGTGGCCGCCTTGGTGGTCATGTTCATCTGCATCGCTATCCAGGTTTTTTTCCGTTACGTTCTGGACAATGCCCTGGAATGGCCCGAGGAAATCGCCCGCTACGCCTTTATCTGCGCCGTTTTTCTGGGCGCGAGTCTGGCCGCTCAGGAAGGCAGGCACCTGGAAATCAGCGTCTGCAAGCATTGCTTTGGGCCGCGCGTGCACTACGCGTTGACCGTGATCTCCACGGTCTTCACCTTGCTTTTCTGTGTCGTTATGGCGATCTGGGGTGTGCGTATGGTCCTGTTCGTGGCTGAGTCGGAACAGGTGGCCGCCTCGGTCGCCATGCCCATGTATAGTATCTATCTGGTGGTGCCTTTGGGCATGGCCTGCATGTTTCTGCGCAGCCTGAACCATACCCTGACGGTCCTGCGCAAATCGCGCGGCCCAAAGAACGGAGCCGCCGACCCCGGAAAATCCCACGAGGAAAACGCCCTGTCCGAGATGTCCAAATCCTGGTGACGACCCCGCGTTTCCTTTTTACCTCCGTCATATCTGTGAGGTTGTATGGAACTCCCCATTCTTCTGACGGCCGTGACCATTGTGCTGCTGC
The DNA here is from genome assembly GCF_018379785.1 of Desulfovibrio sp. GTDB lineage: Bacteria > Desulfobacterota > Desulfovibrionia > Desulfovibrionales > Desulfovibrionaceae > Desulfovibrio. The sequence goes on from NZ_JAGZUV010000016.1 coordinate 19,493, forward strand.
TGATCCTGAGCGTGCCCATTGCCGCCGCCCTGGGCCTCGGGGTCATGGTGGGCATGATCGCGGGCGATCTGCCTCCGGAATTCATGATGCAGAAGGTTTTTTCCTCTCTGGACAGTTTTCCGCTGCTGGCCGTGCCCTTTTTCATCCTGGCGGGCGAGATCATGCAGAAAGGCAGCATGGCCGACGCACTGCTGCGCGTCTCCCGCTGCCTGGTGGGGCACATCACCGGCGGCATGGCCCACGTGAGTATTCTGACCTGCATGTTCTACGGCGCGCTGTCCGGTTCCAGCCCGGCCACGGTGGCCGCTGTGGGCGGCATCATGATCCCGGCCATGGAAAAGGAGGGCTATCCGCGTGATTTCTCCGCCGCGGTGAACACCTCGGCGGGCTGCCTGGGCGTGATGATTCCGCCCAGCGTGCCTCTGATCATCTACGGCACCACGGTGGGCGTGTCAGTGAGCGATCTGTTCATCGCGGGCATTCTGCCCGGCATTTTCGTGGGCATCGTACTGATGTTCACGGCCTGGACCCTGGTACGGCGGCGCGGCATCAACGTCGCCACCCGCAGAGCCACGCGGCGCGAAACCCTGCGCGCCGTCTGGGAGGCCAAGCACGCCCTGCTGGTGCCGGTCATCGTGCTGGGCGGCATTTACGGCGGCATCTTCACGCCCACCGAAGCCGGAGCCGTGGCCGTGCTCTACGCCTTTGTGGTGGAAGGCCTGCTGTTGCGCTCCCTGACCTGGAGCAAAACCTGGGAGGTGCTCAAAGGCGCGGCCATCACCAACGCCACCATCTTCATCATCATGTGCGTGGCCTGCGCCCTGGGACAGCTGTTGCTGATCTACAACGTGCCCGACGCCGTCAGCGGCCTGCTGGCCGGCGTGGCTCACAACAAATATTTGCTGCTGGCTGTGATCATTCTCATCATGCTCATCGCGGGCACGTTCATGGAAGCCCTGGCAAACATCATCATCCTGGCGCCGCTGATGTTCCCGGTGATCAAGAACGCGGGCATCGACCCGGTGCATTTCGGCATTGTGCTGATCACCTCGGCGGCCCTAGGTTTTCTGACGCCGCCGGTGGGCGTGAACCTTTTTGTGGCCTGCGGCATCAGCAAGATGAGCATTGAGAAACTCAGCCTGGCCGTGCTGCCCTTTTTGCTGGCCATGTTTCTGGCGCTGGTCATATTGGCGGTTATGCCGCAAATATCTCTGCTGCTCCTGAACTGAATAAAAAATGTCCCGCCGCCGGGAGCGATCTCGGCGGCGGGACGGGAATGGTCCGGCGGAGCGGTTTGTTACGCCCAGGCCCTGGTGATCAGGTCGTGCAGCTTCACCGAAAGGGCCTTGAGGTCCGGCTTGGTGTACTGGGCGTCCGCGCCCACGCTGGCGCATTTGCGGGCCAGGCTTTCGTTGATCATGGAGGAGAAAATGGCCACCGGCACCTGTTTGAGCATCGGATCCGTCTTGATCCGCTTGCACAGGGCCAAGCCGTCCATGGACGGCATTTCAATATCGCTGATGATGCCCTGCACATAGGAGGAAATGGGCTTGCCTTCCTCTTCGCTGCGGGCGCGCAGGCGCTGGAGGTAATCCCAGGCCTCCTGGCCGTTGACGTGCTGCACCACGTTGAAGCGGCCTTCCTTGTTGAGCAGATCCAGCACCAGGGAACGGATACTGCTGGAATCATCCACATGCAGGATATTGTAGGTCTTGCCGTCGGAGTCATCCATGGCCGCGCCGTCAAAACTGATGGCCATGGCCGGGTGCAGTTCAGCCACAATGGCCTCCAGATCCAGGAGGAAAATGACCCGCTCCTCCAGGCGTACCACGCCGGTCACGGAACTGCGGCTGACATTCTGCAGGAAATTGCCCGGCGCTTCCACATCCGTCCAGCTCAGGCGGTAGATGCGATTGACGCCCGACACCAGAAAGCCCGTGCAGACCGTGTTGAACTCGGTCACAATGACTTTGGCGTCCTCATTGGTGATGGGGCCGCTGCCCAGGAACTGGGCCATGTCGATGAGCGGCACAATGCGGCCGTTGCGATGGGGAAAGGCCCCCAGCAGGGCTTTGTGGCGCATTTCCGGCATGGCCGTGACGGTCTGCCGCCGCCCGATTTCCACCACCTTGGCCACATTCAGGCCGTAGTGGGCTTCGTAGCCGTCCTGGTTGACGTAAAATTCCACGATTTCCAGCTCATTGGTGCCGGTTTCCAGCAAAATATTGGTCTGCGCCATAGCTGCTCCATGTGCGGGGGACGCCGCGCGGATAGGTAAAAAAGTTCCGAATGTCGGTCCGACCGGAGAAAACGTCGGCGCACCGTCATCCGCGCCTGTCTGTGCCGTTGCGTTCTCTTATCGGACAACGGCTGAAAAAGATTAGCGGCGGCCCGGCAAATATACCGGACCGCCGCCTGCGTGCCGCTGAAAATTTCAGTCCTGATCCTGGAACAGGGCCGTGGACATATAGCGTTCGCCGGTGTCGCAGGCAAAGGTGACAATGTTCTTGTCCCGCATTTCGGGCCGGGCCGCCACGCCCAGCGCGGCCAGCACGTTGGCCCCGGTGGAGATGCCCGCGCACACGCCCTGGGTGCGCATGAGCTTGCGGGCCATGTCAATGGCCTCCCGGCCGTCCACCTGAATAATCTCGTCCAGCAGGGCGCGGTCCAGGACTTCCGGCACAAAACCCGCCCCGATGCCCTGGATCAGATGCGGCCCCGGCTTGCCGCCGGAGAGCACGGGCGAAGCCGCGGGCTCCACGGCCATGACCTTGAAGCCGGGGATGCGTTCCTTCAGAAAACGGCCCGTGCCGGTGATGGACGAACCCGAGCCCACACCGGCCACCAGCACGTCCATCTTGCCCGCGCTGTCTTTGTGGATTTCCGGCCCGGTGCTCTGATAATGGGCCTCCACGGCCCCGGGATTGGTGAACTGGCCGAGAATATGCCCGCCCGTGGTCTGAGCGATGCGGTGCGCCTCCTGCACGGCCGCGCCCATGCCCTTGTCCGCGGGCGTGAGTTTGAGCTCCGCGCCCAGGGCCTTGAGCAGATTACGGCGCTCCAGGCTCATGGATTCCGGCATGGCAAGCACGCAACGCAGGCCGCGCACGGCCGAGACCAGGGCCATGCCGATGCCCATATTGCCGCTGGTGGCCTCCACCAGCACGCCGCCGGGCTCCAGTTCGCCGTTTTCCAAGGCGCGCTCAATCAGATAAAAGGCCACGCGATCCTTGATGGAGCCGCCGGGATTGCGGTTTTCCAGCTTCAGCCAGACCGTGCCCGGCAGCTCGCGGGAAAGGTCCAGACGAAGCATGGGCGTATTGCCGATGGCCTGTAAAACAGTGGTCAACATAATCCATAGCCTCGCGTTATATACTCTCGCGTTTGCCGCGCTCAAAAAAAGCCGGTTCCGGAAGCGGTACCGGCATTTACTTTTTACGGATATTTCTTAGATAAGAGTAGAGGAAAGCGCGCCGCTTGGCAAATAGTTCCACCAGCCTCTTGACAGGCGCGACAAGTCGCCGTAAAGAAAGCGTCCCATCGGCGCGGAGTCGGGCGTTGCCCGGTAACAAGCCTGTGATTTTATGGAGGAAATGTCATGAAATTTGTACAGTTGGTGCCGCTTCTTCTGGCTCTGGCTCTTTGTCTGGCAGGCGGTGTGGCTCATGCCAAGGCCGATACCGTGGCTTTGTATACTGAAGCTGTCATGACCGGCGATGTGGCCGCCCTGCAAAAGCTGCTGGCGCCCAACTACTGGCACGTCAGCTCCAACGGCCATATCCAGGACAAGGAGCACTTCATCGCCGGCATCAAAAATAAGGAACTGGTCGTGGACCGCCTGACGCTCACCAACGTGCGCGACACCAAGGTCGGGAACACCAGGATGCTTACGGCCAACGGCTACTTCAAGGGTACGGCCGTGCCGGCTCTGCCCCAGGGGCTGATGCGCTTCACCATGGTGCTGGCCAACAACAACGGCCAGGAGCAGGTGGCGCTTTTCCAGGCCACGCCCGTGGAACCCACCCCGGACTGCAAGGACGGAAACTGCAAGATCAAGTAAGGCCGACCGCTCTTCAAAAATGACGATCCGCCGCTGCCCTGGGGCAGCGGCGGATTTTTGTTTCCCGAAAAGATTTTCCTTCTCAGAAGCGCTTGAAGCGCCATGCGTTTTTGCCGCTGTGCTTGGCCTGGTACATGGCGGCGTCCGCCGCCTTGTAACACTGTTCGTAGCTCATTCCCCGCTTTTCCAGGCAAATGCACACGCCCACGCTTGCCGAGGGCGTATAGGCCCGGGAATCAAGGTCCAATGCTCGGGAGATGCCGCTGAAAAAGGTTCCAATCTTGGCCCGCAGCTCTTCCTCGCCGGTCAGCGAAGGCACAAAGGCCACGAGTTCATCTCCGCCCAGGCGCGCCACAAGGTCTGTTTCCGCAAAAGCCCTTTTCAGACGTTGCGCGACAAAGGCCAGCACCTTGTCGCCGCAATGATGCCCGTACCTGTCGTTGACGCCCTTGAAATCATCCAGGTCAATGAGGGCCAGCGCGTAATTGCCGCGCCGCTCTTTGAGATAAAGCTGTACGGATTCCTCAAAGCTGGCCCGGTTCATGATCTGCGTCACCGGATCCAGGGTGGCTTTTTTCATGATATTTTCCGCAAAGGAAATCGGAAAATATTCATCCTCATTCTGCAGGGCCGTCGCTGTGGAGCAATGCCACGAACAAATCCTGAAGCCGTCGCCCTTGTCGCAGCAGGTATAGGTGTTGCGGCATTCCAGGGCGAAATCCGTTCTTCCCCGCAGGGATGCTCTGGTCTGCACGAACAATGTCGCCACGGCCGGTCCGAGAGCAATTTCTTTAACGTCCGTGAGCTCCACGTCATACGGCGTCGCGTCTGTTCGCAGATCGTCGTCCAGCAAGCGGGCCACCGCGTGTTTGCCGAAAATCTGCTCATGTGCCGCCGTGCCGATCCAGATCACATCGTCCGTGAGGAGTTCCAGAATTCCATCCCGGTTCCGTTCGCCATATTCATGCAGCAATTGCCGCACCGCCGCTTCCCCGCTTGCGGGCTTCGTTTTCAAAGTCAATCCCCCTTCACCGGCGCGGCCTTTCCCGCCGGCAAACATACGGCGGCGACATGCTCGGCCGGGGCCTCCCGGTAAAACATGCCGCCGCCTTTTCAGAACAGCACAGCGAAAACAGGCCAAGCCGTCTCAGCTAAAACACGCCCGGCAAACCATGATTCCTCAAGGCCGCGTCGCAGGAGCCGATATGATAGTCGGTATGCGAGGCCAGCATGACCAGGGTGGCCGCGTAGGACGTCTCACGGCCCAGCTTCGCGCTCAGCACGGCGTTGGTCCGGGCCAGGTCCGCGTCTTCCAGCCCGGCGATCCAGTTGTCCACGCGGGCTTTGACCGTGGCAGCATAGTCCGTCAGGGCCGCCTTGCCCAGCGCCGGAGCATCCTGCGCCCTGAGCATGAGCGTGTCCATGTCGCAGGGTACGGGCAGCAGTTGCTCATCCCCGCCGAGCACAAGGAAATCCAGTACCATGATCGCGTGGGCGAGCTGCTGCCAGACGGGCCAGCCGCCGTTTTTTTCCACCCAGATTTCATCCGGGCAGACGTCCACATAGGCCTCGAGCAGTCCCCAGGCGTGCAGAAACGGCCCCTGGGCCGCCATAACGATTTCGCGGGACATACACACGCCTCCTTGACGTTGTTACTCAAAACGGCTCGCGCCGGTGATCAGCACCATGTCCACGGGCACATTCTCGTGCATGCCCATGCTCTTGGTCTTGACCTTGGCGATCTTGTCCACCACGTCCATACCTTCGGTGACTTTGCCGAACACGCAGTAACCCCAGCCGTCGAGCGTGGGCTGGCTGTGGTCCAGAAAATCATTGTCCACCAGATTGATGAAAAACTGGGCCGTGGCGCTGTGCGGATCGCGGGTGCGGGCCATGGCGAGAGTGCCGCGCTCGTTTTTCAGGCCGTTGTCAGCCTCGTTCTGCACGGGTTCGCGGGTGTCCTTTTCATCCATGCGGGCGCCCAGGCCGCCGCCCTGGATCATGAAGCCGGGGATCACGCGGTGGAAGATGGTATTTTCATAAAAGCCGTCGTCCACGTACTGCAAAAAGTTGGCGACGGTCTGGGGGGCCTTGTCCGGGAAGAGTTCAATCAGGATGTCGCCGGACGAGGTTTCCAGCAACACGGTGGGATTGTCAGCCATGCCTGCTCCTTAAAAATTGGGGATATTCGGCCCGGCACGGGCCGTTTTTGAAATATAGGCCAGGCCGGGCCGGATGACAATGCCGGGGCCGGGGTATACACTGCCAGCTATGCCCGGAATGAAGAAAACCTCTCCCAAGCAGCCCGCAGCGCGGCCGGGAGTCGCCCCGGCGATGCTGCCCGGCCTGGAGGCCGCGCCCCGAGCCGCCCCGCCGCGCCACCTGCCGCCCGCCGCGCATCTGCCGCAATTGCGGGAAGCTCTGCTGGCCTGGTTCGCCGCGCACCAGCGTCCGCTGCCCTGGCGCATCAACTACACGCCCTATGAAGTCTGGATTTCAGAGGTCATGCTTCAGCAGACCCAGATGGAACGCGGGGTGAGCTATTTCACGCGCTGGATGGCCCGCTTTCCGGACGTGGCCGCGCTGGCCGCCGCCTCGGAAGAGGAAGTGCTGCGCCTCTGGGAGGGCCTGGGCTACTATTCGCGCGCCCGCCACGTGCTGGCCGCCGCCCGGCTGGTCATGGAAAAGCACAAGGGCGTCTTCCCTTCGGGCCTGGAGGACATCCGCGCCCTGCCCGGCGTGGGGCCATACACGGCCGGGGCCATCGCCAGCATCGCCTTTGGTGAAAAGCTGCCTTGCGTGGACGCCAATGTGGAACGGGTGGTGGCCCGCGTCTTTGATCTGGACGGCCCGGTCAAACAGGAACCGGCGGCCTCGGCCGTGCGTGCCTGGGCGCTGCGCCTGGTGCCCGAAGGCAAGGCCCGCGAGCACAACCAGGCCATGATGGAGCTGGGCGCGCTGGTCTGCGGCAAAAAGCCGCGCTGCGCGCTCTGCCCCCTGGCCGCCTTCTGCGTCAGTCTGCATCTGGGCATTGTGGACCAGCGCCCGGTGCCCGGCAAACGGGCGGCGATCACGCCTATTGAAGTGGTCACCGGCGTGTTGCGCCACACGGGCCGGGTTTTCGTGCAAAAGCGCCTGGCCTCCGGGGTCTGGGGCAATCTCTGGGAATTCCCCGGCGGACGGGTGGAGCCGGGTGAGAGCCCGGAACAGGCCGTCGTGCGCGAATTCGGCGAGGAAACCGGCTTCGGCGTGGCCGTGGACCGGAGCTACGGCATCATCCGCCACGGCTACACCACCTACAGGATCACCCTGCACTGCTTCGCCCTCAGCTTGGCGGCGACCACGACAGCCGCGACGGCGGAACCGCCCGCCCCGCCCATCCTCACGGCGGCCAGCGCCTGGCGCTGGGTCACGCCCGTTGAACTGGAAAATCTGGCCATGCCCGCCGCCCACCGCAAACTGGCGGACCAGATTTTCGCGCCGGGCGGACAACCGCGCCTGCCGATCGGCTAAACGCAAGGGCCGCGCCATATCCCGGCGCGGCCCTTGATTGTCCTGGTTTTTGGAAGCAGCTCCGCTGAAACGCGGCCCCGGTTATTCCTTAAGCCGGGCCATGAGCGCTTCCAAGGTGCCGGTCAGTTCCACCAGCCGATCCATTTCCTCGCGGGCCTCGGTCATGGATTGGGCCGTATCGGCGGCCATGCCGCTGACCTGGTCGATGGAGCGATTGATTTCCTCGCTGGCCGCGGACTGCTGCTCGCTGGCCGTGGCAATGGCGCTGACCTGACCGGCGGTGTGCTCCACGGTGGTGACTATCTCCTCCAATGCCCGGCCGGACCGCCCCGCCAGATCCGTGGCCTGCTCGATCCGGGCCACGGCATTGTCCACGGAAGCCATGCTTTTGGACGTACTGTCCTGAATGGCCTGGATGGCGTTGCCCACATCCTGTGTGGAGGCCATGGTTTTTTCGGCCAGGTTGCGCACCTCGTCGGCCACCACGGCAAAGCCGCGCCCGGCGTCCCCGGCTCTGGCCGCTTCAATGGCCGCGTTGAGGGCCAGCAGGTTGGTCTGGTCCGCGATATCCGATATAACATTCATGATCCGGTTGATGGAACGGGCGTGCTCATCCAGCTGGCCCATGTCCTCTCTGAGGTCCAGGGAGAGCTGGTGCACCTGCTTGATGCTGTGCACGGCCTGTTCCACGACCCGCGCGCCGGCTTCGGCCTTTTCCCTGGTCAGGGCCGACGCGCCGGAAGCGGCCTCGGCGTTTTTCGCCACCTCGCGCACAGTGGCGTTCATTTCGTTCATGGAGGCCGCCGCTTCGGCAAGCCGCTGGGCGGACACGGCCGCGCCGCTGTCCGATTGCTGGATGCCCCGCGACAGGCCGCCGGAAATGCCGGAAATCCTGCCCACGGCTTCTTCCAGGGACCGCGCCACCAAGGCCATGCGCTCGTTCTTGTCCATGATGAGCTGCTCGGCCTGCTTCAAGGCTGTCATGTCCACATAAAGACAGAGCCCGCCGATGCAGGCCTTGTCCTCATCGTAGATGGGGAAAATATTGGCCAGCACGTCGATTTTCCGCCCCTTGTGGCCGGTGATGACGATATCCAGATTACGGAAATACTCGCCGTTGCGGATGCTTTTGCCCACCGCCGTCTCACGCGCGGGATCATTATAAAAGAGCTCCGCCAGGGTTTTGCCCAGGCAGGACTCCACGCTGCCGTCAATCTCCAGCATGTCCAGGCAGGCCTGATTGGTGCTGGTGGTGCGCTCTTGCGCGTCCACCAGCAGATAGGGCATGGGCAGGCCCTGAAACACGCCGCGCGCCAGGCCGCGCTCGAATTTCAGCGCCCGTAGCGCGGCCTCCAGGCCCGCGTGGATTGCGGGCAGATCCTCTGTCCGGAAAGTTTGGGCCGCGTTCAGGCGGCCTTCGGCCAGATCGCGCAGTCCTTGTCCCACAGCCTGCAAGGGCCGCAGAAAAACCAGCCGCGCGCCCAGGCCCAGGCAAAAGGCCGTGAACAGCGCTGCCGGCACGGCCCCGGCCAGTGCCGCGGCTCCCAGGCCTGCGGGACAAAAAGCCGTCCCGGCCCAGGCCAGAACCGACGTCAGCACGGCCACCGCAATGCAACTTACTGAAAACTTTTGGAAAAGCGTCATACTTCCATCCCCCTGCAATGAACGCCTCGGCGCTATTTTACGCTCGCACGAGTCTTAACGGCGCATACCGGATTTCTTTTAGTCTGCATTGCGTAACTTGCGATGCAATTTATTTTCCACGCTTATTTCAGCCCATCCCACTTGACAAGCATTGCGGCATGCGCTAATTGAACCCAATTCAAGACGGTTTACGCTTCGGCGCATATCGTCACATCCTGATGCAGGACGTATGTTCACAACGGGGTGGCCTGAATAGGCCCCCTTTTTTTTGTCCCTGCGGCAAAGCCGAGCTCTTTCCGGGCCTCGCCTTTAGCCGCCGTCAGTAAGGAAAACATGAGCGAAAACGCCCTCAAAGAAACCGTCATCCGTCTGGCCGAACCCGTGGTCCGTTCCTTGGGACTGGTCATCTGGGGCGTGGAAGTGGTCCAGGCCGGACGCATGGTGGTACGGCTCTTTGTGGACGTTCCTCCCGGCGCGCCGGAAAGCCTTCAGGCCGCCGACAGGGAGGAAAATGAAGCTTCCGCCGCCCCCTCTTCAGCCAGCATAGACCAGTGCGAGGAAATCTCCCGTCATCTGGGCCTGGCCCTGGAAGTGGAGGACGCCGTGCCCTCGGCCTATGTGCTGGAAGTATCCACCCCCGGGCTCACGCGCCTTTTTTTCAGTCTTGACCAGATGCGCCCCTATCTGGGCGACATGGTGGAAGCCCGGCTGCATGCTCCCGTGGCCCCGGAAGCAGCCGCGGCGACGGACACGGTCCCCCGCCGCCTCTGGCGCGGCAGGCTCGCCGCCGTCGAAGCGGACGCCTTTGTTCTGGAACCCGCCGCGCTTTCTCCCGAAGGGGAGGCCAGCCCCGAGGATCTGCCGCCCGTGCGTCTGCCCTGGACAGCTGTGCGCCGGGCCAGCCGCATGTATATTTTCCGTCAGCCGGTGAAGCCCGGCAAAGGCCCCGGCAAGGGGTCAGGCAAGGGCTCCCGCAAAACTCCCGGCAAAAGCGCCGGTCCCGTCCCCGCCCACGGCGAGGCATCACCTGAAGCGAAGTAGCGATTTCACGCCGCCACGCGCGGCAGCCGGAGGCAGACATGAATCTTGAACTCAAAAAGGCCATCGATCAGATCAGCAAAGACAAGGGCCTTGACCGCGACATGCTCATCGACACGCTGGAAGACGCCGTGCGCACCTCGGTGCTGCGCCGCTTCAGCGAGGATATGGACGTGGAAGTGACCTACAATGACGACACCGGCGACATTGAGGTATACCAGTTCAAAATCGTGGTGGAAGACGACGACGTGGCCAACGAGGACACCCAGATTGCCCTGGCCGACGCCCGCGAACACGATCCCTCCGTACAGCTGGACGACGAAATGGGCTTCCGGGTCAAGGTGGAGGATCTGGGACGCATCGCGGCCCAGTCCGCCAAACAGGTCATCATCCAGCGCATGCGCGACGCCGAGCAGGAAATCATTTACGAGGAATACAAGGACCGCGTGGGCGAAATCGTCTCCGGCATCATCCAGCGCCGGGACAAGGGCGGCTGGGTGGTCAACCTGGGCCGCACCGAGGCCATCCTGCCCCGTGAGGAACAGATCCCGCGTGAACATTACAAACGCGGCGACCGCGTACAGGCCCTGATCATCGAGGTGCGCAAGGAAGGACGCGGCCCGCAGGTGGTCATCTCCCGCGCGCACCGCGACTATATGGCCGCCCTGTTCCGCCGCGAAGTGCCGGAAGTGGACGACGGCGTGGTGCAGATCATGGGCGTGGCCCGCGATCCCGGTTCCCGCGCCAAGGTGGCCGTGCTCTCGCGCGAACGGGACGTGGACCCGGTGGGCGCCTGCGTGGGCGTGCGCGGCTCGCGCATCCAGAACATCGTGCAGGAACTGCGCGGCGAGCGTATCGACATCGTGGTCTGGAGCCCGGAGATCGCCACCTACGCCCGCAACGCCCTGGCCCCGGCCCTGGTTTCGCGCATTGTGGTGGACGAGGAGGAAAACCTCCTGGAAGTCATCGTGCCTGACGACCAGCTCACCAACGCCATCGGCCGCAAGGGCCAGAACGTCAAACTGGCCGCGCGCCTGCTGGGCTGGAAGGTCGATATCTTTACCGAAACCCGCTACAACGAGGCCAATGCCATCGGCCACGGCCTGGAGCAGGTCGCCAGCGTGGCGGAAGTATCCATTGAAGCTCTGCTGGAAGCGGGCTATTCCTCGCTGGACGCGCTGCGTGAAGCCAGCGACGAGGAACTGGCCGACAAGCTGACCATCAGCGCTTCGCGCATTTCCGACCTGCGCTCGGCCATCAACTTCCTGGCGCCGGTGGTGGAGAGCACGCCCGAGTCCTCGGCCGTGGAGCTGGGCAGGGCCGCCGGGACAGAGGAAGCGGAAGACGGGGACGCCCGGCCCGAAGAAGACGGGGCGGAGCCTGATGCAGCACCCGAAACAGCGGAAGACGCCGGAAGCGGCGATGCGGAAAAATAAGGCCGCCGCAACGGCGCGGGAATCCGGTCCGGAAGCGCCGGAACAACGAAAAAGGCCGGAAGGCCCGGTGCGGATGTGCGTGATCTGCCGCCGCCGTTTTTCCAAGGCCGACGTGAACCGTCATGTGCTGACCCCGCAGGGGAATTTGAGTCTTGACGTAGAAAAAACCAGACCGGGCAGGGGCTGGTATGTGTGTTCCGATCCTGTCTGCGAGCGAAAATTCGCGAAATACAGGCCCGGCACACGGCGCGCGGCAGCCGTTGCACGAGGAACGAGTGTTACGGATGCCGACAGCAGCGATGCGGCAGCCGATAAGCGAAAAAAGAACGTTGCTTTAGCTGTTGCGGCGCAACCGCTTACAGATAAGGACAGCAGCGCTACGGTTGGCGACAGCATTGATAAGGGGGGTAACCATGCCTGAAGAAAAAATTAAGATAAAGGATCTCGCCGGAGAGCTCGACGTGCAGTCCAAGGACATGCTGCGCGCTCTGCGTGATCTTGGCCTTCCGGCCAAGACCACGGCTGGCTCCGTGTCCGTGGAGGACGCGGCGCGCCTGCGCGACCATTTCGCCGGCCGGAAGCAGGGCGGCGTGGAGCGCACTGAGGTCCAGCCCAATGTCATCGTGCGCCGTCGCCGCAAGGACGCCGCGCCCGCCGAACCCGCGCGCCCGGCCGTTGCGCCGTCCGCTGCCGCGCCGGGAGAAAAGGCCTCCGAGGCCGAAGTCGCTCCCGCGGCCGGAATTGAAACGGAAAGCGCGTCTGTTGCCGCCGTGAGCACGGCCACGGCCGAAAAAGCCGCAGCCGAGGCCCCGGTGGCCGACGCCCGCGCTGATGCGCCGGAAGCCGCCACGGACCAAGCCGCCGAGGCCGCCGCTCCGGAAGTTGCGGAAACGCCCACTGCCGCGCCCAAAGCACAGAAAACCGCCCGTGTGGTGTCGGCCGCGCGCGTTATCAGCCGCCCCGGCGACGAGCCTGCGCGCCCGGTCGCGCCCGAAGCTCCTGTTGCGCCCGTTGAGGAGGAAAAGGCAGCCGCTCCCGAGGCTCCGGCCAGCGAACCCCCCGACGAAGCCCCGGAAAAAAGCGCCAAAACCTCCCGCCTGGCCCGGCCCGACGCCTCGGCTGTGCCCGAAGGCTCTTCCGCGCCCAGCCTGCTCCCGCGTACGGCCGAATCCCGTTCCGAGGCCGGGCAGGCGGACGATGCCGCGCCCGCCACGGACGAAGCCGGCGAAGCCGCGCCGCGCCGCGCATCCCGGCCCGAACCTGCCGCGCCCCAGGTGCGGATCATTTCCCGTCCCGCGCCCGGTTCGCAGGACAGCCGCCCCGCTCCGCGCTCCGCGCCCGGCTTCCGGCCCGGCGGTCCCGGACGGCCCGGCGACGGCCCGCGTTCACCCCGGCCCGGCGGCCCCAGTGGCCCCGGCAGGCCCGGCGCGCCGGGGAGGCCGGGAGGTCCGGGCGCCCCGCGTCCCGGTGGTCCCGGGCGGCCCGGCGGTTTCGGCCAGCCCGCGCCCGCCCAGCCCACGGACGGCCGCGACGGCCAGAGCAAGAAAAAGCGGCTCAAGGGCCGCCGTACCGTGGACTTCCAGCAGGGAGATTTCGCCCGCCGCCAGGACGACGACGATTCGCCGCGCCTGAACCGGGGCAAGGGCCGCCGCAAGGGCGGCAAGCCCGTGAATCTGCCCCAGGCCACCCAGCCCCTGAAGGCGGCCAAGCGCAAAATCCGCGTCACGGAGGCCATCCGCGTGGCGGACATGGCCCATCAGATGGGCCTCAAGGCCAATGAAATCATCAAGGTGCTTTTCGGTCTGGGCGTGATGGCGACCATCAACCAGTCCCTGGACATCGACACCGCCACCCTGGTGGCCGCCGAGTTCGGCTATGAAGTGGAAAAGGCGGGCTTCTCCGAGGACGACTACCTCCTGCCCAAGGAGGCCGACGCGCCCGAAAGCCTGAAGCAGCGTCCGCCGGTGGTGACCATCATGGGTCACGTGGACCACGGCAAGACCTCGCTGCTGGACGCCATCCGCAAATCCAACGTGACCAGCGGCGAAGCGGGCGGCATCACCCAGCACATCGGCGCCTATCACGTGAAGACCAAGCGCGGCGAAATCGTCTTTCTGGACACGCCGGGCCACGAGGCCTTCACGGCCATGCGGGCGCGCGGCGCGCAGGTCACGGACCTGGTCATCCTGGTGGTGGCCGCCGACGACGGCGTCATGGAACAGACCCGCGAGGCCATCAACCACTCGCGCGCGGCCAACGTGCCCATCATGGTGGCCGTGAACAAGATGGACAAGCCCGGCGCCGATCCGGACCGCGTGCTGCGCGAACTGGCCGAGCTGGGTCTCCAGCCCGAGGATTGGGGCGGCGACACCATTGTGGCCAAGGTTTCGGCCAAAACCCGCCTGGGCCTGGACGACCTGCTGGAAATGGTGGCTCTGCAATCGGAAATCATGGAACTCAAGGCCAATCCGGACAAACCCGCGCGCGGCCATATTGTGGAAGCCAAGCTGGACAAGGGCCGCGGCCCCATTGCCACGGTGCTGATTCAGGAAGGCACGCTCCGGCAGGGCGACAACTTCGTCTGCGGGCCCTTCTCGGGCCGCGTGCGCGCCCTGACCAGCGACCAGGGCAAGAAAGTCAAGGAAGCCGGGCCCTCCCTGCCCGTGGAAGTGCAGGGCTTTGAGGGCGTGCCCGAGGCGGGCGAGGAATTCTTTGTGGTGGCCGACGAAAAACTGGCCCGCCGCATCGCCGATTCCCGCGCGGCCAAGCAGCGCGAGCGCGATCTGGCCTCCGAATCCCGAGTCACTCTGGAGACCTTCCTCTCCCAGCGGGCTTCGGATCAGGAAACCCTGACCCTCAATCTGGTGGTCAAGGCCGACGTGCAGGGCAGCCTGGAAGCCATTACCGAGGCCCTGAACAAACAGAGCACGGACAAAGTGCGCCTCAACGTGGTGCACGGCGGCACCGGCGCCATTACGGAATCCGACATTCTGCTGGCGTCGGCCTCCAAGGCCATCATCATCGGCTTCAACGTGCGTCCCACGGCCAAGATCAAGGACGTGGCCGAGCACGAGAACGTGGACATCCGCTTCTATGATATCATCTACAAGCTGGTGGATGACATCAAGAGCGCCATGGCCGGTCTGCTGGCCCCGGTGCAGCGCGAGGTCTATCTGGGCCAGGCCGAGGTGCGCGAGACCTTCAGCGTGCCCAAGGTCGGCGTCATTGCCGGTTCCTATGTGGCGGACGGCAAGATCGCCCGCAATGCCGGGGTGCGCCTGCTGCGTGACGGCGTGGTGGTTTACACCGGCAAGATCTCGTCCCTCAAGCGTTTCAAGGATGACGCCAAGGAAGTGGTCAAGGGCAATGAATGCGGCGTGGGCCTGGAGAACTTCAACGACGTCAAGATCGGCGACATTATTGAAGCCTTCGAGACCGTGGAGGAAGCGGCGACGCTGTAGAGGCGGGAAGCCGGGCTACAGCCTGGTTGTATTGCCGGATTATACGGCGAAAAACGGTTTTTCTTCCGCTGGCTGCGTCAGCGGCGCGGTTGGGACGCACACGTACCTGAGTACGTTGCGCATCCCAACCGCGCCGCTTCCTTGCCGGCAAAAGAAACTCTTATTTTTACCGCATTCTCCGGCACGGGCCATCCGCCTCCGCTCCGCTTCGGCGGAGCAAGGGGATTTCGCTCAAAGCTGAAAAAAGCTGCCGCCTACCATCGCTATAAACACCGCACGCGATATCCGCTCCAATATTCTCCCTCCCGGCATCAAAGGAAACAATACATTTTTGCTGACGCGGACAGCATGAAACAGGCTGATTTTCGTCAAATAATCACGGCGTATTAACGGCCCCAAGCCAAGGCACAGCTTTTATGCCCATGTTCATGGCGGTACTGACCGTCGAATTCAGCCTGGACGGCAACGACAACCTCAAGGCCAAGCGCCGCGTCGCCAACAGCCTGAAACAAAAAACCCGCAACAAATTCAACGTGGCCATCGCCGAAGCGGGCACCGAGGACAGCCTCACCCGCCTGCGCCTGGCCGTGGTTTCCATTTCCAACAGCGAAACCCACCTCCGTAGCCGCATGGACAAATGCGCCCTGATGATGGAAGCGGCCTGCCCCGAGGAAATGGTGGACAGTCAGGTGGAGATTTATGCCGCAGACTGAACTGATTCCCGCGTTCTTCCGGGACGGCGCGCAACGCATGGCCCAAACCCTGCGGGATGTGGACCGCGTCCTGGTATCCGGCCACGTCAATCCCGACGGCGACGCCGTGGGCTCCCTGGCCGCTGCCGGGCATATCCTGCGCGCCATGGGCAAGGAATTCGTGCTCTACAGCAGCACCGGCCTGCCCCAGTACCTGAAATTTTTCCCGCTGCCCGGCATGGTGCGCACCAAGCTGACGCATCTTCCCTTCACGCCCCGCTGTGCCCTGCTGCTGGACTGCGGCGAACCCCACCGCCTGGGCAGTGAACTGGCCGAGCGCCTGCCCCGCCTTGCCAGCGTGAACATCGACCACCATCTGGGCGGGAACGGCATGGGCAGTCTGGCAAACTGGGTGGAACCCCGGGCGGCGGCCACAGCTCAGCTCATGGCTTATGTGGCCCTGGCCGCCGGCCTGCCGCTCGAAAACGAACTGGCCTGCGACGTGGCCTTGGGCATCATCACGGACACGGGCGGCTTCTGCCACGGCAATACCAGCGCGGACGTCTTTTCCCTCTGCGCGCACCTGGTGCGCAACGGCTGCGACCTGACCGGCCTGCGCGAGCGCCTGGAAAACACCTGGAGCATGGGCCGCATGCGCCTCTGGGGACGGCTCATGGACCGCGCCCGCCTGGAGCGCAACGGCGAGATAGCTTTTTGCCGGGTGCTCCTGGAAGACCTGCGCCAATGCCGGGCTCTTAAAGAGGATCTGGAAGGCTTTGTGGAGCAGTTGCGGCGTCTGGGCGGAGTGCGCGCGGCCGCCCTGCTGCGCGAGGACAGCCCGGAACTGTGCAAATTCAGCCTGCGCTCCTACGGCGACACGGACGTGCGCGCGGCCGCGGCCGCCCTGGGCGGCGGCGGGCACCTCAACGCGGCGGGCGGCACCTTGCGGATGACGCCGGACAGGGCCGAAGAAGCCCTGCTGGCGGCCGTCAACGCGCAACTGGACCGGGAAGACAATATCTGATCCGCTGTCGATAACAGATAACATTTTGACTTCGCGCCGCTCTGCGGCTATGGTGCATGCTTACGTATGACCAACGAGGAAACCGCCGCCGCGCCGCAAACGCGCCCGCCCCAGCTGCCCCAATTGCACGGGGTGCTGGTGCTGAACAAGCCCTCGGGCCCCACATCGGCCCGCTGCCTGACGGCGCTCAAGCGTCTGGGGCAGAAAAAAATCGGCCACGCCGGAACGCTGGATCCCTTGGCGTCGGGCGTGCTGCTGGTCTTGCTGGGGCAGGCCACCAAACTCTCCTCGCATCTGATGGCGGGCGGCGGCAAGATCTACAGCGGCGTCCTGCGTCTGGGCCGGACCACGGATACCTGGGACAGCCAGGGCCAGGTTCTGGCCGAAGCGCCTTGGGAACACGTCAGCGGAGACGACGTGCGGCGTGAGATCAGCCTCTGGCGGGAAGCGCGCGAGCAGCCCGTGCCGCCCTATTCGGCGGCCAAGCACGAGGGCCAGCCTCTGTACAAGCTGGCCCGCAAGGGCGCGGCGGCTCCGGCCAAGGTCAAACACATGGAAATTTCACAGGCGGACACGCTCGATGTGAGCCTGCCGTTTGTGCGCTTTCGGGTCGCTTGCAGTTCCGGCACCTACATACGCTCCCTGGCCCACAGCTTGGGGATGCGACTTGGGTGCGGAGCCGTGCTCACGGAACTGACCCGGGAGTATAGTCACCCCTTCGGCCTTGACGCGGCCCGCGACCTGCGGGACCTCACGGCTGACCCCGCCCTGCTGGCCTCCAGCCTGCGCCCCATCGCCGAGGCGCTGCCGCACTGGCCCAGGGTGGAGCTCACGCCGGAACAGGCCGCACGGGTCCGCAACGGCATCGCCGTGCCCTGCGCCGCAACCCCGTCCGGTAACGGGACGGCGGCGGAGGACGGCCTGGCGTTGTTGCTGGTCCAGGGCGAAGCCCTGGCTCTGGCGCGGCGCGAGGATGCGCCGGGCGGGCTCTGCTGGGCCGTGTTGCGGGGACTGTGGAACTAACTTCATCCTCTCAAGGAGAACTGCTGTGGTCATGGATGCGGAACAGAAAAAGACGGTTATTGACGCCCACGCCAAGCACGAAGGCGACACGGGTTCCCCGGAAGTCCAGGTGGCGCTGCTCACCGCGCGCATTGAAGGCCTGACCGGGCACTTCAAGGTGCACAAGAAGGACTTCCACTCCCGTACCGGCCTGCTCAAGCTGGTGGGTCAGCGCCGCAAGATCCTGAACTATCTGAAAAAGAAAGATGTTCAGCGCTACCGCGCGCTTATCGAGAAGCTGGGCTTGCGCAAGTAAACTTTTTGGCTGAAAGGGGGAGTCGCGGACTCCCCCTTGCCGCATCCGGCTCGCGGTTCGTCCGCGAAGCGGATGCTGCTGCATGAACGCCCTTCGAGGGCACAAACGCGAGAGAAGGGGGGTCCGGGAAAATCAGGCAAATTCGTCGTTCATTTGCCCGCTTTTGCCGGAATCCCCTTCGCACGAGCAAAGGATTCACCTATGTTGCAGGATATTTTCAATCCCACCAGGGTCACGGCCCAGGTGGGCGGCAAGGAAGTTATTTTTGAATGCGGCCGTCTGGCCAATCAGGCCCACGGCGCGGTCTGGATGCAGTGCGGCGGCACGGTGGTGCTGGTCACGGTCTGCTCCCAGCCTCTGGAGTTCGACAAGGGCTTTTTCCCGCTCACGGTGGAATATTCCGAAAAAATGTACGCGGCCGGCCGCATTCCCGGCAGCTTCTTCCGGCGCGAGATCGGCCGTCCCTCGGAGCGTGAGACCCTGGTTTCCCGCCTCATCGACCGGCCCATCCGCCCGCTCTTCCCCAAAGGACTGAACGAGGACGTGCAGGTGCTGGCCAGCGTGATTTCCGCCGACCAGGAGAATGAGTCCGACGTGCTGGCCCTGACCGGCGCGTCGGCGGCCCTGATGATTTCGCCCCTGCCCTTTGAGGGCCCGGTGGCGGGCGGGCGCATCGGCCGGATCAACGGCCAGTTTGTGCTCAATCCCTCCTTTGAACAACAGGCCCAGAGCGATCTGAACATCCTCTTCGCGGCCTCGCGCGACGCCCTGACTATGGTGGAAGGCGACGCCCGCTTCCTGTCCGAGGATGTGATCATCGAGGCTCTGGACTGGGGCCGCAAGGAAATCCAGCCGCTCATCGACGCCCAGCTCCAGCTGCGCGAACTCTGCGGCAAGGCCAAGATGGCCTTCACCCCGCATGAGGACGATCCCGCCCTGCTGGCGCGGGTGCATGAACTGGCCCGCGAGGCCGGCATCGAGGATGCCCTGCGCGTGCCGGACAAACTGCCCCGCAAGGACGCCCGCAAGGCCGTGAAGGAAAAAGTCATGGAGGCCCTCAGGGCCGATCCTGTCTGGGCCGAGAACGAAGCCGCGCTGAAAAGCGTGGGCGACATCATCGGCGACCTGGAAAAGAAGCTGGTGCGCGCCCGCATCGTCAACGAGGGCACGCGCATCGACGGCCGCGACACCAAGAGCGTGCGCCCCATCCAGATTCAGGCCGGCGTGCTGCCCCGGGCTCACGGCTCGGCGCTGTTCCGCCGGGGCGAGACCAAATCCCTGGTGATCACCACCCTGGGTTCCTCCACGGACGAGCAGCGCATGGACTCGCTCACCGGCGACGTGACCAAGCGCTTCATGCTGCACTATAACTTCCCGCCCTACTGCGTGGGCGAAGTGAAGCCCGTGCGCGTGTCCCGCCGCGAAATCGGCCACGGCGCTCTGGCGGAAAAATCCTTGCGGCCCATCCTTCCGGCGGACGCGGACTTCCCCTTCACCCTGCGGGTGGTGGCCGAAACCATGGAATCCAACGGCTCCTCCTCCATGGCCGCGGTCTGCGGGGGTTCCCTGTCGCTGATGGACGCGGGCGTGCCGGTCAGCGCGCCGGTGGCCGGCGTGGCCATGGGCCTGATCAAGGAAGGCGACAAATTCATCGTGCTCACCGACATTCTGGGCGATGAAGACGCGCTGGGCGACATGGACTTCAAGATCGCGGGCACGGCCGACGGCGTGACCGGCGTGCAGATGGACATCAAGATCGCCGGCCTGACCACGGACATCATGCGCGCCGCCATGCAGCAGGCCCGCGAAGGCCGTCTGCACATCCTGGCCGAAATGGCCAGGGCCATCGCCGAACCGCGCAAAGAGCTTTCGCGCTTCGCGCCGCAGCACGCCGAAGTCTTTGTGAACCCGGACATCATCCGCCTGATCATCGGCCCCGGCGGCAAGAACATCAAGGCCATCACAGCGGCCACGGGAGCGTCCGTGGACATTGAGGACTCGGGCCGGGTGTCCATTTTCGCGCCCACGGCCGAAGCCCTGGAAAAGGCCCGTGAAATGGTGGCCTACTACGACCAGCGCCCGGATCTGGGCAAGAACTACCTGGCGAAGGTGCGCAAGATCATGGAGATCGGGGCTATCGTGGAGGTGTTGCCCAATGTGGAAGCCCTGGTCCACGTGTCCCAGCTCGACGTGAACCGCGTCGAGCAGCCCGGCGACGTGGCGCGCCTGGGCGAAGACATGCTGGTCAAGGTCATTGAGATCAACGGCGACCGCATCCGTGCCAGCCGCAAGGCCGTACTCCTGGAAGAACAGGGGCATCCCTGGAATCCCGAGGAAACCGCCCGCCCGCCGCGTTCCGACCGCGGCGACAGAGGCGACCGGCATGACCGCGGCGGACGCGGCCGGGATCGCGGCGACCGTGGTGATCGCGGCGGACGCCGCTGAACATAACGTCGAGTCCCGCCCTTCCGCTTTCCCCTTTCGGGTGGGCGGAAGGGCGGAGGCGTACAGATGGGGATTTTTCGCATGCCCAGAAAAAGCAAGGAAACAATGCCCGAAGAGGCTGCCGAGCGGCCCGCCGCTGAGCAGTTTGTGCAGGTGAGCCCGGCCGACGGCGCAACGCCCGGCGGACGGGAGCCCACGCCCGAAGAAATGGAAGCCATGCTCGAAGGCAAGAACCGCACGCACTTCGAAGGCCTGGGCGACGCCTGGGCCGTGCTCACCGGCCAGAACCCGGCCGAGGTGGTGCCCCAGGTGGTGGCCACGGTCATGCACGAGGGCGGCACCCGCCCCGCCTGGCAGTGGAAGCGCGGCGGCAGGGATCACATCCTGCTGGCCTGGCCCCAGGACCAGCCCGTGCGCGCCTCGGTGCTGGTGGCCGGAGAGGAAGGCGGCAAGCTGGCCCCGGTCAGCGCCGTGCCCCTGCTGGACGGCCTGCCCAACGATCTGACCGTGGAAGAAGCCCACCCCTGGGAAAACGGGCTGGGCGCCAACGTGGCCGTGAGCATGATCGAGGGCAAGAATCCCATGTGGTTCTTTGACCCGCTCTACGGGCGGGACCGCGACGACCTCACGCCCGGCATCACCCACACGTTTCTGCTGGCCGGTCTGGCCTACGGCCTGCGCAAGGCCCTGCTGGACGAAGTGACCATCACCCAGGGCCCGAAATTTGAAGCCTACGCCGAAGCCTGGCTGGCCGAAAACCCCGGCGCATCCCGTCTGGACGTGCCGCCGCTCAAGGTCAAGGTGGCGGGCCGCCACATGATCATGCCCGGCCGCCGCTTTTGCGAATATCAGCTGCGCGCCGTCATTGAGGAAGTCCAGGACTGCCGGCTGGAAAAAATGCCGGTCAAACTCCTGTACCTGAGCTTCCCCTTTGAAAATCGCGAGCCCATGCGCCTGGCGCTCTATGTCTCCAAAATGGTGCTGGGCGACTTTGAGCCCGAAAAAGGCCAGGAAGTGGACGCCTATGTCTGGCTGCAGGCACGGATCATCGATATCGACCAGGGCCCGCAGCAGTAGACGCGTGGCCACGGATCAACAAGAGCGGATTAACTTTGAAAATTGACATTCGCAAAGTTGACGCGGGCCAGGGAAGCGCGGCATGAGCGCGCCTCTGCTCTGGTTCCTGCTGGGTCTCGCTTTTCTGCTTATTGAGCTGATGGCCCCGACCCTGGTGCTGATCTTTTTCGGCGCCGGGGCCTGGGTCACGGCCTGCGTCGCGCTGCTGGGTCTCTCCCTGAACTGGCAGCTGGTGACGTTCATCTTTGTCTCCCTGTTCACTCTGCTTTTTCTGCGCCGCCATTTGCGCGCCGTGTTCGGCGGCCGGGCCCACCGGGTTGATGACCAGGGCGGCCATGCCCCGGCCCATCCCCTGGCGAACCGCGTGGGCACGGTCAGCAAGACCCTGCGCCCCGGAGAAGTGGGCGAAGTGAGCATTGACGGCAGCTTCTGGCGGGCCGTGGCGGAAACGGAAATCCACGAGGGCCGCCCGGTTCGCGTGCTCGGCACCCAGCCCGGCGATGCGCTGATGCTGCGGGTGATCCCTTTCGACGGCCCTTCGGGAGAGTAAATCTAAACCCGGTCAGCCGTGGGACGGACGTCTCCAGAACAGATTGCCTTTGAAAGGCTCTGAAAAATGCCATCAAAATGTGATCTGCCTGACGTCGTTTCAATAGGTTAATTTTGATGGCGGCGTCCCTTCCCGGCATTGACAACGCCGCCTTTACTCCGCCGGAGCGGAGCAAAGGCTGGTTTTGACGAATCATCACGGCGGATAAGAGGCCGGAAGACTAACGTTCAGAGGCCCCTGCCCTGCGACCTGCCGCCCTTCCCTTCACGTACAACCATTCCGGAGCGCCTATGTCCCTCTTTGAATCCTTCGGCCAGTTCGGCTGGCTGTTCCTGCTGGCGGTACTGGTCATCATCGTTCTGATCAAAACCGCCGTGGTGGTGCCCAACCAGTCCGCCTACGTGGTGGAACGCCTGGGCAAATTCCACAAGGTGCTTTACGCGGGCTTTCATCTGCTGCTGCCCTTTGTGGATGTGGTGGCCTACAAACGCAGCCTCAAGGAGCAGGTTCTGGACGTGCCCAAGCAGACCTGCATCACCCGCGACAACGTCAGCGTGGACATTGACGGCGTGCTCTACCTCCAGGTCATCACGCCGGAAAAGTCCGCCTACGGCATTTCCGATTACGAATGGGGCGCCATCCAGCTGGCTCAGACCTCGCTGCGCTCGGTCATCGGCAAGCTGGAACTGGACAAGACCTTTGAGGAGCGCACCCGCATCAACCAGGAAGTGGTGGAAGCCCTGGACGCGGCCACCGCGCCCTGGGGGGTCAAGGTGCTGCGCTATGAAATCCGCGACATCACGCCCCCGGCCACGGTCATGGAAGCCATGGAGAAGCAGATGCGCGCCGAACGTGAAAAGCGCGCCACCATCGCCGAATCCGAAGGCGAAATGCAGTCGCAGATCAACCGGGCCGAAGGCGCCAAGGCGGCGGCCATCGCCCAGTCCGAGGGCCAGAAGCAGGCCATCATCAACCAGGCCGAGGGCGAGGCCGCCCAGATCCGCACCGTGGCCACGGCCACGGCCGAGGGTCTCCGCATCGTGGGCGACCAATTGGGCAACGACGGCGTGGCCGCGGCCCAACTCCGGCTGGCCGAGGCCTACATCAACGAATTCGGCAAACTGGCCAAGACCGGCAACAGCATGATCATCCCGGCCGACGTGGCCGACGCCGCCGGCATGGTGGCGACCATGACCAAGATCATCAAGCCGGGCCAGGGCCTGTCCGCCGAAACCAAGAAGACCAATGCCTGATTAGGTATGCAGGCCAGGGAGGAATCGGACATGGCGGCATTTTTCATAGCCAGCATCCAGCTCGGCAATCCGGCCTCCCGTCCGCTCTATGACGCCTATATCGAGAAAGTAAGGCCCATCGTGGAGGGTCACGGCGGCCGCTATCTGGTGCGGACCGAACGGCTTGCGCACCTTGCCGGAGACTGGCGTCCGGACCGGGTGATTGTGATCCGTTTTCCGGGCAAAGCCGCGCTGGAGGCCTGCTTCGCCTCGGAAGAATATCGGGCCATCCAGGATCTGCGGCTTGCGTCGGTCAGGAGCAGCGCCGTCATTGCCGAAGACGACTGAACTTCCCTCTCACATCCTTTTATCGCGCCGCGCGCCGTGCCCGCCACAACCGGGCACGGCGCGTCCGCGTTCCGGGCCGCCTCAACCGAGTCTCCTGAAGGCGGCTCAAAGCGGGCAAGAACAACTGCTCTCCGGCTTTTCCCGCATCTCTTGCGGAAAAACAACTTTCGGCCTATGAGGGTACAATAACTCTCCGCGCCAACCCTCTAGCCACGCCTCTGTCTTATTCCGCCCTTCACGCATTTTCTCAGTATTCTCCATTGATTACCCGTTGACGCCACATGGAGGTTCCCGAAGTGGACCCGAAACGACTGCCTTTGATGACACGCCTTGAAAAAAAACTGGCGGATCTCGGCGTGGGCATGCGCGCTAAACTTATCAGCCTGTTTGCGGCCATCAAAGTCTTGCCTCTGGTTTTGCTCGCCCTCCTGGCCTGGATGCAATCCAAGGAGCTCGGCGAGGAGCTCAAAGCCCGCACGGCGGAAATCTCGCGCAAGGCCGTGGCGGCCCTTGACCATACCGGCAAAATCGCGGTCAACGACACGGTGCGGGCCCTGGACAACCGGGCCACCGCCGAGATAGAACGCATGACCACCGACACGGCCCGCGCTGTGGCCGACTTTCTGTATCACCGCGACGCGGACATCCTTTTTGCCGCCACTCTCCCGCCGGATGAAGCCCTGTACCGCAACTTCACGGCCCAAAGGCTGGGCCGCCTCGTCAAGCCCGGCCAGTGGGAGCTGGCGGCCAACGGGCGCTCCTGGCAACGGGTAAACCCGCCGCCGCCCGCGCCGCAGATCACCTCCTCCATTGAGGAAAACGACTACAGCTTCCACTACCGGCCGCCCGACGGCTTTGAATGTGAATCCCGCCCCCTGTATCTTGAAATGACCTTTGTGGGCCTCGACGGCATGGAGCGCCTCAAGGTGACCACCTCGCCGCTTTTGTCCCCAACGCTCAAAAATATCGCCGACAAGCGCAATACCTTTGTCAGGGCGGAAAGTTATTTCGCGGAACTCAAAAAACTCAGACCCGGCGAAATCTACGTTTCCGACGTCATCGGCCAATATGTGGGCACGAATTTCATCGGCATGTACACGCCAGGCAATACAAGGGCCCGCCATATCCCCTATGACCCGGAAAAGCAGGCTTACGCCGGCAAGGAAAATCCCAACGGCATACGCTTCAAGGGCCTGGTGCGCTGGGCCACGCCCGTGGTGCGTGACGGCGCGATTGCGGGCTACGTCACCCTTGCTCTGGACCATGACCATCTCATGGAATTCGTGGACAGGCTGACCCCCACGCTTGAGCGCTACACGGAACTGCCCGACGCCTTTGAAGGCAATTACGCCTTCATCTGGGACCACAAGGGCCGCAGCATCTGCCATCCCCGCCATCACTCCATCGCCGGTTATGATCCCGAAACCGGCGACCCGCAGGTTCCCTGGCTTGAAGAGCATATTTATGAGGAATGGCAGGCCAGCGGCAAAAGCTATGCCGAATTCATCGAGGATGTGCCCACTTTCCAGGCCCAGTCCAACAGCAAGAAACCAGCGGCCGAGCTGACCCGCCGGGGCTTGGTGGGCCTGGATTGCCGCTACCTGAATTTCGCGCCGCAGTGTACCGGCTGGTTCGACCTGACCAAGGACGGGGGCTCGGGCTCCTTCCGCATTTTATGGAGCGGCCTGTGGAAGCTGAACACCGCGGCGGCCATTCCCTATTATACCGGGCAGTACGGCAACAGCCGCCGGGGCTTCGGCTTTGTGGCCGTGGGCGCGGGACTGGACGAATTCCACCGCCCGGCCATGACCACGCAGGCCACCCTGCAAGACCTCGTCAACGCCACGGATGAGGAACTTTCCGCCGTTTCCGAAGACACCTACCGGGCCATCGGCGAAAACCTCTGGCAGACCGCCACGAGCCTGTCCGTTTCCACAACGCTCATGTCCGTGCTGGTCATTCTCATCGCCATCTGGATGGCCTCGGTCTTTACCAGACGCATCGCGCAGATGGTCCGGGGCATCTCCCGCTTCCGCGCGGGCGAGCGGCAATTCCGTTTTCGCGCTCCTGTCAAGGATGAAATGGGGGCCCTGTCCGACTCCTTCGACGGCCTGGCCGACAGCCTGGTGAACAGCGACAAAGGCCCGCTCAGCATTGTCGATCTCTCGGGCAGGCTGGTGTACATGAACGAGGCCGGGCTCGCCCTGATCGGCAAATCCCTGGAAGATGTGGTGGGCAAGCCCTATGCGGAAAACACCATCTTCCCTCCCGGCACCTCCTTCTGCCCGCTGGCATGCCTGGCGCGCGGCAAAGAGCCGGAGGTGCTCCTGCATGAAGGCCGCTACTATCAGGGCCGGGCCGAAACACTGACGGACGGCCGGGGCGTGGCCACGGGCCATCTTGTCCATACCGCCGACGTTACCGCCATTATCGAGGAGCAGAAACACATTGAGCGACAACGCGCCCTGCTGGAAACCATTTTCGTCAATTCACCGGACATCCTCTGGTACCAGGACAAGGAGGGCAACTACCAGGCGGTCAACCCGCGCTTTGCGGCCCTGGTGAATAAAACGCCCGAGGAAATTCGCGGATTGCCCGCGTCCGCCGTCTTCCCGCCGGAGGTCGCCGCCCGCTCGCAGGAGAATTTCCGGGCGGCCATCGAAGGGCGCGCGCCTCTGTATACCGAGGAAACCGTGCATTTCGCCGACGGGCACAGCGAAAATATGGATGTGGTGCGCATCCCCCAATTCAATGCCGGAGGCGAGGTTCTGGCTCTGCTGGGCGTAGCCCGCGACGTTTCGCAGCGGGTCGCCGTGGAGAAGGAACTGCGCCGGATCCAGACGGAATTGCAGGAGGCCTGCGCCACGGCCAACAGGGCCAACGAGGCCAAGAGCGCTTTCCTGGCCCGAATGAGCCATGAAATACGCACGCCCATGAACGCCATCATCGGCATGGCCAACATCGCCAGAAAAAAACTGCACGCGGGCAGCCCCACCGGTGAACTGCTGAACTGCGCCAATCAGATAGAGGTTTCCTCGCACCATCTGCTGGGCCTGCTCAACGACATTCTGGACATCTCCAAAATCGAGGCGGGCAAGATAGAACTGAGCGAAGACAATTTCGCGCTTCCCAAACTCGTGGGCAGCGTGGAAAGTATTATCCGTCCCCGCTGCATGGAGAAAAACATCACCTTCAAGGTTGCCATGGAAGGCATTGCAGCCACGCATCTGAAGGCGGACTCGCTGCGCTTGCGGCAAGTGCTGATCAACCTGCTGGGCAATGCGGCCAAGTTCACGCCGGAACTCGGGGAAATTCTTTTCCGGGTGCGCCAGGAAGACAGACGCCGGGGCGAGCGCCTGATTTCCTTCCTTGTTCAGGACAACGGCGTGGGCATTGCCGAGGAAACGCTCAAGACCCTGTTCAAACCCTTTGAGCAGGGCGGCACCCACATTGCCCGCGCCTACGGCGGCACGGGCCTCGGGCTCTCCATCAGCCAAAGCATCATCAGGCATATGGGCGGCGACATTGCCGTCACAAGCACGCCGGGCAAGGGCAGCGCCTTTTCATTCTCGCTCTGGCTCAAGGAAGCGGACAACAACCCGCAACAGCGGGAAGCCCCCGGCAAAAGCCCGGCGGCCTTGACGGGGAAACGCATTTTGCTCGTGGATGACGTGGAGATAAATCGCATCATCGTCATTGAACAGCTTTCGAACCTGGGTCTGCGGATGGATGAGGCCGTGGACGGAACGGAAGCCGTGGCGATGTTCGCGCGCTCGCCCGTCAACTTCTATGATCTGATTCTCATGGATCTGCAGATGCCCAGGATGGACGGCTACGCCGCAGCCAAAACCATCCGCGCCATGGACCGGCCCGATGCCCGAAGCGTGCCGATCATCGCCCTGACCGCCAACGCCTTCAAGGAAGACGTGGACCTGGTGCTGGCCAACGGCATGAACGGCCATCTTGCCAAGCCGCTTGAAAACGACAAGCTCATGGAACTGCTGGAGAAGCTCCTGGCCAATGGCGACGGCGAGCAGCAACGGCCTTCGGCATGAACCCCGCGCAACGGCGGCCCAACATAAAAGGCGGCTTTTCGCGGACGGCGTTTTAATGAGGGCTGAGCCTAGTACCATGTCACACATAAAACTTCGTTTTCTGTGTGCAGATCACTGCGTCGAAAAACGCGGTTTTCGGCTCGCTCATGCCGCCTGCGGCGGCGCGCCGGACTTTCGTCCGGCGGCCAGTACCCCGTAACTTTATGAGTTACTGGGTACTAGTCTTCGGCCTGCGCCTTGAGCGCCTCGGTCTGCGCCGCCGTGGACAGGGCATCGAACAGCGGAGTCAGCTCGCCTTCCATGATCCTGTCCAGGGAATACAGGGTCAGGTTGATGCGATGGTCCGTGCAGCGGCCCTGCGGGAAATTGTAGGTGCGGATGCGTTCGGAGCGGTCGCCCGAACCCACCTGGGCCTTGCGGTCGGCGGAGAGCTCGGAATTCTGGCGTTCACGCTCGGCGGCCAGAATGCGCGAGGCCAGCACCTTCATGGCCCGTGCCTTGTTTTTATGCTGGGAGCGCTCATCCTGGCAGGTGACCACCGTGTTGGTGGGCAGATGGGTGATGCGCACGGCGGATTCCGTCTTGTTGACGTGCTGGCCTCCCGCGCCGGAAGCGCGGTAAATGTCGATGCGCAGATCTTCGGGCCGGATCTCCACGTCCACTTCCTCGGCTTCGGGCATCACGGCCACGGTGGCCGCCGAGGTGTGGATGCGGCCCTGGGTTTCGGTGGCGGGCACGCGCTGCACCCGGTGTGTGCCCGCTTCAAATTTAAGTCGGCTGTAGACCCGGTCGCCGGCGATCAGGCAGATGACTTCCTTGTAGCCGCCGGATTCGGACGGCGACTCGCTCATGATTTCCACCTTCCAGCCCTGAAGCTCGGCATAGCGGGTGTACATGCGGAAGAGATCCGCCGCAAACAGGGCCGCCTCCTCGCCGCCGGTGCCCGCCCGGATTTCCAGAATGGTGTTCTTTTCGTCCAGAGGGTCCGTGGGCAGCAGGGCCACTTTCAGGGCCTGCTCAATCCGGGGCAGTTCGCTTTCAGCCCTGCGGATTTCCTCATGCGCCATATCCCGGATATCCGGATCCTCGTCGTGCAGCAGTTGCTTGTTTTCAGCCATTTCCTGCTGCAGGGCCCGGTGGCTGCGAAAGAGATCCACAATCTCACGCAGATCGGCATGCGCCTTGGTCAGTTTGCGGTAATGCTCCTGATCGTTGAACACGTCGGGCTGGGCCAGAGCTTCTTCCAGCTCCATATATTTCTTTTCAAGGCCTTCCAGTTTGGCGAACATACACGATCTCCAACACGCACTGCAAAAAGATGAAAAAGAACAAAATACGCCCCGCCGGGCCCCTGGCGGGCGCGGCAACGGCCCGCACGGCAAAGGGCCGGAATGTCCGCGCGCCGGATCAGAGCATTTCAAAGGCAATCTGCTCTATCCCGGCGCGGGTGAGAAGTCAGGCTTCCGTATACGGCGCGGTGCGGATGTTGTCCCCGGCGTCCGGCCCCAGGGCCTCGCGCAGGGCCACCACGGCCACATCCAGTTGGGCTTCGTCCGGCTCGTAGGTGGTCAGGCGTTGCAGGGCCAGACCCGGCGCGCGCAGCAGCGTGGCCCAGAAGCCGTCAGGCATGCGCGCCGCGTAACGGATCAGCTCGTAGGCCAGGGCGCTGATGGGCACCATGAGCAACAGCTTGAAGACGATGGTCAGAGCGTGCTTGGCAACCGCGCTCTGGGGCGTGTAAATCATCAACAGCAGGGGCACCAGCACCGCGTGCAGAATGATCGAAATGCAGATCACAAAGAGCAGAAAGGTGGTGCCGCAACGCGGATGCAGGCGGCTCATGCGGGCGGCGCCGGCCGCGCTGACCTCGCCCCCGCTCTCAAAGGCGTGGATGGTCTTGTGCTCGGCCCCGTGGTACTGGAACACGCGACGGATATCCGGCACATAGGAAATCAGCCGGATATAGCCCATGAAGATGCAACACTTGAAGAAGCCGTCCCAGAGATGGAAGGACAGCCCTTCCACGTCGCCGCCCAAATGCAGCCAGAGCATGATCAGCGACAGCAGATGCGGGGCCACCACAAAAAGCGCGATGGCCATGACCAGCGCCAGACCCAGGCTCAAAGCCAGATGCCAGCCCGAAAGCTCTTCCTCCTCGCCCTGGGCCGCGGCTTCCACCGAACGGTTCAGGGCCCGGATGCCGTTGACCAGGGTTTCCAGCAGAACCGGAAAACCCCGCACAAAGGGCTTCTTGAGCCAGGCATGGCGGGTCAGGGAAAACCAGGGCAGCCGCTGGGCGCGAATGACGCCGTCCAGACGGCGCACGGCAAGACCATAGGTATCGCCGTTGCGCATCATCACGCCCTCCATGACGGCCTGACCGCCCACCGGGGGGCAGTCGGCCGTCAGGCAGGGCAAAAGGGCCAGCAGGCCGGGCACAAGGCCCGGCGGCGGGGCGAAACGCATGCGTCCGGCCGGTCCGCGCTTACTTCTGCTCAAACTTGGCGTACTTTTTACGGAAGCGGTCAATGCGGCCGGCCGTATCCAGGAAGCGCTGCTTGCCGGTGAAGAAAGGATGGCAGGCGGAGCAGACTTCCACATGCACCTGTTCGCCCTTGGTGGAGAGCACTTGCTCCTCGTGGCCGCAGGCGCAGGTAATGGTGGCCATGAACACTTTGGGATGGATGTCTTTTTTCATGACAGAACCTCGTCGCAGTCGGCCGGACCCGGCTTCGAGCAGCCCGCCTTGCCGGAATGGACCGGCACGGGCCTGACCTTTACGGACGCCGCGCAATTTTTTTACTCTGCCTGAAGGGAATATCAGACAGGGACGACATATATAGACCTCTTTTCGTCGCTTGGCAAGCGCCGTGCGCGCCGGGATCAGGCGGGCGGACCGCCATTGCCAGCGCGGCTCCGAGCGGCTATATCTGCCCCATGCCCAAAGACAAGCGTCAGCGCGCCGACCAACTGGCCTTTGAACAGGGCCTGGCCGAAAGCCGGGAGCAGGCCCGCCGCCTGATCATGGCCGGTCAGATCGTCCTTTCGCCCACGGGGCCGGACGGCGAGTCCCTGCTGCCGCCCGGCGCGCCGCCGCAGCGCGTGCCCAAACCCGGCCACCCCTATCCCGCGGAAACGCGCTTCGCCCTGCTGGAAAGCGAACGCTACGTGAGCCGTGGGGCCTACAAGCTGCTGACCATCCTCGACCACTTCCATCTGGACGTGAGGGATATGGTCTGCCTGGACGCCGGAGCCTCCACCGGCGGCTTCACGGACTGCCTGCTCCAGCGCGGGGCCGCGCGGGTCTACGCCGTGGACGTGGGCCGCAATCAGCTGCATGAAAAACTGCGCGCCGACGCCAGGGTGATCAGTCTGGAAGGCGTGAACCTGCGCCACGCGCCGCCGGAACTGATCCCCGAAGCCGTGGATCTGGTGGTGGCGGATGTCTCCTTTATTTCCCTGACGCTGGTGCTGCCGCCGTGCATGACCTGGCTGAAGCCCGGCGGTCTGGCGGCTGTGCTGATCAAGCCCCAGTTCGAGCTGGGGCCCGGCGAAACAGTCAAGGGCGTGGTACGCGACGAAGCCGCCCGCCGGCGCGCGGTGGACAAAATTCTGGCCTTCTGCGCGGCCAACCTGAATCTGGACTGCGAGGGCGTGCTGCCCGCCGCCGTCAAAGGACCCAAGGGAAATCAGGAATACATGGCCCTGTTTCGAAAAAACCGGCGGGACTGAACCTGGAGCAGATTGCCTTTGAAACGCTACACGTTCCAAAGGTTCATTCAGCCGAAGAATGCGGTCTTCGACTGAATCCACGCCGCGTTGCGGCGGGCGGCTCGGTTTGCTCACCGCCTCGCATTCCAACTATTTCAAAGTTGAAATGCTCTAGGGCCTGTTAACACTATTTGAGAGCCTCGACGATGAGAGCAAAAACGATAAAAGCAAGGAAAATGACATCCAGCTTGTCATATCGAG
>NZ_JAGZUV010000017.1:0-72224 GCF_018379785.1 Desulfovibrio sp.
GGGCTTTGCCGACCTGCAAAAAGCCTGGGCCAAAGCTCCGGACAAGGAGCGCGAGGCCGTGCTGCGCGACGGCGCGCTGACCCTCCGCCGCCAGATGGCGGCCGAAGAAGCAGCCGTACAAAATGTCGTCAACGGCCTGCTTCTGGAAGAGGTCAAAGCCTGGCGCAAGGCCCACAAGGCTGCCCTGGTTCTGCCCCGGCAGAATGTGCTGGACGCCGACGACACGCTGGACATCACGGCAAGCGTGCTCAAGGGCATGGACACCCGCAAGGCCGTCTTCCCGGCGTTGCCCGTGGTGTCCGTCAAGCTGCCCGGCGCGGAGCAAAAAGCCGCGCCCCAAGCGCCCGCTCAGGCGGGCCAGACGGACAAAACCCCGGCCGCGCCCCGCACTCCGGACAGGAAAAAGAGGTAGCCATGAGCAAAGAGGAAAAGAACGCCGCCAACGCCGATGCGGCGCAAAGCCAACAAATCCGCGTGGCCCTGAACAGCGCGCGGCTCCGCACGTCCTACGCCAATGTCTTCCAGACCCGCTGCACGGCCGAGGAAATCATCCTCTGCTATCATCCTCTGCTGCGGCCTGAGTCAGCCCGAAAGCCTGAACACCCAGGACGGCGGTACTGAAAACGTCCTGGCCGTGGACCTGGACCGGCGCATCGTCATGACCCCGGCCTCGGCCCAACGCCTGCTCCTGGCTCTGGACCGCACGCTCAGGGAGCATGCCGCCCGTTTCAGCGGCAATAGCGGCGGGGAAAACGCCTGACACGAGTAACCCGGCAAACGCGGCAAGGCCCCCGCATTCCGATGGATGCGGGGGCCTTGCCGTCTGAGGGAAATAAGCTCAGGCCATGAACGCGTCGTACAGATCAATGCCGGTCCAGCACTCATAGAGCACCAGAATCATCAGGATGGTATTGCCCACTCCGTGAATCAGCGGCAGCCAGAAACGCTTTTTCTTGTATTTGTTCATGATCCCGCCGGTGATCAGTCCCAGAATGGACAGAACGATGATCGGCCAGGCCAGGGTGGCATGGATGCCGGTGATATGCGTGGCTCCGAACAGGCTGTGCGTCACGTAAAAGCCGAAGGCCCCGGCCGTCCAGAGCAGCAGCCCCACAGTGCCCAGGCGCACGTGGGTCCGCCAGGGAAAAATGACCTTGCGGCCCCGCAGCATTTCAATGCGCTTCCAGCCCTGCCACATGGCAAGCAGGCCGATCAGCACCGCCAGGCTCTGCATGGCCGGATGCACCCAAAGAACCAATGTATCCCACATAGCACAATCTCCGGTAATAACGGCATGGCGACGTCCGACGCGCCACGCAAAAAAAGCCCGCGCGCCTCCTGCGAAAGAGGGCCGCGCGGGCGGGCATGGAACAACAGATTTAGAACGTGTAATTCAGCTCTTCAAAATAGGCTTTGGGATGGGCACAGGCGGGGCAGACGTCCGGCGCGCCGGTGCCTTCCACCAGACAGCCGCAATTGAGGCAGCGCCACACGGTGGGTTTGGAGCGCATGAACATGCGGCCTTCCTTGATGTCGCCGGCCAGCTTCAGGAAGCGCTTTTCATGATAGGCTTCGGCCACGGCGATGTTGCGCATGACCGAGGCGATTTCGGAAAAGCCTTCCTTGGCGGCCACATCGGCAAAAGAAGGATACATCTGGGTATGTTCGTAATTCTCGCCGCTGGCGGCCTCGATCAGATTGGCCTCGCTGCCCGCGATGACGCCGGCGGGATAGGCGGCCTGAATTTCCACTTCGCCGCCTTCCAGGAACTTGAACAGGCGCTTGGCGTGCTCTTTTTCCTGCAGGGCCGTTTCAGTAAAGATGTCACGCACGAACACGTAACCGTCTTCCTTGGCCTTGGAGGCGAAGTAATCATAACGATTACGGGCCTGGGATTCACCGGCGAACGCGGTCAGAATATTTTTTTCGGTCTGGGTGCCTTTCAGCGATTTCATAACTACCTCAACTCTGAACATGCCAGGCATGGTTGAACAGTTGAAAAGACAAAGAGATAGAGCAGTCGGCGCATTTCATGCGCTAACTGCTCTACAAGGATTTGTCTGCAAACCCTTGTCACGAAATGCGGGCAGGCGGGCTTTGCTCGCCGTAAGCGAGCATTTCAAGTGTCAAATGCTCTGAACCCGCTCTCCCCTACTTCTTTTTCATAACCTTTATCAATTTGCCTGTCAAGGCATGCCCGCACCCGCTTTATGACAATCGAATGAGCGCTTCCTCTCCGGATACGCATTTGATTCCATCCGTGCGTCTTCCTTCCTTAAGACCCGCGAACACAGCCGACGCAGTCGGCAAGTGAGCGGAGGCTGGTTTTGCGGGAATTTTGCAAAATTGGCGATTTTTTCGTGTGGGCAAGGCAGCGACGCGTTTTTGAGCGGAGACCGACCGGAAGGCGGCCCAAAGGGCCGTGCCCGTTGGCGAGTAGAGCGAGCCTTACGGGCATCGCGAGCAGAGCTGTACTCAAGTACGCGAGCATCAAAAACGCGCCGATAACGCCGCCCACGCGGAAAAGGCGGATTTTGTAAAATAACCGCAACGCTACAGGAAGCCTGACGCAAGAGCATTTTTCTTTTTCGTTCTATTTATTCGATTGTCCTGGTGCCCGCTTATGGCCTCAGGCCTGTTCGGCGGCGTTGAGCTGGGCCTCCAGGGCCGCGATCTGGGATTGCAGGGCGTTCATCTTGCTGGTGACGCCCGCATCCGCCCCGCCGCCGCTCAACTGGGAAGCCAGGCTCATAAGCTGGCTCTTGAGCGACTCAATCTGCTTCTTGATGGCTTCCGTGCTGTCGCCGCCCGAAGCGGACGCGCCGCCCGATCCGCCGCTGGCCCCGCCGCCCTGAGCCTCGGACGCTTCGGTTTCTTCACCGCCGCTGTTCCGGTTTGCATCCGCGGTTGTCGTTGTGGGGCTGCCCTTGTCGTACTGGTGAATTTTTTCCGAAAAAAGCTTCCTGGCCTCATCGGAAATGTCCACTGTATCGCCGGAAGAACCGCTCTGCCCTGTGGACGAGGATTTTTGCGAAGAGGAATCCACGCCGCTGAGGGCGTTGAGGTCCCAAAGACCGCTTGTGCTGTAGGCGGATCCGATTTCCATGGTTGCGCTCCTGTGCTGGCTGGAGGATGTCGTCATGAGATGGATTTTCGTGTTATGTCAAGGAGAACGAGCCTTTTATGCAGGGAGTGTACTCTTATGGTACTCGACCGAAATAAAAGGCGATGTTCGACGCGGAGATAACCGGAAAGACACTCATGGCGACAGCCTCCGGGAAAATATTGCTCCCGCTGGTTGTCCCCGGCCCATACAAAGCAAATTCCGCGCCAAGAACGTCCGGGCTGTCGGCACACCGCTTTACAGCCTCTTCGGCCTGTGGCAGCCTGCCGCCATGCCTGCAAAAATTGCCGCTCCCGCGCCGGACGCCACGGCGGACTTCACGCTTGCCGACGGTACGCGGCTCACGGCCCGCGTGCGCCGTTCGGCCCGCGCCCGGCGGGCGCGCCTGAGCCTGACCCCGGACGGCGGCTTGTTGCTGACGGTGCCCGGCCATTGGCCCCCCTCCGCCGTTGACCGGACCCTGCCCCGCTTTCTGCCCTGGCTGGAACGGGCCTGGCAGCGGCATCAGCGCCGCGCGCCGGAAAGAGGCCTGCCGAGCGCTGTGGTCCTGCCCCTGCCGGGTCTGGAGTTCCGGGTGGAAACGGGCGGAGATCTGGCCGAGGGGCGGCGGCACAGCCAGGCCCGCGCGCATTCCCTGTTGGTCAGCCAAGGGGCGCGCCGCCTTCTGCTGCTGGAAACGCCGGGCCTGCTGCGCCTGTTCGGCCCGCCGGGGGACGCGGCCCTGGGCGCTCTGGCCCTGCGCCGCTGGTGCCGGGAGCGGGCCGCCCGTCTGCTGCCGCCCTACCTGCTGCACCTGGCCGCCAGGGAAGGTTTTGCCGTGTCCGGCGTGAGCGTGCGGGACCAGCGGAGCCGCTGGGGCAGTTGTTCGCGGGTCCGGCCGGACGCGCGGGAACAACGCGCCGCCCGTCCGCGCCGTGGCGTCAGCTTCAAGGATTTTCTGGGCAGGCTGCTGGGCGGGGACAGTGGAAATGACCCGGACGACGGCGCTGCCGTACAGGACGCGGCGGGAAACATCAACCTGAACTGGCGGGCTCTGCTCCTGCCCGTGCCCCTGCTGGAGCACCTCTGCTGGCACGAGCTCTGCCATCTGCGCCAGATGAACCACTCCCCGGCCTACAGGGCCGAACTGGCGCGCTTTTCACCGCACTGGCCGGACATGGAAAAAGAGCTCAACCGCGCCTGGCGCGACCTGCCCTGGTGGGCCCTGCCCGGAACCGGCCCGGACGAGCGGGACCGCTGAAGACTACCGGTAACCGGCACCCATTCTATCCCCGCCCGCAGGCTATGCCGTGCCTGCGCAGTTTGGCGTAAAGGGTGGGAATCTTCATGCGCAGCAGCGCCGCCGCCCCGCCTTCGCCCCGCACCCTGCCTTTGGCCAGCCGCATGACCCGGCGCAGGTAGAGCGCCTCGGCCTCCTCCAGGGTCGGCAGGTTTTCCGGCGCAACCGGGCCTTCCGGGAGGGACGGTTGCGCCTGTCCGCCTTCCTTGTCTCCGGCGGCTGCCGCCGGTCCGCCGTGCAGCCCGAACAGCAGGGGCAATCCGCCGCCCCGGTGCAGAATCACGGCCCTTTCCACAAGACTGCGCAGTTCCCGGATGTTGCCGGGCCAGGCATACGCCAGCAGTTCCCCGGCCTGCGTCTCGCTGAGCGGGGGAACGGTTTTGCCGTAGCGGCGGGCGAAGTGGCGGATGAAGGCGTTGGTCAGCGGCAGGATGTCCTGCTTGCGCCTGCGCAGGGGCGGCAGGGTCAGCGGGAACACGGCAATGCGGTAGAGGAGGTCCTGCCGGAAACGCCGCTCGCGCACCTCCTGCCAGAGATCGCGGTTGGTGGCCGCGATGAGCCGGAAGCGCGAATGCAGCTCCCTGGTGCCGCCCACGCGCATGAAACGCCGCTCCTGCAGAACGCGCAACAGTTTGGTCTGCACCAGGGGCGACATTTCGCCGATCTCGTCAATGAACAGCGTGCCCTGATCGGCCATTTCAAACAGGCCGATCTTCTGTTTGAGCGCGCCGGTGAACGCGCCCCGCTCATGCCCGAAAAATTCGCTCTCAAAAAGACTCTCGACCATGCCCGCCGGATGCACGGGAATGAACGGCCCCGGCCGCCCGCTGGCCGTGTGGATGTGCCGGGCCATGAGCTCCTTGCCCGTGCCCGTCTCGCCGCAGATCAGGATGGGCACGTCCGTGACGGCCCCGCTCGCGGCCTGAAGCAGAAGGTCGTGCAGACCTTCGCGCAGCACCAGGCAGTCGTCGCGGTCTTCCCGCAGAAAAATCGTGCGCAATTTGTCATGCTGCCGGGCTATTTGCCGCTCCCTGAAGGCTTCCAGGCGCAGGATCGCGCGCAGTTCCGCGGCCAGCAGGCGGCCTCCCCGCAAGAGATCCTCCGCCGGAACAGTCTCCGAAGGCGGGCCCGCCGCATACAGGCTGCTCATCCACAACAGCCAGGGACGGCCGTCGCTCTCGGCCAGACGCAGCACCAGGCCGTGGCGCTCGTGCCGCAGCAGCGGACGGCGGCTTCGCCGCGCGGCCTCGGCCAG
Organism: Desulfovibrio sp.; assembly: GCF_018379785.1. Taxonomy (GTDB): domain Bacteria; phylum Desulfobacterota; class Desulfovibrionia; order Desulfovibrionales; family Desulfovibrionaceae; genus Desulfovibrio. The sequence continues at coordinate 5,659 of NZ_JAGZUV010000017.1, forward strand.
CCAGTCCAGGCAGGGGCGCATGGCCGGGGAGCGCAGTTCCAGGGCGGACACGTTGGCGATATGCGCAAAGCGCGGCTCCCCTCCCTCGCCGGGCCGGAAAAGTCCGCCGCGCTCCTGACGGAAGGCATCCATGGCCGCCCGCACAAAGTGCTGCAGGGCCTCCTCGCGGGTATCGGGCAGGTCAAGCACGCTGAAAATGGCGTGACAGCGCTCGGACACGCTCTTGCCCGCCATTCCGGCCTCGGAGAAGGCCGCCCCGAAAAGCTCGAAAGCCGCCGGGCGCACTTCCATGCAGGCCCGGCAGGCCTCGTGGTATTCCACGCCGCTCAGATCCCGCCCCGTGGCCTCGCGCACCATATCATGCAGCAGCCTGGCCTCCCCGGCATCGCCGTCGCGGGCCCGGGCCCGGGCCAGAACGTGAACCGTGAGGGTCAGGGCGTGCGGATCGCCCAGAACGCGGAAAATCTCCAGGCTTTGCCGCAGCAGGGCCACGGCGTCGCGCGGCAGTGCTGCCGCATCCAGCAGTTGCAGGGCCCGGATGCGCATGGCCGTGCCTTTCAGATGCCGGTTGGCTCCCTGCAGAAAGCGCCGCAGCAGGGGGTCGGCTTCATAGCCGGGAATGGCCGGCCAGCCGTTGCGCGAAAAAACGTACAGCATGTCCAGCACCAGGGGATCCTTGAACGTCACGGGCTTGTCGCCCCGCGCCAGCAGACGCCGGGTCCGGACATCCAGCAGGGTGTGCGCCCCGCGCGCGTCGCCCTCCATGAAAAGCAGCAGGGCATGCGCCCTGGTGACGTGGGAATGTACGATGGCGTGTTCCGCATAGAGCGGCGAAGCCTCCAGACCGCGCAGCACGGCGCGCATGCGCTGCCTGTCGCCCTTGCGCAGGAGCAGAAAGCAGGAATTGCTCCGGAACATGGCCGCCGTGAGCTCGTCTCCGGCCAGCACGGCCTTGCGCTGAAAGTGCTCCACGCTGCCGAGCGCGAAATGGAACTGATGCAGATAGCCCGCGCTGAACAGGGCGCAGACCCCCAGGGTGTCGTAAAAGCGGCGGTGGCACCAGGCCATGTCTTCGGGGCAGCGATTGAAACAGGCGATGATTTCTTTGAGATCCCCGCGCAGATAGGCCAGTTGCCCCTCGAACAGGGGCAGAAGGCTGTCCTCTTCCGGCCCCAGGAAAGCCTTGACCGTATTCAGGGCCGCTTCCAGCCTGTCGGCCAGACGGCTGGAGTTATTGCCCACAAAAACGTGCAGATAAAGGCGGGAAAGCAGCAGCATGGCCATGAAGCGCTCATTGCCGCTGTTGCGGGCCATGTGATAGGCGCGCGCCGTCAGGCGCAGGATTTTGCGCAGCAGGGAGAGAGAACTCAACGGGAAGCCCTGCAGGGCGAAGAGCAGGTTCAGAAAGTCGCCGTCCAGAGCCGCCGGGTCGGCGGCGCGGCGCGCGCACCAGCGCATCAGAAAAGCCACCAGCACTTCCAGCAGGGGCACCAGTTCCACGTCCGCATGGCCGCCTGTCCAGCCGCCGCGCAGGATGTCCGCGCACCGGCGCGGTCCGGCCCCCTCGTCGAGCAGGCTCAGAAGGGCTCCGGCCCGATGTTCCGGCGGCCAGAGGCCCGCGAAGAGCCGTGCCCGGACAAAAGCCCCGGCCGCGGGGCCCGCCCGCCAGCATGGCGTGCCGCCGGGCACGCGCTCCGCCATGCGCAGGCGCTCCAGTGCGGCCAGATCCTGTTTTCGGGCCGCATCGCCGGACCGCGCGGCCTCGCCCGTGAGCCAACGGAGCTCATCGGCGCTCAGGGGACGGGGGGCAAGATACAGGGCCAGAACATGGGCCGCTTGGCCGGGCGACAGCATGGCGGGACTCCTTCAGGCGCGCATCCGCGCCTCCACGGCTTTGTATACAAAATTATATTTATTCAAAATCAAAGACAAGTTTTGAATAAATTTTCATAAAACATAGCGCCATTCTTCTCTTTACCACAAATAACTCTCTGTTTTCTAATAGCATTTTTCAGAAAAGCTGCTGGCACCTCCCTTGCTCCATACGGAGTACGGGCCGCCCTCCACGCGGTCCGAAATTCCGCTCCACACGAGGTGCCGTATGCAATGTTGCGAAAAGACCCTGTATCACAATGGCCGCATCGTCACGCTGGACGCCGGGGACCGCACGGCTGAAGCCGTTCTGACGGCGGGCGGCCGCATTGAAGCCGTGGGCGGGGCGGCGGAACTGCGCCGCCTGGGCGGCCCGCGCCTGAAAGAAACGGATCTGGACGGGCTGACCGTCTATCCCGGCTTCATCGACACTCACAGCCACCCGGACATGCTCGCCGCCTGGGCCCCCTATGCCTACTGCGGCGGCACGGCCGACCTGGCCTCGGCCCTGGACATTCTGCAACGGCACGGCCGGGAGCAGGATCAGCCCGTTCCCATGGGTTACGGCTTCGACGACACGGCCGTGACCGAACAGCGCGGCCCGAACCTGGCCGAAATGGACGCCCTTTTTCCGGACAGGCCCGCGCTGCTGCTGCACATCTCCATCCACGCGGCCTACGTCAACAGCCGCATGTACGGCCTGCTGGGCATTTCCCCGGAACGGCCTTCGGACAATCCGGACGCGGTCTGCGAAAACGGCCGCCCCAACGGCCTGATCACCGAAACTTTGGCCCTGGAAGCCCTGGGCAAGCTGCCGCCCGTGACAACCACGACCCTGAAACAGGGCCTGCTCCGCGCCGTGGAAAGCTACAACGCCCAAGGCTTCACGGCCTGCATCGGCGGCGGCGCGGGCCTCGGCGGGCTCACGCCCTGGATGGTTTACGAGGCTCTGGCCGGGCTGGAGCTTGAGGGCCGCCTGCACCTCCATGTGCACATGCCCGTGTTCGCGGACTGGTTTGAGCGGGTGCTGGAAACGGGCCTGCTGGCCGGAACAGGCTCGCCCCTGCTGCGCTTCCACGGCATCAAGCTGCTCGTGGACGGCTCCATCCAGGCCTATACCGCCGCCGTGCCCGAGGGCTATCACAGCCGCCCCGAAACGCGGCCCGCCCCCATCATTCCCCAGAAAGAACTGGAGAACGCCGTCTTCAAAGCCCACAGCGCGGGCCAGCAGGCCGTCATCCACGGCAACGGCAACGGCGCTGTCGAAGCCGCCGTCCGCGCCGTGGAAAAAGCCCAGGCCCGCTGCCCCCGCAACGACCCGCGCCACCTGCTCATCCACTGCCAGATGGCGTCGGACGAACAAATGGCGCGCATGAAGGCCGTGGGCCTGTGGCCCTCCTTTTTCGGCCTGCACGTCTGGAACTGGGGCGACCGCCACCACGACATCTTTCTCGGACCGGAGCGCGCCGCGCGCATTGACCCCTGCGGCGGCGCGGCGCGTCTGGGCCTGCCCTTCTCCCTGCACGCCGACACCCCGGTGCTGCCGCAGATGACCATGCAATCCATCCACACCGCCGTGAACCGGCGCACGCGCGCGGGCCGCCTGCTGGGCCCGGACCAACGCGTGTGCGTTTTGGACGCCCTGCGCGCCTACACCACCGATGCGGCGGCCATGTGCTTCGAGGAAGACCGGCGAGGCAGCATCGAACCCGGCAAGCTGGCCGACTTCACCTTTCTGGATGCGGATCCGCGCGCCGTTGCGCCGGAAGACATCAACAAAGTCAACATCATCTCCGTGATCAGCATGGGCCGCCCGGTTTGGGGCGCTCTGAAGGACTGACGGTTTCCGCTTCCCATATGAAAAGCCGCCCGGACGGGCGGCGCCACAGCACGAGGAGGATTCCATGGGCTGGTATCTCGGCTACATCATCGTCTATTTCCTGATCATGTTCGGCATCGGCTTTTACTATTTCCTGAAGGTCAAGAACGCCGACGACTATCTCATCGGCGGCTGGAGCATGGGCTTCTGGCCCATTGTGGGCACGGTCATCAGCACCTGGTGCGGGGCTTCGGTCTTTATCGGCACCGTGGGCCTGGGCTTCCAGGTAGGGGCTTCGGGCTATATCCGTTTCAGCCTTGCCAGCGTCATCTTCACTCTGATTCTGATCCTGGCCTTCGGCCGCGCCCTGCGCCGCCAGCGCCTCTACACCCTGGCCGACCTTTTCGGGCAGCGTTTCGGCGTGCGCGCGGGCATCATTCCCTCCCTGCTCTCGGCCGTGGTCTACGCCATTCCCACCACGGCCATGCAGTATCTTGCCATGTCCACCATCTGGTCGGCCTGCTTCGGCATGGACGTGGGCAACGCGCTGGTTCTCTCGGCCGTGCTGGTGCTGGCCTTCACCGTGCTGGGCGGCCTGCCCGGCACCATCGTCACCGACGCCCTCCAGGCCGTACTGATCATCACGGGCATCGTCGTCCTGGCCGTGGCCTCCGTGAGCCTGGCCGGGGGCATGGGGCCCATGCTGGCCGCCACCCCGCCGGAATTTCTCTCGCCCTCGGGACCATACGGGGCCAAGGAGGCGGCCCTGTTCTTCATCTCCGTGGGGCCTTTTTATCTGGTCTGGCAATCCTCCTGGCAGCGCATCTTCGCCGCCAAGTCCGAAAAGGTCTCGCTCAACGCCAATACCCTGGGCGTGCTGATCTGCTGCGGGGTCTTTGTCTGCCCCATTCTCATCGGTCTGGCCGCCCGGCAGTTCCTGCCCCCGGACATCAACCCGGACCTGATCTTTTCCACCGTGACGCGCGATCTGCTGCCCCCTTACGTGGGCGGCCTGATCTACTGCGCCCTGCTGGCCGCGCTGGTGACCGGGGCAGACTCCTTCATCCTGCAGGGATCGTCCAACCTGACCCATGATTTCTACCGCCAGCTCATCAATCCCAAGGCCGACAACCGGCGGCTCATGCTGGTTTCGCGCCTCACCGTGGCCCTGGTGGCTCTGGCCGCGCTGTGGGTGGCCTTTAACTTCACGGGCATCATCGCCATCTACCAGTGGGCCCTGCGCCTGACGGCCACCACCATCGTGCTGCCTTTCCTCGCCACCATGCTCTGGCGCGGCCTGACCCGCGCCGGGGTTATGGCGGGCATGTTGGGCGGCCTGGTCTCCACCGTGCTCTGGCCCTATCTGGGCCTGGACTTCGACCAGACCCTGTTCGGCTTTCTTTTCAGCGCGCTGGGCGTGTTCGGCGTGAGCCTGGTCACCCGGCACCATCCCGAGGAGCATGTGGCCGCCGTGCTGTGGGAAGATCTGCCCACCGCGGGCATGCGGCGCTGAAGCTGACGCACTCCGGACGCATGAGACCTCGGCCTCCCCCAACGGCAGCGTCCCGCGAAAATTCGCGGGACGCTGCTTCATCGGCTCGAAATAAACGGAAAGTTCCAGAGTGGTTCAACGTTGAAATGCGCTAACGCCGAACACGGTGAGGCGCGCCGCGAAGCCCGACCCGACGGGCGGCCCGAAGGGCCGTCCCCGTCGGCGGCAACGGAACCATACGGGGACCGACAGCGGCGATAACCGCGTTTTTTATCGGAATGACCCCTTTGAAACGCGGAGCGTTTCAAAGACGATCCGCTCCAGGTGTAATGTTTCAAGAGGCTGTTCACCCTGCCTCGAATCGGTAAAGGCGGAGTTAGCGGACAACAGCAAACCGAGCCGAGGACAGAGTGAACAGCCTCTTGAAACATTACACCTAGGGTTGCAGATCGCCCATGGAATCCGCCCTCCCGGCCACCACCAGGGTGTCGCCGCGATGCAGCACCGTGCGCGCCGGGGGCACGAAAATGAAAGAGCGCTCGCCCACCGGGCGAATGCCCATGACCATCACATTGAAGCGCTGCATGAGGTTGAGGTCCACCAGAGTTTTGCCGTCCCAATGGTCCACGCGCAACTCCTGAATGGCGATGCCCCCGTATTTGGGGATCAGGTCCAGCATGCCCGGATAGGTGAGCTGGTGGGCGGCCATGACCGCCGCGTCGGTCTCCGGCACCAGGGCGCGGTCCACACGCAAGCGCTGGAGGATCTTGCGATGCTCCTCGTTGGAGGCTTTGACCAGGATTCTCGGGCCGCCCAGTTCCTGTACGTTGAGCGTGACGTTCAGGGACTGTTCCACGCTCTGCCCCACGCTGATCACCACCCAGTCCAGATCCTGGATGTGCAGGGAACGCAGCACGCTGATGTTGGTGGCGTCGGCCCGATAGACCGAATCCAGCGCCTCCTCGGCCAGTTGCACGCGGGTTTCGGACATGTCGATGCCCACCACGGTATGCCCCAGGGAAACCAGGGCGGTAGCCATGCGCAGGCCGAACTTGCCGAGGCCGATGATCCCGATCTCCAGTTTTTTTTCAGGCATGCCGTCTCCTTAACTATTTTGGCAGGTACCCGCGCCCTGTTTTTCAGCGAGCCCGGCAATTGAGATTTTTGCGGCGCTGGCCAGGCAAGCGAATTTTTTATAACGGGCGTGAACTCTTCGGTTCACAACCGGAATAAAAAACGAAGCCCGGCGCGGCCAACGGCGAAAAGGCCGCCTGTTTAGCCGATGGGGAGCTGGGCTTCGGCTACGGTATACGCCTTCCTCGGCTGCAAACTCTGCACGGCCATGAGCAGGCTGAGCAGGCCCACGCGTCCGGCAAACATATTGAAGATGATAATCATTTTGCCTTCCGCGCTCAAATCCGGGGTCAGGTTCATGGAAAGGCCCACCGTGCCCAGGGCGGATACGGACTCGAAGAGCAGGCGCAGCATGGAGACGCCCTCGCGTCCGGTGCGGTGCAGGATGCCGTTTTCCGTGATGCTCAGCAAAAAGGTCGAGACCGCGATGAGCATGGAATAGAGAAAAAAGAGGGTCAGGGCTCGGGTGACGTTTCCCTTGGGCACGCCGCGCTGTTCCAGCACGATCTGCCGGTCGCCGCGGAACTGGGCGGCCACATAGCCCGCCAGCACCCGGAAGGTGACCACCTTGATGCCGCCCGCGCACGAGCCGGGCCCGGCGCCGATGAACATCAGGGCCATAAGCACCATGAGGCTCGCCTCGCTCAGGGCGGTCATGTCCACGCTGTTGAAACCGGCGGTGCGGGCGATCACGGACTGGAAAAAAGAGGTGATCGCCAGGTCAAAGCCGTCGCCCACGCTCTGCTCGTTGCCCGCCCGGAAAAATTCGATGCAGAAAATCAGCACGGTGCCCGCCACGATCAGAAACAGGCTGGTCTTGACCACCAGGCGGCTGAAACGGCTCAGACGATGCACAGGAGCGCCGAACCTGCCGCCGCTGAGCAGGCCCAGGAATTCACGCAGCACCCCGAAGCCGATGCCGCCCAGAATGACGCTGCCCGCGATCACCAGGTTGACCACCGGATCATCGCGGAATGGCATCAGATTGTCGGGACTCAGGGCAAAGCCCGCGTTGCAGAAGGAGGAAACGGCGTGAAAAACCGCGCTGAAGGGATGAAAAAAGCGGGGGTCATGCAGATAGAGCAACACGGCGGCCAGGGCTTCGATGCTGAAAACCAGAACCAGCACCTGGCGCACAAAAGCCGCCAGATTGAAATCGCCGCCCAGCAGGGCCTGGCTGACCGCCTCGCGATTGGTAAAGGGCACGTTGTTGCGCCAGAGCAGAAAGATGATGCTCGTATAGGTCATGACCCCGAGGCCGCCCAACTGGATCAGGAAGAGCAGCACGCCCTGGCCGAAGGGACTGAGCACCGAACTGATGTCCACGGGCGTGAGCCCGGTGACGCAGACCGCCGAGGTCGCCAGAAAGCAGGCGTCCAGGGTTTGCAGCTCCCGGCCCGGGTGCCAGCTCGGCGGCAGGCAGAGCAGCACGGTGCCCAGGGCGATGGCCCCCAGAAAGGAGAAGACCGGCCAGGTAAGAGGACTGAACAAACGCTTGCACCGCATTGGAGTGGTGTATTCCAGGCGTGGGGGGATTGCAAGGCGCGCCGTCCGCGCCAAAGCCGGTTCAGCCCTTCGGCCCCGAAGGGTCCGCGCATGCAAGCCCCTGCGGATCCCGGCGCGGGCGGACTTATGGGAGACGGAAAAGGTCTGCCCCGGAGGGAGAACGGGCATGAGCCGGCATATTTTTTCGCCCGGCGCCCGGCGGCCTTGCCTGACGCCGCGCCAGGGGCTAAAGTAATCGCGCTGTCCTCTTTCATACTTATTCAATTCCGCAACGGATGCGCCCCGTTGGAATCCCCTGTCGATGAGGATGCCATGGCCGTTACTTCTCCGGGCAAGACATGCATGCAGATGGAACACCGCCGTGTCCTGTTGGGCGCGAGCCTTCTCTGCCTGGGCATTCTGGCCCTGTCCGTCTTTTCCTGCTGGAGTTTTTCCAGCCTGCTCGCAAGCCAGACCAGCGACCACGCGGTCAAGCTCGCCCGTTTGTCCATCAGCAAGGATCTGGCCCTGCGCGCCTGGGTGGCCGATCTCGGCGGGCTTTACGCGCCGGTGACCCCGGGCACGCCCCCCAATCCCTGGCTGGCCCCTGAAAACCGCGATTTCACCCTGAGCAACGGCATGGCCGTCACCCGCATCAACCCGGCTTATGCCTTCCGCCTGGTGCAGGAGCGCTGGATGAAGGCTTCCACCGGCCAGGGGCGGCTGGTGAGCCTCAGGCCCATCAGACCCGCGAATCAGGCCGACCCGTGGGAAGCCGCCGCGCTGGAGGAATTGATCCGCAACGGCGGCGAGGAAAAGCTCGGCCTGGACGATACCGGCGGGCAAAAGCGGGTCCGCCTGATCCATATCCTGCGGGCCGAAAAAAATTGCCTGACCTGTCATGCGGTTCAGGGATACAGGGAAGGCGAGGTGATCGGCGGGCTCAGCGTCAGTCCGCCGTTGGCGGAAATGGCCCGGATGCAAGAGACGCTGAGCGGCAAAATCACTCTGCTGCACTTTCTTTTCGCCCTGTTCTGCATTCTGGGCGTGGCCTGGTTCAGCATGCGACTGCTGCGGCGCATTGACCAGCGCAACGCCGCGCGGAACGCGCTCCAGCAGCTGGCCGACAGCCTGGAGCGGCGCGTGGAGGAACGCACCCGCCAGTTGAGAGCCTCCCAGGCGCACAGCCTGCGCCTGCTCAATGCCACCAGCGACGGCATCATCGGCATGGACACAATGGGAACCGTCACCTTCATGAACCACGCCGTGCAATCCATCTTGGGGTATGAAGAAAACGAACTGATCGGTAAAACGCTGCACGAAACCCTGCACAGCCGTTGCCTGGACGGCACGCCCAACCCCAGGGAATCCTGTCCTCTGTGCAGGGCGCGGTTGAATTCAGGCAAAATACGCTTTGAGATGGAACCGTTTCTGCATAAAAACGGTGAACTCGTACTGGTCAGCGGCAGCATTGCGCCCATCCGCGATAAAGACCGCGTCACCGGGGCTATCGTGGCCTTCCACAACATCGGGGAAGCCTACAAGACCGAACTGTTGCAGCGCACCATTTTCGACAATGCCGGCGACGCCTTTTTCCTCTGGGACGAAAATCATGCCCTGCTGACCTGCAACGCCACCGCGCTTACATGGTTGGGCGCGTCTTCAGTGGAGCAGGTTCGGGACCATATTCTGAATTTCCAGATGCCCGTGCAGGCAGACGGCACACCCACGCCTCAGGCCATGGATGATATTTTCGAGCGTTGCGCCAAAAGCGGCCTTGAGCATTCAGGCTGGATATTCCGCCACGCCGATGGCAGTCCGCTCCCCTGCGATGGCGTACTGGTCAAGATCGTCTCGCCTTTCGGCACGGCCTTTTTCACCTCCGTACACGACTTGCGCGATATTCAGGCCTATGAAAAAATCCTGGAAAATGAACGCCGACTTCTGCAGGCCATCATCAAGGCCGCGCCCTCGGCCATGCTGATCTGCTCCGCCGAGGACGAGGCGCTTATGTTCAATCCCGCGGCCGCAAGCCTGGCGGGCCTGGCCGCCGGGGAAAACTGCTCGGGCATCTGGGCGGATTATCAGGGCTATCTCGATCTCTGCGCCGGGGCCGGGCAGGACCGCCCGGCGGTCAACATTCCCATGGCCGTCCGGCGGCTGGACGCCCCGGACGGCCCGTGCCGGGAAACCCTCGCCGGCATCAGCACCATCAATTACCGGGGCAATCCGGCCCTGCTGATCTGGCTTCAGGACATCACCGAACTCAGGGCCGCGCGCCTGGCGGCGGAGGCCTCCACCCGCGCCAAAAGCGATTTCCTGGCGCGCATGAGCCACGAAATCCGCACGCCCATGAACGCCATTCTGGGCATGACCCACCTGCTGCTCCAAACCCCTGTGGACGAACGCCAGCGCCACTATCTGGAAAGCACCCAGCAAGCCGCGCGCAATCTGCTGGGCCTGCTCAACGACATTCTCGACTTCTCCAAAATCGAAGCCGGACGCATGACCATGGAACATGCGCCCTTCCTCATTTCGGAAGTGTTGGAAAATATTGCGGATCTGCTCGTTTTCAGCGCTGCTGAAAAGGGTCTTGAACTGCTCTTTTACGTGGGGCCGGACGTGCCCTACGTTCTGGTGGGCGACAGGCTGCGTTTTTCGCAGGTGCTGACCAATCTCGCCAACAACGCTCTCAAGTTCACCCATCAGGGATCGGTGACCCTCAACGTATACCTGGAGTCCAAAGACGCGCATCAGGCGCGCCTGCGGGTGGAGGTGCGCGACACGGGCATCGGCCTGACCAGGGAACAGGCCGGCAAGCTGTTCCAAGCCTTCCAGCAGGTGGACACCTCAACCACCCGGCGTTACGGCGGCACCGGCCTGGGGCTGGCGATCTGCGAGCGCCTGGTGGGTATGATGGACGGCCGGATCTGGGTGGAGAGCGAACCGGACAAGGGCAGCGTCTTCGCCTTTACCGCCGTTCTGGATCTCGGCGAGGAGGTACCCGTGGACGCCGCCCCAAGAGAATTTCGCGGCAGGCGCCTGCTGCTGGCCGCCGGTTCCCCCGCATGCCGTGACGTGCTGACGCGCCTGCTGGGCGACCTGGGCATGGCGGTGCGCGCCGTGGATTCCGGCACGGCGGCCCTGGAGGCGGCGCGCGCCGCCCAGGCGGAGGGCGCGCCTTTTGATCTGGCCCTGGTGGACCAGAATCTGCCGGAAAAGGGCGGCCTGGACTGCGCGGCGGCTCTGGGACGGCTCGGCAACGGCGCTCTGCCCCGTCTGCTGCTCGTTCCGGCTTTCCATGTGGATCAGTACCGCGACGCGCCCGGCCTGGACGCCGGGACGCGCATCCTCTCCAAGCCCGTCTGGCGGGCCTCCCTGCGCAATGCCATTGTGGCGGCCCTGGGCCTTGATCTGCCTCCCATCCCCTTGCGTGGGTGCATGGAGCAGGACGAGCCCGACGATATGCGCGCCATTGCGGGCGCGCGCGTTCTTCTGGCCGAGGACAATGAAATCAACCAGGAAGTGGCCCTCAATCTCCTGGAAGACCTGGGCATGCGGGTCACCCTCGCCAAGGACGGGGCCGAGGCCGTGGAGCTCTGCCGCGGACGATCCTTTGACCTGATCTTCATGGACATTCAGATGCCAGTCATGGACGGGCTGACCGCCACCCGCGAAATACGCGCGCTGCCGGGGGCAGGGCCGTCCGGGCCGCCGATCATCGCCATGACGGCCCATGCCATGAGCGGCGACCGCGAAAAAAGCCTGGAAGCGGGCATGAACGATCATATCACCAAGCCCATTGATCCCCGGATTCTCAGACGGAAGCTGTGCGCCTGGCTGGCGCGCAAGGCAGCGTAGGCCTTTCGCCGCCAACGGCAAGCCTACGGCGCCGCCCGTTGAGCACGCGTACAAAGTCCTTTACAGCGTCACGGGGCCAAGCTATAGATGACGGGAGCTAGGGGAGCCGCGCGGGATGTGTTTTGCGAAAACGCGTTCAGGGCGGCTGAGAGTGGGGAATCAGCCCCAGACCCTGTGAACCTGACGCAGTTCGCACTGCCGGAGGGAAGCTGCAGCCGCACCCGCTTTCCCCGCAGGTTGTGGCTTTTTTTGCGCCCTGCGTCGCAACCCGCGAGGCACTCATGTCATCTTCGCTCTGCTCGAAAAACGCCGCCCTGCGCGGCCTGCTCGACCGGCATCTGGCCGCCCTGGCCCAGGAGGAAGGTCTGGCCCCCGAAGCCATCACCAGCGCCCTGGAAGAGGGCAGCATGGTGCTTCTGGGCAACCCGGCCCATGAAGGGCTCAAGCCCATCCTGGTGGGCCAGCCCTCCCGGATCAAGGTCAACGCCAACCTCGGCACGTCGCCGCTCTGCAACTGCCCGGAAACCGAGAACAACAAGATCAAGGCAGCCCTGGACGCCGGGGCCGACACGGTCATGGACCTGTCCATCGCCGGAGACCTGGACGCCATCCGCGCGGGCATGCTCAAAGCCTGCCCCCTGCCCCTGGGCACGGTGCCCATGTACGCCGTGGGCCAGCAGATCCTGGACGCCGAGCGCGACATCAGCAGCATGAAGCCGGACGACCTGTTCGCTGAAATCGAAAAGCAGGCCCGCCAGGGCGTGGATTTCGTCACCGTGCACTGCGGGCTTTCCCGGCGCGGCGCGGAGCTGGCCGTCAAGGACAACCGCGTGCTGGGCATTGTTTCGCGCGGCGGCTCCATGCTGGCCCGCTGGATGTTGGAAAACGGCCGCGAAAATCCGCTGCTGGAATATTTCGACCGCCTGCTGGACATCTGCCTGCCCTACAACGTCACCCTGTCCCTGGGCGACGGCCTGCGCCCCGGCGCGGGCGTGGACGCGGGCGACGCCGCCCAGTGGGAGGAAGTGATCAACCTGGGCCAGCTCGCCAGATACGCCCTGGAAAAGGGCGTGCAGTGCATGATCGAAGGTCCGGGCCACGTGCCGCTGCATCAGGTGCGCACCCAGATCCAGGGCATCAAGCGCCTGACCAACAACGCGCCCCTCTATGTGCTGGGGCCGCTGTGTTGCGACAGCGCGCCCGGCTATGACCACATTGCCGGGGCCATCGGCGGCGCTCTGGGCGTGGAAGCCGGTGTGGACTTTCTCTGCTATCTGACCCCGGCCGAGCATTTGACTCTGCCGGATGTGGACGACGTGCGCGCCGGCGTGATGGCCTCGCGCGTGGCCGCCCATGTGGGCGAAGTGGCCCTGGGACGGCCCAGGGCCGTCGAACGCGAAGCCGCCATGAACGCCGCCCGCAAGGCTCTGGACTGGGAAGGCATGTCCAGGGCGGCCCTGGACCCGGCCCAGCTCGCCAAACGCCGGGAGGCCCACAAGAGCGAGGAAGTCTGCGCCATGTGCGGGAAGTTCTGCTCGGTGAAGATGCTGCGCGGCCATTAGGAGCCATTTCTAAATTGTCCTTTCGCCCTCTGCCTGCGTTAGGCTCGCCCCGTGCGAAGGTCGAATATGTTTGAATAGACTCCCTTCGCCCAGGACTCGCCTTCCTTGGCAGAGAACGAAAATACTTATTTAGAAACAGCTCCCAGAGCGGATTCACGTTAAAAATCTACATTCTTAACGTTTAAAGACTCTCACTTCGGCGCTTGACAGCGCAAATAAATTGCACTTACGCCTTCGTGGCGGGCAATTTTAAAGTGAAATTGCTCTAGGGCCTGTTGACACTACTGGGATTTTTTTGCCGACAAGGAGAACAAGCCTTTTATGAAAGGAGTGTACTCTTCTGGTACTCGCTTCAGCCGTTGCGACGAAGGAAGCTACGGATGAGGACAGCAATGAGTTACACAAAACTCCTCTCATCGAAATCACTGTCGCTATCCGTAACACAGCAGAGCTGTGAACGGCTAGCGCGACTGGAATAAAAGGCGAAGTTCGACAAAGCCAGCGGGCAAAAGAATGTAGTGTCAACATGACCTAAGCTGAGCAAAATGATTAATGAGTAACGAAAAAGCCCGGCGTGATCTCTCACGCCGGGCTTTTTCGTTACACCATGCATCCGGCAGGCGTGATTTTTTGCTCGCCGGCAAGGCAAACAAGCGGCCCGGCGCGGGAACGTAGCTTGCTACGTGACCAAGCCGGGCCGCACGGTTTAACGCCGCCAGCGACAAAAAGGCGCGTCTGCCGCCTACAGTTTGCCCACCAGATCCAGACCGGGCTTCAAGGTCGCCGCGCCGGGCTTCCATTTGGCCGGGCAGACCTGGTCGCCGTGCTCGGCGACGAATTGCGCGGCTTCCAGCTTGCGCACCAGTTCGTCGGCATTGCGGCCGATGCCCAGGTCGTGCACCTCATAGGCCTTGATTTCGCCTTGGGGATTGATGATAAAAGTGCCGCGCAGGGCCTGGCCCGTCTCTTCAATGTAAACCCCGAAAAAGCGGGAAAGCCAGGTGGCGCTGTCCGAAAGCATGGGATAGCGGATCTTGGCAATGCTTTTGGAGGCGTCGGCCCAGGCTTTGTGCACATAGGCGCTGTCCGTGGACACGGAGTAAATTTCGCAATTCAGTTTCCGGAACTGGTCGTAATGGTCGGAAAGGTCTTCCAGCTCCGTGGGGCAGACAAAAGTGAAGTCCGCCGGATAGAAGAAAATAACCGACCAGTGTCCCTGCAGATCCGCCTCGCTGATATCCTTCAGCTCGCCGTTGTGAAAGGCCTGGACGGTGAAGGGTTCCACTTTCTTATTGATCAGACTTTCCATGATGCTTTCCTTTATGCTGAAGAAGCGTAGCTTGCTTCCGTTGTTGAGGATTTCTGAACTCAGCGTCTTGACTTAATGAAAATGATATTCATTTCTTATTAGACTTGTCAAGCCTTCAGCCGGTCAGAGCAGAAAAATCATACACCGGACGCTTTCCACCGGCAAGACGCGAAATTCTCAAGGAAATCCCGCGAAAAAACGCGGCGTTACGCGGGTCCGGGGCAGCCGCCGGGCATTTTGGTCATATTCATTTATTGTGCTTGTGCCAGAGCACGAAAAAGACCGAGCCCACGGTCAGGCAACAGGCCAGGATCATACGGCCCGAAACGGTTTCTCCACCCAGCCACCAGCCGAGGAAAATGCCGATAATCGGCACCACGTATTCATAGGAGACGGCCGTGGCGATGGAAACATGGGTCAGCAGCCAGAAATAGCTGGAATAGGCGATGATGGAGCCCCCGACGGTCATCCAGGCGAATGCCAGTACAACTTCGGTCCGCAGATTCTCCCAACGGGTCATGGCCGCCTCGCCGCAGGCAAAGCCCAGCAGCAGGCTTTCCAGGCCGCCGATAAGCAGCAGCAGGCCGCAGGACTGCAGGGCCGAAAGCCGGGTGGACAGGGGAAAACGCCGCGTCAGCAGAGAACCGGTCACCCAGCCCAAGGTAGCCCCGAAAACCCAGAAGATGCCGCCCAGGCTGCTCTGCTCCGCGCCGGAACCGGTCTGGCTGAAGCCCAGCAGGGCCAGGCCGCACAGGCCTCCGGCCAGTCCCAGCCACTGCATGGCCGAGGGACGCTGCTCGCCGCCGAACAGCCAGGCCCCCACCAGCATGGAAATGGGCGTGGAACCGGTAACCACGGCGGCCACGCCGGAAGAAACGTATTCCTGCCCCTTGCCCAGAAAGCCGCTGGCCATCAGGACCATGAACACGGCAAGCCAGCAGGCGTGCCGCCAGTCGGCGCGCGAGGGGCGTTGCCAGCGGCCCGTGCAGACGATGGCCGCGCAGAGCAACAGCCCGGCCAGAAGCATGCGCGAACCGCAGGCCAGAAAAGGTCCCAGCACTTCCAGGGTGAATTCGAAGCCGATATACGTGGAGCCCCAGGAAATATAAACCAGAAAGAGGTTGAGCAGAATTTTCAGACTCAGAGGGGAAAGGCGCACGGCGGAACTCCTTGACGCTCGGGCATTCCCGCATTCCGCGCGGGAAAGCGCGGGGGACGCCGTGCGCCGCCGGTTTTCAGGCGGCGCGGGCCGGACAGCCTTCGCCTTTTGGCGCGGACGGCCGTCGGGAATTGTCATTCCTGGGGGCTAAAATTTCGAGCCTGTTTATGCCCTCAATTTTCGCCGGCTCATGGCGGCTACGCCGCCGAAAAATTTTACGGGTTCTGTGTGTCTCATTTTTCAAATCAGGCAGCGGGCGCTGCTGTTTTTTATGTTCAATACATTGCGCGGCAACTCTGCCGCCGTGCATTGGCGCGTGCCGCAAGGCGCGGAAAAGGCGCGGCGTTCGCCGTTTCCTTGACATGCATCCTTACGGACCCGGCGGCGGTTCACTTTTTCCAAGTTGAAGTGCTCTATCCGGGCGGGTATCTTCTGTCAAGCCGCCGGAGCAAAGACGGCCCGATCCGGCCGCGCGGACCACTTGGCAGAAAGGCACACCCCGTGCTAAAAGATTATGGGGGTTGGTTATGTCCAAACAAAACAACGCGTCCCTGGCGGACTTTCTGGACTTCATGAGCCGCAAAGGGCTGAACACCACATCCCAGCGACGCGTCATTGCCGAAGCGTTTTTTGAACTCCCCGGCCACCATTCGCTGGAAGAGTTCTATCAATATATTCTGGGGCGCGATCCGGGCATCGGACAGACCACGGTCTACCGCACGCTCAAGCTGCTCTGCGACGCCGGGCTGGCCATGGAAATCCATTTCAGCGACGGCATCACCCGCTATGAAGTGGCCCGGCCCGACAGCCACCACGACCATATCGTCTGCCTCTCCTGCGGCAAAATCGTGGAAATCTGCGATCAGCGCATCGAAAAACTGCAGCGTGAACTGGCGGAAAAGCACGGGTTCAGCCTGAACGGCCATGTGCATAATCTCTATGGCCTGTGCGCGGACTGCCGCACGGCCAAAGCCAAGGCCTGAACGCGGCCCGGTCTGATCCGCCGCCTGAACGGCTCAGGCCGCTTCGCATGATGGACAGCCCTGCCGGTTGCGGTCTTTTTTATACGGCCATAACGAACTTGACATTCATTTTCATAAGAGACATACTTGATTTGTGACGGAAAGGCGGCGTCAGTACATCCGCGACCTCACGCGCCTGTTCCCGCCCGGCTCCGTGAGAGCCGTATCCCGGCGCGCCCGCACGGGCAAATCAAGCAAAGGTGAAACTCATGGACATGCAATTGCTGCTGATCATTATCTGCGTGGCTGCCGCGCTTTTCTTCATCGGCCGTCGTTTCTACCTCTGCCTGCGTAAAGGGCAGTGCTCCTGCGGCTGCGAAAACGACGGCAAAAAAAACTGCTGCCAGGGCGGCTGCTCCGGCCATAAGCTGCCCTGACCCCGCTTCAGCGTACCTCCTCCACACCCACACGACGGCAAAGCCTCCCGCTTTTACAGGCGGGAGGCTTTCGGCATTAGAGCGTTTTGCTATTGAAAAATCCCAACGCTCTGTGCGGATTTTCACGGAAAATCCGTACCGCGAAATTATCGCAAGGCGAATTTACTTCGCCGTTACACAATAATTTTAAGCGCAAAAAGCTCTACAGTGCCCGCCATGCTAGGGAAAGGCGGGATGGAATGATCTGTCCAAAAGGGCTTACACGGCGTAATCGAGCGCCTGGCGCGAGGCGCTGACGGCCTTGACCAGCCTGCCGAACTCCAGATGGACGGGATGCCCGGCATAGGCCTCCAACCCGGCCATGTCGTCATGCAGGGATTGCAGCACTACCTGCACGGGCACTGTGCTCGTGGGCTGGATTTCATAGGAAACCTCCACGGAACGCACCGAAGGGATGCCGCTGAGCGGCGCCGAGGCCTCTTTGATGCGCCGGGCGTTTTCCGCCGCCGTATGCCCGTCCGCCTCGTCCTGAAGCGTCCACCAGACAATATGCCGGATCATGCTTTTCTCCTTGGTTGAATGCCGGGCCGCAGGCTTGCGGCCGTGCCTTTCAGAAATCAGCGCCTCAGTTTTTGCGGCGCTTGAGCCGGTCCGTGCGTTCCTGCATCAGGAAGCGCCCGGTCACGGACTCGGGATCGGCCACAATGGCCTCGGGCGTGCCCGCCGAAACGATCAGCCCGCCGTTTTCGCCGCCGCCGGGGCCCATGTCCAGCACGTGGTCCGAAGCCAGGATCATGTCCGTATTGTGCTCGATGACCACCACGCTGGCCCCCTTGTCCACCAGGGCGTGCAGCACCTTGATCAGCTTGCCCACCTCATGCATGTGCAGGCCGGTGGTGGGTTCGTCCAGAATGTACATGGTGCCGGGCAGAGAGCGCTTGCCCAGTTCGCGCGAGATCTTGATGCGCTGGGCTTCGCCGCCGGACAGCGTGGTGGCGGGCTGGCCCAGGCGCAGATATTCCAGGCCCACTTCCTCCAGCACGGCCAGCCGCCGCTCCAGGCCGGGATAGTTCTCAAAAAGCTGCCGGGCCTGGCGCACGGTAAGATCCAGCACTTCCGCGATGTTCAGGCCCTTGTAGCGCACTTCCAGGGTTTCGTGATTATAGCGTTTGCCCTTGCAGACGTCGCAGGTCACATAGACGTCGGGCAGAAAGTGCATTTCCACCCGGATCTGGCCGTCGCCGCCGCAGGCCTCGCAACGGCCGCCGCGCACGTTGAAGCTGAAGCGCCCCGGCTTGTAGCCGCGCTTGCGCGCGTCCGGGGTCATGGAAAAGATGTTGCGGATCTCGTCGAAGATTTTGGTATAGGTGGCCGGATTGGAGCGCGGCGTGCGCCCGATGGGCGTCTGGTCGATGGCCACGATGCGCTCCACGGGCGCGCCGTCGCCCTCATAGCTCAAGCCCCCGATGGCGCCGGGCTGGTCCACGCGCAGGCCCAAGTTCAGGGCCAGATGCTTGTAGAGCGTGTCCACCACCAGCGAACTCTTGCCCGAGCCGGACACGCCGGTCACGCAGGTCAGCACGCCCAGGGGGATGCGGCAGTCAATGCCGCGCAGGTTGTTGGTGGTCACGTTGCGCAGCAGGAGTTCGCCCTGGGGTTCGCGCCGGGCGTCGGGCAGGGGGATGGATTCGTCCCCGCGCAGATAGCGGGCCGTCAACGTGTCGGCCTTGCCCAGCAGATCGTCCACCGGGCCCTGGAACATCAGCTCCCCGCCCTGCGAGCCGGAGCCGGGCCCCAGTTCGATGACCGTGTCCGCCGCGCAGATGGTGGCCTCGTCGTGCTCCACCACCAGCACGGTATTGCCGCGCGCCTGGAGAGAGCGCAGGGTGCCCAGCAGGCGCTCGTTGTCGCGCGGGTGCAGGCCGATGGAGGGCTCGTCCAGCACATAGGTCACGCCCACCAGGCCCGAACCCCGTTGCGAGGCCAGACGGATGCGCTGGGCCTCGCCGCCGGACAGCGTGCTCATGGAGCGGCCCAGAGAGATATATTCCAGGCCCACGTTGCGCATGAAGGAGAGACGGAAGGTCAGTTCCTTGAGCAGGGGTTCGGCAATCAGGGCATGGCGGCCCGTGAAGCTCCGCTTTTCCAGCCATTCCAGGCCCCGCTCCACGGAAAGCGCGCAGAACTGGGCGATGTTCAGATCGTCCACGCGCACTGACAAGGCCTCGGCATTGAGGCGCGCGCCCTTGCAGTCCGGGCAGTCCATGGACTGGCGGAAGCGGGCCAGCACTTCCCGCCAGGCCTCGCCGTACTGCATGCCCTTTTCCAGCAGGGGAATGACGCCGGGCCAGCGCTTGTCGCTCACGGCCAGCGCGCTCTGGGCTTGCTGGGCCTCCGCGAAATGCTCGCTCTGGTAGTCGCCGGACGCGCCCAGGGCCACATTGCCGCCCATCCAGTTACGGCGCAGCCCCAAAGACCCGGCTGCGGGCTTGCCGTGCTCGTCCTCGCCGTAGAACAGGGCGGCCAGAGCCGCATCCGAAAACTGATCCAACGGCGTGGAGAGCATGAATTTGAAACGCTTGCCCAGAGCCTTGAGCGCCGGTTCGTAACGGCTGAACATCTTGTCCGTGGCCCAGGGCAGCAACGCGCCGGTGTTCAGCGAAAGCCCCCGGTTGGGCGCGATGAGGCGCGGCTCGAAATAGTCCACGCTGCCCAGGCCCACGCAACGCGGGCAGGCCCCCTGCGGGCCGTTGAAGGAAAAAAGCTGCGGGCTGGGCGCGGGCAGGGAAATATGACAGTGCGGGCAGACCGAGGTGGTGGAATGGATGGTGTCGCGTTCGGCCTCCGACCCGTCTTTGCCCTTATCCGGCTCATGCAGCACCAGACGGCCTTCGCCGTAGCGCAGGGCCAGCTCCACGGAGTCGGCCAGCCGCCCCCGGATGCCTTCCTTGTTCACCAGGCGGTCCACCACCAGGTCGATGCTGTGCTTCTTGTTCTTGTCCAGGGCGGGCACGTCGTCCAGAGTGTAAGACGCGCCGTCCACGCGCACCCTGGCAAAGCCTTCGGCCTTGAGCTTCTTGAACTTGTCCAGATGGGTGCCCTTCTGCAATTCCACCAGCGGGGCCAGGACCATGAACTTGGTTCCCTGCGGCAGGGCCAGGATGTCGCCGATGATCTCGTCGGCGGCGCGGGCCTCAATGGGACGGCCGCACTGGGGGCAGTACATGCGGCCCAGACGCGCGAAAAAGACGCGTAAAAAGTCGTGAATCTCCGTCACCGTGCCCACGGTGGAACGGGGATTGCGCGAAACGCTCTGCTGCTCCAGAGAAATGGCCGGGGAAAGACCCTCAATCTTCTCCACGTCCGGCTTGTCCATCTGAGGCAGGAACTGCCGGGCGTAGGCTGAAAGGGATTCCACATAGCGGCGCTGCCCCTCGGCATAGACGATGTCGAAGGCCAGGGTGGATTTGCCCGAACCGGACGGCCCGCAGATCACCACCAGTTCGTCGCGGGGGATGTCCAGGCTGATGTTTTTGAGATTATGCTGACGGGCCTTTTCAATATGGATGCAGGGCTTGTTGTCCGTTTTCATGGAGTGTTATCTAAGCAGCTCCGGAGCTCTTGGCAAGGCGTGATTTTCCGGCGCGCGCCGCCCCTTCCTCTTCGGCCTCGCGCATACTCTCGATAATGGCGTCCAGTTCATGCGCCAGACGGCTCAGCTCGGCCACGGCCTCAGCCGAGGCGCTCATGTTGCGCGCGGTGTCATCCGAGAGCGCGTTGATTCTGTCCACCGTCTCCGAAACCTCGCGGCTGGTTTCGCACTGGCCGTCGGCGGCCGCGGCAATGGCCCCCATGCCTTCGGCCGTGCGCGTGGCCATCTGCCGGATGCGCTCCAACGCCTCTCCGGACTGCCCGGCCCGGCGGCTGGACTCGTCCATGACATTCACCATCCGCTCCGTGGTCTTGCCGTTTCCGCTGACGCTCTGCTGGATTTCCTCCACGGCCCGGGTGACTTGTCCGGTGGCCTGCATGGTCTTTTCGGCCAGTTTGCGCACCTCGTCGGCCACCACGGCGAAACCGCGCCCGGCCTCGCCCGCGCGCGCAGCCTCTATGGCCGCGTTGAGCGCCAGCAGATTGGTCTGGTCCGCCACTTCCTCAATAAGCGTGATGACCTGCGAAATGCTTTCGGCCTTCCTCCCCAGCTCGCGCATATTTTCAGCCAGGACCGAAGTTTCCTGCGCGGCCCGGTTGATGCCGCCGGTGACGCCCTCCACAATGCGCACGCCCTCATCAGCCTCCTGCCGGGTGCTTTCGGCGGTGCGGACCGTATCCCCGGCCGAAGCCGAGACACGCCCGGCCTCCTCGGCCACGGCGCGCATGGCCCCGGCGGAACGGGCGGATGCCGCGTCCTGCTCCTGGGCCATCCGGCTGGTGGCGTCGATCTGCTCGGAAAGCCGGGCGGCCGCGTCGGCCAGTCTGCCGGAAACCACGCCCGCGGCCTGGGCGGCCCGCGCGATGCGTTCGTTCTGCACGCGGATGATCTCGCGCTGCCGCACGGACTCGGTGACGTCGGTCATCAGGGTGAAGGCGCCCAGCAGCTTGCCGTCCACATCCAGCAGGCGTGCGGCGTTGACCAGCACATGGCGCGTCCGGCCCCCCACAGTGAAGGCATAGGGCTCGTCCTCAATGTCGGCATTGTTCAGAAGCACCTTTTTGGTATTGGTCATTCTGTCGGGATCATTGAAAAAGGCCTCGCCGCGCAGCCGTCCCTTGTAGTCCCCGGGCCGCCCCTTGAGGCTGTAGATGTCCACAGCCCGCTGGTTCATGAAGGAGATGCGGTCATCGGTATCCGTAATTACGCAGGGCAGCCCCATACCCCGGAGGAGCCCCTGGGAAAAGCCCAGTTCGGTTTTGAGGTGGGCGACCATGGCGGCCAGACTGTCTCGCAGGCTGCGCAGTTCAAGACAGTTGGGCACGGGGAAGGGCGCATCGAAATCGCCTCCGGCCACCTTGCCGGAAGCCGCGGCCAGTTCCGCCACGGGCCGGACCACGGTGCGGCGCAGAAAAAGCAGCAGCGCGGCGATGAGCAGACACATGCCCGCCAGGGACAAGGCGATGTTGCTGAGCGTACGCGATTTCAGGTCGTTGATGGTCGGGGTGACATCCTTGGACACCACCAGCGTGCCCAGAATGGCTTTGGACGCGCCGTGGCAGTGATGGCAATCCTTGCCGTTGGGAATGCTGGAAACCATCAGGAAGCGACTGACGCCGTCCCCTTCCACCAGACGGCCGACCTTCAGGGGCGCACGCAGGGTGTCGGCGGCCAGTTGCCGCGCTTCCGGCGTCCGCAGGCGTTCCCGCAACGGCGCGCGCACGGCCGAAGCGTCCGAGGCATAGGTGATCTCGCCGTTGAAGCCCGCCAGATAGACGGACACGTTCTTGTAGTTATCCGCCAGAAGGCGCACGACCTCGCGGGTTTCCGCGTCATTGCCCCGCTTCATGGGCGCTTCCACAAGCCTTGCCAGCAGTTCGGCGTCCAGACGGGTGGAGGCTTCCAGGCCGCTCAGGGTGACGTTGCGGTTCTGGATACTGTTGAAGACGATCAGGCAGCCGAAGACGGCCACAGCCGTGAGCACGACCAGCAAGGCGCATTTGCGGACCAGCGGCATATTGCGGGTGGAGAAAGGCATGCTGTTCTCCTAATGTGCTCCGCTATGGATCAGCGGCTTGAAGTTGAAGGCTTTGACGCGGCTTTCATTGTGACAGGCGAGGCAATCCTCATGGCGCGGCGTGCGCCGGATGGCGGCGGGGTCACCGCTTTCGGCATGCGCCGCTCCCGGACCGTGGCAGGTTTCACAGCCAACATCCGCAAGATGCGGCGTGGACTGATAGTCCACAAAGCCGCCCTTGCCGTAGCCTGTGCTGTGGCAGGCGTAGCAGCCCCGCAGTTCTTCCGCCGTCAGTTTGGGAGCCATGGCGCTGATATGCCGCCATGTGCCGGCCTTCTTGGAATATTTCCGGAAGGTCTCATACTCCTCGGCATGGCACTCGGCGCATTTTTGTGAACCCACGTAAGGACCGGCCGGCACGTCGACGGACCCCGCGCGGGCCGGAACAAGCGTCAGCATGCAGACGGCGGCAGCGAAACACAGTAGGCAAAGGCGCATATGCATTTCCCCCATGCATAGAGGATGACGGCGCGGAGCTGTGA
Source organism: Desulfovibrio sp. (assembly GCF_018379785.1). Taxonomy (GTDB): domain Bacteria; phylum Desulfobacterota; class Desulfovibrionia; order Desulfovibrionales; family Desulfovibrionaceae; genus Desulfovibrio. Next base: position 28,962 of record NZ_JAGZUV010000017.1, read on the forward strand.
AGTCCCCGCCATACCGGGACGGCGGTGAAGAACGCCGGGGCGCGGCACGTGAAGACGGACTTCAGAAACAGATTACCGTGCTCAAAACAGAATCAGTGCCGCGTCAAGCGACACATGCCGCAAACCCTGACAGGCGGCCGGAATCGTTGCCGAAGCGGGAGCGTCACGGGATCAGCGATGCTCCTCGTCCTGGAGATCCCGCACAAGATTCTCCAGCAGGCGCGTCTGTTCCAGCAGATCCCTGACGGCTTTGGCGGAATGGTCCATGCCCGCCATATTTTCCACAGCAATGCGATTGACCCCCTCCACGCTTCTGCTGATGGTTTCGCTGCCCGCGGCCTGCTGCTCGGAGGCGGCGGCAATGGAACGGATCTGTTCGCTGGTCTTGTCCGACAAGGCCACGATCTCGCGCAGGACTTCGTCGGACTGACGGGTCAAATCCGTGGTCCGGCTCATGCCGTCCACGGTCTGGTCCACGGTGGCGATATTATGGGCCGCGTCCCGCTGAATGCCGGAGAGCACCTCGGCCACTTCCTTGGTGGCGGCCATGGTCTTTTCGGCCAGCTTGCGCACTTCGTCGGCCACCACGGCGAAACCGCGCCCGGCCTCGCCCGCGCGCGCGGCCTCAATGGCCGCGTTGAGCGCCAGCAGGTTGGTCTGGTCCGCGATGTCCGTAATCACGTTAAGCACCTTGTCGATGTCCCGCACGCGCAGGCCCAGGCGGGTCATGGATTCCTTGAGCTCTTCGGTGTGCCGCAGCACCCCGGTGATGTTTTCGGCCACTTCCGCCACGCTGGCCGAACCCTGTTGGGCCTGCTTTCCGGCAACCTCCGCGGTTTCGGCGGCGGCCGAGCTGTTTTGGGCCACCCCGTGCACCGTGGCGCTCATTTCCTCCATGGCCGCGGCTACCTCGCCCAGTCGCGCGGACTGTTCCTTGGCTCCCTTGTCGGACTGCTCGATCTGGCTGGAGATGCTCCGGGTGGCGGCGGACATGGCCGCCACAGCCGAGGCGATACGTTCCGCCGCCAGGGCCATGCCGTTCTGGCGGCGCTCGGCCAGGGCGCGGGCGTCCTCGGCCGCCGTCGTCGAGGTCTGGGCCCGTTCGGCCTCGCGCCGCGCGGATTCCGCCGCCGCGTCGGCTTTTGCCAGGGTTTCCCGGATGGAGACGACCATGGCCTGCAGCGCTCTGCCGAGCACGCCGAACTCGTCCTTGCGGACCATCCGCAATTCAGCGTCCAGCTCTCCGGCGGCCACTTTCTGAGCAAAGGCCACGGAGCGCCGCAACGGCCTGGTGACGTTGCCGACCAGGCTGCGGGCCAGCAGCAGCGTGCACAGGATCACCGCCAAGGTCACGCCCAGCGAAATATACAGGGTTTGCCGGGCCGTATCGCTCAGCGCGTCCGCCGTTCGCTCCAGGTTCCGCGCGGCGGCGGCCTCCACCTCGTAGAGGGCGTCGATATAGGCCGTGGAGGCCGCGAACCAGGCCCTGGCATCGCCGTTGAGCCGAGGTTCGTCCTGGCTCTCGAAGGCTTCCCGGCGGAAGATTTCCACCTTCTCCAGCAAAGACGGCGCCTTTTGCTCGTAGACCCGCGCCAGTGCTTCGTCCCGCTCCAGAAAATCCTGAAGATAGGCCCGCTGCAAGGCAACATGTTCGATCCAGTTGCGGTACAGGAGTTTGTTGAAACGCCGGGACGACAGCGCCACATTCAGCGTGGCCCGCTCCTGCCCGGCGAATTCCTTGGCAGAGATGAGATTGAGAAAATTCACCGCCCGCGCATACAGTCCGGCATCCAGACACTGGTCCAGCACGCCCCGGAGAATGTCCTCCATATGGGCGATGAGGTCCGAGTACACGGCAATGGCCTCGGACGGGGCGATATTATAATTGTCGATGCGCGAACGCAGGTCTTTCAGGGCTTCAAGTTTTTCCGCCAGCGGTGCGAATTGCGCATTCACCGAGGCCGTGGGATTGGCCGCGCTGAAAACAGCCGTTTTTTCGACCATGGCCTGCCGGGCCGCCTCGGTCTGCTTGCGCTGGCCCGGCAATTCCTCGGCGTAGGCTCCCCGCCGGGCCACAAAACCGGCGGACAAACCGCGTTCTTTCTGGAGTTCATGGATCAGGGCGCTGCCGGCCGAGGAAAGGTCCACCACGCTTACGGCCATGTCCATGGCGCGCATGGTTTGGTATTTTTCCAGAGCATTTCCGGCGGCCAGGGCAATCAGCGCGGCCACGGGCAGAATGAGCAGGACAAAAAGCTTGGCGCGGACACTGATGTTTTTCAACATGATTTCCCCACCAGAAAGAAATAAAATATTTATATGTTTTCAGCCTTACATAGAATCATTAAAAAAATCAAGCGCAACCCGCAGATCCGTCCAGACATCTAACATATTACAATGACTATTAATGTACGCATTCTTCTTCCAGGCAGGATTTATCAATTTTTATCCGGCAAACACCATGACGTTATGCACAACAGCGATCATATACATCAAATCAAAATATTTCCGCCACGCGACAAATCCCCGGCCGCTCACAGCGCTCTGCCGGAATTGCCGGACGCGGTTATGCATAACCCGCCTCTTTTCTTTACGGACGTTTTGCCGAAGAATTTATCTATACTCGTGCGTGGATATAAAGATATGACCCCGGACCCGACGAACGCATGGACAAGCGGACGTAAAATCGGTAAAAAAATTTTTACGGACCTGAAACAGGCCGCCCGGCCCGGCCGGGAGGGGGATAGACATGCATCAATATATACGGATATGCGCGCTGCTGGCCCTGCTTGCCGTGGTGCTGCCCGCCACGGTTCATGCGGAGGACAACGGCATGACGGCCAGAGGCATTTTCACCCTGCTGCCCGCCAGCATCTTTGAAAATACGGCTGAAGGCCTTTCCGACGCGGAAAAGCAGCAACTGCTGGCCGAAGGCCATACGGAATTCTGGGAAGTCGCCGGAGAAACCGAGGACGTCATTGTTTTCGCGGCCCTTCCCTTCCGGGACAGCGCCGTGGCCCTGCGGCTTTTCCGCAATACGGCGGACGGCTCGGTGGAGGCGGCCATCGGCACCCTGGGCGGTCCCATCTGCACCATGGAATTATGGCGGGTGGACGCCTCGGGCCGCATGGTGCCCATCGACACCCCGCCGGAACCGGACATCAGGGATTTTCTGGGCCAGGACCAGAAGCTGCCGCCGGACATCAATCCCACGGTGCTGATCTGCTTGGGTCTGGGCGGTCTCAAGGCCGAGCCCGTCTTCTGGAACAGCTCGGGCATGGCCCATGTGCCCCTGGCCAACGACGTCAGCTTTCAGTGGAACGGCAAGGCCTTTGAGAAGCAGGTGACCCCGCGCAAGGAACAGAGCGGGGAACGTCCCTGATCCGGGACCAGGAGTTGTTTCTGAGCGGCGCGGCGCTCAGCTTGTTCAGGAAAAGCAGGCCGCCGCAAATCCCTTCCAGGCATGCGGCAACGCTCTACTTCTTCAGCCATTCCTCCAGCTTGGCTTCCAGCGCGGTCTCGCTCAGACGAGAGGAGTCGTACATTCCGGCGCCCTCGCGCTGGCGCGCGGCTTCGGCCAGGATAATGGCCGCGGCCACGGAGACGTTGAAGCTCTGGATCATGCCGTACATGGGGATGTAAAGCTGGCCGTCGGCCAGGGAGAGCAGTTCCTCCTCCACGCCGCTGTGCTCATTGCCCATAATCACCGCCGTGGGACGGATGAAATCCCAGGTCCGCAAAGGCCGGGCCGTTTCCGAGCAGGAGGTCGCCAGCACCTGAAAACCCTGGCCGCGCAGAGTGCGCATCAGATCCGCGCTGTTCTTGTGGCGCTCGCTTTCCACCCACTTGCGGGCCGAGGCCGAGGTTTTGCGGCCCAGCGTCGGAAACGGGGTATTCGTATAGTACAGATGCACTCTGGACAGGCCGAAGGCGTCGCAGGAGCGGTAAATGGCCGAAACATTGTGCGGATCGTGGATGTTGGCCAGCACCAGGGTCAGATCGTTCTGGCGGTGACGCAGCACTTCAAGCAGGCGCGCCCTGCGCCTGGGAGTGGGTTCCTTGGGCATGCTGATGACTTCCTTACTCATGTGTACTTCTGCAACAGGCCTGCGCGCAGCGAAAAAAATACGGCTCTTGCTTTACCGCCGCTGGCGGCGCGCCCCGTGGCTGACGCCCCGTACGCTGCGAATGACATGGCGGCAGCGATGCAAATGCTTGTGAAAGGTGTGTCAGAAAAAACTTTTTCAGGCAAGCGCATTGCCAAGGGTGTGGATTTAGCCTAAAAAAACGGAAAATATCTGTTTTTTCGCGGCCCGGGGCCGTGACATTTTCCATTCAGGAGTGCCCAATGTCAAAACTCTGGCCTTTGTCCCTGACCCTGGTTACGGCCCTGTTCTCGGCCCTGGTTCTGCCCGGCGCGGCCCTGGCCGCCGCGGGACATCCCACCATTCCCGGATCCGAGCTCTCGGCCGTCTGGGTCATTCCCTTCGCCTGCATGTTGCTTTCCATCGCCATCATGCCGCTGGCCCTGCCGCACTTCTGGGAACACCATTTCGGCAAAATCGCCGTATTCTGGGGTCTGGCCTTTCTGGTGCCCTGCCTCCTCGTTTACGGCTTCAATGTGGCTTTGTACGAATTTCTGCATATCATTCTGCTGGACTACATCCCCTTCATCGTCCTGTTGTTCGCGCTGTTCACCGTGGCCGGCGGCGTGCGTCTCAAAGGCTCCCTGGTGGGCACGCCCGTGGTGAACACTCTCCTGCTGGCCGTGGGCACCGTCCTGGCAAGCTGGATGGGCACCACCGGCGCGGCCATGCTGCTGATCCGCCCCCTGCTGCGCGCCAACGCCCACCGCAAATACCGGGTCCATTCCGTGGTCTTTTTCATCTTCCTGGTAGCCAATATCGGCGGCTCCCTGACCCCGTTGGGCGACCCGCCGCTCTTCCTGGGCTTCCTCAAGGGCGTCAGCTTTTTCTGGACCACCACCCACCTTTTCCTGAAGACCCTCTGCCTCTCCGTGGCCCTGCTGGCAATCTTCTTTGTGCTGGACACGGTGCTTTTCAACAAGGAAGGCCGCCCCACTCCCCCGCATGACCCCAATGCCGCGGAAGAAAAACTCGGCCTGGACGGCAAGATCAACCTGCTCTTCCTGCTGGGCGTGGTGCTGGCGGTGCTGGCCTCGGGCATGCTGCCGCTGGGCACCTGGATCGAAGTCTTCGGCGTGCCCGTGGAAGGCCAGAACCTGCTGCGCGACATCGTGCTGCTCTGCCTGGCCGGTCTTTCCTGGAAGTTCACCAGCCGCCGCTGCCGCGAGCTTAACGGCTTTTCCTGGGCGCCCATTGAGGAAGTGGCCAAGCTCTTCTTCGGCATCTTCCTGAGCATGATCCCGGCCATCGCCATTCTGCGCGCCGGTACAGACGGCGCCTTGTCCTCCCTGATCCAGATGGTTTCCACCCCGGACGGCCAGCCGGTCAACGCCATGTATTTCTGGCTCACCGGCGCGCTGTCGAGCTTCCTGGACAATGCGCCCACCTACCTGGTCTTCTTCAACACCGCCGGCGGCGATGCCGTTCACCTGATGAACGACATGGCCAACACCCTGATCGCCATCTCGGCGGGCGCGGTGTTCATGGGCGCCAATACCTATATCGGCAACGCGCCCAACTTCATGGTCCGCTCCATCGCCGAAAACCAGGGCGTGCGCATGCCCAGCTTCTTCGGCTACATGGCCTGGTCCGTGGGCATTCTGATCCCGCTGTTCGCCCTGCTGACCTGGATATTCTTCATCTGAGCCGGATAAGCTTTTCATCAGTTCAAAAAAACGGCAGGCCGCAAGCCTGCCGTTTTTTTGAACTCCGCTCCCCGCGCGAGACACAGGAGAACAACTCATGAACCACAAGGAACGCATGCTGGCGGGTCTGCCCTACAAGGCATGGCTGGACGGGCTGAGCGAAGAACGCCGGGCCTGCCGGGAAAAAATTTTTCGCTACAATCATCTGCCGCCCGACCGGGAAGGCGAACGGGACGCGCTGCTCCGCGAGATTCTCGGCGCGTGCGGCAGACATCTGCGCATCGAGGGGCCGTTTTACTGCGATTACGGCTATAATATCGTTGTGGGCGAAAACTTTTTCGCCAATTACAACTTCACGGTGCTGGACGTGGCCAGGGTCAGCATCGGCCGCTATGCCATGATCGCGCCCAATGTGGCTATTTATACGGCCGGGCACCCCCTGCATCCCGTATCCCGGAACTCGGGTTATGAATACGGCAGGCCCGTCGCCATCGGCGACAATGTCTGGATCGGGGGCAATACGGTGATCAATCCCGGCGTGCGCGTGGGGGACAATGTGGTGATCGGCTCCGGCAGCGTGGTGACCAGGGACATTCCGGACAATACCCTGGCCGCCGGCAATCCCTGCCGCGTGCTGCGGTTTGTCACCGAGGCCGACCGCTACTGTTATTTCAGGGATTGCCGCTTTGACGTGGACGACTTCGAACGCCCCTTTAACGCGGAGGAATGACCTGCGCCAGCTCCGGGAAACTACAATGTCCGCTTTCCCGCATGCCTTGACTCCCGGTCCAGGTCTGCGTACAGAGATTTAATGCTTGCATGCCGGAAATATTCACGCGAAATCTCGCTGAAATGCCAGCGTCTCAGGATTCTGAAGGACGCACAGGGCATGCGTGCGCGTACCGGCGCCACCTGACCGGCCGTTGGGTGGGGCTGGATGTCTCCCTTCATCCCTTAGCGGCCGGGCTTTCTTTTCTTTCGTGGCCGCATCAGGCATGACGCGGTTCCTTCTCCCTCCTGCAACGGCTCAGTGGCGCCGCACTTGCGGCAATGGCCTAGTTCGGACACAGCTCCGGATCGTGTCGCTCACACGGCAAAACAGGAGAATCTCATGCATCGTTGTCTCATGGCGCTGGCCTGCCTGGCTTTCTGCGCTTCCCCGGCTCTGGCCGCCGGCCCTCTGGACGCCTTCAACGGTCTGAAAGGCAACCTCGACATCGCGGGAGGCACCGCCCATATCCCGGTGATGAAAGGCGCCGCCAAACAGATCATGGCGGCCAATCCGAACATCCGCATCACTGTGGCCGGAGGCGGTTCAGGCGTCGGCGTACGGAAGGCCGGCGAAGGTCTGGCCCAGATCGGCAACACGGGCCGGGCGCTCAAGGAGTCCGAAATCAAGAAATACGGGCTGGTCAGCTTTCCCTTTGCCATCGATGGCGTGGCGGTGGCCGTCAATCCCGAAAATCCGGTTTCCGGCCTGAGCAAAGCCCAACTCAAAGATATTTTTGCCGGTAAAATCACCAACTGGAAAGTCGTGGGCGGGGCTGATGCGCCCATTTCGCTTTACGTGCGCGAGGACGGCAGCGGAACCCGCGAAACCTTCGAAGAACGCGCTCTGGACAAGGGAAGTACCTCTGCCGGAGCCAATGTGGTCAATTCCAACGGGGCCATGAAAACCGCCATTGCCCAGGATCCCAACGCCGTGGGCTATGTGGGCATCGGCCATCTGGACCCGAGCATCAAAGGCCTGGACGTGGACGGCATGAAGCCTTCCCAGGAAAACGCCGCCAAGGGCACCTATACCGTGACCCGGCTGCTGTATATGAATACCAAGGGCGAGCCCGAGGGGCTGGCCAAAGCCTTTGTGGACTATATCTACTCGCCCGCGGGCAAAGAGATCGTGTCCGGGGCCGGTTATATTCCTTATGAGAAAAAATAAGGACACTGACGGCCCGGCGGCGGAAGAAGAGTTGACCTTCCCAGCCGCCGGGCCGGGCGCATATCGGGGCGAACCGGGCGACCGGGCGGGCCTGGGCACGCGGCTGGCCGCGCTGCTGACTGTCGGCGCAATGTCTTTGCTCTTCGTCATGATTCTGGCGGCGGCCCTGCCCGCATTAATCCAGCCGGGACCGGGAAGCCCCCTGGGCTGGGTCTGGCAGCCCTATCAGGGGCATTTCGGCATTTTGCCCATGTGTCTGGGATCTCTGGCTCTGGCGGGCTTTGCCCTGATCATCGGCTGGCCCCTGGCACTGGGCTTGTGCTGCTGGCTGCTCACCGAGGAAGCCCGTGCCGCGCGCCCCCTGGTCAAGCTGACAAGCGCGCTGATCCGCTTTATGACCACCATTCCCACCGTGGTCTACGGCTTTGCGGCCGTGTTCCTGCTGACGCCCTTGGTGCGCACGGCTTTGGGCGGTACGGGCATGTGCCTGCTCTCCGCCGGAATCATGCTCACCTTTCTGGTTCTTCCCACCATGATTCTGGTGCTGGAAGCCGGGCTCGGCCCCCGCCTGGAACGGCTTTGCCCCTGGGGGCAGGCGCTGGGCTTTTCCCGCCTGGACCTGCTGCGCTTTTTTGTGCTTCCGAAAGCCCGGCGCAATCTGACGGCCTCGGCTGTTCTGGGTTTCGGCCGCGCCGTGGGCGACACGCTTATTCCGCTTATGCTGGCAGGCAATGCCACGCAAGTTCCCGGCGGCCTGACCGAAAGCCTGCGCACGCTTACCGCGCACATGGCTTTGGTCACGGCCAACGAAGTGGGCGGCGCGGCGTATAATTCCCTTTTTGTGGCCGGTCTGATTCTCCTGCTGGTCAACGGCGGCGTCAGCCTGGCCTTGCGCCGCCTGGAGACGGGCGCGCGCCGCGGCAAGGAGATGCGGTCATGCTGATCCGCCGGGCTCCCTCCCCTGCTCCGTCCGGCGCTTTTTTCCGCTGGACATTGCGCGCCTGCGCCCTGCTTCTCATCCTGGGAACAGGCGCTTTGCTGGCCTTTCTGCTTTTCAAGGGGCTGCCCACATTGGGCGCGCGGCTTTTTTTCGGGGATGTCCCGGCCCTGGACGCGCTGCTGGGGCGCCAAGCCGTCTGGGACGGACTCTGGCCCGCCTGCGCGGGTACGGCCTGTCTGGTGGCCCTTACCATACTGCTGGCAGTCTTCCCCGGCGTGGGCTGCGGCCTGTATCTGGCCGAATTCGCACCGGAACGTCAGGCCGTGCGCATCCGCCTGGCCATGGATGTACTGGCCGGAACGCCCTCCATAGTCATGGGGCTGTTCGGCTTTACGCTGATTCTCTTTCTGCGCAAGGTCTTCCAAACGGAAGCGAACACCTCGCTGTTTCTGGCCGCCGCCTGCCTGGCATTGCTGGTGCTGCCCGTACTGGTGGCCGCCACGTGTGAAGCCCTGGAGGCCGTTCCCCAAAGCCTGAGAACTACCGCCACGGCTCTGGGCTTCACCAGGCGGCAGGCCGCGCGTCACATTCTGCTTCCCGCCGTTGTTCCGGGCATCCGGGGCGGCGTGATTCTCGCCCTGGGCCGGGCCGCCGAGGACACGGCCGTCATCATGCTTACAGGCGTCGTAGCCAATGCGGGCCTGCCCGCGGGCTTATGGGGCAAGTTTGAAGCCCTGCCTTTTTCCATCTTTTACACGGCGGCCCAATACCAAAGCCAGGAGGAACTGCTCCGGGGCTTTGGCGCGGCCCTGGTTCTGCTTATGCTGGCCTCGGGCCTGCTGGCCTGCGCCCGGCTGCTGGAGAGCCGCTTTCACCGGCGCTGGCGGGGGGAATCATGAAAATTGCCGCGCGCATTCATGCGCTGTGCGTTTCCTTCAACAAACGGCACGTCCTGCACAACGTGGCTTTTTGCGCCCCGGCCGCCGGGATTACGGTGCTGGCCGGGCGTTCGGGCTCGGGCAAGACGACCCTGCTGCGGGCCTTGAACCGCCTGAATGAAACGTTTCCCCGCTGCCGGACCACCGGCCGGGTGGAACTGGACCTGGGAAACGGCCTGGAGGCCATCTATGAAGCGCCCGGCAAAGGCGGCGAACGGACGCGTCCCCGCCCCCTGAGCGAACTCCGCCGTCGAGTGGGCATGGTTTTTCAGACGCCTAACGTCCTGCCGGTCAGCGTGGCCCGGAACCTGGCCCTTCCCCTGCGGGTGGTGGCGGGCGTTCCGGCTCCGGAAATACAGAGGCGTATGCAGCGGGCTCTCGTTGACGTGCGCCTGTGGGATGAGGTGGCCGACCGGCTGGATATTCCGGCGGAACGTTTGTCCGGCGGCCAGCAGCAGCGCCTTTGCCTGGCCAGGGCTCTGGCGCTGGAACCCGCCGTGCTCTTGCTGGACGAGCCCACGGCCTCGCTCGACGTACACGCCGCCACCGGTATCGAGGATCTTTTGCTGCGGCTGGCGGAGCGCTATCCGCTGATTGTGGTTTCGCACAGTCCGGAACAGGCTGTACGGCTGGCCGCACGCCTGGTGGTACTGCATCAGGGACAGGTGCTGCATGTGCTGGAAAAAGGGGATATCCGGGCCCAGGAACTGGCCGGTCTGCTGGTGAAGTGAGAAGGGAACGGGTGCAAAATCGCCCCAAAAATGAAAAGCCCTCACGGGCATTTCCGTAAGGGCTTAAATCTGTGGAGCCAGCTAAGAGACTTGAACTCTTGACCTGCTGATTACGAATCAGCTGCTCTACCAACTGAGCTAAGCTGGCGACCGGCTTCTATTGCCAAAAAAGAAACGCTCTGTCAAGAAGGGCGTCAGGCCCGTTCCAGCACCAGCGGGATGGCGTGCAGCTCATGGCTGATTTCTTCCGTGGGTTCCAGGCTCCAGCGGCTGGTTTCGGGCCAGCCCAGGCGCACCGCCACAGCTTCGGCCACACCGGCCACATTGAGCACCGGATGGCGCTGAAAAACCTGGGGCAGGCCGTAGGTCAGATTACAGACCAGGCATTTGCCCGGCCGCCGGCGCAGTTCAAAGGCCAGAAGCGCCCGGTCGGGCGTCACGTTCCGGCAGACCAGCCGGATGTCGTAGGCCCCCTCCTCGGCGCCGCCGAACAGCGCGTCAAAAAAATCATCCGTCCGCTGGGCCGGAAAAGCAGTATCCAGAAAATCCTGATCAAGCGTTGCCACGGTTCTACACACTCCTGCTGAGAGATACGCGCCACTAGGGGCTGTTTCTGACTACCATTGCTTCTTGGCGGTAAAAATGCTCGACCAGCAAGACCCGCGAGATGCTTTGCCCGCCGCCAAGAGGAAAACTCAAGCTTCCTGTGCGTTATGAGGCAAGCTGACGCAAATCCTGATCCGTCACGCGCTGGTCTGTGCCGGGTAGGCGCTCCAGAGCAAAATCAGGCAACAATTCCGCCGGGCGCACGGGTCGCCCGAGCGGGTTAAGCCCGGCCAGCCGGGCCAGCAGGCCCACAATGCGCCTGGGGTCCGCACCCCGCTCGCGCAAAACCCGCAGCGACAGGCTCTGGTGGCGTTTGGCCAAGCGCTGGCCCTCGCCGTCCAGAAGCAGCGGAATATGCGCATACGAGGGGACCGCATGCCCCAAAAGCCGCAAAAGAACGATCTGGCGCGGTGTGGAAGACAAAATATCTCGTCCGCGCACCACCTGGTTTACGCCCATAAGCGCATCGTCCACGGCCACGGCCAGTTGATAGGCCACCACGCCGTCGGAACGCCGCAAGGCGAAATCCCCGCCGCATTCCCCCAAACAAAAGGATTGGGAGCCCAGCAGCACGTCCACAAAATCGACGCGTTCCTCCGCGCAACGCAGCCGCACGGCGGCCTTGCGCCCGGCCCGAAACAGGGCTTCCCGCTGTTTCGCGTCCAGGTTCCGGCAGATGCCGGGATACGGCGCGCCCGCGTCGTCCACATGCGGGGCGGCGGCCAGCAGACGCAATTCCTTTCGGGTGCAGAAACAGGGATACGTCAGGCCCGCAGCCTCCAGCCGGGCCAATGCGTCCGCGTATACGGCGGTGCGCAGGCTCTGCGCATACGGTTCGGCGGGCCCACCCACATCCGGCCCCTGATCCCAGTCCAGACCCAGCCAGCGCAGGTCTTCCAATAACGCCGTTGCGAATTCCGGCCGGGAACGCTGGGGGTCGATGTCTTCCAGCCGCAGAATAAGAACGCCCTTGCGCGCCCGCGCCGCCAGCCAAGCCAGCAAAAAGGCCCAGGCATTGCCCAGGTGGGCGTAGCCCGTGGGACTCGGGGCCAGCCGACCGCAAACCCGGACGGCCTCATCCACTCCGCGGGACGGCATGAGCCAATGGATGCGCTGAGTTATGAGTGCTTTTGCCCTTTGCCAAGCAAGACGAACACAGGGCGAAACAACGTACGTCAGAGCGGACAGAAGTCTCGCACGGCGTTCGCCTGGCCCAGGCAAGAGGCAAAAAAACCATGAATCAGCGCTTTGTTATTTTTTATTCCAGGGCATGGCCGAAAGCAGCAAGCCCAGGCCGCAGAAACCGGTCACTCCGGCGAAGACCAGCCCAGCCCCCACAAAAGCGGACAGCCAGATCATGGGGGGCCAGACGAATACGCCGGCCAGGCCCAGCAGCACCAGCGCGCCCGCGCCGATCTGAATCTGGCGGAACAGGGGCATGCTCCGCCGGCCGCGTTCCACCGGCAGGCCTTCCTTGGCCCAGGTGCTGACGCCTCCTTCCATCTGCCAGGCGGGTCCACCGGCCAACTCTTGCAGCAGATCGCTCTGCTTGGCGGTGCGGTTGCCGGAATTGCAGGTGAAGACAATGGGCAGGTCCGGACTGGCCGGGGCCAGATGCGTCCATTTGATGACGGAGAGCGGGGCCACTTCAGCGCCGGGCACGCGCACGGCGTTTACTTCATCGGGTTCCCGGATGTCCACGAGACGGATTTTTCCGTCCCGAAGTTTTTGCAGGGTTTCAGCGGGACTGATAACAGGAAGCATGGATCTACCTATGATTGCTTACGGCTCTTGGTGCCGGAAGATTTCTTGCTTTTCTGATGGGAAGAGGAGGCCATCTTGGAGGAGGCTTTTTTCTCCGAGGCGCGGACAGCGGTCTTGCCGCCCTTGGAAGCGCGCTCGGCCTTGCTTTTTCCAACCTTGGCGATCTTGACGGATGCGGCCTTGCGCCCGCTGACGGCCTTGGCGCTGCGCCGCGTGTCGTTGCTGGCGACCTGCACCACTTTGTCGCGAGAGGCGCGGCGTGTTTTCACACTGCGGCGGGATTTGGCCGGGCTTTTTTTCTGCACGGAGAGTTCGCGCACGGCTTTTTCCTCGGCATAGTCGTTGAGACGGCTTTCGGCCTGGGCCACCAGGTTTTCATTGCCTTCAAAATTCACACGGCGCGCGCCCAGAAAAGTGCTGCTGAAATAGGGGTCACTGAGAGAGTTGATCCGCACTTTGGTGCGGCGGCGCGGGCTGTGGATGAATTTGCCGTCCCCCACGTAAATACCCGTGTGATAACCCCGGCGGGGATGGCGGAAGGCCACAATGTCACCGGCACGCATATCTTCCTGATTCTTAATGCGCTGGCCCACCGCGGACTGCTCCCGCGCGGTGCGCGGCAACTGCACGCCCACGCTTTTGTAGGCCCAGCAGACAAAGCCCGAGCAGTCAAAACCGCCCGGACTGGACCCGCCCCGCACATAGGGGGTCCCGATGGCCGAACGGGCCTTGCGCAACAGCTGCCTGCTGGCCTGGGCCTGGTCTTCGTCCAGAGCCGCCTCATAGGAACGGCGGAAGCGCTCCACACGCATATTCTCATCGGCGGCATTCTGTTTGGCCGCGCACCCGAAAGCCAGGCCGCAGCCCATAATCAGCGCACACAGTTTCAGATATTTACCCATTCGCACTCCATTCCCAGCATGTTGCGCTTGAAATTGCCGCGTAACGGTGAAGTCAATTCACCTTGCGACAATTTCGCGGCGCGGATCTTGTAGAAATCCGCACAGAGCATTCAGACATTTTCAATGCAAGCCATTCCGGCAATGACCGTCCTACCGGCAAGCGGCGGGCAACGGGATAAAAAAACGGGCAGGTCCATCCCGCCCATTCCGGTAATTGCGTCATTCAGGCCTTAAGATCCAGCAGCGTCCCCAGCATGGCGTCGCCGGTACGGACAACCTGGGCGTTGGCCTCATAGGTCCGCTGCGTGGAGATCATCTGCGTCATTTCACGCCCCAGATCCGTGCCGCCGGGATTAACAAAGTCCGACTCCACAGACGCCGGAGCGGTGGATACGGCCGGGTTATTGCGGACCTCGGCGGGAAGCCGTCCGGCAACGCCGGAATCCTGAAGCACGGCATCCAGCCGCACGCCCCGGCCGCCGGGGCCCGTGGCATAGACCGCGTGTTGCGGCGCAAAGCCCGCCGTGTTCACGTTGGCCACATTGTGCGCCGTAACAGCCATACCCCAAGAATGGGCATTCATGGCCGACGCGCCCAAGTTCATACTGCCGGTAATGCCGCTCATCATTTACACCTTAACGGCTTTCATAGCATAAAATCAGCCCACTGCAAAACGCTTTTTCCCGTGCCGGGCCGGATCCGCCAAACCCTACGGCCGAGCGCCTTTCCGGGCTCCGGATGCGGCCAGACTGCGTTCGATGCGGGCAAAGGCGTTATGGTTGTGGATGGACTCCATGCTCTCCACCTCCACGCTGAACCAGTCCACATGCGTGTGCCGGGAAAGCCGCTGCGCCACATTGCGCACCACGTCCTCCACAAAAGCCGGGGCGGCGAAGGCGTGCTCGGTAACGAATTTTTCGTCCTCGCGCTTGAGCAGGGTATAGACCGCCGAGGACCCCGATTCCTCGGCCATTTCGATGAATTCCTCCAGCCAGGAAAAACCTGTCATGCGCACGCGCATGCGCACGATGGCCCGCTGGCTGTGCGCGCCCTCGCGGCTGATGGCCTTGGAGCAGGGGCAGACGGTCATCACCGGCACGTCCAGATCCAGCAGAAAGGACTGCCCGTTTTCATCCAGCTCGCCGGTGAGGCGGCAGGAATAGGCCACAGTGCCGGGGCTGCCCGAGGCCGGGGCTGCCTTGCGGATAAAATAGGGGAAGCTGAAGCGCGCCCAGGCACGCCGCGCGCCCAGGCGTTCCTTGATGTTTTCCAGCAGGCGGCGCACCGACTGGTAGCTGATTTCCTCATTCCACTCCTCCAGGGCTTCCACAAAGCGGCTCATGTGGGTCCCCTTGAAGGCCGAAGGCAGGTCCACGCCCAGGTCCACGCTGGCCACGGTCTGCTGGCTGCCCCGGGCGCGGTCGCGCACCAGCAGGGGCAGCCTGAGTTCGCGCACCCCCACGCGGTCGATATTCAGAGGCACCGTGGGGGCATGGCTTTGTACGTCTTCCATCAGGCCAGATCCTGTCCGGTTGTGGTCACGCTGAACGTGCCGTGTTTGACGCCGCGGCAGGAGATCAGCCGGTCGGCCAGAGCCCGTACGCGCTCGGCCTCGCCCTTGAGCACCAGCACCTCCAGGCAGTTGTAATGATCCAGATGCACATGCAGGGTGGTCACGATGATGTCGTGATCATCGTGCTGAATACGCATCAGCCGCCGCGCCAGATCGTTTTTGTGGTGGTCGTAGACCAGGGTCAGCGTGCCCGCGCCCTGTCCCTGGGATGTCCGCCAGTCCTCTTCGACCAGAGCCTTGCGGATCAGATCCCGGATGGCTTCCGAGCGGTTGGAATACCCCTTGCGCGCGCAGAGCGCGTCAAAAGGCCCCAGTAAATCCTCATCCAGCGATACGCCGAAACGCGCCAGTTTGCCCATACATTCCGCCTGCCGTCTGTAAAAACAATTCCAGCCTGTGCGCGCTCAGTCCGCCCGACGCCGGATTTCCCATACCTGCACGGTCACCGGCACGGGCTGGGCATAAAGGGGCTCCACCCGCGCGGTATGCACGCGCCGCCCCTGCCAGCCGCCGCTGTGCAGGGCGTGCAGAAAAGCCTCATACACCGAGCGCCCCGGCTCGGCCACCCAGGCCGCGCCGTCCGGGGCCAGGGCATGCTCCAGAAAACGCAGCACCGGCGCCACAAAGCGCTTCTCATACATGATGTCACCGCCCCAGACCCGCGCCATGCTCCGGGCGCGCACCGCCGGGCGCCGCCAGTCCATGAGCGCCCAACAGGGCTGCGCCACGCCATTGAGATCCGCGTTGCGCGCGGCGAAATGCAGGGCGGCTTCCTCATAATCCACAGCCGTGACCCGCGCCCCCAGCCATTGGCCCACCAGAGCGGTGAGCCCCAGGCCGCAGCCCAGATCCAGGCAGGCGCGGCCCGTGATTTCCTCTTGCCGGGCCGCCAGCCAACCGGCCAGAGCCACGCTGGACGGCCAGAGTTCGGTCCAGTAGGGCAGCCGCTCGTCCTCGAAATTATGAGGATCGGCGGTCATGGCCTCCCAGAGCTCCTCCAGGTCGGCGGCCCGCGTCAGACGCCATTGCCGTCCCGCCGCAGCCACGCTGATTTCCGGCGTGTAGGCATCAAGACCGGCGCTCTGCCCTCCGGGCTCCCGGGATTCCGCCGGGGCGGGTGCTGCGGATACGTATTTCACGGGAAGGAATATAGCCCAACCTCCGGGGGCTGTACAGCGGGCCGCATTGTCTCACAGCGGCGCTTCTGCTATGGTGCGTCGCGGAGGCTGAGGGAACCGCATATGGGACAAGACATCTTTGATCTGATTATCGTCCTCGCGCTGGTCTTTTTTGCCGGACGGGGCTTTGTGCGCGGTTTTGTGGGCGAAGTGGCCGGGGTGGTTTCGCTGGTGGGCGGCTTCTGGGCCGCGCACGCCTATCACTCCCTGCTGTCCCCGCGCCTCACGGCCATTGCCGACCCGGCCTGGCGGACCATCGCCGCCTACGTGCTGATCTTTCTGGCCGTGATTCTGGTCGTGGCCGTGCTGGCCCGCCTGCTGCAGAAAATCCTTTCCTTTTCCTTCGTCTCCTGGGCGGACAGGCTGGCGGGCGGCCTGCTGGGCCTGGCCAAGGGCGTGCTGCTCTGCGCGCTGGCGCTGCTGGTGTTGCAAAAGTTCTTTCACGACGCGCCGTTCATGCAGCATTCGCGCGTCCTGCCCTATTTCAACGCCCTGATGGAACAGGTGCGCACCTGGCTGCCGCCCGATCTCGTGTCCCGCCTGGGAATCTGAACCGGCGCGTCATATGCCCATACTCATACCAAGGATGCACAGCGTTATGGAAAAAAGCGCATTGGAAGAGTTGCAGAACGTCATCGAACGCCTGACGGGTCCGGACGGCTGCCCCTGGGACAAGGAACAGAGCCCGGAAAGCCTGGCCGACTATATTATTGAGGAAAGTCACGAGCTGGTCAGCGCCATCCGCTCGGGCAAAACGGACGACATCCGCGAAGAGCTGGGCGATGTGGCCTTTCTGCTGCTCTTCGTGGCCCGTTTGTGCGAAAAGCGGGGGCAATTCAACTTCAGCGACGCCCTGAACACCAGCCGGGCCAAGATGATCCGCCGCCATCCGCACGTCTTCGGGGACACGGTCTTTGAAAACCTGGACGAGCAGCTCAAAACCTGGGAGGCCATCAAACGCGCCGAACACGCGGACGCCGACGGCGCGCCCCAAGGCATTTTCGACAGCCTGCCCGCCAGCCTACCGCCCCTGGTCAAGGCCTACCGCATCCACTCCAAGGCCGCGCGCGCGGGCTTCACCTGGCCCGAGGACGAAGAAGTGGAACAGCAGGTGGAGGCCGAATGGCTGGAATGGCTCGACGCCTCGGCCAACGGCGACGCGGAGGCCCAGAAGCACGAACTGGGCGATCTGCTGTTCAGCATTACGGAGCTGGGCCGCCGCAAAGGCATCAAGGCCAATGAGGCTCTGGATCTGGCCACGCTGCGTTTCCTGCGCCGCTTCGCCCGCATGGAAGAACTGGCCCGGGAGCAGGGCCGGGACTTCACGGAGCTTTCCCTGGACGACAAGGACGAGCTCTGGAACGCGGCCAAGGCGGAGGAAGAAGCCCAATCCGCCGCCAAGGCCTGACGGAGACGGCCCATGCCGCTGCGGACGCGACCTTCAGCTTCCTCCAGGGCCGGACGGTCGGCCGGGCTGCCCGTCCTTCTGTCGGCCGTCATGGCCTGTTGTCTGGCCTCTTGCCTGGCCTGTTGTCTGGCGGCCTGCACGCCCTCAAAACACGCGGCGCGCCCGGCCTCCGGCGCAACGGCGGCCCAGGCCGCAAGCAACGGCCTACCCAGAGCCGACCCCGGCTATCTGCAATGGCTTGAGCGGCAATCCATGCTCGGGGCCGCGCCGGAACTCACCGCCCAGGTTTCCGGCACGGAACGCATCTGGCGCAACAGCAGCACGGCCCGGCGGTTGCCTGTGCTGCTGGGGGCCGCGCCCAACTGGTTCGCGCTCAATCCGTATACCGTCAGTACAGGGCAGCCCGTGTTCCGCGCCTTGGCCGGAGGGGCCGGGGCCGGTTTTCCGGACGCGCTGCCCCAGGCCGGGCTCAATGGGCTGTTCGTCTCCCCCACCGGCGAGCGCGGCGACCTCTGGAACAAGCACAACCAGTCCTCGCCCGGCGGGGAAAACGTCGCCTCCCTGCGTTTTGACCCGGCCCTGGGCTCGGACGCGGACTTCGAAAAACTGGCCCAACGCCTGGAACCGTCGCAGATCCAGATGGGCGGCGAGCTGCCCCCGGCGGCCACGGGCCTGGGACCGGACTTCATTCTTCAGGCGCGGCGGGCCGCGCGCTTTGACGGCATCTACGCCATGATCGCGGTGCCGCAGAAAGACTGGGATCTTTTGCCCCGCCTGCCGGACGAGTGGGAATGCCTGCCCCTGCGGCCCGAAGCCGTGGCGCAACTGGCCCAGCGCGGCCTTTTGCCCGACGCCCTGGTGCGCGATTCCCTGCCCTGGGCCACGCCCGGCGGCTGGGCCGCGACCGGCGAAGTGCGCGGGGCCGACGGCCGGATCCGGCGCTGGGTCTACCGCTACAGCGGCGACGCCCTGCGGCCGGTGCTGCTCTGGCAGGACCCATCGGGCCAAGCCAGGCGCATTTTTTCCGCCGCCATCATCCGGCATACCGGCCTGCAGCAGCAGACCCTGACCGGCCTGCGCCTGGAAGCCCTCATGGGCCTGGACGTGCCCGCCGGATCGGCTGAAGACGCGGCCGCCGCGCAGGCGGCTCATCCCGGCGGCGGGGATGCGGCCCGCTTCGCCCGACTGACGCCGGGCCTGGACGCTCTGGATGAAGCCGCGCGCGAAGTGCATCGCTACGGCGGCTGGGCCATGCAGGACGACGTGCTGCCGCCCTCGCTCACGCCCGTTGTGCTGGCCGGGGCCGTGGATTTCAGCCGCGACAGCATCACCCCGGCCGCCGCCGCCTATGCCCTGCTCAGCGGCGACGCGGCCCCGCTGGCAGCCCTGCTGCGCGCCTCACAGGCCTCCGGCGTGGACCAGAGCCGCCTGGCGCGCGGTCTGCACGACTGGCAGGCCGTGGACTGGCGGCCCCTGCTGGACCTGCCGCAGGGCCGGGAACTGATCCGCAAGGCGCAGCGTCTGGCCGGAGCCCCGCCCGAGGCCATGCAACTCTGGACCACGCCCGCCTCTCTGGCCGCGCGCGCTCTGGGCCTGAAAACGGCGGAAGCATCGGCTTCGGCGGCGGACGGCAGCGGCAAAAGCGCGACCCTGCGCGAGGCCTGCCTTTTGCTGCTGGGCTGGCGTGTGGGCCTGCCGGGCCTGAGTTTTGTGAGCCCCCAGGATCTCAGCGGGGCGCTGGACCTGTCGCGCTCCACGGCGGATCTGCCCGCCAGCCTGGGCCTGACGCCTCTCTGGGGCGGCAATCCGGGCGGCGTCGCACCGGACGCGCCGTCGGCTTTCGGCGCTCTGGAACAACAATGGGCGGACAGACAAAGTTTTCTGCACAGTATGGCCCGCCTGTTGCGCGCCCGCCGCGACGCGGGTCTGGCAGAGGGCAAACTGCTGGCGGTATTCAGCGGACCGCCGGGCTGCGTGGCCGTGCTCAGCGCCCTGCCCTCGGGCGGCTGCTGGCTGCTGGCAGCCAACTTTTCCGCTGAAAAACGCATTTTCCCTCTGGCACTGCCCGCCGGTATTACGGCGCGCACTGTCCGGGACATCGGCGGCGGCCAGGACCTGTCTTCCACCTTGACGCGGAACGGGCACGGCCTTGAACTGGAGCTGGACGGCCGCCATTCCCGCCATGTGCTGCTGGACGGCCCGGCAGCGGGCCTTGGCCGATAGTATTTTAAAAGCATCCACCCTTGCAGCAAGGAGCGACGCCATGACTTCAGACAAAGCCCCCACCCCTTCCCCGGACGCTTCGCCGGAGAGCAGGACGGACGCCATGCCCGACGCCGCTCCGGAGACCACGCGGGCCGCAACGCCGGATGGCACGGCCGCTACGGGCACGACGCCCGAACAGACAGGACCAGACGGGCAGGACGCCGTTGCCGGTCAGCCTGAAGCTGCCGCAACGCCGAATGACGCGCACGCCGATAAGAGCAATGGCGGCCATGTGCCGCCGCGCGCGGAAAAACAGGCCGCGCCGGTCCCGCCTGCGGGCCGGGCCGAAAAATTCTTCCAGACCCTCTGCTGTCTGGGCCCCCTGGTCTTGTTGGCAGTGCTGGCGGCCCAGGCCTGGCCGGATTTCTGGCAGGGCTGGCGGGGCGACGCCCTATATTGCCCGGCAGAGGTCCGGAACATCCAGATATTCCTGCACGCGCAACAGGACGGGCAATGGCTGGCCCCAGGGGCGGGCCTGGCAACAGAGTCGGCGGCAGGTTTGGCGGCGCAGTGGCCGGGCTTCACCTGGTTTTTGGCCTCCCTTGCCGCGCTGCTCCCGCCCGCCCTGCTCTTTCCCCTGTCCGGGGCTCTGGCAGCCGCCCTGGCTCTGCTGGGCGTCTGGGGCCTGAGCCGCGCGGCGGGCTTCGGCTCCAAGGCGGCCCTGGCCGCCGGGCTGATTCTGCTCTGCATGCCTATTTTCGCGCCTCTGGCCCATTTCACGGGTCCGGCGGCTCTGGCGGCCGCGCTGCTGCTCTTCTCCCTGATCTGCTTCTGCCGGGGCTGGCAGGCGCAACGCGCCTGGTTCTACCTACCGGCGGGCTTTGTGCTGGCCGGTCTGGCAGGCCTGACCGGCGGGCTCTTCCATCTCTTGCTGCCCCTGCTCGCCAGCGCCCTCTTCCTGCTCTGGCGGGCCACCTTCCGCCGGGCCCAGGCTCTGGACGCCCTGACCGGCTTTGTCCTCCTTCTGCTGCTTCTGGCCCTCTGGCTGGGCGGGATCATCCTCTGGACCAACGCCGAAGGCTATATGCAAGGCCTGTTCGCCACAGTGAGGCAATGGCACGGCCCGGTGACCGCCCGCTGGTGGCTGCCCCTGTCCGTGGCCGGTCTGGGCCTCGTGCCCTGGATCGGCGTGGTGGTCTGCGTTTCCTGGCAACGGGTGCTGCGCTCAGCCTGGAGCGATCTCAAGGCCTCCCGAGCGGAACGCGCCGGTTCGGCCTTTGTCTGGATAAGCATGGTGCTGGCTTGTCTGCTGAGCCTGTTCATGCCCATGGCGCAGCTCCAGAGCGTGGCAGTCTGCCTGGCCTGCCTGGCCGCGCCCCTGCTGGGCAAGGCCCTGCTGCGCCTGCCCCATCTGGGCAGCCGCCTGTTTTACCTCATCGCGGCTCTCTGCCTGCTGCACGCGGGCATGGCTCTGGTAGCGGCGAGCTTCGGCTTTTCCCTGGACTGGATGGCGCGCTTTTTCTCCTGGCCCCTCAGCCCGGAACAACGCGAAATGATTCTGGGGCTCAAGGCCCTGCCCGTGCTCGGCACGCTCTGCCTGCTGGCCGCCGTGACCATGACCCGTTTTATTCGGCGGGACCATCCGGGCGGCGCGCTGCTGTTCTGCACTCTGGTGGCCGTGATTCTCACCCAGCCGGCGGCCCTGATGCTCGCGCCGGAGCTGGCGGCCCTGCCTGAGGCCCATCTGAGCCGCCTCCAGGACATCCGGATGCCGACCATGCCGGAAAACGCCGTGACGCCCGCCGCGCCCGCGACGCCGCAGGAAGAAGGCACGCCGCCCGTCCCGGCCGCGCCGGAAGCAACTCTGCCGGACCAGGCCTCGGACCAGGCACGGGAGAATGCCGCACCCGCGCCGGAACCGACAGCGCAGCCCGAGGCCGCCCGGCCTGAAACACAGCCGGAAACGCCGCAAGCCGTCGAGCCCCTGCCGGAAACCGCGCGCGAAGCCGGGCCGGAACAGACGACCGCTCCCGCGCCCGCGGCAACGCCCGAGGCCGTTCCCCAACCGCTGCCGCAAAGTGAGGAGCAGGAAAACGCGCCCGCCGCGCCCTCTTCCGCCAACTGATTTATTCCATAATACAAGAAGCCAAGAGAGCCGCTCCGGATGTGTTCCGAAGCGGCTCTCTTGGCTTCCGCCGCGATCAGACGCGGAAGTCAGGGAATTTCAAGGTTGAAATGCTCTAGGGTCTGTTAACACTATAGAATTTTTGTTCGCCTGCAAGGAAGATAAACCTGCTTTGAGGGAGTGTACTCTTCTGGTACTCGACCGAAAAAGCAGGAGGGAGTGTACTCTTCTGGTACTCGACCGAAAAAGCAGGTGAAATCTGACGCGGCAGGAGGGCAAAAAGGCATAGCGTTAACAGGCCCTAAGGGAGCTGCGAGAGCAGCGCTTCTGCTACGAAGCCGAAGCGCAATTTATTTGCGCTGTTGCCCTCCCGTTAGCGAGTCTTCGAGCTTTGCGGACGAGGACAGCATAGCCAAGCGGCAAAGTAAGCGTGTTTTTACCTCTGGAATGCGCAGCATTTCAAAGGTAATCCGCTCTGAAGCAATTCACCTTTGAAATAAGCGAATTCTATCTGTTGATGGGCGGCGCATTGCCCCCGGCCTTGAGCATGGTGCCCAGATGGCGACGGGCCAGAGCCAGCTCTTCCTCGGTGACGCCGGGCATGTCGCGCGGGCGGGTGCCGCTCATGTCGTTGCCTTCTTCCACAATGACCAGGGCCGCGGCCATGCGGCCCATGACGCAGAAAAAGCGTACCGGGTCCCAGCCCTGGGCGCGCACCCATTCCGCCGCTTGGGGCGAATAGAGGAAGTCCGCCTTGCCGTTGCGCAAGACCGGATGGGCCTCTTCCTTATGCTCCTTGGCCCAGGCCCGGAAGCGGGGCAGAATTTCCAGAAAACCCACCAGTTCCTTGTCGGTGACCGGCGGTTGATTTTCATACACCGTGACGGCCTGGGCGGCCTTTTTCTGGACGGCGCGCGCCGCCAGAGCGTCCTGGGCCAGGACCGGCGTCAGGCTCAGAGTCGCGACCAGCACCGCGACCAAAGCCAGCCCGGCCCGAAAAAGCCGACGCCGCAACGTCGGCGTTCTGTGATAACCGTTATTCATTCAATACCGAACCGCACTAAATTTAGAGAGTCTGTCCATATTGTGATAGGACTCCACATACCGCAGTGTGCCGGTTTTGCCGCGCAAAACCAGCGAATGCGTCACCGCGTGGCGGGCGCTGTAGCGCACGCCGCGTAAAAAGTCGCCGCCGGAAATGCCCGTGGCGGCGAAGAAACAGTCGTCGCTGCGCACCAGGTCATTGACCGTGAGCACTTCACGCAGATCTATACCGGTCTCGTTGATAGCCTCTTTTTCCACATAGGACTGCGGGTCCAGCCGGGCCAGAATCTGCCCGCCCATGCCCTTGATGGCGCAGGCGGCCAGCACGCCTTCCGGAGTGCCGCCCGTGCCCATCATCACGTCCACTTCGGAACGCGGGTCCACAGCCATCAGCGATCCGGCCACGTCGCCGTCGGTCTGCAACTGGATGCGCGCCCCGGCGGCGCGGATTTCCTCGATCAGGCGCTGGTGACGCGGCTTGTCCAGCACAAAGACCACCAGATCCTGCACGCTTTTGCCCATGGCTTTGGCCACATTGTCCAGGTTGACCCTGACCGGCGCGTCCAGGTCGATGGCATCGCGCGCCTCGCGCGCCACCACCAGCTTCTGCATATAGAAGCTGGGGCCGGGATCGAACATGCTGCCCTTGGGGGCCACGCCCACCACGGAAATGGCGTTGGGCCGCCCGTAGGCCAGCAGATTGGTGCCTTCCACCGGGTCCACGGCCACGTCCAGACTGGGGCCGTCGCCCATGCCAACTTTTTCGCCGTTGTAGAGCATGGGCGCGTGATCTTTCTCACCCTCGCCGATGACCACCATGCCGTCGATGTGCAGGGTGGAAAAACTGATGCGCATGGCGTCCACGGCCGCGCCGTCCCCGGCCTCCTTGTCGCCGCGGCCAAGCCAGCGGGCTGATGCCAGGGCCGCGGCCTCGGTGATGCGTACAATATCAAGGGCCAGATTTTTCTCCGGTGCTTCCGCCATGACATCCTCCAGCTGATGGAACTGCGTTGTTTGAGAACTGGTTTTACCCCACTGCGCGCCGGGCTTCAAGGGAAAAGCCCGACGGCACCGCCCCGGTCTCTCTTACGGCAGCCGGTAGCGCCCGGCCACCGGCGCCTGCCAGCCCGCGCCGAAGGGCACACGGCTCACATGCAGGGCCAGAGGTTCCTGACGGCGCTTGAATTCCGCCCGGAACAGCTTGTCGCGCACCTCGCGGCAGACATCGCTCATGGGCTTGTCCCGCCCCTGGGCGGTCGGCTCCAGCAGTTCCTCCAGCATGGGGTCCAGCTCCTCGTAAGGGGGGAGGCTGTCCGCGTCCTTCTGGCCGGGCCGCAATTCGGCGGAAGGCGCTTTGTCGAAGACGTTCCGCGGGATGATCTCCGCCCCCCGGTGGGCATTGTACCAGCGGGCCACGGCGTAGACCTGGCTTTTGGTCAGGTCCGCGATGACCCCCAGCGCGCCCACGGCGTCGCCGTACAGGGTGCAGTAGCCCACGGCCCCTTCGCTCTTGTTGCCGGTGTTCAGCACCAGGGCCCCGGCCCGGTTCGCCAGGGACGTCAGCAGCGTGCCCCGGATGCGGGCCTGCACGTTTTCAAAGGTCACTTCGCCCGCATACGGCGGGAAAAGATCCAGACCCGGCTTGAGCGTCGCTTCAAAGGCTCGCATCAAAGGCTCAATGGGCAGGGTCACGGTGGACACGCCCAGATTGTCCGCCAGCCTACGGGCGTCGGCCAGCGAATCCTCGCTGGTATACGGCGAGGGCATCAGCACGCCGGTGACATTGCCCGCGCCCAGGGCTTCCACCGCGATGCAGCAGACCAGGGCCGAATCCATGCCGCCGGAAAGCCCCACAATGGCCCGTTCCGCGCCGCACTTGCGCACAAAGTCGCGCGTGCCCAGGGTCAGGGCGCGCCAGCCGGCTTCCTCGGCGCTTCGGCAAAGCTCCTCCACCCTGCCGGGCCCCTGCGCCGTGTCCACCACCAGCACGTCTTCGGCAAAGGCCTTGCCGCGCGCCAGCAGCTGGCCGGTGGGATCAAAGGCCAGACTTTGGCCGTTGTATACGCGGCTGTCGTTGCCGCCCGCCGGATTGACCGAAAAAAGATGTATGTGATGCCGGGCCGCCACATGCGAAAGCATGTGCTCGCCCGCCTCCTGCGCGCCCACGCAATAAGGCGCGGCGGCCATGTGCACCACGGCGTCCACCCCGCGCTGGACCAACTCCATGAGCGGATTGTGCCCGCTGGCGTACTGGGTTTTCCAGAACGCGCCGTCCTCGGCCACGGCGTCCTCGCAAAGCACCACGCCCAGCCGCCAGCCGCCCAGGCTCAGGATGCCGCAGGACACCCCACGGTCGAAATAGCGCACGTCGTCGTCCTGGCCCGAATTCCGGCCCATGTTCTGATAGACCTTGCGCGAAGCCACCTGCCACTGGCCCTTGTCCACCAGCACGCCCGCATTGGAGAGCAGACCGGCGGCATAGACGCTGGGCACCGGCGCGCCCACCAGCAGGGGCGGCCCGTCCTTCAGGGCCTCGGCCAGATTCCGCAGGGCCGTGCGGCAACCCTCGGCGAAATCAACGGCGCGCAGATAGTGGCCCGGAGCCACGCCGCAGAGGGCCAGTTCCGGCGTGACGCACAGATCCGCCCCTTCCCGCGCGGCCCGCCGCGCGGCCTCCAGAATGCGCTCCTGATTGCCGGCCACGTCGCCGGTGACGCTGTTGCACTGCAATAAGGCGATTTTCATTCCACGGCCTCCCCCGGGATTAGAGAATTAAAAATATCCATGCAAAGGCCCGCCCGGCGCGGCCAGCGCTTCCACCCTGCGCGTGACGGCCGGATCCTCTTCCAGGGGGGGGGCATGAAAGGGCTTGAGACGGGCGTCCAGAACCAGGGGCGCGGCGCAGGACCAGTGCTTGGCGCTCGTTTGGGCATGCGCGCCGTAGCTGTCCGTGGCCGGGTCCGAACGGGTGAAGACCACCCAGAGAAAATTGTCCAGCCCGGCGGCGCAAAAGGCGGCATCGTCCACCACCGCCACCAGCGGGAAGGCCTCCCGCTCGGGCCAGGCCTCCAGGCGGCGGGCCAGTTCCTCCATACGCGGGTCCGGTTCGCCGCGCTCCAGCGAGTGCGCCGGGCCGCGCACGACCAGCAGGCCCGGTCCGGCCACACGCGGCTCGGAAAAGCCCTCGGGCAGGTCCGGAACGCCGCGCGGTTCCAGACCCAGCTCGCGCCGTTTTTCCCCGGCCGAGGCCCAGATCAGCTTGGAGCCCTCGTGCAGGCCGCAGCCCGTATAATCCAGAGTATCGCTGGTGCTGCGGGTCAGGAAATGCAGGTCGCGGCTGAAGTCGGTCCTCTCCAGCAGGTGGCGCAGAAAAGCGGGCACGTCGCGGGCGCGCAGATCAGGCGCGTCCTCATGCGCGGCCAGCAGCACGTATTTGGCAAGAGCGGTCTGGGTGGCCCCCAGCAGATGCAGGGCCGCCGTGAGCAGTTCGCGCGGCCTGCGCCGCGCCTCATAAGGGGTATAGCGCTCGCTGCCCAGGGCCAGCAAAAGAGGATGCACCCCGGCGACGTCCACGGCATGCACCTCGCGTACGCCCTGGAAAACCTGGGGCACCAGGGGCGCTGTGAGCTCGTGGATAAAGTCGCCGAAAACCGTATCTTCCTGCGGCGGGCGGCCCACGGCGGTAAAGGGCCAGACCGCGTCCCGCCGGTGGTACACGGCGTCCACCTTGAGCACCGGAAAATCGTGCCGCAGGCTGTAGTAGCCCACATGATCCCCGAAGGGCCCTTCGGGCTTGAGGCCCGGCACGAGACGCCCGCTGATGCAGAAATCCGCCTCGGCCAGAACGGGCAAAGGCAGTTCCGGGGCGCGCGCCAAGTCCACCCGGCGTCCGCCAAGCAGACCGGCGAAGCGCAATTCCGAGAGTCCCTCGGGCAGGGGCATGACCGCCGCCACGCTGAGCGCGGGCGGGCCGCCCACATAGACATGCACCGGCAGTTCCTCGCCCCTGGCGATGGCGTTGGCGTGGTGCGCGCCGATGCCCCGGTGGATCTGATAATGCAGGCCCGCCTCGTCGGGCGCATAGGCGTTGCCCGCCAGCTGCACCCGGTACATGCCCAGATTGGAGGCGTTCAGGCCGGGGCGGCAGGGATCTTCGCTATAAACCAGGGGCAGGGTGATAAAGGGGCCGCCGTCGCCCGGCCAGCAGGTCAGGCGCGGCAGATCGGCGAGATTGCAGTTGCACTCCAGCACCGGAGCGCCGCCGTTCCGCTTCGCGCGCGGCAGCATGCGGACCAGACCGGGCAGCGCGGCCAGCGAGCGCCAGGGCCGCCGCAAGGCCGCCGCGGGATCGGCCTTGGCCGCCAGCACGGCGTCCACGGCCCGCAGACTGTCCCGGAAAATATAGCGCAGGCGCTCGCGCGTGCCGAAGAGATTGGCCAGCATGGGAAAACGCGTATCCTTGACTCTGGTGAAGAGCAGAGCCGGGGCCTTGGCCCGGAATGCCCGGCGCTGCACGGCGGCCAGTTCCAGACAGGGGTCCAGCTCCACATCCACGCGCCGGAGCTGCCCTTGGGCCTCCAGATCCGCCAGGCACCGATTCAGATTGGCGTAGCCCATCAGCAATCCCCTTTCCGCGCCAAGAGCTCCACCGCGCCCAGCGTCCGCCGTCCCGCGAGAACCTCGCGGAAGTCGGCCAGGATGCGGGCGTGGTCAAAAGCCAGCGGTTCCGGCAGGCCGTCCGGCGGGTAAAAAGCGGCCTTGACCGCGTCGTCTCCGGCGCGCAGGGCATCGGGGTCGCGGGGCCTGCCGGTGAAGACCACGCTCAGGGTGTGCCGGCGGGGGTCGCGGTCCGGCCGGGAATAGACGCCCAGCAGGCCGGTCAGTTCCACGTCCAGACCGGTTTCCTCGCGCATTTCACGCACGGCGGCGGCCTCGGCCTGCTCGCCCTCGTCGATGAAACCGCCGGGCAGGGCATAGCCCAGAGGCGGATTGGCCCGCGCAATGATCACCACGCCGCGTCCCGGCTCATAAATGACCACGTCCGTGGTGGGCGTGGGATTGCGGTAACAACTGTAGGGCTTGCCGCAATGCGGGCAGAGCACGTCTTTTTTCATACGTTTTCCCGGAAAAATAAGATGCGGACGTATGGTAAGCCAGTCCGGCCCGCGCCGCAAGGTTCCGGCTCCGTGCCGGGAGAGGCCGGAGAAGGCGGCGTTCAGAGCTTACAGACAAAGAAAGCCCGCATCCGCCAGTGCCCGGACGCCGACCGCGCCGACCCGCAACAGGCGCAGGCGCGCGCCACCGCCCCCCCCTCCTGCCGAAGATTCCGGCAAAAATCCGGGCAGAGGTTCCGCCAAGGTGGAGGGCTCGCCCCCGGCGGGCTGTTCGGCCTCGCTCAGAGCGGGCAGCAGGCCGCCCGCATCGCCCGATTCCGCCAGAGCGGACAGCAGTTCCGGGTCCAATTCTTCCAGAGTGCGCGCCGGGGGACGCCCGCTCAGATTGGCGCTGCTGGCGGTCAGCACGCCGCCCGCCAGTTGCGCCAGCCGGGCGGCCAGCGGATGCGGCGAGACGCGCACCGCCGCCTTGCCGCCCGCACTGAGCAGAGGCTCGGGCAGACCGGACCGGGCGGGCAGCAGCAGAGTCAGCGGGCCGGGCCAGAAACCCGCGATCAATTCCGGCGGCGCGGCTTCCAGCCGGACCACGCTTCCGGCCTGGGCCGCATCGGCGGCCAGCAGGGGCAGGGGCCGCTGGACGGGCCGCCGCTTGAGCTGGTAGATACGGCCCACGGCCGCCGCGTCGGCGGCCAGACAGCCCAGACCGTAAAAGGTTTCGGTGGGAAAAATCACCACGCCGCCCCGGCGCAGGCATCGGGCCGCGGCTTCAAGATCAAGCACGCGGCAGGGGGAATCGAACATGACAGGCAAACCTTTGCGGCTGATCAGCGTGGGCCGTCTGAAAACGCCGTTCTGGAAAGACGCCGCCGCCCACTATCTGGCGCGGATCACGCGCTGGCGGCGTCTGGAATGCACGGAAGTGCGCGACGGGGACGCGGCTCTGCCCCCGGACCGTCGCAACACCCTGGAAGGCCAGCGGATTCTGGAGGCCCTGACCCCGCAGGACGTGCCCCTGGTGCTGGACGAGCGCGGCCTCAGCCTGACTTCGCCGCAACTGGCGGCCCTGCTGCGGCAACTGGACCAGGAGGCGCGCGGCCGGGCCTGCTTTATTGTGGGCGGGGCCTGGGGCCTGGACGAGGCCGTGCGCGGCCGGGCCTGC
Source organism: Desulfovibrio sp. (assembly GCF_018379785.1). Taxonomy (GTDB): domain Bacteria; phylum Desulfobacterota; class Desulfovibrionia; order Desulfovibrionales; family Desulfovibrionaceae; genus Desulfovibrio. The sequence continues at coordinate 58,379 of NZ_JAGZUV010000017.1, forward strand.
CGCCTGATCAGTCTCTCGGCCATGACCCTGCCGCATGAGCTGGCCCGCGTGGTCCTGCTGGAGCAGCTGTACCGGGCGGAGTGCATCCTGCGCAAGGTGCCGTACCACCATTGACGAACACGCCGCGCGCCGGACGGTTCAAGGCCGTCGGCGGGCCGATGGACGCCCTCAGAGCACCTCGTAAATCCGGGCGAAGACATTGTCGTAGACCAGTTTGAAGTAGGGGGAGAAGCGCGGATCCTGCGGATCCCCCACCAGCAGCTGGACCATCAGCGAATTATACAGGCCCTGATCCACGGCCAGTTTTTCGTCCGTGACCCGATTAAAGAGGAAGTTCACGTTCCGCCGCCCGGACAGAAATTCCTTCTGCTCCTCGGGCGTGGCCTTGGGGTGGGCGTCGAACCATTCCTGCACGTAATTGCGGCGGGTCACGCCCGTTTCCTCGAACACGCTGATGGACGAAGGATAAATGGTGCTGGTGCTGCCTTCCAGGCGCACTTCGCCCGTATCCAGACGGTAGGCCAGGGCCTGCGGCACAATGGACAGCGCGCCGCCCTCGCCCTGGCGGGTCACGAAATTCCAGTTGCCGAAATTGCTGATCCAGAAGCCCAGACGCAGCATTTCAAAGCTGACCACCACAAAAAGCCGTCCCTTGGCTTCCACCAGCGGGGTCTCCGGCGAGCGCAGCTTGTCCATGAGAGCCTGGGCCGCCCGGCCGTCCAAGCCTTCAAAGACATTTCCCGGCTCGTTGCCCATCTTGGCCGTGTAGCGGATCAACTGCCGGGCGAAGCGCGCGTTGTCCGTGGCAAAGACCGCCGCGGGCAGGTAGAGCGAAGGCCCGGCGTGCTGCGCGCCGTCCGCGATGGTCGAGCGCCGCGCGAAATGGTGGGCCGCATAGCCCCAGTCCCACCAGAGCCAGAGCTTGGCGTCCTCGGGAGTCATGGTCCGGGCGCGGGTCAGAGCCTCGGCGTGGCGACGATTGATTATGGGCCCCTGGGATATGGCCTGGATCATATCCGCGAAGGGAGCCACCAGCAGGGCCAGCAGAATGCAGGAAGTCGCCGCGCCCGCCACGGCCCCGCGCAGATCGGCGCGCAGCAGGCGCTGCAAGAGCCAGTACAGGGGCAGGGTCAGGCCCACGGCCACCACCGGCGCGCCGAACATGACCATGCGGCCGCCCAGCTTGGTGCTCAGCAGGCCCAGGGCCGCCAGGGGCAGCAGAAAGAGCGCGCCCGGCCGCCGGAAAAGCACCAGGACAAAACCGGCCAGGCCCACGATGGCGGCCTCCATCCAGGGATGGAAATAGGGGAAGAGCGCCGCGAAGCTCAGATCCTGCACTTCAATGATGGACTGGGCCACCGAGGGATAGACCAGGCTCATGCCCTCGCCCGTGCTCCTCACGTCGCCGCTGTGCTTGAGATAGGCGTTGGCGTGGTTGATCAGGGTAGCCAGTATCTCGCCCTGCACCAGCAGGACCGCCGCGCCCAGCCAGAACAGGGCCAGGACCAGAGGACGGCAGAGCAAATGGCGCAGCCCGCGCCCGGCTTTGCTTCCGGCCAGAAGCAGAATCAGGCTGAAACCGAAGCCCGCCGGGCCGCCCAGGGTGGGAAGGGCGTAAGCCAGGCCGCCCAGCAGCAGAATGCCGCGCCGCCCGCGCGGGGCCATGACCAGGGCCATCAAGGCCAGCAGCACCACATTGTAACGGATCAGATAGGGAAAAACCGAATGCCATTCCTGGGTCCACCAGGAAATGACGCCCGACGCGCCCAGCAAGAGCACCCACTGCCAGCGCAGGGGATTGCCCAGGCGCTCCAGGTGCGCCTCATCCGCGCCGCGCTCGCCCCAGAGGCGTTGCGCCGCCTTGAGGCCGGAACCCAAGGCCAGCCGCCGCAGGATCATCCGCGGCAGCAGCATGTAGCGCATGGCCCAGCAGGCCGGGGCCAGGGTCATCAGGAGCGGAAAAAACAGGGTCACCAGGTCGGTATCGTAATAGCCCAGCAAGGTGCGGGCCAGAAAACCGGGAGCCAGGGAGGTGATCAGCCCGGCGGCCACGCCCGCCTCCATGCTGCCCAGGGCCCATACCCAGGCGAAGACGATCACCGCCACCAGACTTGCCAGCACCGCCGGGAACCAGAAGGCCACGGCGGCCGGATAGGTATGCAGAGCCTGGGCCATGAGCCGCAGCATCTCGGCCATGGGGTGCCCCACGCCCAGCCCGAAGCCCTCGGCGGCAGCCACCCAATGATAGGCGTCATGGGTTGCCAGCAGCCATTCGCTGCCCAGGCGGTATTCCGGATTCTGCCAGCAGGGCCACTCCATCATGCGCAGGCCGAAGGCCAGCCCCAGGGTCAGCAGGCCCCAGAACAGGCCCCGCAGCCAGTAACGCGGCGCGTCCTGCCGCGCGCCGGACGGGCCTACCCCAGGCACGGCCCGTCTTCCCCGGCCCGGTCGGCCAGTCTGGGTTCAACGGCTTGTCCAGTCTCGCCGGAGATGTCCCCCGACGGGCTCAGAGCCCAGAACCAGCGGCCGCTGCCCGCCGCCACATAGGAGCGCACGCCCGCCGGCCGCCAGGGCGCGGGCAGACGTTCGGGCGCGGGAGTCAGCGCCAGGATGACCAGCACGCCCTCGGGCCGCAGACGGGGCAGGGTCAGCTCAAGCAATTCGGGCCAGGGCATGAAGGCCCGGCTCACAATGCAGTCCGCCTGGTAATACTGGCCCTGGAAAAAATGCTCCACCGAACCGCGAAACACGTGGGTAGCGGGCAACTGCAGGCGGGCCAGGACGCTGGACAGGAACAGGGCCCGCTTTTCGCGCACTTCCACCATATAATAGCCGCCCCTGGTCCAGGCCATGCGCAGAGGGATGCCGGGCAGGCCGGCGCCGGAGCCCAGATCCCAGCTCAGGGGCTCTTCCGGCAGGGACAGTTCCCCCAGAAAGGACGCCAGATGAAAGCTGTCGGCCACCAGGCGGGTCAGGATGTCCTGCCAGGCGCGCGCGCCCACCAGGTTCATGGCCGCGTTCCACCGGCACAACATTTCCAGATAGACGGCCAGCGGCTCCAGAGCCGCCGGGGGTACGTCCGCGCCCGTGGCCGCCGCGAGCCGGGCCAATTCCTTTCTGTCCACCGTCTGCTGCTCTTGCATGATCCTCTCTCCGCATTCCCCGGCGGATGCGCCGGGCTTTCAGTCATATCCCCGGCAAGCGGGACTTGCAAGCCCCGCGCCGATAACGTAAAAAAAGCAATTCGGCAGCCCGGTGCGCATCCCGCTTCACGGGTTTTGTGCCGCCCGCGACGGCGGGGCCGCCGGGCGGAGAGGCGCAAAAACCAGCGGTTGACGCCGCGGCCAAGCGCGGCCCGCGCCTGGTTTTCAGTCGTGTTGCCGCCGGCAACGTTTGAGTTCACACGCCTTTTGGAGAGAACGCACTTATGACGCAACCTGTTCTGCTTTTCCCCGGCCAGGGCTCGCAGGAGTCCGGCATGGGCCGCGACCTGGCCGAGGCCTCGACCGAAGCCATGAACCTCTGGAAGCAGGCCGAGCGCATCAGCGGCCTGCCCCTGCGCGAAATTTACTGGGAGGGCGACGAGGCCGCCATGAGCGACACCCGTGCCCTGCAACCGGCCCTGACCGTGGTCAACTGCAATCTCTGGCGGGAAGCGGCCGGGCGCGTCAGCCCCTGTGGGGCCGCCGGACACAGCCTGGGCGAGTTCAGCGCCCTGGCGGCGGCGGGCGTGCTCTCGCCGGAAAACGTGCTGGAAATCACGGCCCTGCGCGGCCGCCTGATGGCCGAGGCCGACCCGGAGGGCAAGGGAGGTATGGCCGCCCTGCTCAAGCTGGATGAGCCGCGCGTGGCGGAAATCGTGGCCGAGGCCGCCGCCGAGAGCGGCGAAATGCTGCTCACCGCCAACTACAACACTCCGGCCCAGCTGGTTGTCAGCGGCGCCAGGGCCGCCGTGGCCCTGGCCTGCCAAAAGGCCAGGGAGCGCAAGGGGCGCGGCATTGAACTCAAGGTCAGCGGCGCGTTCCACAGTCCTATGATGGAAGAGGCCAATAAAGAGCTGGCCCCCCTGCTGCGCAAGGCCGTCTGGCGGAAGCCGCGTTTTCCGGTTTACTGCAATCAGCACGGCAAAGCCGTGCACGACGGCGAAAGCGCCAGGGAAAGCCTGCTGCGGCAGATGGTTTCGCCCGTGCGCTGGATTGAAACCGTCCGCAACCAATACGCGAACGGCGCGCGCTTCTGGCTGGAGCTGGGCCCCAAGGCCGTACTGGGCAAGATGGTCGCCCCCTGCCTGAACGGCATCGCCGTCGGGAGCGACGCGTTGCGCGTGGAACTGGTCAGCACTCTGGAAAGCCTCACGGCATTCAGCCTGTAATATTTTTAAGGATACGGAAAAGATATGCGCGCCACCGACACCCTGCGCACGGCCCTCGCGGCCATTCTGAAAGAAGAGGGACTGGCCTGGCCGGTCAAAACCGTGATTGAGCCCCCGCGCGATCCCAAACACGGGGATCTCTCCACCAACGCGGCCATGCTGCTGGCCAAGGAAGCCAAGTGCAATCCCCGCGAACTGGCCCAGAAGTTCGCGACGCGGCTGCTGGAGCGCTGTCCGGACCTGGAAAAAGCCGAGGCCGCCGGACCGGGCTTCTGCAACGTGACTTTCAGCCAGGCGTTCTGGCGGCGCACGGTGCTGGACGTGGAGGCCGCGGGCAAAGCCTACGGCGCGAGCGGCACGGGCGCGGGCCGCAAGGTGCTGCTGGAATACGTCTCGGCCAATCCCACCGGCCCCCTGCATGTGGGACACGGCCGGGGCGCGGCCGTGGGCGACAGCTTGGCCCGGCTGCTGCGCAAGGCCGGATATGCCGTGGATACGGAATATTACATCAACGACGCGGGCCGCCAGATGCGCCTGCTGGGCCTTTCGGTCTGGCTGCGCGTGCTGGAACTGGCCGGGCGTCCGGTGGACTGGCCCGAGGATTACTACCGGGGCGAGTACATCATCGACATCGCGCGCGAGATGCTGGCGGACGATCCCCGTCTGCCGGACCTGCCCGAAGCCGAAGGTCAGGAGCGCTGCTACCAGCGGGCCATGAACGAGATTCTGGCGGGCATCAAGGCGGATCTCAACGAGTTCCGGGTTGAGCACCAGCGCTGGTTTTCGGAAAAAACCCTGGTGGAGCGCGGCGCGGTGGACGCGGCCTTTACCGCTCTGGGCCGGTCCGGATACACCTATGAGAAGGAAAACGCCTTCTGGTTCGCCACGGAACAGCTGGGCGACGACAAGGACCGCGTGCTGAAAAAGTCCGACGGCAGCCTGACCTATTTCGCCACGGACATCGCCTATCACCATGACAAATTCGAGCGCGGCTACGACTGGCTCATCGACATCTGGGGCGCGGACCACCACGGTTACGTGCCGCGCATGCGCGCGGCCATTACGGCCATGGGCAGGCCGCGCGACAGTTTCGACGTGGTCCTGATCCAGCTGGTCAATCTGCTGCGGGACGGCAAGCCCGTGAGCATGTCCACCCGCGCGGGCACCTTTGAAACCCTGGCCGACGTGCTGCGCGAAGTGGGCGCGGACGCGGCGCGTTTCATGTTCCTTTCGCGCAAGAGCGACAGCCCTCTGGATTTTGATCTGGAACTGGCCAAGCAGCGCAGCCTGGACAACCCGGTCTATTACGTGCAGTACGCCCACGCCCGCATCTGCGCCGTGCTGCGCCGCGCCGGAGAGCGCGGCCTCAGCCTGCCGGAAACCGTCACGGAAGAGATGCTGGCCGGCCTGGACACGCCCGAAGACATGGCCCTGCTGCGCAAGGCCGCCGCGTTCCAGGATATGCTGGCCGCAGCGGCCCGGGCCCTGGCCGCCCATCACGTGAGCCACTATCTGACCGAGCTGGCGGGCCTGCTGCACAGCTACTACGCCAGGCATCAGGTGCTGCTCGCCGACGATCAGCCGCGCACCCTGGCCCGTCTGGCCCTGTTGCGCGCCGTGGCCCAGGTGCTGCGCAACGGCCTGGACGTGCTGGGCGTCAGCGCGCCGGAGGCCATGTAATGAATGCCGTCCAAATCGTGTTGCATATCAGGTAAAAGCATGCCCCAGCCCCTACGTAAAAGTTTTCAGAAAAGCGCCGCTTCCGGCGGCAAGCCCCGCCGCTTTACCTTCAGTCTGTCCGGCGTGGCCGTGGCCGCGTTGGGCATGGTGCTGGCGGCCGCCGTGGGCTGGGCTTTTTTCATGGGCTTCATGGTCGGGCGCGGCCAGAATCCTGAAAAAAGCGTGGAGCAGATGACCGGCATGCTTGGGGATGAGCAGGCCCAACCCGCCGCGCCCGTGCCGCCAACAGCCCCGGCCGCCCCAGGCGCGCAGAGCGCGCCGACGGCTCAGCCGGAGCGGGCGGAACAGCCGGAACAGGCGGGGAGCGCGGCCGAAGTCCCGGCTTCCCCGGCCGACGCGTCGCAGAACGCGGCGCGGGCCCAGCAATCTCCCCAGGCCGCCCCTCAGGATGGGTCAGCCTTTCCGTTCAGCCGCCCGCAGGGCGCGGGTCTGGCCGCCTGGGGCATCAGTCCCGCCACGCCCGCGCCGGGAGCGGCCGCCGCGCCGTCCTCGCCCCCTCAGGGCCAGCGGGCTGACCCGCGCCAGGCCCAGCGCGCACCGGCGGCGCAACCCAAGGCGGCGCAGGCCGAACCCTTGTTCGACTACAGTTTTCAGGTGGCCGCGTTCAAGGACAAGGCCGACGCGGACAAGCTGCGCGCCCGCCTGGAAAGCAAAGGCCTGCGCAGCCGCCAGCAGAAGAGCGGCAAGGTGCTGCTGGTGCTGGTCAATCTGCGCGGCACGGAGCTGGATGCCGCCAATCTGCGCGAGGAGCTGCAACGTATGAAACTGGGCAAGCCCATTCTGGCTTCCAAAAAAGCGGTTTCCGGCAAGAGCCGGAAGACCGGACGCTGAGGCGGACCGTGGACGGGCACAGCGCCAAGCCGGGCTTTTTGCGTCTTCTGGGCCGTCCCTGCCTGCGCGGCATTGACGCCGTGGGCGGCATGACCCTGTTCATGCTGGCCGGGCTGGGCCAGATCTTCACCAGCGCCAGGATTTTTCCGCGCAGCCTGCAACAGATCTATGTGATCGGCTACAAATCGCTGTTCGTGATTCTGCTGATCGGCATCTTCTGCGGCATGGTGCTGGGCCTGCAAGGCTACTACACCCTGATCCAGTTCGGATCGGTGGGCATGCTGGGCTCGGCCGTGTCCCTGACCCTGATCCGCGAGCTGGGGCCGGTGCTCACGGCCATCATGCTCACCGGGCGGGCGGGATCGTCCATGGCCGCCGAAATCGGGGTCATGCGCATCACGGACCAGATCGACGCCCTGGACGTCATGGACATCAACTCCCTGGGCTATCTGGTCAGCCCGCGCCTGGTGGCCGCGCTGATTTCCTTTCCCCTGCTCACGGCCATTTTCGACGTCATCGGCATTCTCGGCGGCTATCTCACCGGCGTGCTCATGCTGGGCATCAACGAGGGTGCCTATTTTTACCGCATCGCCAGTTCCGTGACCATGACCGACATATCCGGCGGCTTTGTCAAAGCCCTTGTTTTCGGCCTGCTGGTCACCACTGTCTGCTGCCACCAGGGCTACTACACCCACCGCCGCCGCGACAGCGTCGGCCCCGAGGCCGTGGGCAACGCCACCACCTCGGCGGTGGTCATTTCCTGCGTGCTGATCCTGGCCGCGGACTATATACTGACATCATTCTTATTGTAGGCGGAAGTATGCAGGCTTGGGACATTGAATTTCGCGACCTGAGTGTGGGCTACGGCGAGCACGTGGTGCTGCGCGACATCAACGCCGTACTGCCCGCGGGCAAGGTTTCCGTCATTCTGGGCGGCTCGGGCGGCGGCAAGTCCACCCTGCTGCGGCATATCATCGGCCTTTCGCGGCCGCTGTCCGGCAGCGTGTATCTGGGCGGCCGGGATCTTTTCGCCCTGAACCGCGCGGAATTCCGCCGCGTGCGCCGCCAGATGGGCGTGCTGTTCCAGGACGGCGCGCTGCTGGGCGCGCTCTCCCTGGCCCAGAACGTGGCCCTGCCCCTGAGCGAGCACCTGCGCCTCCCCAGGCCCCTGATCCGCGAGGCGGCTCTGCGCGTGCTGCGCATGGTGGGCCTGGAGGGCTTCGCCGACTTTTACCCCAACCAGCTTTCCGGCGGCATGCGCAAGCGCGCTGGCCTGGCCAGGGCCATCATCGCCGAACCGCGCATTCTGCTCTGCGACGAACCCACCTCCGGCCTGGACCCCATCACCGCCGCCCGCATGGACGAACTGCTGCGCTCCATGCACGAGCAGTACGCCGAAATGACGCTGGTGGTGGTCAGCCACGACCTGGCGAGCCTGCGCGCCATTGCCGACTACGTGCTGGTGCTGCGGGACGGCGGCGCGGTGTTCGCGGGCAGCCTGGCCGAACTGGAGGCCAGCCCGGACCCCTATCTGCGGCAATTCCTCAGCCGCGAGGCCGGGGACCAGCGCCTGACCCTGCATCAACCGGCTGATCCCGTGGTGCGGGCGGCCCTGGACAAATGGCTGGCGTCCTGAAGCGTTTTTCGTTTGAAATGCCGCACGGCTCAAAGGTAAATCGCTCCGGATGCTCTGGAAAAATTTTGACGGAACCTTCCCCGCCGGCCGACAAACCCCGGAAAACAGGCCCGCGGCGCATCTGTCCCGGCGGCCCGCGGGCTTGAAACTTTGCCGCCGGGCGGATATACTAAAAAATGTCATACTTTGTTATGCCGCAGTCTGGAGTCTGAAAAACGCATGAACAGCGTCCGTGAAACCGCCGTGGGCATCTTTGTGTTGCTGGGCCTGATCTGTGTGGCCTACCTGGCCATCAAACTGGGCCGCATGGAATTCTTCGCCAATCAGGGCTTCGAGCTTTCCGCCCGCTTTGATTCCGCCTCGGGCCTGCGGGTGGGCGCGGATGTGGAGCTGGCGGGCGTGCCCGTGGGCCGGGTGGTGGCCATCAGCCTTGACCCCGATCCCCTGCGCACCCAGGCCGTGGTCCATCTGCGCCTGGACAAAAATCTGCATCTTTCCGACGACAGCATTGCTTCCATTAAAACCAGCGGCCTGATCGGCGACAAATACGTCAGCCTCTCGCGGGGCGGTTCGGAAAAAATGCTCCCGCCCGGCGGCACCATCACGGAGACGGAATCTCCGGTGGATCTGGAAACACTGATCGGCAAATACGCCTTCGGAGGTGTGTAATATGCCCCGTATACCCGCGTTTTCACGCGTGCTTGTTCTGTTCTGCGGCCTGGCTCTGGGCCTGGCCGCGTTCTCCGTCGCGGCGCAGGCCGCGCCCGCGCCCTCCTCGCCCGCCCGCCAGGCGCTGGAAACAGCCACCAACCGCATTCTCGCCAGCATCAAGAATCCCGACTACGTCAATCCGGCCACGCGCGGTCCCCTGCGCCAGCAGATTGAGGACGAAGTGCTGCATATCTTCGATTTCGGAGAATTTTCCTCCCGCACCGTGGGCGCGCGCTGGCGCTCTTTCACGCCCCAGCAGCAAAAGCAGTTCAGCGACGCCTTCGCGGACCTGCTGATCAGCACCTATGTGAACAAGATCGACGGTTACAACGGCGAGCAGGTCGGCTATATGGGCGAGCTCTCTTCAGCTGCGGGCGACCGCACGGAAGTGCGTACCGTCATCACCATGAAGGACGGCAAAAAAGTCCCCGTGGCCTATCGCATGCTGCCCAAGGACGGCGGCTGGCGCGTCTATGACGTGCTGATCGAAAACATCAGTCTGGTAAAGAATTACCGTACCCAGTTTCAGGACATTCTGAACAGCGCGAGCCCGGACCAGCTCATTGAGCGGGTGCGGGCCAAAGCGCGGGAAGTACGCCAGCAACATGCCCAATAACACGTCCGTATTCCGCTTTGGCGGCCTGCCCTTCCCGGCGGGCCGCCGCATCGGCCCGGCCCTCTGTTTCCTCCTGCTTCTGGCCTGGTCTTGTCCTTGGGCCGTTTCGGCCGCTCCGGCGGACCCGCCCCGCGCGCCCTCCACGGTTTACTCCAACAGCCCGTCCCTGGCGCCGGGGGCCATTACCGTGCATCCCTACGGCCAGATGCAGCAGTCCGACAGCCTGGACGACTATGATACGGCCCCGGTGGACAGCATCTCGGACCCCCTGGAACCTTGGAACCGATTCTGGTTCCGCTTCAACGACATTTTTTTTCTCCACGTCGCCAAACCCGCCTATAACGCCTGGGTCTTCATAACCCCCCACCAGCTCCGCAGCGGCCTGAAGAACTTTTTTTCCAACGTGATGTTCCCCATGCGTTTCGTGAACAATATCCTCCAGTTCCGTTTTCTGGAAGCCGGGGTGGAGTTCGGACGCTTTTTCATCAACACCACATCCAGCCTGGGTTTCGCGGACGTGGCCAAGGGCAAGAAAACCATTGTGCCCGTGGACCCCTCGGGCGAGGACTTCGGCCAGACCCTCGGGCGCTGGGGTATCGGCCACGGCTTTTACGTGGTCTGGCCTTTTATCGGTCCCAGTTCCGCGCGCGACACCGTGGGCCGGGCGGGCGACCTGTTCACGGATCCCTTTTTCTACGTTTATCCCTGGGAACTGGCCACGAGTTCGGAACTTTCCCTGCGTTTCAACGCGCTGGGGGACGTGTTGCCGCTGTATGAGGATCTGAATAACGCCGCCGTGGATCCCTATATCGCCATGCGTGAAGCGTATATCAACTTCCGCAATTCCCAGGTCAAACACTGAACGTCGGTATTTATCCACTCATTGGCGGCGTCAGATTTCGCGGCGCGTCCCGGTTATATAAAAGATACTCATGGCGACACCCTCCAGAAATTTTTTCAGCGCCCCTCCTGACGCCGCCCCCCTGCTCCGGCTGGAAGACCTTTCCGTGCACTTCCCCTTTGAGGGACGTCTGCTGCCCGCCGTGCGCGACGTGCATCTTGAGCTGCCCCCGGCGGCCATCACCTGTCTGGTAGGCGAGTCCGGCTGCGGCAAAAGCCTCACGGCCCGCGCCGTGCTGCGCCTCACGCCGGAAACCGCCGTGCTCGGCGGCCGGGCGCTGCTGCGCGGCGAAGACCTGCTCAGTCTGCCGGAAAAAGAGCTGCGCGGTATCCGGGGCCGTCGCGTGGGCATGATCTTTCAGGAGCCCATGACCTCGCTCAATCCCGTGCTGCGCGTGGGCGAACAGGTGGCCGAGCCCCTGCGCCTGCACCTGGGCATGGGCCGGGCCGAAGCCCGCCGCGAGGCGGAACGCCTCTTCGCGGATGTGGGCATTCCCTCGCCGCACAGCCGCTATGACGACTATCCCCACCAGCTTTCCGGCGGCATGCGCCAGCGGGTGATGATCGCCATGGCTCTGGCCTGCCGCCCCGAACTGCTGCTGGCCGACGAGCCCACCACCGCCCTGGACGCCACCATCCAGGGCCAGATCCTGCGCCTGATCCTGGACCAGAGCCGGGAACGCGGCATGGCCGTGCTGCTGATCACCCACGATCTGGGCGTGGTGGCCGAAGTGGCGGACGTGGTGGGCGTCATGTACGCCGGGCGTCTGGTGGAACGCGCCCCGGCGCGCGAGCTTTTCGCCGATCCCCGCCACCCCTACACCAGGGGACTGATGCATTCCGCGCCCAGCCGCCGCTCCATGGGTCTCAGCCGTCTGCCCACCATTCCGGGCAGCGTGCCCTCGCTCCAGAACATGCCGCCGGGCTGCCCTTTTCAACCCCGCTGCCCCGAGGCCATGCCCCGTTGCACCGAAGCCATGCCCCCGTCATTCGTGCGGGGCGAGCATGCCGTGGCCTGCTGGCTGGCTGAATCTTCCGCGCCATAGAGCATTTTGCTTTTGAAACGCTTGCTTCGGCGCTCCACAACGAAAAGAAACTCCATTCGCGCCTGCGTGACGAACAGGACGGCATCGCACCCCCACCAGGGCAAATTCAAGATAACATCACTCAGAACGTCCTTTTTTTGCCGCCACGCATAACACATAGACGGGAAAAACCGATAAGGAAAACAAGAGATGCAGTTCCGGCTGTTACCCGGATGCCGGGGTAGCCGGCAGCCGTTTTCCGCGCTCCAGGCCTTGGGGGATCTGGAGGCCGCTGTCTCGGCGTGCGTCATCCTTTCGGCAACCTTCGTGCGGGGTTGCAGCATTACTCATGCCTGTCAACCACGCCTCACTGTTGAATGGGGGAAACAATGAAGCTGTCCACAAAAATCTGCGTCAGTATGGGCCTGTTAACGCTCCTCATGGCCATTCTCACAAGCTATCTGCTGATCCAGATGGCGGCGATCAACGGCGCATCCACGGAAATTGCCGATCAGAAAATGCCCATCGTCGATCTTGCCGGGAGGCTGAACGCCGAGATCACCCAGTATCGCGTCATAGAAATGCGCCACATCTATGCCACGGACCCCAAGGCCATGGCCGAAGATGACAAGGAACTCAACCAGCAGCGCACGAAAATCGCCGACATCGTGGGCAATCTGGACAAGCGCATCTACGTGCCCAATGTCCGTGAAATTTTTGACCGTCTGGTCAAGGCGCGGGACGCCTACCACGGCATTTCAGAGCGCACTCTGGCCCTCTCCCGCAATATGGAGACCGAAAAGGCCATATCCATCATCCTCGGCGATTCGCGCCACGCCTACCAGGCCTTGAGCGACGCGCTTGTGGAGCTGTCGGACTCCGCCATGAAAAACGCCGTGGCCGTCAGCCACGAGGGCGACGCCATGTACGAGCGCAGCCGGATGATCGGCATCGGCATGACCCTTGCCGCCATTTTCATCGCCGTGCTGCTCACCGTGCTGACCGTGCGCAACACCATCCGCCAGCTCGGCAAGGACCCCGGCGAGCTGAATGCCATTGCCCGCCGCGTGGTGGACGGCGACTACAACATCGACGACGGCGGTAAAAAAATGGGCGTCTACGGGGCCATTGTGGAAATGGTCAACGCCTTGAAGCGGAATATTGAAAACTCCCAACGCGAGTCGGAAAACGCCAAGGAACAATCAGCCAGGGCCCGGGAGGCCATGGAACAGGCCGAGGCCGCGAGCAAGGAGGCTCAGTCCAAGACCGAGGCCATGCTGGTAGCCGCCGACAAACTGGAAGCTGTGGGCAATGTGGTCTCCTCCGCCTCCACCCAGTTGTCCGCCCAGATCGAACAGTCCGACCGGGGCGCGGCCGAATCCGCCCAACGCCTTTCCGAGGCGGCCACGGCCATGAATGAAATGAACGCCACGGTCCAGGAAGTGACCAGGAACGCCGGTTCCGCCTCCGCCGCCTCCGCCGAGACCAAGCAGAAGGCCGAAGCCGGAGCCCAGGTGGTGGAAAAAGCCGTGCACAGCATTGACCAGGTCCACCAGATGTCCCTGGTTCTCAAGGAAGACATGGTCCAGCTCAACGAGCATGCCCAGGACATTACCCGGATCATGAATGTGATCTCGGACATCGCGGACCAGACCAACCTCCTGGCCCTCAACGCGGCCATTGAAGCGGCCCGCGCGGGCGAGGCCGGGCGCGGCTTCGCCGTGGTGGCCGACGAAGTGCGCAAGCTGGCGGAAAAGACCATGGCCTCCACCCAGGATGTGGGCAACGCCATCAAGTCCATTCAGGAAAGCACGGCCAAGAGCATGACCGGCGTGGACAACGCCGTGGAACGCATCGGCGAGGCCACGGAACTGGCCAACCAGTCCGGCGCGGCCCTGGAGGAAATCGTGGCCACGGTGGAAGCCACCGGCGACCAGGTCAACGCCATTGCCACGGCCAGCGAGGAACAGTCCGCAGCTTCCGAAGAAATCAACCAGTCCATCGTCCAGGTCAAC
>NZ_JAGZUV010000097.1:0-7813 GCF_018379785.1 Desulfovibrio sp.
GAAAGGTGTTTTTTGTATAACAAATTTTTTCCACCCGCATAGCGGGTGGATTTCTGTTTCGCTCGCCATAGCTCGCTCAACTGGCTAAAGCCCTTTATTCAAAAGGGAGACCGGTGATCCGGTCTCCCTTTTTCTGTCAGAAGCGGCGCTTGCTTCCTATTGCTCCGGATCCACGGCGCTGGGCCGGGTGAGGCCGGGCTGATGCCGTCTGTCCGGGGCCGTCGGCGCTGGCGAGGCCACGGGCGGCGCGCCGGACCCGGCGGCTTCCGGCGCGCCGCCCGGCGACCGGGCTGGAGTCCGGCGCGGGTTCTGAACCGGAGCCCGGTCCGGAACAGGGGCAGTCGGCCGGGCCGCGGCTCCTCCGGGCACACCGGCGTCCTGACGGGCACGCCGACGGCGCGGCGGCGGCAGGGTCTTTTCGGCGGGCACTTCGCCGCGCAGCACCTGTTGCGTGCGGTGCAAGGTATCCTCGCACAGAGGCTTCAGGTCCGGCGGCGCGGCGGCCAGGGCCTTGCGGGCCAAGGCGCTGGCTTCCTGCAATTGTTTTTTATCGTTGTTCTTTTCACCCAGACGACAGAGCACCCAGGCCAGATTGTTGTTCAGATGCGGGTCATCGGGCATATCCGGCTGGGCTTTGCGGTAATACTCCAGCGCAACGGCGTCCTGCCCGGTAGCGGCGGCCAGATTGCCCAGATAGAAATCACCTTCCGGCACCGTAACGGCCGCCGCCGTATACTGGCCCTGGGCGCGTTCGGTTTCGCCCCGTGCCTCGTAGGCCTTGCCCAGGTCCAGATGCTCTTCGGGCGTCAGGGGATCAGGCAGGTGGTGCGGCCCGCAGGCCGCGCAGCAAAGCAGCAGCAAGGCCCCCGTAAGACGGCCCAGGCTGTTGAGCGATATGCGCATGGCAAATCCTCCTTTCTCCGCCGTCTCAGGGGCAGCAATAATTTCGGTTATGATTGTAGTCGTCGTCATCGCAGCGGGAGGATGCTCCTCCCAGCGCGGCCCCCAGCACGGCGCCGCCCACGAGCAGGATCGCCAGCAGGACCAGCAGGCCGTCGCCGGAGCCGCCCTTGATGTACCTGGGAATATCCACATCAATGGTTTTACGGCGTTGTTCGTCGCTCATGGCGGCCACGGCCTTGGCCGCCGCCTCTTCCTGCTGGCCGCGCGCCATAAAATACTGACGCACGATCTTGCCTTCCAGATCCCGCCGCGCCGCCTCCAGCCGACGCGAATCCTCATCCGAAAGGTTGTAAAGGGTGGGAATGAAACCGGCCACGGCGCGCGGGCTCACCGCCAACAGCGGGATGAGCAGCAGCGCCGCCACTCTGAAAAGACACAAAGACATTCGCATGGCATCCATCCGGTAAATGTGAAACCAGTTGGCACATACAAAGCCGCTTTTCGACGATTCCCCCCTAGCCCTTAGCCCCCGGGCCGTCAACGCCAAAATTTTGTACGCGAAAACCGGCGCTGGCGACCGTCTGCCGGGCGAACGAGCCCGCTCCGGCAAAAGTGTAGCGGCGGCAAAACAGCGGGCATTCGGCCCGCCCCATCTCGAAACGACGGTGACAATTCGCCGGATGAAAAGCTGGAGCTCTACGCGAACACCACAACCGGCATCCTCAACCAGGCGTTATTCCTCAATATAGTCTCGGGCCGGTAAAGCATCCGCTGCCCGGCCTTTTTGGTCAGCGAAGGAGGAACGGGCCGGGCTCGTGATCATTTCTCCCTTTTGCAAAATATAACTTATTGATATTAATATATAAGCATTCAGAAAATATAAATTCTGATAGCAAATTATATATTTTCAATTATAATGGAACCTTCACAATCACCAGGGGGGTGCGATCAAATTAGGAGGGATTGCACATGGTAGTGGAAGCGGAACAGATACAGCCGGTGGCGGAATTCGACCACGAAACGCGGCTTGCGGTTGCCCATTCAGCCTGCATCATGCTGGCGCTGGATCCGGAACTGAGCCCGAAAGACGCAGTGGCCGATGCCTGCCAGGTATTTTCCGCAGTGTTTCCAAAGGAGGTTAAGGGCAACTAAGTAAAGGGTGGGCCGGGTTCTTGGGGGAACCCGGCCCATTCCTTGTAAGGGCCGATTTGCCAAGCGGAAAAAAGGGGGAGGAACAGCAAGATGTGGCCGCTGCCGTACAGGGGCTCTTTGAAAGAATCGGACATCTCGATGTCGATGGCAATGAATTTTGGTTGGGGCGGAACTGGGAATTGCGCTGGAATAGCACCTGTGGTGGCACTTTTTGCAGGTGATCGGAAAAGCCAAGACTGCCAATGTCGGCCATTGCCCCCGGGCAAGTCTGCGTTGCGATCCAGACGCGCGGACAGGAAATCCGGGACGGAACATCCGGGAAAAGTGAAGCCCCGCAAGGCCTTTTGGGCTTTGCGGGGCTTCGTGAGATGGAAAATTGGTGGGTCGTGCGGGGATCGAACCTGCGACTCTCTGCTTAAAAGGCAGATACTCTACCTACTGAGTTAACGACCCATCGAGGGGAACACTTTAGCCGCTTGCGCCCGAAGTGTCAAGCCCGCCGCGCGGGCCTACGGCCGGGATGCGGTACGGCGCGCCTTGCCTCCGGGCAACGAGACTTACTCGCCCTTCTTTTCCAGTTTGGCCCAGGTATCGCGCAAGGTGGCCGTGCGGTTGAACACGGGCAGTTCCGGCGTGCTGTCCTTGTCTTTGCAGAAATAGCCCAGGCGCTCGAACTGCATGGTCCGGCCCACCTCGGCGTCGGCCAGGGCCGGTTCCAGCAGGGCGCGCACCACGCGCAGCGAATCCGGATTGAGGTTGTCCAGAAAGGTCTTGCCCTCGGGCGCGGCATTGGGATTTTCCACCGCGAAGAGCTGCTCGTAGAGGCGCACTTCCGCGGGCAGGGCGTGCGCCGCCGAAACCCAGTGGATAGTGCCCTTGACCTTGCGGCCGTCCGGGCTCTGCCCGCCCCGGCTCTGGGGATCGTACACGCAACGCAGCTCCTTCACATTGCCCGCCTCGTCCAGCACGGCCTCGCGGCAGGTGATGAAATAGGCGTAGCGCAGGCGCACTTCCGCGCCGGGAAAAAGGCGGTGGAATTTCTTGGGCGGATCCTGGCGGAAATCGTCGCGCTCGATATAGAGCTCGCGCGAGAACGGCACCTTGCGGCTGCCGTAGCCGGGGTCTTCCGGATGATAGGGCATTTCAAATTCCTCCACCTGCCCTTCCGGATAATTCTCGATAACCACCTTGATGGGGTCCAGCACGGCCATGGCGCGCGGGGCTCCGGCATTGAGGTGCTCGCGGATGCAGAATTCCAGCATGGAATAATCCACAATGGAGTCGGCGCGGGCCAGACCGATGCGGGCGCAGAACTCGCGCAGGGCCGAGGGCGGCACGCCCCGGCGGCGCAGGCCGCTGAGGGTGGGCATGCGCGGGTCGTCCCAGCCCCGGACGTGCCCTTCCTTGACGAGCTGGATCAGCTTGCGCTTGGAGAGCACGGTATAGGTCAGGTTCAGGCGGGCGAATTCGATCTGCTGCGGGTGGTACACGCCCAGGGCGTTCAGCACCCAGTCGTAGAGCTCGCGGTTGTTCACGAATTCCAGGGTACAGAGCGAATGCGTGATGCCCTCCAGCGAATCGGACAGGCAGTGCGTGAAATCATACATGGGATAGATGCACCAGGCATTGCCCGTGCGATGGTGCTCGGCATGGCGGATGCGGTAGAGCGTGGGGTCGCGCATGACCAGGTTGGGCGAGGCCATGTCGATCTTGGCCCGCAGCACGCGCACGCCGTCCGGAAACTCCCCGGCGCGCATGCGGCGGAAGAGATCCAGATTTTCCTCCACGCCGCGGTTGCGGTACGGGCTCTCGCGGCCGGGCTCGGTGAGCGTGCCGCGATATTCGCGGATCTCCTCGGCGGAGAGGTCGTCCACATAGGCCTTGCCCATTTTGATGAGCTGCTCGGCGTATTCGTAGAGCTTTTCAAAATAGTTGGAGGCGTAGAATTCGCGGTTCTGCCAGTCCCCGCCCAGCCAGCGCACGTCCTCGCGGATGGACTCCACGTATTCGGTCTCTTCCTTGGTGGGATTGGTGTCGTCAAAGCGCAGATTGCAGAGGCCGCCGAACTCCTTGGCCACGCCGAAATTCAGACAGATGGACTTGGCGTGCCCGAGGTGCAGGTAGCCGTTGGGCTCCGGCGGGAAGCGCGTGTGCACCTGGCCGCCGAAACGGCCGGAGGCGTTGTCTTCCTGAATCCGGGCGCGGATGAAGTCCACGCCGGGCTTGGCCGCTTCGTGGGCCGTGGCGTCATTGCCGGTCTGCATCGTGTCGGGCTTGCTGGTGGGGGCCATAGTGCGCTCCATGCGGAAGTGATAAACGGTAGTTTGTAAAAATACGCCAAGCCGTGCCGGGGGTCAATGCGCTCCGGCCACGCCGGAAGACTGCGACGGACGCGGCGCTTGCCGCCCGCAACGTGCGCCGCAAGAGCGCCGGACACAAAGGCCGCAGGGCAGACGCATCTAATTCGGTAACTATTTGAAATTATTAATATATAATAAGCTATATTTGTTGTTCGTAGCAAATAATTTTAAATAGTTAGATGCTACGTGCGTCTGCCCTGACAAAGGCCGCCGCCGCTCTTGACAGCAAAAGCGCACTGCGTTAGCTTCCATCTCCACGGTTTGCCATTCTGAATGCGCAACCCTGCGGAGAGGTGTCCGAGCCGGCCGAAGGAGCTCGCCTGCTAAGCGAGTATACGGGCTTAAACCTGTATCGAGGGTTCAAATCCCTCCCTCTCCGCCACATACAGTCATAAAAACGGTGAGTTGCAGAAAGATGCAGCTCACCGTTTTTTGCGCTGAAGCGCCTCTAAAAAGCCAGCGGCACTATCCAGGCTTAATGATACTTTGAAAAAATCTGTCCAGAGATGGCAAATCCGACTGGCTACAACGCCTGCCAATTGGCTCGCATTGGTTGATATCTGTTTTTGAACAATTCCCTATGCGAGTTTTCCGAAAATTTGCCGCCACGTTGAAGGCTTTTTTGCTCTCTTTTGACTGTCTCGGGTTGTACGCTCCTGTATACAGGCCCGTATGTTTTCGAGCCGGGAAAAGCTGTCGCCGTCAACAATGACCACACCTCACCAAGAATCACCTGGAGCCACCACGGAGGCGGGTACAACAGCAATCATCGGCACTACACAGCCGGATTTTGCGCATCAAGCCGATCCAACACGGCCAGCGCCGCCGGGATGTCGGCTCCAGAGGCCAGGGCCTTGAAACGGGTTTCCGTGTCATAGGCGGCCAGAGCCTGTACACTGATTTCCGTAATGAGTTTATTGACGCTCAAGCCGCGTGCTTCCGCCACGTTCCTGAGCCGGTTTGCCACATCTTCCGGCAGGCGAAGGGTCAAAGTGCTCATAATAACTCCTTGAGGCATTCTTGCGGCGTGAGTATGCGCAATTGCGGCCACAAAAGCTGTCCTCGCTGTAAGTCTTTCATATTGTAGGTCACAATGGCACGGGCATTCCCTGCAATGGCAAGCTCAATCAAATGGTTGTCTCCCTCATCGGGCAAGTTGGGTCGCCAGCCATAGTAAATGGATACCCACTTCCCCGCTGCGGCCAGGGCTTGCAGCATCGTCAGTCTCTCTGCGTGTGTTGTATTCTCTGTCCACACGGAGCGTCCGAGCAGGTCTTCATATTCAAGCCACAGCGCATTGCCGAACAGGGGCACGCATTTCCCCGTAAGTGCGGCTCGAAGAAGTGCGCGCGCCGCCCCGCCTGCGACATCCTTAGACCGTAACGCGGAAACAAAGACGTTGGTATCTATAACTATGGGCATCATGTTGATAGCATATATGCCATCATTCATCTTGTCAAGGGACGCTCTCTCCGGGCTTCTTTTCAAAAGCGGCTTCCTCCGTTTCCGCCGGGCACAAGCAGCGCGCGCCCTTTCCCGTCAGTATCCAGTCCGGGTTTATCCCTTTGCCGCGCAGGAGCGTGAGCAGCCATTCCGCCGGGATAGTCCCGCGCCGTTTCGCGTCCGAAATGGCTGACTGGTTGATGCCTAAAAACCTGCCCAGCTCTCGCTGGGTTTCGCATCCGGTCACAGCCCGGATGCGCTCCATTGCCGATGAATAGTCCATAATCCGCTTATCATCCATATCGCCTCTATACCCCTTTCGACTTATGGATATTTGGCGCACGTACTAGCTACTATAGTGCCATTTACGTGTCGGCCAATCAATCCGGTGCTATCCGGGCTTAATGAATGATACTCCAAACTTTGACTTGGCCTTGGGACAGATTATCCGCGAATACAGAGAACGCCTCGGATTATCCCGCAAACAATTAGCCGCTATTATTGGTGGTTCCGAATCTCACATCAAAGCTATCGAATCCAGGGTGCGCAATCCGACAATCACGGTTTTTACCCTGATTGCCGCAGCCTTGGGCATCGACGCGGACAAGTTGTTGCTGGAGGCCATGCAACGGCAGGCATACCTGAACGATAAAAACCGGCTGGAATAACGAGCAGATCATTCAGTAACACATCACGATGTTTCGCATCCCATCCGTTCCCCCAACGCCCGACGCACCAGTTCGTTGATCAGTTCCTGCGCTGAACACTGTTCCGGCGGGCGGATTTCGATCACGCGCTCAGCCGAAAAACGGGCTCTTCCGATTCCGCCGACCGCAAATAGTGCACGCCCTCCCCTGTCAGAATCCAGTCGGGATTCACGCCTTGGATTCGCAGCAGTTTCAGAAGCCAGTCCGCAGGGATAGCCCCTCTCCTTTTGGCGTCAGTAATTGCTGACTGTCTGATGTCCAAAAATTCAGCCAATTGCTGTTGCGTGCGGCAGCCTGCCGTTTGAAAAACGCGCTCCAGTGCGGAAGACATAAAATTTCTCCATCCTATAAATTAAATAAACGTTAAATTTCGCTATATTAAATAGCATATTTATTTGTCACCTGATAAATACATCAGCTATTTTTTAAGCAACTGTCAAGTATGTATATAGGATGCGTAAAAGACCCCCATCTCGATTTGGTGCAGCACTGGTTCAGGAATGCAAAAAACGGAACATCACCCAATACCGTCTTGCGCAACTTTTGGGTCGAAGTACTCGCTATCTCAATAACATCGAGCATGACAGAAGCGAGCCGCGCTTCACGACTATTTTGTTGCTCGCACAGGCTATGGGCATGGAACCAGAAGAATTGGTCGATGCTGCCGCGAAACTGAGTTGGGCGGCATTGGCGGAAGAAAAACAAGATTCCGGCAACGAGCAGTTGGAAATGACTGTTGGAAAAAAGAAAGAAAAGAAAAACGCCTGACAGATATGCCGCCGCAAACCGCATGCCTTCTTCCTGATCCAGATTATGAGCAGTTTCTTTCATTCACTAGGTTGTAGCCAAGTGAACGTCAAGAAATTCTAGGCTACATCCAAGTAAAATGGGAAGGATGTATGCCTATAATCAGCCGCTTAAGCCCAATAATGGAAGGAAAAGGGATGACCTATGAGGAATTGCAATACAGGTCAAAAGTGGCGCCCGATACTGTCGCGCGGGCCAGGGATGAAAGAATAGCGACGTGCAAGCTGCTGACGCTGGAAAAATTGGCTGACGCTCTGAATGTGAATATCTGCCGATTATTCACGCACAGTAAGAAATAAGTTTTCGCGTCTGACAGCGCCCGGCGCACCAGCGCGTTGATCAATTGAGGTAGTCTCGACTTGATCTGACAGTTACCCCTTGAAAGGAAAGGGGAACTCCGTTTTGATGGAAGTGTAAACGCACCATCAACCGGGCACTGCG
>NZ_JAGZUV010000098.1:0-7376 GCF_018379785.1 Desulfovibrio sp.
GGCCTGACCGTGCTGGCCGTCATGGGACTCGCTCTTCTGGAAGGCGCCACCTATCAGAAAGGCATTTTCTGGGGCTGCCTGGTAGCCCTTTCCTCCTCGGCCATCGTGCTGCGGATCCTGCAGGAACGCGGCACCACCAATACGCCCACGGGACGTCTTTCCCTGGCCATTCTGGTATTCCAGGACATCATGGTGGCACCCATGCTGCTCTCCGTGCCTCTGCTGGCGGGCACACTGGAGCTTTCGCTGGAAAACGCGTTCTTTTCCGTCCTCTGGGTAGTCCTGGCACTGGGCGGCGTGCTGCTTTTCGCCCATTTCGGGCTCAATCGGCTGATGGAAGCCGTCATGCGCACGCGTACCCGTGAAATTCTGCTGCTGACCACGCTGGGCCTGTGCATGGGCATGGCCCTGCTGACCAGCGCCCTCGGCCTTTCTCTTTCCCTGGGGGCCTTTCTGGCCGGTTTACTGCTGGCCCGCTCTCAATACAGCATGAGCGTCATCTCCGGCATCCTGCCCTATCGCGACGTGTTCATGAGCCTCTTTTTCATTTCCGTGGGCATGATGCTCAATGTGGACTTTTTCGCGCATCATCTCTTTGACATCATCCTGAGTACCTGCCTGTTCGTCCTTATCAAAGCCCTGCTGGCCCTGCCCGCAGTGCTGATCCAGGGCTATCCCCTGCGCGCGGCCATCATCACCGCCCTGTCGCTGGCCCAGGTGGGCGAATTCTCCTTTGTACTGGCCGCTTCCGGCCTTGCCGCGGGCCTTTTCGACATGACCGCCTACCAGAACTTTCTGGCTGTGAGCGTGTTGACCATGATGCTCACCCCCGGCCTGATCTCCATAGCGCCGCGCCTGGCCGACCTGCTCACGGGCTGGCGCAATAAAAAACAACTGGAGAACGAGGAAGCTAAAGGCGAAGAGAGTTCGCTGGAAGACCATCTGATCATCGTGGGCTTCGGCATCAGCGGCAAGCATCTGGCCCATGTAGCGCACGAATCGGGCATTGCCTACACCATTCTGGAAATGAATCCCGAAACCGTGCACCGCTATCACGGCAAGGAGCCCATCACCCACGGCGACGCCACCCAGCCGGTGGTGCTGGAACACCTGGGCGTGGAAAAGGCGCGGGTGCTGGCGATCATCATTTCCGACCCGGCGGCGGTGCGGGCTATCACCATTGAGGCACGCAGGCTCAATCCCAATCTGTACATCGTGGCCCGCACCCGTTTTGTGACCGAAGTGGCCCCGTTGCGCCGCCTGGGGGCCAACGACGTGATCGCCGAAGAATTTGAAACCTCCATTGAGGTTTTCAGCCGCGTGCTTACCCAGTATCTGATACCCCGGCAGGATATCGACGCCTTTGCCGCGCGCATCCGCCAGATGAACTACCGGATGATCCGGCGTATGAGCAATGCGGTGGACCCTCTGGATGAGGTGGTCAGCCGTCTGCCGGACATGGGCGTGCAGGCCATGCGGCTCGGGCCGGATTCGCCGCTGTGCGGCCAGCCCCTGGCCCAGAGCGATCTGCGGCCCCGCTACGGCGTGACCGTGGTGGCGATCCACCGCCAGGGCGAAATCGAGGCTTCGCCGGGACCGCAAACCCGCTTTGAGGCCGACGATATCGTCTATCTTTTCGGCAAGACCGACAAGCTGTATGCCGTCAAGCCCCTGTTCTCCGGCCCGCTAAAGGAAAGCGGCATTCCGGCCGGGAGCGCGGCGGCCGGCTAGGAGTTGTTTTTAGAGCAGTTTGACTTTTCCCGTCGCGGGCGGGCTGACAAGCGGTACGGCAACGGCTGGTGCCCTTGGCGAACAACAAAAACCTTACCTGAAAAACAGTCCTCGCGGTAACCTAAAGAAACAGCTACGGTTTCGACGGTGCGGGGTTCTTTGTTCCGGCGCTCCGCTCCTGCGCCGACGGCGGCTGAAAAACCACAAAATGGGGCGTTTCTTCCACCACCCGCCACTCATGGCGCACCCGTTGCGGCACGGAGTACCCGGCGCGGTCATAGGCGTCGGCCTTGCGTGTGTCCAACTGATCCCGTTCCATGAAAACCGTAAGTTTCTTGTCCAGCAGTTCCTGGTACAAGGCATCCACTTCGGCGTTGATTTCCCAGTCGATAAGCCAGTCGGAGCCGTAGACCGGTCTGTCGTTGTTGAGGTAGTAGGCAAAGGAAAAGCCGGGCATGGTTTTGTAGTCCGGCCCGTACTTGGCCCGCAGAGCCTTGAGCTCCGCCAGCCTGGCGTACATGTCCGCGTCCACCCTGACGCCGCCTGCCTTGGGGTAGATCTGCCCGGCGTCCAGGTTCAGCGCGGCTCGGGGCATGGGCCGCACCGGAAAAACATAGGGGTATTGATATCCGACCCCAAAAATCAGCAGACCGGTCAGCAGGCTGGCCCAGGCCAGAACGCGCGCATTGCCGCCCAGACGGGCATGCACCAGCAGAAAAGAAAAAAGCAGGGGCACGGCGAAAAAAGCCGGGATCTTGTAGCCGCCGCTGATGGCCACGGACCATGCCGCCAGCAGGCCCGCGCCCAGCCCCACGCTGGCCCGCCAACGCGGATGCGGCGAGGCGGCGTCGCGCAGCCAGGGCGTCAGGAATACCTGGGGAAAGAGCACGCACAGCCCCCCCAACACGACGAACAGAGTGGGCCAGGACAGGCCATAGCCGATCCAGGTCTGTGTACGCAACACTTCCCGGATATACCAGACCGCCAACAGCAAAAGATAGATGTAGGCCGGTTGCAGGGCGGCGGGCAACGTTTTTTTGAGCAGCCTGGCCGCCAGCCAGGGCAGGACGGCCAGGCCGGGCAGCCACCAGCTCTGACGCAGATAAATAAAAATGCCCGCGTCCAGAGCTTCGCGGATATCCAGTTGGCCTGTGGTCATGCGCGAAAACGCGGCCAGGGCCCCGGCATGGTACAACAGGCCATAGGCCAGAGCCACGAGACCCAGCCAGGCGGCCAGACAGTATGCGGCTTCCCGCCGCCGGGGCCGGACCAACCAGATCAGCAGGACCACCGCCGGGGGCACCAGCAAAAAGGACTGCTTGCACAGCATGGCGCAGCCCGCCAGCAGTCCGGCGGCCGCGGGCCAGCCGCTCACGGCGGCCCACAGGGCCCCTCCGGCGAAAAGGATGCCGTCCACCGTATGCCAGGGCATGTGCGGAAAACTGTGCACGCCCCAGACGAAGCCGCAGGTGGCCAGCAGAGGCAACGGCAGACCCAGAGCCTCCAGGCGGAAGAGCCTGTCCAGAAAAAGCGCCGCGAACCAGGAAGCCGCCAGCATGCCCGCCACGAAACCGGCCTTGCCCGCCAGCACGTTGACATTCTCCGGCGTGAGCCACATCCAGAAAGCATGCCAGTACAAAGGCAGGGCGGGCTTGATATAATAAAAATCCCGGTAGGGCACCTGCCCTTCCAGAATGCGCCAGGCATAGCCGTAAAAATAGCCGAAATCCGTGGTGTCCATGCCGTAGGGCGTGTAGAACAGCAGATAGGCCAGAGGCGTCAGCACGGCGGCGGCCCAGGCCCAGCCGCGCGCTTGTTTCCCAGTCGATTGCGCCATTGTTGTGTTTTCCTCTTTCCGAAGGTCTCTGCCGCGCGGCGTACCACAGGCCCGGTTCTCTGGCAAGGCGCCGGTCGGCCCCGCGCGGCGGCATGTCCGCTTGCGCATTTTGCCGGAGCCAGCTAAGGTAATAAATTACAAACATGGAACATGCCGTCGGGATTGCCGGACGGCTGTCTGTAGCGTCATATCTTCGGCGGATTTTGCCATGCCTGACGACATATGGTTGCGTGCCCTGCTGCGCAACACCAAGGATATCGCCATATTGGGGGCCAAAGACAAGCCCGGCCAACCTGTGGACGGCGTGGGCCGCTATCTGCGGGGACAAGGCTACACGATATGGCCGGTGCACCCCGCGCGCGCTACGGTCTGGGGGCTTGCGGCCTATCCGGACTTGGCCGCCCTGCCCAAGCCCGTGGATATTATTGACGTCTTTCGCGCGCCGCAGTATTGCCCGGAGCACGCGCGCCAGGTGCTGGCCCTGCCCTGGCGGCCAAAAATTTTCTGGATGCAGTCGGGCATTGTCTCGCCCGAAGCGCGGGAACTGCTTGAGGCGGCGGGCGTGGCCGTGGTGGAAAACGCCTGCCTGATGGTGGAACACGCCCGCCTGCTTGGCAGCGCGGCGGAACAGCAAGCATAAGGTTGGTTGTTCATGGCTTCCGAGAGCACGGAAACTGTGTTTCAATGCCGCATGTGCGGCCTCTGCTGTGAAGGCCGCGGCGGCATTGTGGTCAGCCCGGCCGATCTCACGCGTCTTGCCGCATTTCTGCATCTCGCGCCGGAAGAGGTCATTAAACGCTACGGCGAACATTCGGGTGGAAAACTCAAAATCCGCACGGGCGACGACGGCCGCTGTATCTTTTTCCGGGACGGCCAGGGTTGCGGCGTGCACGAAGGCAAGCCCGCCATCTGTCGGGCCTGGCCTTTTTTCCGGGGGAATATCGAAGATCCGGCCAGTCTGGCACTGGCCAAGGACTTCTGCCCCGGCATCGCGCCCGAAGTGCGTCATGCCGAATTCGCCCGCCAGGGCCTCGCCTATTTGCGCGAAGAAGGCCTGCTGGCCCATGACCCTTCCTGTGAAGCCAACGCGCTGATCCTCAAGTAAATAACGATGCGACGCCGTCCCCGCCAGCTCTCCGTCAAGGAATGCTACGAAATCCTCAAGCTCGACAAGGGCGCGGATATGCAGGCCGTCAAACGGGCCTACCGCCGTCGTGCCTTTGAGCTCCATCCGGATCTGAATCCCGGCAATGCAGACGCCAGCCGTCAGTTCCAGTTGCTCAATGAGGCCTATGTGGCTCTTTCGGCCGTACTCAAACCGGCCGAGGACGCCAGGCACAAGGATCAGGCCCGCCGCGCGGCCCGAGCGGAAGGCCCGTCGGCCTCCGGCGAAGCGCAGGCGGAAGAGCGCCGCGAACGGATGCAACAGCCGACCGGCGCGCCCTCGGGCAACAGTCAGGAAACGCCGCGCGAGGAAGCCCGGACTTCGGCACAGGCAAACGGCCAGGCGGCATCCGGCACCTCCCGGGACGCGCGGAATGAACCGCAGACAGAGACCCGGAACGACCAAGCCGCGCAGCAGGCCGGAAACGCCTCCAACGCCTACGCCGAACAGGACGTGTTACGGGATCTGCTCAATGATCCTTTTGCCCGGCGTGTCTTTGAGGACATTTACAGTGAACTGAACCGCCAGCAGGCCGACCAGCATCAGAACGAAACACCCAAGAACGCGGCCCAGCCCCGCCCGGCAGCCCAGGAGAAGAAAAGCACCAAGCTGCACCAGGGCAATCTTGCCTGGGGCACTCCCAAATGGAATTTGGACTTCAATAAGGGCGTCAAGGGCGTGGTCAAGGACTGGCTGCGCCGCCAGATCGACGAGGAGCAGAGCCTGACCCTGCCCGCAGCCCGGCTTGCTCCGGGCAGGCGCGTGCGTCTGCAGATCCGTCGGGGACTTTCCGGCGAACTGCATACGGTGGAAATCACTCTGCCGCCGGATTTCGCGGTGGGCAAACCCGTGCGCCTGCGCGGCCTAGGCAAGCGCGTGGGCCCCTGGCAGGGCGATCTCTATCTGACCCTGTACAATGAATAGCCAGGCCCGTAACGGGGCAATGCTCTACAGGGGTTCTTCAGCGACGTTGAAGGTAAATTCCCCGCTTTCCTCGCCTCCCACCACATAGCGCAAGCGCTCAAGCACAGCGTTGCCGGCGTCGAAAGTCAGCACCACGGGTTTTCTGGAATAGATATCACCGGGGCCGTTGACATACTCCACTGCGCTGATGATCAATTCGTCGCCCTGCTGGCAGGTGCGCGCGGCCGCGCCGTTGAGGATGCAACAGCGGGAACCGGCCTCGCCGTAAATCACATAGGTGGAAATGCGCTGTCCGCTGTTCTTGTTCCAGATATTGACGAATTCCAGTGGATAGATGCCCGCCAGGGCGCACTGCTCCGGATCAAGTGTAATGGAACCATGATAATCCAGCACGCAGCCGGTCACGTGAATGCCGTGCAGTTTGGCCCGCAGAATCTGAAGCATATTCCCGCCTTTGGCTTGGCCGCACAGGCGCGCAACAACGCTGTGAGACCGCGATCTGAAAAAAAGGCCGCGCGGGCGGCCTGGAAAATTCGGGGATATTTCCGTCTGTTCCTGAATGGATAGCGGCGGGCACGGAACTCAATAGGCCCGGATGTATTCGTCCATATTTTCCGCGGAGCAGTTGCGGCTGACCCAGAAGGCCGAGGCCCAGACCATCAGGGCCGTGGCCTGCGTGTCGTCCAGGCCCTTGAGTTTGGATTCCAGACTGGATTTGCTGGCCCCATGGCGCAGATGCACGTTATTGACGTCACAGGCATCCGTCACCCGCAGCAAGAGGTAGGACAGCCGGGTGTGGTCGGGCATCAGCTTCATGTCCTTGTGGGCTTCCACGATGGTTTTCAGCTCGGCCGCGCTGAACATGTGCTTGATACTGGTAATGGCCCGAAAAAAAGTATCCACCGCCCAAGGCAGAATAAATTCCGCTCCGGCGCTCTTGGTGCGAAAATAATCTTTGAGCCAGCGTTCCTGATCATCATTGATGCGTGCTGCAACCTGCGGCATGGATGCCCCCGATACTTACGTGCGGCCCGGCCTGTAAACCGGGTATCAGTTTTATGTTATGCGCCATCTGCTTTTCTTGGAGCATGTTCACATTGAAAATGTAAACTGCCCGGCACCTGCAAAACTGCCTCGAAGAGCGGTCCACAGGACCGTGCCCGTTGGCCCGCAGAGCTTACGGGATCGAAACCAAAGATACAGACACCCGCGCCCGAACCAAAGAATAATCGCGTTTTTCGCACGCCAGCCATTGCCGCAATGGGCTTGTGAATGGCGACAGCAGCGAAAGGGTAAGGGCCGCGTCACAGCCTTGAAAATGAACACTTTCAAAACGCATCTGTTTTAGTGGCTACACTACCTTGCAGAAAAATTCAAGACATGATCTAGACATGATTTCAGAAACATTTCCAGTTGGTTCCGCCCGCACGGCGGACAGTCCGCTCGCTTGTGCCGCGCAGTGCCTCCGCCGCACGATCGGAACTCTGCCCAAGGCGGGCTTGAGGAGGCATCCATGGCGTCCTGATCCGAAGGAGAAACGGACGCTTTCCACGCGCTCAAATCCGCCCTGCTGCGGATGCACGCCGCCACAATGCCCAACCCAAATCAAAACCACCCGCCTAGCGGGTGGTTTGCTCCAGCCCTATAAGGGCTTGTTACCGGCCAGCGTCTAAAGGCGCCGGCTTTCACTTTGTTCAAGCCCAGAGCCTTTGTCGCTTT
>NZ_JAGZUV010000099.1:0-7277 GCF_018379785.1 Desulfovibrio sp.
TGTGCAGGATATCAATGCCGCGTTGTCAGGCAAGCTGAAAGCCGTCACCAGGGCGGAAACAATGAACTGGAGAGTGGCGGTCGCCAATATGCTCGCCGCCTCCCTTCTGGCACTCGCCGTTTTGCTGATGTGGCTTACGACATAACAACGGTTAATGTTGTGAACGATTTTGAGCCAGCATGCCATGGATGTGTTCCAATGCCTCTCTTTTGTAATCCGGGGAAAGTTTGGCATATCGTTCTGTCATGCTTGTGCTGCTGTGTCCCACAAGCTGGCCGATGGTAAAGAGCGGAACGCCGTTCATTGCCAGCCAAGAACAGAATGTATGCCGGAAAGTATGGAATACAATCTTTTGACTCGAATCTGTAATACCATGGTTAAAGCCGGTATGTTTCATAAATTTTGCAAATTTCTCTGAAATCGTATTGGCTACAAGATGTTTTCCAGAAAATACGTCAAATATTTTTGCATGATCGTCTTGAGGGAGTATGTTTTCTATATCTGATTTGATATGCTCAGAAATATATGCAACTCTGCGCCCTGTCTTACCGTCAATATATATAATTCCGGCGTCAAGGTTGATATTTCCACTGGATAAACTGATGATTTCTCCAAGGCGCATTCCTGTATATAAGGAAATTTTTGCAATATAATACAAGGTGCAGTTATAAAATTGCAGGCCGTCCAAAATCCTTGCAGCCTCTTCCGGCGTAAAAAAACGTTCTCTCTTTTTGTCAGAATTTGATATTCTAAAACTGCCTAAAGGAATTTCATAGCTCTTTTGTGTAAGTTCCCATTCTTTTGCCTTATTAAGAACACGCCTGAGAATTGATAAAATATACTTTGTATTTGCGGAGGTGCAATTTTTCAGAAGGTTATTCTTGAAATTCTCTATCTCAAAAGCGCCGATATGCTCAATTGAATGTTTTCCAAGATGCTTTGAAATATGCTTTTCAAACGAATAGAGCATACTTTTTTGAGATTTTAAATGCGGCAGCCATTGCTCTTTGTACCGCGCCCAACCTTCATTGAGGGTTATACTTTCCGGGGCTTCCTCCGCGATCAGCTCGGGGTGGCGCAGGGACTTGATGCGGATAGCCCGGAGTTCAATGGCGTCTTGCAGGGAATAGCCTTCGGACTTCCAGCCCACCTTTTCCCAGATATCCTTGCCCTTGAGTTTAAAGTGAATGTCAAAGCACTTGTCCGGCCTGCCGAACTGATCTATACGATTTTGGGAAATTCGGTAGTAAACGCCCGTGTGGCGGGTTTTGATTCTTTTCATAGGTAGCATCCCCCAGGAGTTCCCTATTGCTATCTGCGCGTCAAAATGATAGGGCCTTGAATATACAAGGGAATGCGAAAAAGTATAGAAGAAATCAAGGGAATTCATAGCATTTTTCAATAAAAACAATGTAATAGCATTGTTTTTCGCCAGCTTAACGCCGCCATAATTCTTGTCTTCAAAAAGCTCACTCTCTTCGCAAAAAACTCGTTTTCCTTGTCGGAAAGCCAAAATTTCTCAATTCAGAAACAGACCTTGGAGTGAACCAGCTTTTCAACGCTGATTCACTCCACAGCAATTCCTCAGAGTAATTTCAGTCAGTTTGAAAAGACGTTGACAATGGCGCGGGCGTCCATGTCCGGCGACAGGGGCAGCAGGGCCAGCCGCCGGAAATCCTCGGGCCGGTCCATATCCAGCTTGAGGTCCGGACGGCGCAGCCAGTCCTCTTCCGGATCAAAGGTGGAAATGCGGAAGTGCGCGGCATTGTCCCAGATATAGTTCAGGCAATGCTCGCGCTGGGAGGGCTGCTTTGCCCTGGCATCCAGGTCATCCAGCAGTTCACGGGAGAGAACTTCAGCCCCCAGGCCGTCGGGCCAGAGGTTGTTGCGCGGAATGTGGTTGTAAGCGTAATCGCAGTCCGTGCGTTCATAGTGCGCCAGCAGCCGGTCCACGGCCTCGCCCCAGATCAGGGGGTTGTCCGCGCAGACGCGCACCACCAGATCCGCCTCCGCCGCCCTGGCCGCCAGACAGAAACGGGCCAGCACGTCACTTTCCGGCCCTGCCAGGCAGGGCACGCCCCGGCGTTGCAGATGCTCCAGCAGCACCCGGTCCAGTTCCGTATCCGGTACGGCGACCATAATCCGGTCCAGCCGCCGGGATTGGGCCAGACGGCGCGTCACCCAGTCGATGACGGGCAGATCGCGCAGGCAGAGCAGAGATTTCAGGGGCAGGCGGCTGGATCCCAGCCGGGCCTGGACAATGGCCACGCTTTTGCCGTGGCGGGCATTATGGGACATGGCGTTTTCCTTAATCTCTCACGGCGGGCTCAGGGTCTTTCCAGATCCGGAAGCACCGTGACGTAAAACCAGGGGATCAGCAGCCACTCCGAGCGTTCGTAGTATTCCGTATCCCCACTGCCCATGCGCACGCGGTATGTGCCGGGCAGGCCGCCGTCCGCTTGAGCCGACTCCCGGGGCAGGCCCGGCCGGCGAAAGCTGAAACGCCCCTGGCCGTTCTTCTTCATTTCCCAGCGGCAACAGACATAGACCAGCGGGGCCATGCCGCTTTCACGCCTCAAGACGTCCTCCACCAGCGCCGCGTCAGCGCCGCGCACCCGGTAGCGGGCCGCCAGAACGGGAAGCTGAGCGTCGCGCACCGGCGCGCAGCCCAGAAATTCCAAGACGTCCGGCTTTCTCCCGGCCATGGCCAGGAAATCGCCGCAGGCCGAGCCGGGCGGCAGCGGCGGCGCAACGGTCTCCCCGGCCCCGGCCGGAACAGGAAGCTCCAACGTCAGCAGGGCGCAGAACAACAAAACAAGCGCGGTCAGGCATTGCGGACTCTGTAGCCGGGACAATCCGGACGGCTGGCGCGACAATGCCCGCGTATGCCCGCTCACGCCTCGTCCCGGTCCAGAAGATCCAGCATCAGGCCCACCACCCGCGCCTTGTTGGCCGTGAAGTCCAGACGGTTCTGACGCTCCCAGAAACGCGCCCGGCGGGCCTGCTTGAGCATGGCCAGAAAGACGTTGCGGATTTTGACGTCATCCACGCGATCCATAAGGCCCACAAAGGCGAAGCCGTTGCGCGGGCGGGCGAAGGTGTGCCGGGCCTCGCGCTCGTGATGGGCCAGAACCATGCCGGGCACGCGCATGTGCGCCAGTTCGTAGACCGTGCGCCCGGCGGAACAGATGGCCAGGTCCGCGCCCTCCATCATCCGGCTCATGACATTGGTGGCCCAGGTGAATTCCACCAGGGGGTTTTCCAGCTTGCGCAGATGGGCCTCCATGGCTTCCTTGTGGGCGTAGCCCGGCCCGGCCACCAGGCGGACGGCAATGCCGTAGGCCCGGCAGATGGGCTCAATGATGTCCAGTATCCGGCGCGAGCAGTCCCGCTGGTCCGTGCCGCCGAAGGTGAGCAGCACGGTGCGCACGTCGGGCCGAAGAGGATTGCGCCTCGCGCCCACGAATTCGTCGCGCAGACAGAAATAGTCCGGCCCGCAACGCAGGCGCTTTGTGCTCCGGCCGCTTTCATACAGGGCGTTGATCACCAGGTTGGCCAGAGCCGCGCCCGGCCCCTCGTCCTCGAAGTTGACGCAGCGCGCGCCGCCCGCGCGCAGGCGCTCCATATAGGCCGCGTCCGTGTTCAGAAAGTCGTTGACCACCAGATCGGGCCGCAGGGCCAGCACCGTGCCGGCCAGATCCTCGTCGCCCTGGCGCACGATGCGGTAATCCTTGCGGGCGATGCTTTCCACGGCCAGCTCGCTCTCGCGCGTGCAGACAAAGGTGATCTTGTGGCTGGTGATCTCATGGGCCAGCATGAGCGCGCGGAAGACATGGCCCATGCCGATGGCCGGATAGCCCGCCACCACAAAAACCACATGCCGCCGCCGCAGCAGGCGTTCGCAGATCCACCAGTCCTGATAGCCCTGGATTTCAATGGCCCGCTCATTGAGAAAATAGGGAACCACCTTGTTTGGGCGGGGTACGGGAGCGCGGCCCGGTCCGGATACGGCCTGCGGTGTTTCCCGCAGCAGGGCCAGGCGCAGGATGATCAGGGCCCGGCTTTCCACCAGAAACTGCTCCTCGCCGCAAGCGCCCGCTTCGCCCGTGGCGCAATCCAGCAGTCTTTCCAGGCTGTCGCCGCGCACATTCCAGATGCGCTGGCGCACGCTTTTTACCGTGACCAGACTGTCGGCCCCGGCTTCCAAATATTTCTTCCAGGCGTCCTCCACGTCCACCCAGGTCAGCAGCGGGCAGGAGGCGCGCAGGATGATGCAGTGCTCGTAGCGTTGGGCCAGATCGCCCAGCAGGTCGCGCATCTCGGCCACAATATCCAGGCTGGTGAAGCGCAGATCCTTGTTCCAGTGAAAGCCCACTCCCGTCCGCTCGCAGATCAGCGAGATTTCCTGGCTGTCCGTGAGCACCACGATGTCCTCGCCCGGAGCCACGGCGCGCGCCGTGTGGATGGCCCGCTCCATAAGCGTGACCCCGGCCAGCTTTTTGACCAGCTGGTCGGGGATGACCGCGTTTTTCTTGATGGCGGGGATGACGATGCAGCGTTCTTTCACCGCCGCCCTACCCCCGGCGCAAGGAAGTCAGCACGTCGCGCGTGGCCGCCAGCATGTACTGAAAATCCTCTTCGCTCAGCCAGTGCTGAAAGGGGAAGGAAATCATGCTGTCGAAAAAGGCGTCCGCATTGGGGCAATTTGCCGTGCCGCAGCCCAGGCGCTTATAGTAGTCGTAACGGTCCAGCGGAATATACTGCACCACGCATTTGACGCCCTTTTCCCCGGACATGGCGCGCATGAAGCGGTCGCGCATCTCCGGGCCGGTGGTCATGCGGGCGGCCAGCAGATGATAATTATGGCGTCGTGAGTCCACGCGATGGAATTCCAGTTCCGGGAAATCGGCCAGAGCGTCCATGAAGCGCAGGGCGCGCTCCCGCTTCCGGTCGTTGATGGCGTCAATGCGGTCCAGCAGTTTCGCGCCCAGGGCGCATTCCACTTCGCCCAGGCAATAGTTGTTGGGCATGAGCATGTCGCCGTCCAGCATGGGCACGTCCACATTGCCCATGGCCGGTTTCCAGTAGTCCGGGCGCTCGAAGTCATAGGCGCAGTGCCCGTTGTGGCGCAGGGCGGGCACCACGGCGGCCAGGGCCGGGTCGCGCACGTAAAGCATGCCGCCCTCGCCCAGAGTGGTCAGGTTTTTATGCGAGTGGAAGGAGAACACGGCCATGTCCCCGAAGCTGCCCGCCTTTTTGCCGTCCACTTCCGCGCCGATGGCCTGGGCCGCGTCCTCAATGAGAATCAGGCCGCGCTCCCTGCAGAGGGCCGCTATGGCGGGCATGTCCGCCACATAGCCGTAGAGATGGACCACCACCACGGCCCTGGTTTTGGGGGTCAGAACTTTTTCGATGCTCTCGGCCGTGACCACGCGGGTGTGCGGGTCCACATCGGCCCAGACCAGGCGCGCGCCCTTTTTAAGATAGGGATAGGCTGAAGCCGTGAAGGTGTGCGAGGGAATGACCAGCTCGTCGCCGGGCTTGAAACGGCAGAGCTGGGCCGACATTTCCAGGGCCGCGCAGCCGTTCATGGTGGTGAAGCAGGAGCCTTCGGCCACGCCCTGATAACGCGCGAACTTGCTTTCAAACGCGCGCATGTACTGTCCCTGGGTCAGAGGATCGGCGTTGCGCATGGCCTCCACGACCACGGCGATTTCCTCTTCCGTATAGCGGATGGCGCGTCCGCTGAAATTGACCTTGATGTCCATCTCACCCTCCATGGGAGGTTGCTAAAAACGGCATTTGAAATCTTTTTGCCGCTGGCAAGGACTATGGGCTGTTGCGGCCTGCCGCCTACAGCCCATGATGCCTTGGCGCAAACGAACTTTTTATGACGGGAGTGGACTCTTTTGGTCCATGACCGGAATAAAAAGCGTGTTTGCTTTAGCCGTTGGCGGCGTTGCCGCCTTACGGATAAAGACAGCATTGATAACGCCGCCAGCGGCAAAAAGGGACAAATGCCGCGCTACATGCTTTTGAAACGCCCGATCACATTCTCTTTGGTGAGAATCTTTTTAAAATCCGGGCCCAGGCGGTTGATCAGGGGTTTTTCATGCACGATGCTGGCCTCGTACAGGGCCGTGTACTGCGCGTCGCTGAGCCCTTGGCAGATGCCCTTGGGCAGATCAATGCCCTGACGCTCGATCATGGCCATGAAGTCCCGGTATTCCGTGGGATAGATGTCTTCCAGCACGGACAGGGCGTGGCAGTTGGCCAGACCGTGGGGCATGTGCAGCACCATGCTCAGACCCGCCGAAACAGGATGCACCACGCCCACGAAACCGGCGGCCATGCCGCCCAGGAAGGAGGCGATCATCATCAGCTCGCGGTTTTCGTCGCTCATCATGTCGTCGGAAAGGAAGACCCGCTTGCAGATGTCGATGGCCTTTTCCGCCAGGGAATCCACCACCACGTTGCGGTAGGAGCCGGAAAGGCTTTCGAAGCAGTGCATGTAGGTGTCGATGCCGGTGTAAAAATACTGGTTGCGCGGCACGCTGGCGGTCAGGTCCGGGTCCAGAAGCACCTGGTCGAACATGGTATAGTCGCTGTTCATGCCCAGCTTGAGATTTTTGGCCTCATTGCAGATGATGCCCGTGCGCGAGGTTTCCGAACCCGTGCCGGAAAGCGTGGGCACGGCGATCTTGTAGGGCGCGGGATGTTTGACCAGCTCCCAGCCCTGGTAGTCCTCGGCCTTGCCGGGATTGGTCAGCAGATTGCCCACGCATTTGCAGGTGTCCAGGGTCGAGCCGCCGCCGAAGGCCAGCAGGGCGCAGGGCATTCTGCCGCCCAAAAATTCCTTGGCCCGGGCGGTGTAGCCGTCCACGCTGTCGGTGGTGGGCTCTTCCGTGGTGTCCACGTAGAGCACCATATCCTGGTTTTCCACGGGCAGGCGATCCGCCAAGCCATTGCCCTCGAAATAGTGATCAAGGAAAAAGACCGCCGGTCCGTCCTGCGCCTCGCGGCGGGTGGTCAGCAGATCGCCCAGTTGGGCCAGCGCGCCCTTGCCTATCATATAGTAGCCGACATTTTTCGCATTGCGGTACATGGTTGTCCTCACATTATGGCAGATGATTCCGGGGCCATACGCCAACGCGCCCGTTCTGGCAAGAGGGCTGCGGGGCGGAGACATTCACCTTAACAATGATAAAAGTTCTTCAATACTACCATTAACTCGGAATCTTTGAAATAGTGCAAGAGATTTGTTCAACATATCAAGA
>NZ_JAGZUV010000018.1:0-47749 GCF_018379785.1 Desulfovibrio sp.
GGCAAGGTATGTGACCCCTCGGCCTTTTTATGGTATTTTAACTGGTTCTACTTTGTTCAAGAAAGAAGTTTTCGATATTATCGGTGATTTTCGTGAGGATATTATCACCGGTGAGGTGATTGATTTGACATATCGTCTTGAGAAAGCCGGTATCAAAATTGCTAAAATAGACTTCGTTGCTTGTGACCGGCGGATACATAATAAAAATTATGGTATAACTAATTCCAATGACGAATATAAGGATTATGCGAAAATATTGCGCGAGCATATGCGTTATATGCATCCTCGGCATGTTCAAAAACAGCATTTGAAAGACTGCAGTTAGGCGGTCTGTGCATGTCTTTTCTTCAATCTTCCTTTGATGACTTCATACGAGTGCTCAAAACTCTCCCTATCAGTTTGCAACGCGCCACACGACGCGTGTTTGCCTGTGTGGTGCTGCAGGCCGTACTGGAAATCGGCTCCATTGCCGCCATCTCCTTTCTTGCTGTCAGCATCACGGCGCCGGAACGGATACTCTCTCATCCTATCGCCGCGCGCCTTTTGAGCCACTTCCCCCAATTACAAGGGCTTACTGCGGATCCGCGCCAGTTCGCCCTGCTTATTGCGGCGCTGGCGGCGGGTCTGATTGCAGCCAAAAATGCCATTTCAGCTTTCGTTAACTACAAAACTAACCAATTGGGCGAACGCATCTCCCTGTTTGCCGGTGAAACAGTTTTTCAGCATTTTTTATATAGCCCCTATATTCAGCACCTGGCAGGTGACAGCGGCGCCATGTTTCAGGCTTTGTCGTGGCGTGATCAACTGGGGCGCATGGTTATACATCTCATGTCGGTATACAGTTACGCCGCAATTGCGCTTGCAATGGCATTGGCTCTTGTTGTTGCCACGCCAGGTATCATTCTTTTGGTTATGGCCGTCATAATCGGTCTTGCCGTAGCTATATACAGACGTCTCAGAGGATCGATGGATCACGCCGGATTGGAGGCCGCCGAATGGGCACGGGAACAAAACAAGGTGACCATGAACGCCATGCACGGCGTACGCGAAATGCTCATATATCGTCAGCAAGACGTCTTTTTCAAAAATTTTGAAAAGTCCTGTAAAGAAGGCATACCATACAGAACTTTTTTGAGTATTGCTCCTTCCGCGCCGACATGGATACTGGAAACAGCCGGTTTTCTGTCTATTGTTGTGACGCTCTGGATTATGCTGACCTTTTTAGACAGTTCCATGGTGCATATCACAGCTGTGCTGACCATGATCATGCTGATAGCCTGGCGCGTGCTGCCATTGCTCAACCGCTCCCTTGGCGCTTTGGTGGTTGTACGCGGAACACGCCATGCCGCTCTCGACTGCCTGGACAAAGTGGAAGAAGCTCTGCAGCATCCTGTGTCCTCATTGCCGGACCCTTCTCCTACCTTCGTATTGCGACGCAGCATCTCGTTTGAGCATGTTTTTTTCCGTTATCCTACGGTTGAGGCTGATTGTCTGAGTAACATTTCGTTCTCCATTACATGCGGAAGTAAAGTCGGCATTATCGGCCAGTCCGGTGCGGGAAAAAGTTCCATTGCTTCCATTCTGAGTGGATTGATCGAGCCAACAGGGGGGGAAATGCTTGTGGACGGCAGGACTATGTCGCCTGCCGATCGGGCCGCTTACTGTGCACGTGTAGGCTATGTCCCGCAGAATCCCTACATTCTTCCGGGAACATTGGCGGAAAACGTGGCCTTCAGCCAATGGGGCAAGCCGTGGGATGAAGAGAAGGTTCTGCGAGCCTGCCGCATGGCCGAACTGGATATCGTGGAGCAGCGTGGCATCAACTTCACTTTGGGACAAGGAGGCGGCGGCCTGTCTGGAGGACAGGCGCAACGACTGTCCATTGCCCGCGCCTTGTACGCGGAACCGTCTGTGCTCATTCTTGATGAAGCTACAAGCGCACTGGATGGCGGCGTGGAATCCGCCATTATGAATACCATTTTTTCTCTTCCCCAGAGCATTACAACCATTACCATCGCGCATAGACTGACAACAGTGGAGCGGTGCGACACCTTGATCTGGATTGACGGGGGAAAGGTACAACGTATCGGATCACCGAAAAAAATTCTTGTGGACTATAAGCAATCTCTGGAGCAACGGGCCTTATTGCAGCATGAATTATAAATTGGGTGATGCGGTGTATTGAGTAAAAAACCGGCCACCCGCCGTATGACGGGTGGCCGGTTCAACAACTCGGGCCGAAAAAGGCTCAGGCTTCCAGAAAGGCTCTGTAGGCTTCCAAAGTGGCATGGAGATCCGCGCAACTGGCCAGCTCAAAGGGGCTGTGCATGGAGAGCACGGCCGGGCCCAGGTCGATGACCCGCATGCCGTAAGCCGCCAGGAAGAGGGCCACTGTGCCGCCGCCGCCCAGATCCACCTTGCCCAGTTCGGCGGTCTGCCAGGGAATGCCTTTGGCATTATACAGGCCGCGCAGTTCGCCGAAAAATTCGGCGTCAGCCTCGCTGGCCCCGTATTTGCCGCGCGAACCCGTGAACTTGGAGAAGCAGGGGCCGTAGCCCAGCTGGGCCGCGTTCTGCTTTTCGTGAACTTCCTGAAAATCCGGGTCCAGAGCGGCCTGCACGTCGGCGGAAAGGGCCCGGCTGTGCAGCAGCACGTGCGAGGCGGGCGTGCCCGGAGCCCAGGCCCGGGCCAGGTCTTCCACGCAGTACTGGAAAAAGCGCGAGGCCGCGCCCGTGGCGCCGTCCGAGCCGATTTCCTCTTTATCCCAGAAGATCACGGCCATGTTCCGCGTGCCGCTTTCGGCCGACAGCAGGGCTTCCAGGGCCGTGAACACGCAGATGCGGTCGTCCTGCCCGTAACCGCCCACCAGGGCCTTGTCAAAGCCCACAAAGCGCGCCGGTCCGGCGGGCACGGCCTGGAGTTCGGCGGTGATCAGGTCTTCTTCATTGATGCCGTATTTCTTGTGCAGAATCTCCAGCAGCTGTTCCTTGACCGGTTCCTTGGGCGCGTCCTTGTCCTTTCCTTTTTTCACTGCCTTGGGGCTGTGGGCCAGGATGATGTTCAGCTTTTCGGCCTCAAATGCCTCGCTGATGGTCTGGCTGCTCTGTTTCTGGGCCAGATGCGGCAGCAGGTCCGCGATGCAGAACACCGGCTCGCCCGGCTTTTCTCCGATGCTCACCGCAAGGCTTTCGCCGTTTTCGCGTATGACCACCCCGTGCAGGGCCAGGGGCCGCGCCAGCCACTGATATTTACGGATGCCGCCGTAATAGTGGGTCTTGGCCTGGGCCACGCCTGGCTGCTCAATGAGCGGGCGTTGCTTGAAGTCCAGACGCGGGGTGTCCGCGTGGGCCGCGATGAGCGCCAGCCCCTCTTCCAACGGTTCGGAGCCGCGCCGGGCCGCGAACAGGGCCTTGCCGCGCAGGGGACGCAGCACGCGCTCCTTGCTGAAATCCTCGCTGTAACCGGCCTGGCTGAGGCGCTCGCGCACATAGTCCACGGTTTCGCGCTCGGTTTTGCAGCGGGTCAGAAAGTCGATGTAACGGGCGGCCAGGGCTTCCATGCTTTTGCGCTGCTTGGCGTCGGCGTAAGTTTCCCAGGCGCTTTGCGGTTTGTAGGCCAGTGTTTTTTCCATGATTATATTCCTTGTTAGTTAGAGCAGATACGCTTGAGATTTCTACGTTGCGGCGGGCAAAGCCCACCTGCGGAAATCTCGCGGGCCTTGTTCCACAAGGCCGAGCATTTGAACAGTAACAGACTAATTTTAATGGCAAAATGCTCCATGATTGCTTTCCGCCGCATGCAGGGCCGTGTGCAGGGCGCGCAGCAGCAGAGGGTACTCGCTGTTTTCCAGGGTACGCGGGTCCAGACAGAAATGGTCGGCCTCCAGACGGCCCAGCAGGGGCGGGTCTGTAGCCAGCAGGGCGTTTTTCAGAGCCGTGGCGCTGATCCGCGCGGGTTTGAGGCAGACCAGGCTGGTAGGCAGGTCGTATTGGGGAAAGGCCCCGCCGCCCACACGGGAGACATCCGGGCGCACGCTCACGGCGCAGTCATCGCCCAGGGCTTTGCGCAGGCGGACGGCCAGGACGCGGGCGCGCCGGGCCAGTTCTTCGGGCCGCAGGCAGATGCGGCGCAGGGTGGGGATGCGCTCGCGGGCCTTGTCCGGGTCCAGGTAGAGGCGCAGGGTGGCTTCCAGGGCGGCCAGGCAGAGCTTGTCGCAACGCAGGGCGCGGGTCAGGGGATTGTTCTTGAGCCTGTCCACCAGCTCTTTGCGCCCGGCGATGATTCCGGCCTGGGGGCCGCCCAGCACCTTGTCTCCGGAAAAGGTCACCAGATCCGCGCCGCCCGCCAGCACCGAGGGCACGGTGGGCTCGTTGGGCAGGCCGTAGGGCGAAAAATCCATGAAGCTGCCGCTGCCCAGATCCTCAAACAGCGGCAGGCCGCGCTCGCGCGCCAGAGCCGCCAGCTCCGGCAGGGGCACGGAGGACTGGAAGCCCACGATGCGGTAATTGGAAGTGTGCACGCGCAGCAGGGCGCGGGTGTTTTCGTTGATGGCCGCCGCATAGTCGCGCAGATGGGTGCGGTTGGTGGCCCCCACTTCGCGCAGATGCGCGCCGCTTTTTTCCATGACCTCCGGAATGCGGAAGCTGCCGCCGATCTCCACCAGTTCGCCGCGCGAGACGATCACCTCGCCGTCCTTGCAGAAGCCGTCCAGCATCAGCAGCACGGCGGCGGCGTTGTTATTGACCACCAGCGCGGCCTCGGCCCCGCTCAGGCGGCAGATCAGATTCTCCACCAGTTCGTAGCGGCTACCGCGCCCGCCGGTGCGCAGGTTGAGCTCCAGATTGCAGTAGCCGTCGGCGGCCAGGGCCACGGCCTGCCGCGCCTCTTGAGCCAGCACGGAGCGGCCCAGATTGGTATGCACCACCACGCCAGTGGCGTTGAGCACGGGCCTGAGCCGGGGCCGCAGCCCGGCGCGGACGTGCGCCAGCAGGGCGGGCAGTTGGGCCTCCAGGTTCAGTTGGGCGGCCGCGCGGCAGCGCCCGGCGCGAATGTCCTCCCGCCGGGCGTCCCAGAACTGTGTGACCAGTTCGCGCAGCAGAGCGCGCGGAGCCGCTTCCAGATTTTGATCGGCAACAATCAGGGCATCCAGACAGAGATCCGTGGCCGGGATGGCGCGAAAAAGCTCGTTCATGGCAGGGCCTTTGGCGGTACGGCCGCCAGCAGATGGGGAAAGAGCGCAAAAAATTCGGCCAGCAGGTAGAGAGAGCCGGTCAGCAGCAGCGGGCGTTCAGGGGCCGCGCCTCCGAGACGGTGCGCTGCCGCCAGGGCGTCGGGCAGGGCGCGCGGGCCTTCAAAAACTGCGGCCGTGGCCGGGGGCAGGCCGTCGCAGGCCCGGGCCACCTCGCGCGGGTCGGCGGCGCGCGGATTGTCCAGAACCGGGATGAGCAGCGGGGCCGCGCCCAGCCAATGCTTGAGCATCAGGGCCGAGGTGCGCCAGTCTTTGTCCCCCAGGCAGGAAAAAACAGCTCCGGCGGGCCGGATGTCCGCCGCATCCAGAGCCAGCAGCAGGGCGCGCATGCCGTGGGGATTGTGCGCGCCGTCCAGCAGCATTGGCGGGTAGTCCTTTGTGCCGGGCACGGATTGGAAGCGGCCCGGCAGAAAGGCATGGGCCAGACCTTGCGCCTGCGCTAGGGCGTTGTCGGCGCTTTTATCCAGCAGCGGGGCCAGATTGCGCCAGGCCGTGAGGGCCAGCCCGGCGTTGACCAACTGGTGCGGCCCGGCCAGCCCAAGGCGGGGCGCGGAAGCGGCGGGCAGGGGCGTGGCCTGGAACAGCATGGCCTTGTGGGCGCGCGCGGCTTCTTCAAGGCAGCGCGCCGCCTCGGGAAATTGCGGGGCCGTGCAGACCGGGGCCGGGCCACGCACGGCGGCGGCCTTGTCCGTTGCGATAGCCGAGAGGGTGGGACCCAGCACGTCCCTGTGATCCAGGGCGATGGGCGCGTAGCAGAGCAGGTCGGCGGGCACGGCGGTGGTGGCGTCGTGCCGTCCCCCCAGGCCCGCTTCCAGCACGGCCACATCCATCTTTTCCTCCCGGAAGAGCAGCAGGGCCAGGACCGTGAGAAATTCAAAATAGGTCAGGTCCGGAGCCGCGGCCATGATCTCGTTGGCGTGCGGGGTCCAGCTTTCGTCCGGCCGGGGATGGCCGTCCACGCGGATGCGTTCCTCGGGCGAGACAAAGTGCGGCGAAGTGTACAGACCGGTTTTGCAGCCGTGGGCCATGCAGAGCGAGGCCAGAAAGGCCGCCGTGGAGCCCTTGCCGTTGGTGCCCAGAACCTGGACCACCGTGAAGGGGGGGCGGGTCAGATCCAGGGCCCTTAGGGCGCGGTGCATGCGGTTCAGGCTCAGATCCATGTGGAAGAGGCCCAGGCCGTCAAGATGGGCCAGTACTTCCCGAACATTTTGAAATGGCGTGCGCATGGCCGTCACACTACCTGAAAGCGGTCCGTCTGTCAGCGGGGCCGGTCCTCGGCGTCCCGCGCAGCGCCCCGGCGTTTTTCGCGCGCTTTTTTCAGTCGGAAGCCCGTATACAACATACCCAGCCAGAGAGGCAGCAGCAGGACCGCCGGGCGGGTGTCTTCCAGTTGGGTCATCAGCGCCAGCACCAGAGCCAGAAAGGCCAGACAGGCATAATTCAGCCAGGGACAGCCCGGCGCGCGGAACCCGCCGTCGCCACTGGAGGCGCGCGCGTCGCGGATGCGGCGGAAGCGGAGGTGGGTGAGGGCGATCATGCCCCAGGCCAGCAGGGCGGCGGCAGTGGCGATGGAGACCACATAGAGAAAGACCTTGCCGGGAAAAAGCCAGTTGAGCAGCACAATGACTGCCGTGCAGAGCGAGGAAAACAGCGTGCCCCGGTAGGGCGCGCCGTGGCGGTTGAGTCTGGCGAAAAAGGCCGGGGCGTTGCCCTGCAGGGCCAGACTGTAGAGCATGCGCGCATTGCTGTAAGCGCCGCTGTTGTACACCGACACGGCAGCGGACAGCACCACGAGATTGAGAATTCCGGCCGCCGCCGGAATGCCCAGGCCGGAAAAGATCAGCACAAAGGGGCTGCCGTCCATGCCCACCTTGTTCCAGGGGTAGATGATCATCATGACCGCCAGCGCGCCGATGTAGAACAGCAGAATGCGTCGCAGCACCAGGCGGATGGCTTTGGGCAGGCTTTTTTTCGGATTGTCGGCCTCCCCGGCGGTGACCGCGATGAGTTCCGTGCCGCCGAAGGAAAACATGACCAGCACCAGAGAGAGCAGCATGCCCCATACGCCGTGCGGAAAAAAGCCGCCGTGCCGCCAGAGATTGGCGAAGTCCGGCGCGTCCGCTCCACCGGGGCCCCGGCCCGCGTGCAGCACGATCAGCGCCACGCCCAGGCCGATCATGCCGAGAACCGCCGCCACCTTGATCAGGGCGAACCAGAATTCCAGCTCGCCGTAGAGTTTCACCTGAATCAGGTTGACGGCGGTAACCCCGGCCAGCACGAGAAAAGCCGTGAGCCACTGCGGAAAATCCGGCAGCCAGTAATTGACGTAGATGCCCACTACCGAGAGCTCGGTCATGCTCACGGCCACATAGAGAAACCAGTAATTCCAGCCGGAGAGGAAGCCGGGGAACTCGCCCCAATACTTGTAGGCGAAGTGGCTGAATGCGCCGCTCACGGGTTCGGCCACGGCCATTTCGCCCATCATGCGCATGATCAGCCAGATCACGGCTCCGCCCAGCAGATAGGCCAGCAGCACGGACGGCCCGGCCAGGGAGATGGAGGCGGCGGAACCGTAGAACAGGCCGGTGCCGATGGCTCCGCCCAGCGCGATCATCTGGATATGCCGGTTTTTCAGCCCGCGTTGCAGTTTCCGGCCGGACTCCCGCTTCTGATCCTGCTCCACGCCGCCCTCCTTGCCGACAGGCGCTGTTTTATGGCGTAACGTGCCGGACTGTACAGACAATCGGCGCGTGGAACAAGCCGTGCCCGCGTCTTGACGCGGCGGACC
The DNA here is from genome assembly GCF_018379785.1 of Desulfovibrio sp. GTDB lineage: Bacteria > Desulfobacterota > Desulfovibrionia > Desulfovibrionales > Desulfovibrionaceae > Desulfovibrio. Next base: position 8,037 of record NZ_JAGZUV010000018.1, read on the forward strand.
GCCATCCCTATAGTGAGCCCGAAAACAGCGGGATGGTCGTTGTTTTGTTCCGCGCTCATAGCTCAGATGGATAGAGCAGGAGCCTTCTAAGCTCTTGGTCGGGGGTTCGATTCCTCCTGGGCGCGCCAGAGAGTTCAGCGGAGCGCATCATACAATGATGCGCTCCGCTTTTTCTTATTGCCGACTGTTGAAATAGTTGTTATGCGTTATTAAATGGGATAACTGTAGTCTGCGGATGGCAACACTGCGTTTGTGGGGGAAATTATGCGGAATCTACGCCGCTTGGTCTGCGTATGGGCGGTCATGTGCGTGCTGTTGTCCGGCCTTGCCGTGGCTGCCGTTGCCGCCGGGCCGTATCACGGCAATGTACAGAGCCGGATTTATCACAACAGTTCCTGCCGTTACTACTTTTGTAAACGGTGCACGGCGGTGTTTGCGACGGTCCAGGCTGCGCAGGCGGCCGGATACCGGGCCTGCAGAGTTTGCGGCGGCTGACCGGGCGGATTTTCCGGCAAGCGCCCGGCATCTTGAGCGATGGGCTTTTTCTTCCCGGAGGCCCGTTGCGGCGGCGTTGACAACAGGAGCGCCTTCAAGCAACTTGCCTGAATGGCAAAGGAAATCCCATGCCGCGCGCAAGCGGGCATGCCGGATCAGAGCGACGGCCGGAGTCAGTCCCCCGGGCTCGGGCCGCTTCATCCGCACCGCAACCTTGGAGGAAAGTCCGCATGGATATGAAAACACTGCGCCGACAGGCGCGAGAGCGCATGAATGGGGCCTGCCGCGTCTGCCCCCAATGCGACGGCAAGGCCTGTGCCGGTGAACTGCCGGGCATGGGCGGCATCCGCACCGGCGCTTCGTTCCGCGCCAATGTAAGCGCCCTTGAAAAAGTCTGTCTGAAAATGCGGCTGATTCATGAGGTGCGCGCTCCGGAAACCGCCTGCGAGGTATTGGGGCTCTCCTTGAGCATGCCGGTGCTGATTGCTCCGCTGGCGGGCACGCCCTTCAATATGGGCAAGGGGCTGCCCGAGGAGCGCTTTGCCCAGGTGGTCACGGAAGGAGCCCGTTCCGCCGGGACCATTTCCTGTACCGGCGACGGCACGTCCGAAGTGTTCGACAGCGGGCTGAACGCCGTCCAGGCTGCCGAAGGCTGGGGTATCCCTGTCATCAAACCCTGGGCCGGAGAAGCCTTTTTCGAGCGCCTGGAGCGCGTCGCCCAGGCCGGTTGCCGCGTGGCGGGCATGGACATCGACACCGCCGCCATCACCGCTCTGGCCAAGAGCAAGCGCCCGGTATCGCCCAAAAGCCGCGCGGAACTGAGCGCCATTGTGGAAAAGGCCCATGCCCTGGGACTGAAATTTATGCTTAAGGGCGTGCTCAGCGTGGAAGACGCCCTGGCCGCCGAGGAATGCGGCTGCGACGCCATCGTGGTTTCCAATCACGGCGGCCGCGCCTTTGAGGCAGTGCCGGGCACGGCCGCCGTGCTGCCCGCCATCGCCCAAAGCGTGCGCGGGATGACGGTGCTCGTTGACGGCGGCGTGCGCGCCGGAGCGGATGTGCTCAAGATGCTGGCCCTGGGCGCCGGGGCCGTGCTGATCGGACGCCCCGCGATCATCGCGGCCATGGGCGGCGAGGAGGAGGGAGTCCGGATGTTGTTGACCCGGATGCAGCGTCAGCTTGTGGAAAGTATGCTGCTCACGGGCTGCGCCTCGGTTCGGGAGGCCGGGCCGCATCTGCTGGCCTGAGCCGGGAAAGCCACCGGCGAAGAAAAAAGGAAGGCGGCGGCATCATGAAGATGCCGCCGCCGTTTTATGTACAGCTGAAAAGCTGATGGTTTACTTGTTTATGCAGGCCTTGATGGCGTTGATCAGGCGGTCGATGGGTTCCTCGCGCGCACCCTCGCCCATGACGCCCACGCGGATGACCTTGCCGGCCAGGTCGCCGAGGCCGCCGGCCACTTCGATTTTGTGCTCCTTGCGCAGGCAGGCGCGCAGGGCGTTGGCGTCCACACCGGCGGGCGGCAGGAAGAGGTTGATCTGCGGAGCCCCGCCTTCCTTGACGTAGGGCGTGAAGCCGAGCTTGGCCAAGCCGTCGGTCAGGCGCCGGTGCATGGCCACGTGGCGCGCGAAGGAGGCGTCCAGACCTTCGGTCAGCAGGTTGTCCAGGGCCTGATGCATGGCATAGTACATGTTGATGGGCGCGGTGTGGTGATAGACGCGGGGCGAACCTTCCCAGTACTTGCGGATCAGGGAAACATCCATGTACCAGTTGGGCACCTTGGTCTTGCGTTTGGCAATGGCTTCCATGGCCGCGTCGGAGAAGGAGGCGGGAGCCAGTCCCGGAGGCACGGAGAGGCATTTCTGCGAACCGCTGTAGAAGGCGTCGATGCCCCATTCGTCCACGCGCATGTCCACGCCGCCCAGACCGGCCACGCTGTCTACCAGATAGAGGGTGTCGCTGTTCTTGACCAGTTCGCCGATGGCGGCGATGGGGTTGTTGATGCCGGTGGAGGTTTCGGCATGCACGGCGGCCAGAATCTTGTAATGTTTCTTGTCCAGCCGGGCCTTGACGGCGGCCGGATCAATGGGCCGGCCCCAGGGGCACTCCACCACGTCCACCCGCGCGCCCAGGCGCGTGGCCACTTCCACCATGCGCGAGCAGAACACGCCGTTGTTGACGATCAGCACGTCGTCGCCGCGCTCTACCAGGTTGACGAAGGTGGCTTCCATGCCGGCGGAGCCGGTGCCGGAAATGGGGAAGGTCACGGCATTTCTGGTTTTGCACACGGCGCGCAGCTGTTCCTGCATGGCGTCCATGACCTTGATGCAGTCGGGATCAAGATGACCCAGCGTGGGAATGCTCATGGCCTTGAGCACATTGGGGGCGACCGGGCTGGGGCCGGGGGCCATCAGCAGAACGTGATCCAATTCTCCGAAAACTGTGGTCATTTCAAGCTCCTGGTTTATGGGTGGCGTGCGCCGGATGTTCAAAATCCCTATCCAAATACTGTAACAATACTTATAGAAGCACAATAAAAATCCTATAACGCTGTATGGATCTGTAGGAAATCACGGAATGGCATCAAACCGTGTCTGCCGCGCGGGCAAGTGGCATGGCGTGCCCGTCCGGCGTATTCAGAAGCGCATTTTTAGTTCTGTCCGAATCTTGTTCCGATCCGGCGCAATAGTGTCCGGCAGACGCAACGCGGGGCATTGCTTTGTTGATGCTGACATTCATTGAATGCACAATCTGGAACTATCTGCCTGTAACAACCGGAATTTTTGTTTTACTGTGATTTTTTTCACATTTGTGTGGATAAAAAAAGCAGCGTGGACAACACTGCCATGTGCGAAGCACAATATGTCAAAAGCAAATACTTGTCCAGTCCGGGAAAGCGCAGGCCCGGTGCGGACCGCAGCCGTTTCATGTCCGGAAAGACGGCGCGAACGCCGTCTTTCCGGCAGAATCATTTCGCGGCGTCCCTGACCGGATGCAGCCGGGGAACCTGCTGTGGGGCCAGCGGCGCGCCCGCCGTTTTGTCGCGTACCAATTGCGTGAAGTCACTGAGTTCAAAGCGGGCTTCGCCCACCACGGGCGGAGCGCTGACCCGGGCGGCCACCGGCGCGTGACGGCGCGGATCGGCCGACGCTTCCGGTCCGTTCTGAACGGCGCTCCGGACGTCCGGAGACTGGGCAGGGCTGACCACGTCCCTTCGTAACTGCGGAGCGGTGGCAAGAGTCGGGTATTCCCCGTCAAAAGGCGCGTGCAGCGCCTCCAGCGGCTGGGCGTAAAACCGTACCCGCACTTCCCGCTTGTCTCCCCGGCCCCAGAGTTCCAGAAACAAAACGCCCGCCGGAGGGATGTCATTGGGGGGATAGCCTTCGGCCTGCCAGTTGACGCCCAGCAGACCGCCCACATTGGCGATATTTGTGTCGTGTCCCACGAACACCACCAGGGAGGCCGCGTTGAGGCGCTGGTCATAATGCATGCCCGTCAGGGCGGCAGCCATTTCCGTGAGCAGGGACGAGCCGCGCGCCCAAGCCACCAGGGGCGTGCGGTTGACCACGTCGAAAACACGGCTGTGCACGGGCAGCACCTGGCTCAGTGTCTTGCCGTCCACCTGCCCCCAACCGGCGTCGCTGCCGGGCCATTGCCCATACTCCAGCAGGAAGATTTCGGCCAGGCTGGAGGCGATGCCCAGGCCTCCGGCAAGGCCCACGCTACGGCCCTCCGGCGAGACGCTCACGGCGTTGGGGAGATCGGAAAGACGGCATTGCGGCGACAGGCCGAAACGGCTGCACAACTCGGGCGAAGGCGGCGCGCTCAGCTGGTCGATGAGGGCCAGCGGACCGGCGAAATCCTCCTGCAACTGCTCCAGGCCGCCGCCGGTCGTATTCAGAACATCCGTGGCCGTAGCCGCGGGATCAAAGGCGTACAGACCGGCCTTGACCGGATGGAAAAGGGGGTCGGGTCTGGCTTCGGCCACGGCATAGCCCTGCGCGCAGTCCGGGCCTAGGCCGTCAAGCAGCGCCCGAGCCGTAGCCCTGGTGCGCTGGTCCGTGTCGGCGCGCACAAAAACCGCGCCCGGCGGAGGGCAAAGCGCATCCGGCAGCAGGCCGTGATTGAGCAACACGCCGCGCAGATCCGCCCACATGGCCGTGACCAATCGCGCCCCGCGCGGCGTCAGGTGCCCGCGCTCCACCGGCCAGTGCGGCCAGAGGCGGGCGCTCCAGGCGGACAGGGTTTTCACGTCCTGGGTGGGCGAACGCACACCGTGCCTGGACAGAGCTACTATTTTGAGCAGCCGGGCGTCGCCGTCCGCGACGGCTCCGGCTGCCGGGGAACTGAAAAAAAAAGCGCAGGCCAAGGTGAAAAAAAAGAGATGCAGGGCGCGCATGCCGTTCCTCCTTACCGCGACTGCTGCACTCAACATAGCCGTAAAGCATACGGGCGGCAACGGCATTTTGGCCGCCTTTGGAAAATGCGACCCTGCGGACTTGAGATGTTCATGGAAAAAAGCTATACTAATTGTTTGGAAAACGTATTTTTCGGGTGAGAAACAGTGCTCAGCAGTTCCGAACAAATCAAACGCACCTACGCGATGGGTTTTCTGATCGGCGGAATTTTCCTCGTCTGCGGTCTGATTCTGCTGCGTCAGGTCAGTTTGCAGAATGAGCGGGAAAACGCGCTTTACCTGTATGACACCGTCAATCAGCTGCGCACCCTGTTTCAGCGCCAGATCGCGCTGGATTTTCAGACTTTGCAAGGCGTGGCCGTCAGTCTCGGCCATGTGCCGGAAAAAGAAGTCCTTTCCGTCCTGAAGGAAGTCAATGACAATAACGCCTTTTTGCGCATGGGTCTGGCCAAGCCCGACGGCAGTGTGGATCTCGTGGACATCAGCGGGGATCTGCACCGGAATGTGAATCTGGCCGGCGAGCCTTTTTTCCAAAAGGCCCTCGCGGGCCAGCCCGCGCTTTCCGAAGTGCGCCGGAATTCCCTCGGCCCCGGCGCGGTGGTCTACTGCGCGGTGCCCGTGCATGGTGAAAAAGGGATCAGCGGCGTGCTCGTGGCCGTCAATGCGGCGGATATTTTTCTGAATATTCTCGGCATTTCCCTGTTCGACAATCAGGGCGTATCGTCGCTTATCGACGGAAGCGGCGCGTACGTCCTGCGGGCCTCTTCCGGCGGGGCCGTGATCGGCGGCCGGGAAGGGGATATTTTCCGCCTCGGCTCCCTGGAAGACACCAAGCGGGAACAGGTGCTGGAAAATTTGCGGAACCACCGGCGCGGCGTCTTTTTCTACATTGCGGACGGCAAGAAATATTTCGCCGCGTACGAACCTCTGGACGTCAACAACTGGTTTTTGTTCTGCACCGTGCCCGCGGCGGCCCTGACGCTGGCTCCCAACGCGCTGCTGTTCAGCATCTGCGTGATCATCGGCCTGGCCCTGCTGCTTTCCTTCTTTCTGCTCTGGCGCGTCCGCGTCATCAGCAACAGATATCGCGGCGAACTTGAGCGCCTGGCCTTTGTGGACCCTCTGACCGGGGTGCGTAACGCCAACCGGCTCAAAATGGACGCTTCCTCCCTGGTGCGGCACAATCCGGATCAGATTTTCGCCATCTGGTACGCGGACATCAAGAATTTCAAGTTCTACAACGAGATGTTCGGCTATGAGATGGGCGACAGGGAACTGGTGCGCATCGCCGGGTTGCTGGCGGCCTGCGACGGCCCCCTGTCCCTCTGCTGCCGGGTCTCGGCGGACAAGTTCGCGGGCATCCGGCCTATGCGCGACCGGGAGGAGTTCTCCCGGGAGTTCCAGCGTCTCTGCAAACGCATTGAAAACGACGCGGCCCGGCTTTCGCGCGCCTTCCCCCTGGTGTTGCATGTGGGCGTCTACGGCACGGATACGGCCGGGAGCGGAGAGCTCTCTTTCATGGACATGCTCAACCGTGCCAATATCGCCCTGCGCGTGGCCAAGGAGGGGCGTTCCGACACTTGCGTGTTCTACTCCGAAGACATGCGCGGCCTGGCCCTGCGTCAGCTGGATATTGAGAGCCGGATGGAGAACGCCCTGCGCGGGAGCCAGTTCAAACTCTATTTTCAGCCCAAGGTGGATATCCAGAACGGCAACCGCGTCCACGGCGCGGAAGTGCTGGCGCGCTGGCTTGACGGCGACCGCCTGGTGCCGCCGTGCGACTTCATTCCGCTCTTCGAGCGCAACGGCTTCATCGTCCAGCTTGACCGCTATATGTTCTCCCAGGCCTGCGCTTGGCTGCAACAGCGCATCAGAAGCGGCAAGGAGCCGCTGAACATCGCGGTGAACGTTTCGCGCCTGAGCATCATGCAGGACGATTTCCTCCAGTATTACAGTAACATCAAAGAGCGCTACGCCATTCCAGACGGCCTGCTGGAGCTGGAGTGCACGGAGTCCCTGGCCCTGTTCGACGAACGCTTCCGGGAGTTGGTGCTGGAATTGCAGAAAAGCGGTTTCGGCTGCTCCCTGGATGATTTCGGCGCGGGTTTTTCCTCGCTCAATGTGCTTAAGGAACTGCCCATTGACGTGCTCAAGCTGGATATGCTGTTCCTGCGCAAAAGTCAGGATATCAAGCGCGAGCGCATCGTGGTTTCCAATGTCATCGCCATGGCGCAGCAACTGGGCATCCGTACCGTGGCCGAAGGAGTGGAGAGCGCCGAACAGGTGGAATTTCTGAAGGCTAAGGGCTGTAATCTGGTGCAGGGCTATGTCTTTGCCCGGCCCATGCCCGAAGCGGACTTCGACGCCCTGCTGGACAGCCTGGGCGACCTTGCCATGTCCTTGGCCCGGAACTGAGTATGCGGCGAACAACGCGGGGCGCGCCGTGCGTCGGGCGGTCCGCAAACAGCGGCAGGTAACAACAGCAATGCCTATAGCCATTCCACGCTTCGACGCCGGGGATACCGTCATTGTCCCCGACGTGCGCATCAGCGACGCGTCCGCGCTGGAAATCCGTTCCGCCCGGGTGGGAGACGTGCACGGCATGTCGGCCCTGATCAACCAGTATGCCTCCTCCAACGTCATGTTGGCGCGGGGGCCGCAGTATCTGTACCAGCACATTCAGGACTATATGGTGGCGACGGCCCCGGCGGCGGACGACGGGCGGGAAACCGTGGTGGCCTGCGGTTCCCTGCATGTGCTCTGGGAGGATCTGGCGGAAATCCGCTCCATTGCCGTGCACCAGGCCTGCCAGAACCAGGGCCTGGGCAGGCGGCTGGTGGACGCGCTGGTGGAGCGCTGCCGCCGTCTGGGCATCCCCAGGGTCTTTGTGTTCACCCTGGCCGAATCTTTCTTCAGCAATTGCGGCTTCCAGGAATTTCAACGGGAAAGCCTGCCTGCCGTGGTCTGGGTGGAGTGCAGCAAATGCCCGAAATTTTACCGATGTGACGAAATCGGCATGATCCGTACGCTTTGACGGGCACGGGCGCCCGGAGCGCCGGAGACGCTTTGTTTGCACGCCGCCGGGGGTTCTGCCCCCGTTTTCATTTTTCACCCTTTCCCATGCCCGTATGGGCCGGAGCAGAGCATGAACAGACTGGAGCAGAGGGATTTTCTGAAGGAAATCGACTTTACCCCGGAAGATCTGACCTATCTTCTGGATCTGGCGGCTGAACTCAAAGTGGCCAAAAAGGCCCGCCGCGAACCCAAATTCATGCGGGACAAAAACATCGTGATCCTTTTTGAAAAGGATTCCACGCGCACCCGCTGCTCCTTTGAGGTGGCCGCCCATGATCAGGGCGCGCACGTCACCTATCTGGGGCCGTCCGGCTCGCAGATGGGCAAAAAGGAATCCCTGGCCGACACGGCCCGCGTGCTGTCCCGTTTTTTTGACGGCATCGAATACCGGGGCTATGAGCAGAGCCGGGTGGAAGCTCTGGCCGAATATGCCTCTGTGCCGGTCTGGAACGGCCTGACCAATGAATGGCACCCCACCCAACTGCTGGCCGACATGCTGACCATGCGCGAATGCTGCTCCAAGCCCCTGAACCGGCAGAGCCTGGCGTATCTGGGCGACGCCCGTTACAATATGGGCAATTCCCTGATGATCGGTTCGGCCATGCTGGGCGTGGATTTCCGTTCCGTGGCCCCCGGGGATCTCTGGACCTCGGACGAGGTTTTTGAAATGGCGCGGCATATCGCCCGGAGCACCGGGGCCAGAATCACGCGTACCGAAAGCGTGGAAGAGGGCGTCAAGGACTGCGATTTTCTCTATACCGACGTCTGGGTCTCCATGGGGGAGCCCGACGAGGTCTGGAAAGAACGCATCGAACTGCTTGCCCCCTACCGCGTGGACATGGCCGTCATGGACAAGACGGGCAACCCGGACTGCAAGTTTCTGCACTGCCTGCCCGCTTTCCACAATCGGGAGACCACAGTGGGCGAGGACATCTACCGGCGCTTCGGCATCGAATGCATGGAAGTGGACGACGCCGTTTTTGAATCCGGCCGCAATATGGCCTTTGAAGAAGCGGAAAACCGGATGCACACCATCAAGGCCGTGATGGTGGCCACGCTGGCTGAAGAGCCGCTGTCCTTCGAGAAAAAGTAAGGCCGGGCGTGAGCCGGGCGCGGCGGCGAAGAGATCTTGCCACCTAAAACGAAGTGTTGCGTGGTTATGGTACTGGAGCAACGGGGTATGGGATGGATCTGAGCTGGATGCTGGAAGAGTATGACGGCATAGTCTATGTCAGCGATATGGACAGCCATGAGCTGCTCTACATGAATAAGGCCGGCCGTGAGCTCTTTCGTGTGGACGAGGCCGCGCTGTCCCACCGGCCGCGCTGTCATGAGGTGCTGCAAGGCCGGGATGCGCCCTGCCCGTTTTGCACCAACACGTACCTGAACGAATCCGGTTTTTATGAGTGGGAATTTTATAATCCGCTCCTCCAGCGGACCTTGCTGTTGAAAGACAGGAAAGTCCGCTGGAACGGCCGGAACGCCCGCATCGAGTTCGCCACGGACGTCTCCGGCTACAGGCGGGCCATTGCCGACCATGAGCGTCAGCGGGATTCGATTCTGCAAAGTCTGCCCGGCGGCATTGTCAGGGTGGACGCCAGGGACGGCCGCACCATTCTCTGGTACGGGGGCCGGTTTCTGGAAATGATCGGCTATACGGCTGAAGAATTCGCGCAGGAGCTGCACAACAAATGCCTGTATGTGCATCCGGACGATCTGACTAAGATCTCGGCGTTGATGGGCAGGCTGCAGGAAAGCGGCGGAACCGAGATTACGGAAATGCGCATCGTGACGCGCGGGGGCGGAGTGCGCACCCTGACCACGACCTTGAGCTATGGGGACGCGGCCTCCAGCCCGGACGGCATCCCCTCTTTTTACAGTGTGGGCATTGACATCACGGAAATCAAGGCCCGCCAGGAGCTCCAGCAGAAAGCCCTGGAAGACGCCTGCCGCGCCGCCAGAGCGGCCGACCGGGCCAAGACGGACTTTCTTTCCCGGATGTCCCATGACATCCGCACGCCCCTGAACGCCATTCTCGGCATGGCCGATATCGCCGGAACCCGGCTGAACGATCCGCGCGGCGCCGGAGAGTGCTTGAAAAAGATTCGGGCCTCCGGCAGGCACTTGCTCAATCTGATCAATGAAGTGCTGGACATGTCAAAGATCGAGAGCGGTCAGATGCGCCTTGCGGCGGAAGAAATGGAACTGGCCGAACTTGTGCGCAACGTGCTGGATGTCTGCGGCTCTCTGGTGAAGGAGAAAGGGCACACTCTCGCGGTGCGGGCGGATGTTGCGCACGAGCGGGTGCGGGGAGACTTCGGCCGCCTGCAGCAACTGTTCACCAATCTGCTGTCCAACGCCGTGAAATATACGCCCGCGGGCGGCAGCATTTCCTTCTGCATCAATGAACTCCCTTCGCTTCATACCGGCGTGGGCCAGTTTGAATGCGTCATCGCGGACAACGGCATCGGCATGTCCGAGGATTTCGTCAAACATCTTTTCGAACCCTTCAAAAGAGCGGACGATCCCCGCATCTGTAAAATACAGGGCACGGGCCTGGGCCTGGTCATCAGCCGAAGCATCGTGCGCCTGATGGGCGGCGGCATCAGGGTGGAAAGCAGGCCGGAAGAAGGCAGTCGCTTTATTGTCTCGTTGCCGTTGCGCCTGGCGGAAGAGAATGCCGGGACGGCCTGTGAACGGGCCGTGCTGGTGCTGGCCGCGGAGCGGGATGAAAATCTGCGCGCCTGCCGTCTGCTGGAGGATCTGGGCCTGCGGGCCGTGCCCGCGCACAGCGCTGTTGAAGCCCGCGAGCAAATCAGCGCCGCGCGGACACGTTCTGAGCATTTTGCCGCCGTGCTTCTGGAACAATGCCTGGCGGACGCGGAGGCGGCGGCCTCGCCCGGAGCTCTCCGCGCGCTTTGCGGGGAACAGCCGTTGCGCGTCATCCTTGTCCGGGAGCCCCTGTATGCGGACGGCGATTCCATGCGCGACGGCGTGGATGCCTTCCTCGACAGACCGTTGTTCCGCTCCACACTGCGCCGCGCTCTCCTGCCCGGTGACGCGGAGGGGGGCGAAAGTGCGCTGTCCGCGCCGAATGCGAACCTGGAAGGCAAGCGCATCCTGCTGGCGGAAGATAACGAGATCAACCGGGAAATCGTGGTCAGTCTGCTTGAAATGAAGGGGGCCGCGGTGGACAAGGCTGAGGACGGTCAGCGCGCGCTGGAGATGTTCTGCGCTTCGGCGCCGGACGACTATGACCTGATTCTGATGGATATTCAGATGCCCCGGCTCAACGGCTATGAGGCCGCCGCGGCCATCCGCGCCCGGGACCGGGCCGACGCGCGCCGGATTCCCATTCTCGCTCTGACGGCCGACGCTTTTCCGGAGGACGCGCTGCTGGCCCGGAGATACGGCATGAATGAGCATATTTCCAAGCCCGTGGCGGCGGAGCAGCTTTACCAGGCTGTGGGGCGCTGGCTTCTTTGAATTTGCCTGTCCTGTGAATGGCGGCCGTCCGGCAGCATCTGGTTTGACTGTGAGGATTGTGAAGAGGCGCGCCCGGCTCAAGCCGGGCGCGCCCTTTAGTTCCATCGACCCGTAACGTGTATGTGCGAGGAGAATGTGATTTTCATCTCAAATTCATCAGCTGCTCAATGAGCAAAAGACCGGAAGCTGCATTGACGCAACTCCTCTGCACTGATAGAAATAAAAAAATTATCCGCTTTATGGAATGCAAGGAGGATACGTTTCTTTCTTTTGTGTTACGATGCGTTATCGGTGAAGTTTTTCACAACTCACGTCCGGTGAGGTGGATATGCTCGATATTCTTGTTTTTTGCTGTGTCGTTTTGCCGTTTATCATCGGCATAGTGTTGTACTATGCCCGCAGCGGCGCAATCCGAAAACTGCTGGTGCCCGCGGCCGTGACCGTCATGGCGCTGGCGGCTGTGGGGCTGGGAGCCCATGGCGCGTTCCACCTGGAGGCGCGTGAACTCTTCGGCCTGCCCCTGGACAATGTGCTGACCCTGCTCGATTTCATCCTGCTGCTCTATATTCTGGCCCTGGGCTGGAAGTTGGGCAGCCGCCTGGTCATGGGCATGACAGCCCTGCAACTGGTGGGCCTGATCTACCTCAAGGCCGTGCTCATGGACCACGGCGCGCCGGTTACCGCCTTCGCTCCCGACGGGCTGTCCCTGATCATGGTGATCATCATCTCCGTGGTGGGCGGGCTGATAACCATTTACGGCCTGGGTTACATGGATATCCATGAAGAGCATCTGCATCTGCGCACCTCGCGGCAGCCGCGCTTTTTTGCCATCATTTTCTGTTTCCTGGGGGCCATGAACGGCCTGGTGCTCTGCAACAACCTCTCCTGGATGTTCTTTTTCTGGGAGATGACCACGCTCTGTTCCTTCTGGCTCATCGGCCACGACCGTACCAAGGAGGCCGAGGCCAATGCCTACCGGGCCCTGTGGATGAACGTGCTGGGCGGCCTGGCCTTTGTGTCGGCCATGCTTTTCATCCAGAAGAGCCTGGGCACGCTTTCCACGGAACTGGTGCTGCAGAAGATGGTGGCTCTGGACGTGAAAAGCACGGCCATGCTGCTGCCCTTTGCCTTTCTTTGCCTGGCGGCCTTCACCAAATCGGCCCAGGTGCCCTTTGAGAGCTGGTTGTGCGGGGCCATGGTCGCGCCCACGCCGGTGTCGGCTCTGCTGCACTCGGCCACCATGGTCAAGGCGGGCACTTACCTGCTGCTGCGCATGGCTCCGGCCTTCGCCGGCACCACCATGTCCACCATCGTGGCCCTGTTCGGGGCATTCACCTTTGTGGGCACCTGCATGTTGGCGGTCAGCCAGAGCAACGCCAAGAAAATCCTGGCCTATTCCACCATATCCAATCTGGGCCTGATCATCGCCTGCGTGGGCATCAACACCCCGGCCTCCATGGTCGCGGCCACCATGATCATTATTTACCATTCGGTGTCCAAGGGCCTGTTGTTCATGAGCGTGGGCGCCATCGAGCAGCGCATCGGCTCGCGCGATATCGAGGACATGCGCGGCCTCTACAGCGTCATGCCGCGTACGGCCATCATCACGGCCATCGGCATTTTCACCATGATGCTGCCGCCCTTCGGCATGCTCATCGGCAAGTGGATGGCCATTGAGGCCATCGCCAGGGCCACCCAGGCCATGACCCCGATCATTTTCTTCATCGCTCTGGGCTCGGCCTTCACCGTGCTGTTCTGGGCGCGCTGGGCCGGCATCCTGGTTTCCTCGGCCAACCTGCACGAGCACCCGGCCAAGGGCAATCCGCGCGCTTCGGTCTTTTTCGCCCTCTGCGCGCTCTGCGGCCTGGCGCTGCTCTTTTCCTTCATCTCGCCCCTGGTGCTGAAGACCTTCGTGGCTCCCTCGGTCACCGGCCTGTATGCCCGCCTCAACCTCCAGGGCTTCATCCCCGGCGCGGGCATTACCGGCGCGGAAGGCATGGCCTGGCTCTATCTGCTCTTCATTCTGCTGGCAGGGGGGGCATGGCTGGCCTGGCGGGCGGCGAGGAAGGTGCCGGAAGGCGCGCACAGCCTGCCGTACTTCTCCGGCCTGGCGGAGGAGCGCAACGGCGAAGTGGGCTTCAAGGGCCCCATGAATGTCTTTGAACCGGCCCGCGCCGCCAATTACTATCTGGCCCAGTACGTGGGCGAGGGCAAGATTACCCGAGCCATCGACATTATTTCCACGGCCTTTCTGATCGTCTTGGTAGGAGGTCTGCTGTGATGCTCACCATCTTCGGCGCCATCGGCGGATTGATACTGGCCCCCTTTGCGGGCGGCCTGCTCAGCGGGGTGGACCGCCGCATCACGGCGCGCCTGCAGTCGCGCCAGGGACCGCCGCTGCTCCAGCCCTTTTACGACGTGCTCAAACTTTTCGGCAAACAGGCCAGGGTGACCAATGCCTGGCTGGTGTTCAGCGCCTACATCTATCTGCTTTCCTCGGCGCTGGCCCTGTTCATCTTCTTTATGGGCGGGGATCTGCTGCTGCTCTTTTTCGTGCTCACCGTGGGCGCGGTTTTTCAGGTGGTGGGCGCCATCTGCGTGCCCTCGCCCTACAGCCAGGTGGGCGCGCAGCGCGAACTGCTGCTGATGCTGGCCTACGAACCCATTCTGATTATGGTCTTCGTGGGCTTTGCCATGTGCACGGGGTCCTTCATGCTTTCGGATGTCTTCAAGCTGGATTCGCCTCTGCTGCTGAAAATGCCCCTGCTGTTCCTGGCGCTGGGCTATGCCCTGACCATCAAGCTGCGCAAATCACCCTTTGACCTTTCCGCCGGTCACCACGGCCATCAGGAACTGGTGCGCGGCGTGCAGACCGAATACTCCGGCCCTTTCCTGGCCTTGATCGAAATCGGCCACTGGCTGGACCTGGTGCTGATTCTCGGGCTCTGCGCCGTGTTCTGGCACACCAGCGTCATCGGCATGGCCATCCTGGTGGCCGCCTCGCTGTTTACGGAAATCCTCATCGACAACATTACCGCCCGTCTGACCTGGCAGTGGATGGTGCAGAAGCAATCGCTGCTGGTGGGCATGGGGCTCGCGCTGGTGAACCTTTTGTGGCTCTACGTGGCCTAGGGACTGTTTCTAACTTGTCCTTCCGCCCTCTGCCTGCGTCAGGCTCGCCCCGTGCGAAGGTCGAATATGTTTGAATATGCTCCCTCCGCCCAGGACTCGCCTTCCTTGGCAGAGAACGAAAATCCTCATTTAGAAACCGCCCCTAAGGAGGCCGGACTATGGGATTCCTCGATGCAATGATCAAACGGAGCCGGCTCAAGTCGCCGTGGATCATCCATTTTGACTGCGGCTCCTGCAACGGCTGCGATATCGAAGTGCTGGCCTGTCTGACGCCCATGTACGACGTGGAGCGTTTCGGCGTGGTCAATACCGGCAACCCCAAGCACGCCGACGTATTGCTGGTCACCGGCACGGTCAATCACCGCAACCGGCATGTGCTCAAGCAGATCTACGACCAGATGCCCGAACCCAAGGCCGTGGTTTCCATCGGCGCGTGCAATCTTTCCGGCGGCGTCTTCAAGGACAGTTACAACATCCTCAACGGGGCGTACAACGTGATTCCCGTGGATGTTTTTGTGCCCGGCTGTCCGCCCAAGCCCGAGGCCATCATCGACGGAGTGGTCACGGCCCTGGACGTGCTCAAGGCCAAGATGGGCCTGGGCCCCGCGCCCGAGCCCATGCTGATGCCCGGCGACGCCGACGACGGAACGCCTGCCGGAGCCGTGGGAGACAACAGCGGACAAGAGCCGGACACTGCGGCGCACATGAACAACGCGGGTTGAGCCCGGTAAAGGACAAAAGCCATGTTTTTCGAAGCCACGCCCGTCACGCCTGAAACGCTGCTCACCGAGGTGCGGCGTCTGGCGGACGCCAAATACCGTTTTGTGACCATGTCGCAGACCGTGCTCGACGAGCATACCCTGCGTCTTTACTATCACTTTGACGAAAATCTGACCATGACGGATCTGCGCTGCAACTCCGACCTCTGCCACTGGTCGCCCCGCGACGCCAAGGGGATGCACCATCTGCGTATGGATGTGGACAAGGAACAGCTCATCCCCAGCATCTCCTCGGTCTATTTCTGCGCGGTGCTCATTGAAAACGAGACCCAGGATCAGTTCGGGGTGCGCTTTGAGGGCCTGCCCCTGGACTACCAGGGCGGCATGTATCTGGAGGGCGAAGTCACGCGCGGGCCTTACTTCACCATGACCGCGGTGAAGCGCCCGGCCGGGGCCAAAACGCCCGCGCCCGCGCCTGAGGGCGGCGAAGCCGCCAAAGGAGAGCAAGCATGAGCAACCGCACCACCGTCATTCCCTTCGGGCCGCAGCATCCGGTACTGCCGGAGCCGCTGCACATCAAATTCGTGGTGGAGGACGAAACCGTGGTGCAGGCCGTGCCGCAACTCGGCTTTGTGCACCGTGGCCTGGAAAGCCTGGTCCGCAACAAGGACTTCAATCAGATGGTCTTTGTGGTGGAGCGCATCTGCGGCATCTGCTCCTGCATCCACGCCAACTGTTACTGCAATGCCATTGAGGACATGCTGGGCGTCACGGCCCCACCGCGTGCCCAGTTCCTGCGGGTGGTCTGGTCCGAACTGCACCGCATCCATTCCCATCTGCTCTGGCTGGGTCTGTTTGCGGACGCCTTCGGCTTTGAAAGCGTATTCCAGCAGTTCTGGCGCATTCGCGAGCACGTCATGGACATCTGCGAAGCCACGGCGGGCAATCGTGTGATCCTGTCGGTCAATGTGGTGGGCGGCGTGCGTCGCGACCTCAGTCCGGACCAGATCCGCTGGATGCTGGAGCAGCTCGACGCGTTGGAGCGGGGCATGCGTGAGCTGACCAGCACCATGCTTGACGATTACACCGTGCAGGAACGCACGCGCGGCATCGGCCTGCTGAGCAAGGACGACGCCCGCCTGCTGGGCGCGGCCGGGCCCACCCTGCGCGGCAGCGGCTGGGAAATCGACGAGCGCATGCACGGCTACGCGGCCTACAACGACCTCAACTTCATCCCCGTGGTGGAGCAGGACGGCGACTGCTATGCCCGTTCCAAGGTGCGCTTTTATGAAGTGCTGCACTCCATCGACCTGATCCGCGAAGCCCTGAACCGCCTGCCCGACAGCGAGCTGACCGTCAAACTGCCCGGCAACCCGGACGGCGAATCCATCTTCCGGGTGGAGCAGCCGCGCGGCGAGCTCTTCTACTACGTGCGGGCCAACGGCACCAAGATGCTGGAGCGCATGCGCGTGCGCACGCCCACTTTTGCCAATATTCCGGCCCTGCTGCACATGCTGCCCGGCTGCAAACTGCCCGACGTGCCGGTGATCGTGCTGAGCATTGACCCGTGCATTTCCTGCACAGAGAGGTAGCCCATGTATATGCTCAAAAACGTATTGCGCAATTTGTCCGGCAAGCCCGCCACGCGGCTGTATCCGCTGGAGGAGCGCGAACCCTTCCCGGCCTACCGGGGCGTCATCCACAATGACGTGCAAGCCTGCATTTTCTGCTCCACCTGCACCCGGGTCTGCCCCACAGGCGCGATTACCGTGGATGCCAAGGCGGGACGCTGGGAATATGACCCCTTCCTCTGCGTGTACTGCTCGGCCTGTGTGGAAAAATGCCCCACCAAATGCTTGAAGCAGGAGTCCATCCACCGCAAGCCCTCGGTACGCAAGTTCCAGGTGCTGCGCACCGGCACGCCGCGCGTCAAAAAGGCCAAGGCCGATGCGGCCAAAGCCAGGACGGACGCCGCCGCAGCGGCGGTCAAGACGGAGGGAGAGGCCGACTAGAGGCTGTTTCTAAATTGGTTCTTTTGACTTCCGGCTGCGTCAAACTCGTTTTTTGCTCTGGTCGAGTACCTGAAGAGTACACTCCCGCCGCAAAAAACTTGCCTTCCTTGCCGGAAAGCCAAAATTCCTCAATTTAGCAACAGCTCCTGGCGAAGATTCTTTTTTGTTACCGGAAGAAAATAAAAAGGCGGACCTGCAAACGGATCCGCCTTTTTATTTTCTTCCGGTAACTTGGTGTGCAAGAGAATCTTTTTGGGAAAGAGGGGTTCAAATGGGGCGTGTCCTCTTGACCTTTGAAGGCGTCGCCCGCAACAGGCTGACAGTGAATTGCTCCAAGTTACTGTGGGGTGGCGCTGTTCAGCATATCGTCCAGCCAACGAGACATGCGCGCGGTCTGCTCCAGATACCAGAGCGAGGAAATCACCGTGGCAAGCGTACCGCCGTCCGGATCGTACATGGCGGCGGAGCCGTTTTTGCGCAGATTTTCCCAGGCTTCAAGCGCGTCATTGAGGGCCTTGGCCCGTTCTTCGGAGAGGGCGGGAGCAATGCGGGCGCGCTGTTCGGCCATGTGCTTCTCCAGGCGTTCCACCTCGGCGTTCATGCAGTCCTGCATGGGCACGGTGATGCCCGCCGCCGCATCCATGCAGACACGGAATTCCCGGCTGAGCAGGCGATCAACTTCGGCGGCGTTTTCCGCGTCCCCCGCAACATCCTGGCCCGTATCCGGGGTGGCGTCATCGGAAGGTTCCACGGCGTCCGGCGCGGCGGGAATAACCGCGCGGGGAGTTTCGGCGGGCGTTGTCGCCGGAGGCGATTGCGCGGAAGCGGCGGCAGCCGCCGACGCTGACCCGGCAAGCGCCGGGAGCAATGCAGCTACAGCCAGCAGCAGGAGAGCCTGAAGAGCGGATGCCGCACAATGTTTCAGCATGGACAACTCCTTTGCGCGCGGCCATGGCCGCAATTTTTGCCGACATTCAGCCTAGCCGAGACAAGGAGCGGGCGCAAGCGGTGCCGGATTCCGATAACGACGAGGTTCGACCTGACTCCGCGCCGGGCATGATTCCCGGCTTCGGTCGTAACGGTCGGCTGAGGTCGGCGGAAATCAGTCAGCCCCTGGCACGGGACGGCGCCCTTGGGTCAGCGGTATTCTCGGCCGGACCAGAGCACGCGGCCGATGACCCGGAATTGATCTGCGCAGTCGCCGCGCAGATCCAGGCTCAGGGGCGGATAGGCCGGATTGACGCTGTGCAGGATGATCTTGCCGGGCAGTTTGTCGATGCGCTTGATGTAGATGGCGTCTTCAAAACCCACGGCATAGAGACGGCCCGGGCTGATTTCCGTCTGGCCCCGATCCAGCAGAACCAGGTCGTTATCGAAGATCTCCGGCACCATGCTGTCGCCGGACACCCGCATCAGGACCATGCGCCGGGGGTTGCCCTTGCGGCGCAGAAAGTCGCCGCGGAAGGCATAGCCGCCCTCGCTGCTGTTGCTGCTGACTTCCAGACTGCCGGTGCCGGCGGACAAACGGGCCTCGGCCAGCGGCACGGTGATCAACTCGGTTTCGCAATCTTCCTGCATACTGGGCAGTTCGCCTTCCGCGGCTTCGGGCAGGCGCATGGGACCGCTGCCGAAAAAAAGCCAGTGGGCGTTGACGCCCGTTTGCGCGGCGCAGGTCTGAATCCAGGCCGGAGGCACTTCACCGCGTTTGCGCGCGCCGCTGACGGATTGGGGCGTGATGCCCAGGGCGCGGGCCAGCTCAGCCTCGCTGGCGGCGTCAAGAGCCCGCATCAGCCGGGCCAGAGTCTGGGAAAAGGAGATTGTGTCGGACATGGCAAGCCTCGTCATGGTGCGGCAGAGCCGGACTGCGCAAAAAGTTGCGCCTGTTCTCTTTATATTGATGTCAGTAAATTTTAGATGAAGACTATCAATTTAAATTGTTGCCGGCAAGCCCTTTACTTCATTAAAAATTGATTCAACGGCTGTTGGCCGCGCGCCGGATCAGGGGAGTGGCTCATTTGAAAATCAGGCACACAAAACCCGTAGGATTTTGCGGCGGCGTAGCCGCGGCGCGTCAGCGAAAGTTGAGAGCATAACCCTGCTCGAAATTTTTACAAGCAGACAGGGGAGAACATACGGGGGCGGGGCCATTGACCATGCGGCGTCCATCAGGTTATCCAGGCTCACGTGGTGGAGATGGCGGTCGGCACGGACCGTATCCGCGCGTCTTTTTACAACCTTTTTCCCATGATGAGGAGCGCGCCATGCAGCTCTGTGAAAAATGCGACGGCACCGGCAGAATTTCCTGCGGAGCTTGTTGGAACGGTCAGCGTAAGCCCGTGTGTCCCGAATGCACCGGCAAGGGCGTGATCCGGACGGAGTATGGCGATCTGCCCTGTCCCCGCTGCCGGGGCAACGGCAAGGTCACGCCCGTGAGTTGCCCGCACTGCGGCAACAGCACGCCCTGTCCGGTCTGCAAGGGCAGCGGCACAGTATAGCTCTTCCCCTTGCATTTCAAACAAAAGACCCCGGAACGCCTTGCGCGCTTCGGGGTCTTTTGCGTCAAGCCTCGGCGGATACGTTCTCAGGCTGCCGGTTGCTTGGCTGCCTTTTTACCCGCCAGGGCCGCCAGAAAGGCGTGGATCATGGAGGCACCGGCCAGAGCCGTGATGCCGGACGGGTCCTTGTCCGGCAACACTTCCACCAGATCCATGCCCACAGTCTGGGCTTCCCGGCAGACGGCCCGCAGCAGGCTCAGCCCTTCATGGGTGGTGAAGCCTTCCACTTCCGGCGTACCGGTGCCCGGCCGCCAACGAGCTCTGGAGGCGGGCGGCCGCAATTCACGGACCATAACGCCGAAAGGCCCCCTGAACTTCGCGTTCAGGGGGCCTTTCGGTCATATGCCGTGAAATTATGCCGCCTGCCCCGCCGGGGGCTCTCCCCGGTGGCGCAGTCTGCGGATCAGCCGAAGCGTGAGGTTGGAGAGCAGCACGCAGGCGCAGGCAATGACCGTGTCAATGAGCCGCCAGCGCAGCAGGGACATATCCCCGCCCATCTGGAACATGGAAATGTCGATGAGCAGCAGCACCGCGCAGGTGATGACAAAGCTGAACAGCACGTAATGGCCCTTGGCATAGGGCATGGCAAAGGCCGCCACCCCGATGGCCACGGCGATATGCAGGGGGGCGGTCACATTGTAGAGGATCACGGCGGAAACCAGCACGCCCGCCAGGGTACCCAGGGTTCGCGCCCAGATCCGGAACAGCTCCGTGGCGCCGTCGCTGTGCATGACGAAGAGTACGGTCAGGCCCACCCAGGCCGGGTCGCTGAAGGAGAAATACCGCGCCGCTAGGGTGGAGAACAGCACCGTCACGGGCACGGCCACGCCGAACAGGCGGCCGTTGGTGGCCCCGTGCAGAAAGGCCTTGAACTCTTCCAGCGGGGTGGTGGCGTCGTCCGCCTCAAAGAGCATGCTCGCCAGGCTGAGACAGATGCCCAGCGCAATGCCGCCGAGAAAAGCCAGGGCCATGGGCAGGGTGGCGGAAAAACCGAAAGAGGTCAGCAATACGGAAGACGCCACGTATTTGACCATCAGGCCCAGATAGGCCTGATCCGGTCTGGGCAGGGCCGCCAGCCAGCTGAGCAGGAAAAGCAGAACCAGCACAAGGTCGTGCCGGCCTTGCAGGGCAATGCCCAGGGCGGCGGCCAGCACTACCAGCAGGCCCCCCGCGCTGATGCCCACCACGCGGGCCAGGGCTCCGTGCCGGGGCGCGATGAGCAGGGCGAACATGGCGCCGAACGAGGCGGCGGAGACCAGGGAAAAAGCCTGAAATGCCACTCCCAGGACCACGGGCGTGGTCAGGGCCACGGCGAAGAGCAGGCCGTTGCACACTGTGGCGGCATTTTCCTTGAACCGGGACGTAAACCTCATATATCCTCCGGTTGCGGGCGGTTTGCCGTCCGCAACGTCTCGTCTGTTTGAAGCGATGCTCTGAAATGCTATGGCATCAAAGCGGATTCGCGCTGATTCAGACCTACAATGCCGGGGATGCGCCCGTCAATGCGGCGCGGTCCGATGCTGAGGGGCGCGGCGTCCCGGCCGGGCACTTGCCGGCATGGGCTTCTGCCGCTATCAAGAGGGTATGAATACGCCGTCCTTTTCTCCCGCTCTTGAACTGCTGGGCGCGTCGGCCCCGGTGCGCCCAGGCGGGCGCGAGGGCCTGCCGCTGTATCTTTCGCCCGTGGAGGCGGGTTTTCCCTCACCGGCGGAGGACGATCTGGACCGCAAGCTCGACCTGCACGAATATCTGGTGCGCAATGAGGCGGCCACCTTTTTTTTGCGCGCGCACGGTGATTCCATGCTGGGCGCGGGCATCCACGACGGGGATCTGCTCATTGTGGACCGCTCGGTGGAGGCCGGGCACAGGCGGGTGGTCATTGCCGCCCTGGACGGCGAACTGACCGTCAAACGACTGCTGCGGCGCGCCGGGCGGGTGCTGCTGGCCCCGGAAAATCCGTGCTTTTCGCCCATCGACATCACGGAGCGCGAATATGTGCATATCTGGGGCGTGGTGACCCATGTCATCCATAAATTGTAAAAAGCCGCTCTGGGCCCTGGTGGACTGCAACAACTTCTACGCCTCCTGCGAGAAGCTGTTCCGGCCGGATCTGGCCGACCGGCCGGTGGTGGTGCTTTCCAACAACGACGGCTGCATCGTCTCCCGTTCCGCCGAGGCCAAGGCCCTGGGCATTCCCATGGGCGCGCCGGAGTTCAAGGTCCGCCCGCTGCTCAAGGAACTGGGCGTGGCGGTTTTTTCCTCCAACTACGCCCTGTACGGGGATATTTCCACGCGTATTCTCGCCATTCTGGAGCAGCACTGCCCGGCGGTGGAGCCGTATTCCATTGACGAGGCCTTTCTTCGTCTGGATGCGCCCCTGCGGGCCAATCTGCCCCAATTCAGCCGCGCCCTGCGGGCGACCATTTTGCGCTGGACCGGCATCAGCGTGTCCATCGGCCTGGCGGAAACGCGCACTCTGGCCAAGGTGGCCAACCATGTGGCCAAAAGCAGAACCGTCTATGACGGCGTTTTTTCCCTGGCCAGGCCGGAGGAGGACATTGACGCCGTGCTGGCCGGGACGCCCGTGGATGAGATTTGGGGCGTGGGGCGCGGGCAGGCCAGGCGGCTTCGGGTCGAGGGCGTGCGCACGGCCCTGGACCTGAAACGGGCCGGGGACCTCTGGCTGCGCAAGCGGCTCACCGTGGCGGGCTGGCGCACGGCCCTGGAACTGCGCGGTCTGCCCTGCATCGGGGAGGGCAATGCGCCCGCGCCCCGCAAGGCCCTGATGTCCTCACGCTCCTTTGCGAACAAAGTCCGTGGGCGTGCCATGCTGGCCCAGGCTTTGTCCTGCTTTGCCGCGCGCGCCGGGGCGCGCCTGCGTCGGGAGGGCCTTGTGGCCGGAGGCATGGCCGTGCATATCCGTACTTCCCGCCATGAAAACGCGCGGTTTTACGATCAGACGGTTCAACTGCGCTTTCCCGCTCCCACGGCGGACAGCCTGAGCCTGATCAACGCCGCCATGCACGGTCTGGAGCGTATCTACCGCCCCGGCTTCGGCTACGCCAAGGCCGGGGTCATGCTCTTTGACCTGGAGGCCGAAGACCGCCTTCAGGGCAGCCTGCTGGTGCCGGAAAACGCGGAGCGCCGACAACGGCGGGACCGCCTGATGGCGTCTCTGGACGCCATCAACCGGCGTTTCGGCAGGGATGCCGTGGCCTTCGGCGCCCAGGGCCTGGGCGAGGCCCCCTGGCATATGCGCCGGGAGCATTGTTCCCCCCGCCTGACCACGGACTGGAAGGAGTTGCCCCTGGCGCGCTGCTGAAACGGCATCAGGTAAACGGCAAAATATTTTTTGCCGGGCTTGACAGGGCTGCACGGCGCGGGTATCAGGGAATAAATGTTCCTTATTGTATGCAGGTGATAGGTGATAGATATGCCATGCGGTAAGCTTCCCGCCACGGAAAGTCTGGAACGCGAAAGCGCCCGCTCCCTGTATGAGCAGGCCGCGGACCGGTTGCGCGCCCATTTCGTGGGTATGCGTCCGGGGGAGCGCGTTCCCACCGAGGCCGAGCTGACCCGTTTTTTCCAGGTGGGACGTTCCACTATCCGCAAGGCCTTGCAGCGCCTGGTGGAAGAGGGGCTGCTGGTACGTAGCCCCGGCAAGGGGACGTTTATCGCGCGTGCCGTGCCGTGCATCATTCACTCCATTGACCGCGTTTCCGCCTTTATGGACACCTTCCGCCGCAACGGAGAGGATGTGCGGACGCAGATGATCGACTTCGGCTGGCTGGGCAGGGAGGTGCCCCTGCCGGAAAAGTTGCGCGACTGGCCCCGGCCCGTCCTGCGTTTCGACCGCCTCTACGTCTCGCGGGGCATTCCGCATGCCGTGGCGCGGGTCTGCCTGCCGTACACCATCGGCAACCACATCAGTTCGGCGGACGTGGAGTCCACGCCGGTGTACAGGATGCTGCGGGAAAAATTCGCGCAGGAACCGATGGGCTCGGAATTTCTGGTCAGTTGCGAGCAGCCGCCCAAAAATATCAGCGACCTGCTGGAAGTTTCCCCCAGCACGTCCCTGTTGGTGCTGGAACGCATTACCAGGGACGCGGCGGGCAATCCCCTGGAATTCACCACCCATTTCCTGCGCCCGGACATTTATCGCCTCAGCGTGCATCTGGGCGGGGAGGTGGCCGGCGTCTGAAACGTCTCTTCCCTTGCCGCGCAGGGCTTTTAGTCTGGGCGGCGCATTCGGCAAAATTTTTTTAGAGTAAAATGTATGCTATTGTATGCTTATAAAAGAAAATAAATAAAAGCCGCCGCGTCCCCGGAAGGGCGCGTGCGTTCCAGGCCAATACCGGTGCGGCCATCCGGCCGCGCCGTCAACTCCTGAAGGAGGCAGACATGGATAGCGGGACAATGCATTTGACGGATGAGGAAAAAGGCATGCTGCGCGGCGAGCGGGGGGAGGCCGCCAAGGAGGCGCTGGCCTATCAGATTGCGGTGGGAAATTTTTTCAAGGCCGAAAAATTCGTGCCTGTCGCCAATGCGCACGTCATGGCGGACATCGAGCTGATCGGCGACGGCGGGCTGGAGTTTTTACGGCGGCTGAAGGCCCTGGGCGGAAGCTGCGCGGTGGACACCACGACCAACGCGCGCTGCATGGACATGCAATGTGCCGCCGTACTGGGACAGGACAGCGGCGAAATGGCCAAGGAGGAGGAAATCATGCGCCTGCTGGAAGAGCTGCGCATGATTCGCATTGATTCCTGCATCAACTATCAGACCTACTATCAGCCGACCCTGGGCGAACACCTGGCCTGGGGCGATACGGGCACGGTCATTGCCGCCAATTCCATTTTCGGCGCGCGCACCAATTTCGAATCCGGCAATGCAAGTCTTTCGGCGGCCATCACCGGGCGCACGCCCGCCTATGGCTTCCACCTGGACGCCTGCCGACGCGGCACTATCGAGGTGCGCCTGGAAGCCGAAATGCGGGATGTGGCGGACTGGGGGGCGCTGGGCAAGCTGGTGGGCCACCCCAATCAGGACTACTTCGCCGTGCCGGTTTTCGAAGGCGTGCGGCGGCGTCCCTCGCCGGACGATCTCAAGCATCTGGGCTGCGCCTTGGCGAGCTACGGTTCCATGGCCATGTACCATATGGTCGGCGTCACGCCCGAGGCCCGCAGCCGTGAGGAAGCCTTCGGCGGCCGGGAGCCGCGAAAGAGCATGACCGTTACCCCAGAGGATCTGGACAGGGTGTACCAAAACTATGCCTATCTGGACGGCGCGGAAAATGTGGTCGTTTTCTCCGGTCCGCAACTTTCCATCTTTGAAATGCGCCGTCTGGCGGAGCTTTTCCAGGGACGCCGGGTGGCCAAAGGCATGCACGTATTTGTGACCACCAACAACAGCGTCATGTCCAACGCCCGGCGGCTGGGCTATGCGCGGATTCTGGAAGAGGCGGGCGTACGGCTGATGGAAGGCGTCTGTTTTTATCTGCTCCAGAATCTCTCCGCCATCAGGAAGATGAACGGCTGGATCAATCTGATTTCCAATTCCGGCAAGATCGTCAACACCATTACGGCCCACCGTTTCAATACCGTGCTGCGCCATACCGCGCAGTGCGTGGATATTGCCTGCACAGGAGAACTGCAATGAACGAAATCATCATCGTCACGCGCGCCATGGGCCAGACCGTCAGCGGGCAGGTTGTCGTGTTCAGGGAGGGTTTCAGCCCGCGTTATGATCTGGACCGCACCAGCGGCGTTATTTCCCGGCGGGGACACAGCGCGGAAGGGCAATCCATCAAGGATAAAATCCTGGTCATCCCCACGGCCAAGGGCGGCGTGGCCGGGGGCTGGGCATTCCGCGACCTGGTCTGCAAGGGCTTCGCGCCCCGGGCATTCGTTTTCGGCAAGCTTAATCCCGTCATGGTCCAGGGAGCGGTGTTCGCGGGCATCCCCATTACTGAAGGCTGGCAGCCGGACGCCCTGACGATGCTGCGTACGGGCGATACGGTACGCGTTGATCCGGAGCATCTGCGCATCGAAAAACTGTCCTGACCGCGGCCGCCGGAGAAGCGGCTTCCGGAACGGCGGGAAGCCGGGATTGCACCGGTTTTCCGCCGGAATCCGAACCCCGACCAAGGAGAACCCGGCATGACAACACTGCAGATACTCGCCCTGATTTGGCTGGCGCTGGTGTTCGCCGTCAGCCTGTGGCAGCATATCAACCTCGGTTTGATCATGATCCCCGCCGCCTTTGTGCTGGCTGAGATCGCCGGTGTGCCGGTCAAGAGCCTGTACGCGGGCTTTCCCACCAAGCTGGTGCTTCTGGTGCTCGGCGTGGCCTTTTTATGGAACCATGTGCAGGAAAGCGGACTGGCGGACATCTTTGTTACGGCCATGGTACGGGCGGCGCGCGGCAGGGCCTTTCTGCTGCCCTGGGTCATGGCTTTTCTCACGGCGGTGATCTGCGCCGTGGGCGCGCTGCCGGCCGCCGCGCTGGCCATCACCATACCGGTAGCCATGGAAATAGCCCGGCGCGAAAACATCCGGGCCGCCCTGATGGGCACAGTGGTCATTCAGGGCGCTTGCGTGGGAGGCTTTTCGCCCTTCAATCCCTGGGGCAATCTGGTAGCCGTGCAGGCGGTCCAAAACGGCATTGCCTTTGACAGCGTTTTTTTCTTTCTGTGCCAGGGCGCATTGGCCCTGGCCGTGGGCCTGGCAGGTTTTTTCTGCTTCGGCGGCCTGAAGCTGTTGCGACAGAAAGGACAAAACGGGCAAGTCGAGCCAGCCGTGAAGGCCGGGGCGGATGTGCTTCCGACTTCTGCCCGCGCTGTGGACAAGGCCCTGACGCGCTCCGGGCTGACAGCCTATCAATGGTGTTCTTTGGCGGCCGTGCTCTGTTTCATCACGCTGGTGCTGCGGCGTTTTGACGTGGGCCTGACGGCCTTTGCCGCGGGTATGACGCTGCAGATCCTTTTCCGTACCAACGGCAAGCAGGCCATTGCCAAACTGCCGTGGGGCATTGCCCTGATGATCGGCGGCGTGCTGTTGTACGTGGGTCTGCTGGAGAAAATGGGCGTGTTGCACGCCATCGGATCGGCGCTGTCAGGCATGGAAAATCCCTCTCTGGTCCGTTACGGCATCAGTCTGCTGGGGACCATCATCGCCAATTTTGAATCCTCGTCCGTGGCCGTGCTGGGCCTGGTGATACCGGTGGCCATCAAGTCCATGGGCAGCGCTGTCCAGGCCATAGCGGCGAATATGCAACTGGCTTTGCTTTCCGGCAGCATCGCGGTCATGGCGGCCAGCCCCTTTCATATCGGCGGAGCGTTGATCCTGGCCGAAACCGAAACAGCGGACCGTACTTTTAAGGACTTGCTGCTTTGGGTGGTCTGTCTGGCACTGGTTTTGCCTTTCCTGGCATTCCTGCTCTGAGGCGTGAGGAATAACGGCGGAGGGTACGGGGGCCATCGCGCCCGGCCTTATTTCCGCCGACCAATGAAAAAGACCCGTTCAGGAGGCGGGTTTTTTCATTGGTCGGCGGTTGAAGTTCTCAGCACTTGCCGCGCACCGGCCAGAGATGAAAACCGGTGTCAGGCTTGAAACCCACGCCCACCATGCCGTCGCGGCTGTAAAGCGCCCAGGCGTAACGGGCTTCATAGACGCTGGTGGTGGACGACCAGTACACGTCGCGCACGTTTGTAAAAGGATGCCCTGCGGGCAGGGCCGGGGAGTCGGCCTGAAGGTCCACCAGACTTTCCAGTTCCCTGATATTAGGCATGCGCCAGTCCGTGGCCCTGTCCTGAGCCGCGCGGTTGAGTCCGTCCACGGCGGCCAGGGCTTCTTCCCAAGGCAGGGGGCGGCCCAGAGGATCGGCATTCCGGCTCCAGATCAAACCTGTAAGTTGATCCCGCACCGAGTCGCCATCCAGTGCAAAACGCTTCCCGGGCGAAAAGAGAGGCGCGGCATCTTCTGTTTTCGGCAGGCAGACCGGCCAGACCAGGGCGGCTTCGTCCTTGCGGACGCGGGTCACCCGGCCGCCGCCCAGATGAATGTGCCAGGCCTGTTCCGGCAGGCGGTGGCAGGTATCGGCGGTCCAGTAGTAGCCGGAAAAGACGTTGGCAAAGGGGTGCCCTTGGGGCAGGGCCGGATTGATATATTGATGGCTGAGCAGGGAAAAGAGCAGCCGACGGGGCGGCAACCGCCAGTCGGCGCAGCCGTGGACCTTACGGGCGGCCATATCCGCCACCAGCGCGTGGGCTTCCTCCCAGTTGAGCGGAAAGTCGGCGGGATTGGCGTTGCGGGTCCAGAGCGCGCCGCTCAGGCTGTCCCGCACCAGATCGCCCTGAGTCTGAAAACGGCCTGCGACGGGCCGGAGATGTTTGGGCCGCGCGGCGTCTTGTTCGGAACCTGAGCCCGAGCCCGTACAGTCTATGCGTTTTCCGGCAGTGTCATAGCAATGGATTTGATCGGTTTCCAACAGTAGGGGATACATGATTTTCCTTGGTACAAAAGCGTTGCTCTGATGTTAACGCAAAGCGGAGCGATAAAAAAGGGCTATATCATGACCCGGTATGTTTTTAGAGCGGTTCATGCATGAACCGCTCTAAAAAACTGCCCGGCATGTGTTCCGCCGTGTTCGCTTCCGTCGGCTATTCTCCCGCAAGTATTTTCCCAGGTTCAGTCCCTGTTATATCCGGTTGAAGGAGGCGCGGTATTCGTAGAGGGCAGTCGCCGTACGGATATCACATAGTTTGTTTCCGGGATGTCATAGCGTTCTGAATTGCTGAAATATTCCCGCAAGCAAGGGATATGAATCACAGTCGATTAGTATGGTAGTATGGACGGCATCCACGAATTGGGATAGAATATAAAGGATATGGTCAGCGAAAAATTCGAGCCTCGTGTCTGAGTTGAAAAATTGGACCCACAGCCCCTTGGGGGGGGCGGCGACGTAGCCGCCGTGCGTCAGCGAAAATTGAGAGCATGGCCATGCTCGAGATTCTTGCAGTCAGACATTCGTTGGTTCGAGGTATGCTGTGCGTCAACCCGATACCAGGAAACGAGAGGATATACAGATGGGCAAGATCATATTGACAGGCGACCGCCCCACAGGACGACTTCACATAGGGCATTATGTGGGTTCTTTAAAACGCAGGGTGGAGCTCCAGAATTCGGGAGAGTTTGACGAAATTTACATCATGATTGCGGATGCCCAGGCCCTGACGGACAATGCGGACAATCCGGAAAAGGTACGCCAGAACATCATTGAAGTGGCGCTGGACTATCTGGCTTGCGGGCTTGATCCGAAAAAATCCGTTTTGTTCATTCAGTCGCAGGTGCCCGAACTCTGCGAGATGGCCTTTTACTACATGGACCTGGTAACAGTCTCCAGGCTTCAACGTAATCCGACAGTGAAGTCTGAAATCCAGCTGCGCAATTTTGAAACGAGCCTTCCGGTCGGTTTCTTTACCTATCCCATCAGCCAGGCGGCGGATATTACCGCTTTCAAGGCGACAACCGTGCCCGTGGGCGAAGATCAGGCGCCCATGATTGAGCAGACCAAGGAGATCGTGCACAAATTCAATGCGGTGTACGGAGAAACGCTTGTGGAGCCGGCCATTCTTCTTCCGGACAACGAGGCCTGTCTTCGCCTTCCGGGCACCGACGGCAAGGCCAAGATGAGCAAATCTCTCGGAAACTGTATCTATCTGTCTGATTCCGAAGAGGAAGTGAAGAAGAAGATTATGTCCATGTTCACTGATCCCAATCACCTGAGAATGGAGGATCCGGGACAGGTCGAAGGCAATCCGGTCTTCATTTACCTGGATGCCTGTTGCGGGGATGAGCATTTCGAGAAATATCTGCCCGAGTATAAAAATCTGGGTGAACTAAAGGCCCATTATGCCCGTGGCGGCCTGGGCGATGTGAAGGTAAAGCGTTTCCTGAACAGTGTGCTCCAGGAGATCCTTGGTCCCATCCGTGAACGCCGTAAGGAGATTTCCAAAGATATCCCCGCGGTATACCGGATACTGGAAGAGGGAAGCCGCAAAGCCCGAAAGAAGGCGGCGAAAACCCTGTCCGCCATGAAGCGGGCCATGAAGATTAACTATTTTGAGGACAAGGAACTGATCGCTGATCAGGCGGAGCGCTTCAGAAGCCGGATGGACTAATGTCTCATTTGAAAAGTTAGACACACAAAACCCGCTTTGCGGCGCAGCCGCCGCGAGTCAGCGAAAAACCACGTTTTTCGCTGGCGCTCCTGCAAAAATTGAGAGCATACCATGCTCGAAATTTTTGCAATCAGATACCGGGCTTTTTATCAGCGTGTGGCAGATACGGGAGGAGCGTCAGGGGGAATGCGGGCGCTTTCGCCGTCCCCGGCACTCCTCCCGGCGTTATTTGCCGGCGGTTGCGGCCATGGCCGGGTCCGGCCCGTCCGTTTCAATCTTGATGCTGTCGCCTGCTTTGCTTTTCCAGAGCGGATCAACTTTGAAATGCTCTGGAAAAATGAAAAACCCCTTGATTCCTCAAGGGGTTATCATTTTTTGGCTCCCCGAGACGGACTTGAACCGCCAACCTAGTGATTAACAGTCACCCGCTCTGCCAATTGAGCTATCGGGGATCGCTGAAGGCAAAAAACTTTTTACGGAAAAGCACCCGCGAGGTCAAGCGAAAATATAGGTTTCTGCAAAAATCTATATAATTCTGTAAAAATCAGTTTTTGGCCGTCTCTTGTTTACAGCGTTCAAGTTTTTTACGGTAGCGGTCCGCCTCGCTGTATACGCAGCCGCAGTAGGGCTGACGGTACAAGCCCCAGTCCTTGGAGCGGTCGATGCCTGCCTGCCAGTCCGTGCGGAAGTCACGGTAGACGAAGCCGGGGCCGCTTGGCGCGGTCAGGCGGCGGCCCGCCGCCGCAATGACCTCGTGCGGCTGGTAACGGGAGTAGAGCAGGCTGGTGCTGACCCAGGCGAAACCCAGAGAGGCGGCCTTGGCGAACGCCGCTTCCACGCGGCTTTCGCAGCAATAGGCGCAACGCGCGGGGGCTTCGTCCCGTCCGGCCACGGCGCGCAACCATGCCGTGATGTTCCAGGTCTCGTCCGCGTACAAGATATTCACGCCCAGACGCGCCGCGCACTCTCCGGCGGCTTCACGGCGGCGCAGATATTCGGCCAGGGGCTGGACATTGGGATTCATGAACCACGCCGTAACCGCAAAGCCCTCGTCCAGCAGGCGGGTGATGGGCATGATGGCGCACGGCCCGCAGCAGACGTGCAGCAGCAGACTCTTGTCTTCGGGCTTCGGTGCTAGGTACGAATCGCTATTTCCAGGCATTTCCCGAAGTCCTGCTCCATTTCGCGCAGACTGTCGCGCTTGTGGTTGAGCAGATACAGGCCCAGTTCCCGCGTGGTTTCAAAGGTGCATTTTTCGCCGTTAGTGGCACGCAGCATGCGGCGCAGCTCGCGCAGCCCCTGCAGTGCCTGCCATTCCAGATTGCGGCGCTGACCCGTGCCGCCGCAGGCCGGGCAGGGCTCCATGGTGATAGCCAGGGCTGAGGAACCCATGCGCTGGCGCACCAGCTCCAACAGGCCGAAGGAACTCATGCGGGCCACGTCGTGACGGGCGCGGTCGTTTTTCATGGCTTGGCGCAGGGTTTTCTCCACGTCCAGCACATGCTTTTTGTCGCGCATTTCAATAAAGTCGATGACCACCTGGCCGCCCACGTCGCGCAGCTTGAGCTGGCGGGCGATGGTTTCGGCGGCCTCCATATTGGTTTTGAAGGCCATGGCCTCAAAATTGCCCTTGCCGGAAATTTTGCCCGAGTTGATGTCGACGGCCATGAGCGCCTCAGTCTGGTCAAAGACCAACCGGCCGCCCGAGGGCAGAAGCACTTCGCGGGAATAGATCTGGTCCAGTTGGCGGCGCAGATTGAAACGCTCCCACATGGACTGGCGGATGTCGCCGTGCAGGCGCACCAGATCTTTCTTGCGCGGGAAAAGCAGGCTGACGGTATCACGGATGCCCTGGGCCACTTCCTCGTTGTCCACCCAGATTTCGCAGACGTCGTCGGTGAGGTAGTCGCGCACCGCGCGTTCGGAGAGGCCGGGCTCCTGATGGATCAGGGCCGGGGCCGATATTTCCGTGGCTTTTTTGCGGATGTCGCGCCAGAGGCGTTTCAGATATTGCAGATCATTCTTCAGGGTGGTCTTGGTGGTGCCGGCGCTCACCGTGCGCACGATGACGCCCAGGCCCTGGCCGGGGTCGATGCCGTTCATCATCTCGCGCAGGCGGGCGCGTTCCTCGTCATTTTCCACCTTGCGCGAAACGCCGATCTGCTCCTGCCCGGGCGTGAGCACCAGAAAACGCCCGGCCAGCGAGAGCCAGGTGGTCAGAAACGCGCCCTTGTTGCCTGTGGGCTCCTTGACCACCTGCACCAGCACTTCCTGACCGGCCTTGAGCACCTTCTGGATGGGCGGGAACTTCTTGCCTTTGGCCGGTTCGTGATGGGCCAGCCAGTATTCGGGGTGGATCTCGTCAATCTGCAAAAAGCCGTTCTTGCCCGCGCCGTAGCTCACAAAAGCGGCTTGGAGATTGGTGTCGATGTTGTGGATGACGCCCTTGTAAATATTGCCTTTGATTTTGCGCTGGTGGAGCATGTCCAGGTAGTATTCCAGCAGGCAGCCTTCCTCGGCCAGAGCCACTTCCACCTGTTCGCCGGGCAACACGCTGATGAACATTCGCTTTTTGCCCGTGGCCGCTCCGGCTTTGGCCTTGGTCGCCGTGGCGCGCGCTGTGGATTTTTTGCCGTCCTCGTCCTCGGCGTTCTGGACGCTTTTGCCCCTCTTGCCGCGCCCCTTGGAAGCGGGCATGCCGCCTTCGCCAACGGGGGCTTCGGCAGCGGCGTCAACTTCATCAGAAGCTTCGTCGTCGGCGTTCCCCGTGCGTTCCGCAGCCGGGTCGTCCATACTTTCGTCCGCTGCGGCGTCATCCGCGCTCATCTCGTCCGTGGCGGGCTGGCGGTTTTTGCGGTTGCGACCGCGACCGCCGCGCCGTCCGCGCCGACTTTTACGCCGGGGCCCTTCAGCGTTGCCGTCGTCTTCGTTTCCGGCGGCGGCTTCTTCGGCGTCCGTCGTGGAGGATGCAACCTGTTCCGTCGTTTTCTCCGGGAGACTCTCCGGCCGGGAGATTTCTTTGGGAGTCCTGGCCGTCATGGCGTCAGTCAGGGGGGCGGTCTGTCGGCTTTCAGCCTGGGGTGATGGCGTGTCGGCTTCGGCAGGGGCAGCGGAGGCGTCAATGGACGTTGGGGATGTCAGGGATGTCGGGGCTTTTTTCGCCCGACTGCCGCGCGTCGTGTTATTGCGGCCGCGCTTGGGAGCGGCCTTGGCAGGCTTATCGGGGGTTTCCGCAGGGCTCTCCTCGATTGCCGGGGCTTGCGTTGCGGCTGCCGCCTGAGTCGTCTCCGCGCCGGTTTCGGCAATGCCGGTTTTGGCCGTGGCGCTGCGGCGGCCTTTGCCCGCACGCTGGGCCGGGGCACGTTTGGCCTTGGTCGGGCTGTCTTCGCCGCCTTCCGGGGCTTGGGCCGGGCTTTTGGCAGCCGTGCGTCTGCCGCCCCGCGCCTTGGGCGCGGCCACGGCGTCGGCCTTTTCCGCGGCCTTGCTGCCAGCCGTCGGCGTGTCGGTCTCCTTCTTGACCTGAGCGCGGGCTGTTTTGGCGGCCGGTTTTTTAGTACTGCGGGAAGGCGTACGGCGCTTGGGGGCGGGGGCTTCGCCGGAAGCGGCGGAGTCTGCGGGTGCGGGAGAAACAGGGGAAACAACAGCGGAACGGTCCTGGCTTGCGCCATCCGTAGCCGAAGACGAGGCCACGGGAAAATCCTGGTCAGTAGTCATGAAAATCCTTCTGGCGGCAATCTGAAGAACAGCGCCGCGAAAAAATTTGTGAGCCCGGCCTGTCAAACTCCGCATGGAGCGCTACGGCAGCAGCGCCGTTGCAGGCGCGCAATTGCCGAGGACATACCGGACCTTATTCAATAGAGCCGTTTCAAAGTGAAATTGCTCTGGCAGCTGCGGAGGCAGCCGCCCGTCGCTGGCATAAGCGGAAGTTATTTGCGCTGTGATGTGCCGGAGCGGGCGCTTTCAAAATTTTGAGATTGTAACACCTCAGAATTAATCTTCTCTAGAATACGTCTTTTGTGAAAATATGCAAGAAGGGCCTCCGGCCCTCGCCTTCAGCCGCTTTCAGCGCAGGGGGGAGAAAGGAGACGGGTGCGAAGTCTCAGCAGTTTTCCAGCACGCGCAGTTCCGCGGACAGCTGCCCCGAGTTGGAGCGCAGCAGCACGTAGCCGCCCTGGGCCAGCGCGCCGGGATTGACCACCACGGTGCGGCCCACGCGGTCCACGGCTCTGGCTTCATGAATATGGCCGCAGAGGCAGATGTCGGGTTGGGTTTCCTCCAGAAATTCACGCACCGCCGTGGAACCCACATGAACGTCGCCGGGGATCACGTCGCAGGCCGTATCCTTGGGCGGATTGTGGGAAACCAGCACCGTGTGCGGATAGCGCCGGGCACGCTGCCAGCAGGCATCCAGCCAGGCCGCGAACGTGGATTCGGGGAATTCGCTGGGCGTGCCGAAGGGCGTGAACGTGGAGGCCCCCACGCCGAAAATGGCGGTGTCCGGCGTCAGTTCGCGGGTGACGGTATGCAGGTTCCAGCCCTGTTCGCTCAGCCAGGCATCCACTTCAGGCCGGTCCATGTTGCCGATCTGGGCCCAGACCGGCAGATCGTGGGCGCGCAGAACCTCCATGACCAGTTCGGCCTGCTTGACGCCGCCGGTGATGGTCAAGTCGCCGGTGACGATGATCCCGTCGGCCTGGGCCAGTTCCGGAATCCGATGGAAACAGGCGGGGTCGTCGTGGATGTCGCCCACGGCTATCCAGAGGTAATCCCGCGTATCGGCGCTTGGCATGGCGTCCTATCCTTTGTTATAAGAGTGGTGTCGCAATCTTGCCATAACTCGCCACGGATGGAAAGAGCCGCCATGCTTCCCACATCTCCCGAATCCCCCATGTCCGAGGAACCCGTCGCGGCGCGCAAGGCCGCCCTGCGGGAGCATATCCGCAAGCTGCGCAGCCGCCAGCCGCCGGGGCTGGCGCGGGCGCGCAGCCTGGAGGCCCAGCGGCGTCTGATTGAGGCCGACTGCTGGCGCAACGCGCACTCCGTGGCTCTGTATGTGGCCCTCAAGGGCGAATTGTCCACCGACAAGCTGCTGGACGCCGCCTGGAAGAGCGGGCGCACGGTCTGGCTGCCGCGCGTGCGGCCCGGCGAAGCGGGGATCATGGACTTTGTAGCCTGCACGGGGCCGGAACAATTGCGGCCCGGCCCCTTCGGCCTGCGCGAGCCCGAGGACGGGCTGCCGGGCTTCGGGCCGGAAGAGGCGGGCAAGGCCTTTAAGCCGGATCTGCTGGTGCTGCCTGGTCTGGCATTTGACCTGCACGGCGGCCGCCTGGGCTTCGGCGGCGGGTATTATGACCGTTTTCTGGACAGTGAACCGGCCTGCCCGCGCGTGGGCCTGTGCTTCGCCTTCCAGGTTGCCAAAAACCTGCCCCTGGAACAGTGGGATCAACGCGTGCAGTATCTCTGCACGGAAGAGCAGTTTCTGTGTCTGTAAGCTACATTCCTTTTCAGTTTCCCGGTGTTGAGAATGTCCGCTGCGCCTTTCAGGTCCGGGCCGCCATCCCCGGCGGCACGTACCGCAGCGGCTATGACGGCGGCAATATTTCCTTCAGCACGGAGGACGATCCGGACCATGTGACGGGCAACCGCCGCGATCTGCTGGCGGCCTTGCAGCCGCACGGTCTCACGGCCTGGGCGGAGCTCAATCAGGTGCATGGCGATGCGCTGCTCTTTGAGCCGGAAGCCGTGGCCTGCGAGACCCGGCCCACGACGGACGGCGACGGCATGGCCGCATCCCGGCCCGGTCTGGGCCTGCTGATCAAGACCGCCGACTGTCAGCCCATTCTGATGGCGCACAAGAGCGGTCGCCATGTGGCGGCCCTGCACGCGGGCTGGCGGGGCAACCGTTGCGATTTTCCGGGCACGGGCGTGGCCCGCTTCTGCGCGCGCTATGGTCTCAAGCCTTGCGACCTGCTGGCCGTGCGCGGCCCCAGCCTGGGACCTGCGCGGGCGGAGTTCGTCAACTTCGAACGGGAATGGAGCGACGGCTTCCGGCCCTGGTTCGACCCGGCAACGCGGACCATGGATCTCTGGGGGCTGACCCGCCGTCAGTTGCAACGGGCCGGTCTGCCGGAGCGCCAAATCTACGGCCTGGATCTCTGCACTGCTTCCAACAACGGGCAGTTTTTCTCCTACCGGCGGGAAAAAAGATCCGGCCGTCAGGCCAGCCTGATCTGGATCACGGCCTGAGGCTGACCCGTCGCGCGTCTTCCCGTGCCGCATTGACAGGGCCGCGCGCCGCGCCTAATGTGCCCTCTGGCAACGGTAGCCGGATCGGCGGAACAACGCGGAACGGCTTGAAAAGGGAATCCCGTGTAAAACGGGAGCGGACCCGCCGCCGTGAGATCCGCAAACCGCGCCCCATTTTGTGCCACTGGAAACGGGAAGGCCGGGGCAAGGGGATCAAGCCGGAAGACCTGCCGTGCCCATTTTTGCGCTCCTGGAGCAGATTAACTTTGAAAAAGTGAACTACTCCGGCGTGAGATATTCTCCGGCAACGGGTTTTTGCCGGTCAGGCAGAGGAAATACGGGCCTCTTCCAGGTATGGAAGAGGCTTTTTTTGTCCGCATAGCCCCATATGATATGCACCTAGACGCCCTTTCCCGGCCGCCTCGGACGCGGTCCCTTTGCCTTGCCCTGGCCGGGCTGGCGGCGCTCTGGCTATGTTCTCTGCCGCTGGCCTGCCTGCCGGGGCCGTTCCCGCTGGGCGTGGATGAGGTTTTTCGCGCGCTGGCCGCGAGCCTGGGCCTGGCCGCCGCGCCGGTGGACGCCTCCCAACTCCTGGTAGTGGGGCAGATACGTCTGGCGCGGGTCTGTCTGGCGGCACTTTGCGGCGGCGCCCTGGCCGTGGCCGGCGTGGCCCTGCAAGGCGTGCTGCGCAATCCCCTGGCCGACCCTTTCACTCTGGGCATTTCCGCCGGTGCGGCCTGCGGTGCCAGCATGGCTATCGCCCTGGGCGGCGTCGGCGGCGGGTTCGGCCTGTGGCTGGGACGGGTCCTGGGCCATGCGGCGGGGGCGACCCAGGCCGGTTTGGTGGCTCCCGCCGCTCTGGCCGGAGCCCTGCTGGCCCTGTGCGGCGCGCTCTGGCTGGGACGGGGCAAGGGGGATTTCAGCCGTGAAAGCGTGATTCTGGCGGGTATTGCCGTAGCCGCCTTTCTGGGGGCCCTGGTGGCCCTGGTCAAGGCTCTCAATGAGGAATCCGTGACCAGCATCGTGTTCTGGATTCTGGGCTCGCTCCAAGGCCGGGGCTGGGACAGCCTGCCCCTGCTGCTGGCTACCTTTATTCCCGGCCTGCTGGCCGTGGGTCTGGGCTGGCGGGCTCTGGACGTGCTTTCTCTGGGCGATGAGCAGGCCGCGCAACTGGGTCTTAATGTGGGCCGGGCGCGTTTCTGGCTGTTGGCCGGGGCCAGCTGTATGACCGCCGGTTGCGTGGCCGTGGCCGGAGTGATCGGCTTTGTGGGTCTGGTAGTGCCGCACGTGCTGCGCCTTTTGCTGGGGCCGGGGCACGGCCCTTTGCTGGCCGGGGCCTTTTTCGGCGGCGGCGTGCTGCTGGTCTGGGCTGACGTCCTGGCCCGCAGCGTGCTGGGCGGCGGCCAGGAATTGCCCGTGGGCGTGGTCACGGCCCTGCTGGGCGGGCCGTTTTTCGCTCTTCTGGTGCGGCGGCGCTGATGTACGGCGCACGATCAATGGACAGACCAATGGGGAGTCCAATAGACAGATGGGTGGGCAGACCACTGGAAGGGCCGATGCTGGATGTGCGCGATCTCACGGCGGGCTATGCCGGACGGCCCGTGCTGCGCGGCGTGAGCCTGGCGGCGCGCGGCGGCGAAAGCGTGGCCCTGCTGGGACCCAACGGCGGCGGCAAAACCACCTTGCTGCGTTGCATTTCCGGCGTGCTGCGGCCCCAGGGCGGCGGCATACGTTTGGCGGACAGGCCGCTGGAAGGCCTGCGCCCGCGCGAGCGCGCCCGGCTGGCGGCCGTGGTGCCGCAACGCGCGGAATGCCCGTCCGGCCTGAGTGTGCGCCAGATGGTCCTGCTGGGGCGCTATCCTTACCTCTCCTGGCTGGGCGGCTACGGACGGCGGGATTACGCCGCCGCCGGACAGGCTCTGGCCGCCACCGGGGCCGCCGCGTTGGCCGCGCGCCGCGTGGGGGAGCTTTCCGGCGGGGAACTCCAGCGGGTGCTGCTGGCGCGGGCTCTGGCCCAGGAGAGCCCGCTGCTCCTGCTGGACGAGCTGGCCGCCGGCCTGGATCTGGCCCGCATGGTGGAACTTTTTGATCTGCTGGAGCGCCGCCGGGCCGCCGGAGCCTGCGTGCTCATGGCCATGCACGACTGCAATCTGGCCGCCTTGTATGCAACCAGGCTCATGGGCCTGAAAAACGGCCGGGTGCTCTTTGACGGCCCTGTGTCCGAGGTCTTTACCGAGGAGAAACTCAGTGTCCTGTATGATATTCCCATCCGGGTTTTTCCGCATCCGCGCTGGGGCCTGCCCCAGGCGTTGCTGGGGCGCGCTTCCGGGCCGTGGAGCAACGGCGCCGAGAATTCTGCTGCTGGTTCTGCTGCTGGCGGGCCTGAATCCGGTCCCGGCTCGGGCGGCCCCCATTGAGGTGGTTGACGACACGGGCGTTACGCTGACTCTGGATAAACCGGCCACGCGGATCATCGCCCTGTACGGCGCCTACAATGAGCTGCTGCTGGCCCTGGACGCGCGCGGCCTGCTGGTGGCGCGCACCGTGGCCGACGCCCACCTGCCGGAGCTGGCAGGTCTGCCCGCCATCGGCACCCATATGCGGCCCAATGCGGAACTGATCGTGGCTCAGAAGCCGGATCTGGTGCTTCAGCTCGCCGGACGGCGCGAGGCGCTGTTGCAGACCGAAGCCCTGCGCAAACTGGGCATCAATGTGCTGACGTTTGAGATGGACTCTTTTGACAAGATGTTCGATGTGCTGGAAAAGCTGGGACGTCTCACGGGACGAGGGCAAAAGGCCGCCGGGCTGATCCGGGACTGGCGCGCGCGCCTGGCAACGCTGCGGGCGCGGCATGCCGGGGAAAAGCCGGTGCGCGTTTTCTATGAAGTGCGCTATCCCAATCTGCTGGCCGCCGGGCAAGGCAGCATCGTCAATGAAATCATTGCCGTGGCCGGGGGAGAAAACGTGGTCGCGGACGACAAAAAACTGGTGCGCTTTAACGAGGAGGCCTTGATCCTGGCGGATCCGGACGCCTACCTGATCCAGAAGGGCCCCATGAATCCCGGTCCGCAACCTCTGTCCGGGCGCGCCCATTACCGGGATTTGCGCGCCGTGCGCACGGGACGGGTGCTTGTGGTGGATGAGGACCGTTTCGCCCGGCCCGGCCCCCGCGCCGTGGAGGCGGCGGAGGAGTTGGAACGCTGGCTCCATCCTTAGGCTCAGCCCTCATTAAAAGCGCCTGCTGCAAAGCCGCTTTTTTCCGTGCAGCTGCGTTGCAAAAAAGAAATTGACCTCGCGGTATGTTCAATACAGCTTCGCCCGATTTCTTCTTTGCGCCTTGCTGCCCGAAAAAATTCAGCTTTTCGCGGACGGCGTTTTAATAAGGGCTGAGCCTAG
>NZ_JAGZUV010000100.1:0-11285 GCF_018379785.1 Desulfovibrio sp.
TTCCACAATGGTGCAGTCTATCATAATTTGACCCCACGCCGATGGATTCTTCGCTGAGATTGTCAATAAGATCAAGTCGATCGCCGAGCACATAGACTGAAAGCAGTGGCTCGCTGGAACGTGCGCCGCGTCCGCTCTTGCGTACATATTCGTTCAATGCGCCCATAGATGTACGGCTGTTCTGCACGTCAAAAGGCTCGTTGTTGCAGAAACTGAATGTAAATGTGGGAAAAATAAGAGTGCGAACTCCCAACGATTCGATAACGTTTAAAAGTTCAGCCAACAGTTGGCTGCGACGGATGACTGGCAGACCAAAAGTCATATCCGTATGGATATAGAGTACATCACAGTCGGCTGCGGCCACTGACCGCAGCGATGCCTGCATTTGAGAACTGGTCACGACGCCTCTCGCGCTATGAAACAATGCGCTATCCATGCTTCCTCCCGATTAACCACGTGGAAAATGTTCGCCGCCGTCCACATTGAGTATCTGGCCTGTGAGATAAGAAGACTCTTCAGATAAGAGGAAGGGAATAACACGAGCCACATCCTCGACCTTGCCCGGCGGCAGGAGGGTGGGGGGATCCCATGGCGCATCGGGGGAAAGGTCCGCAAAGGTTGTTTCCGTGATGCGTGTCCGAAATGAACCAGGGGCGATGACATTGACGCGGATCCTTGGGGCCAGTTCGCAGGCCAGAGCTATTCCCAAGGCATTGATGGCCCCTTTGCTGGCGCAATAATGTGGTTGATAACGTTTCCCGCCAATGGTGGCGATGCTTGAGACCAGTATTATATTGCGCAGCGCTGCTCCGTTGACCTTTTTTTTGAGTAGTGCGCTGATGATTTCCGTGGCGGAGAAATAGTTGACATTCATGACCCTCAGGCCCACGGAGTACTTTGTCTTTGAAATGGGCAATACTTCGGTCATGCCAGCAAAGTGGATAAAGGTTTCCACTGCAAGTTCTCGCTCATGGATGAGAGACGTTAGTGCTGTGCTCACCGTGGCCGCCTGCTCCAGATCGAAGGGAAACAGGACAATACGTCTGCCGTGTTGGGAACACTCTTTTCCCACAGATGCGAGCCGCTCCTCGTTTCTTCCGTGCAGAATAAGATTACGCGAGTGGCTCAGCAGTTTGGCCGTAGCTTCGCCCATTCCGGAAGATGCGCCGGTGATCAGGGTGAATGT
Organism: Desulfovibrio sp.; assembly: GCF_018379785.1. Classification (GTDB taxonomy): domain Bacteria; phylum Desulfobacterota; class Desulfovibrionia; order Desulfovibrionales; family Desulfovibrionaceae; genus Desulfovibrio. The sequence continues at coordinate 1,187 of NZ_JAGZUV010000100.1, forward strand.
GTCAGACATGTATCCTTTCCTCCTTATCCCGATTCAAGCTCTCCTTGAGGCGGAAACGGTCGATTTTGCCGTTGGCGTTGCGTGGAAGTTCGCCTAGGCAAATATAGGCGGCAGGCACCATATACCGTGGGAGAACACTGCCGATGCTGCTGCGTATTTCTTTTTCCGGCAACGGCGACGGAGCTTCATAAAACAGCGTGATTTTGCCAGCGGCAGTATGGTAAATTGCACAGCAATTACGCACCAGTTTCAGTGTGTCGATGATGACATGCTCGATTTCCCCCAATTCTATACGGTAGCCCATGTGTTTGATGAGCGTATCTCTCCGGCCTTTGAAGATGAGTTCCCCATATTTGTTGTAGGCCACAATATCGCCGGTGCGATAGATGCGCTCGGGATATGCATGATTGAAGGGATTTTGAACAAAGGCAGCTGTCGTCTTTTCCGCGTTGTTGTAATAACCCATGGCGAGCGATGTGCCCCGTACGCATAATTCGCCTTCCTCATCCGGCCCAGCTGGCTCACCGCGCTCGTTGAGGATTAATATGCCGGTATTACGGAACGGTTTTCCAATGGGAATAGGTTCATCGTCGTGCAAGTCCCGGGATACAGGATAATACAGACAATCCAGCGTGATTTCGATAGGGCCGTAAAGATTGATGAATGTCGTCTGCGGCAGCATCCTTCGCCAATAATTGAATTTGGCAGTAGGGAATACCTCCCCCGCAAACCAAGCCATTTTGAGGTCCGGTAGGGGAATCCGGCTCAATAGATCCATGTTGGCGATATTGACCATGATGGTCGGCACCCAAAACAGGAACGTCACTTGGCGCGCGACCATCAGCTCCAGAAGCCGGACTGGAAAGGCCGCGAAATTTTCCGGCACAATAACCAGGGTACTGCCTTGTGCCATGAGCATGCACAGCTCAAAGCTGAAAATATCAAAAACGAGAGGTGACAGGCTGGCGACAACTTCGGCATCGCCAACAAGTCCAGCCTCACAGACAACCTCGATGAAGTCGATGAAGCTGCGATGACTGAGAGCCACGGCTTTGGGCGTACCCGTGGAGCCTGACGTATTGATCACGCAAAGAAGGTCGGTGTCGATATTTTGTTCGCGCAGTGCAAGCACACGGCGTTTGTCCCCGGCGGAAAGTGGAGCCTCTTCGCAGCTCGGCAGCAAAAATATCGGAATGTCCGTGGGGAGGGTAGAAACCATGTCCGCCTGAGTCACAATCAACACTGGCCGCACCTGATGCAGGATGTTCTTGGCCCTCTGTTTCGGGCTTTTGACATCAAGGTTCATATAGGCGTTGCCGCTATAGAGAATGGCTAGATCGACCATCACCGCCGCCGCGCTTTTAGGCAGAAAAACGGCGACTATTTGCCCCGTGCGTGCCTCAAGCCGCTGGCTCAGAGCGTTGGCAGTACATAAGATGCGTTCATACAGATTTGCAAAAGTGACGGCAGTGTTCCCATCATGTACGGCTATCCGATCAGGATGGTCCGCCACTATGGCTTCAAAATAATGTGTAATATGCGTTGGGTACACAGAGATTCCTCGCGTCAGGCGTCACAGAGCATCTTACTTACAGCTTCACAAAAAGCTTTTTGCCAGTAGGCCGGATCATGCTCGCCAGGCATCGTATGCAGCCTAGCCGGAAGGCGATATTCTCGGCAAAGCATTTCCACCGCCTGACTCTGTGATAAACTCAGATAGTCCTGCTCTCCGCAGAACAGTTCCAAACGCGGTGCTCTGCCGCTGGAGCCCGCATGCCGGACAAGCTGGTTTAGATCGGCGTCGGGATACATTTGGCCGGATTCGTCCAGTACAAGACGGCGCATGATGCTGTCACATGTTACATGGAGGGCACGTTGCGCCCGTTTTTTCAGGACGCGTTCGTCCAGAGGCAAGCGAGGGTCGAAAACGCCGGAAATGGCTGCGACTGCCGCAAAATTCTCTCCTCTGTCGAGTCCCCAGCGCAACGCGCCGAATCCTCCCATGGAAACACCAATAATAAAATTGTCGTCGCGCCGGAGAGAAAGAGGCAAAGCTTCCTGTAGGGTGGGCATAAGTTCATCTTGAAGAAAATCAGCCTGTCGTTCGTAAACGGAATTCAGAAAATAGCCGTTGCCCAGACTGGGCGCGATGATGGCTATGTGCGCGCCCTTGGCAATGTCGCCAGCTCTAAGACTGTCGAAGAAAAAATCTGCATTGCTCATGGCACAATGTAGAGCCCATATAGTCCTGTATGGAGCTTTACCTATATCGAAACCAGAGGGTAGAACCACCACAACTTCCACGGGACGAAGCAAGGTGGTGGATTCAAGTGTTATGCGTAAGCGCATCATGGATGGGGATCTCCTTCCGTCGGATACGCATTGGTAGTCCACAACATATTATAGATAACAACGCCGTCAAAACATGCATTGCTTTTCTCAGAATGCTTTACCAATCTGGTGGCAGCGATGTCACGCCACCCCATACCGCGCGCAATTTTTCTGTTCAATGAGGAGAAGTATCCTTCAAGGAAAACCTGCACAGCCAGGAAAAGCCCCTCTTTCCGATATTCCTTGCGAGTTACGTCAAATAGGCCATGAATATGGCTGTTGGAACAGGTGAAATAATTCAACGAGGCGATCTTTCCGTCCCGGCGTAGTACGGCGACTTGCCGCTTGACGATGTTTTCCCGGATAGCCGGGAGCTCCGGCACGTTGTCCGCCACAAGGTCGAAATTTTCCAGCAGGATTTCCAAAATTTCTTCGGCTTCCTCAGGGGCGGCGAAGGATACGCAATCTAGATAGCCCTCAACGAGAGTATGCAGAGCTTCCCGTATTTTTTTCGGGGCTTTTCTCGCAAGCATGCGCAGTAATTTTTTTTTCAGGCTGAACCCCTGTCGTAGAAATACCTGGGCTGTCTTCTCTGCTTGCGGTTCCTTGGCGATGACGGAACCTCGAATGGCAAGAGGGGAGGAATACCTCGCCAAGAGGTCCGTGATGCCTTCTTCCAGCGCTGTCTCGTCCGCAGCGAGATAAAGGCAATCATGATAGTAGCCGTGATAGGGAACCAGCAGAAAAACGGCCCCGTCCGTCTCGTGCAACAGACAGGATTTTTCAACCAACAGGCCGCGCAGGCTGAGACTATTCTGGAAAATGTTGCAGAGCGTGCAACGGCGGCGTGCCTTCAGAGCATCGTGCGCGGTAGTGAAAAGCTCAAACGTGGTATTTTGCATAAAAAGCCTGTCGGATTTTGTTGGGTTGAATATCTATACAACCTAGCAGGGAGCGCCTGCATTGATGGGGAAGATGGCTCCGGTAATATGACGTGCTGCCTCACTCATAAGATAGGCAACCATCTGAGCAACCTCTTCAGGGGGAATCAAACCTAAGGGCTGGTAGCCGTTTTCCTTGAGCCGTTTGTCAAGATCGCCTACTACGTCCATCATTTTGAAATTCATGGGAGTATCCACAATGGCTGGCCGGATGACATTGACGGTTGTATTTCTAGAGGCCAGCTCAACGGCCATGGTCTTGGCGGCGGCTTCAAGCGCGGCCTTGGAGGCGGCATAAGCCACAAGATGTTTATTGTATCCTAAACTGGCCAAAGAAGAGATGGCCACTATCCGTAACGACTGGTCCTTTTTTTTGAGCCGTGTCAAACAGCGCCCAATTTCTACAAAAGCGAAACAGTTGACGAGCATGCAGTCAGCCATAAAGTCCGGATTGACATGGCGGAGCCGGGCCAGCCCTCCTATCCCGGCGCAATAAGCGCAACCGTCTATGCTCCCTTGCCAGTTTCGGGCGCGCTCAAGATGGGCATGCAGTGTTGAAATATCCCGCAAATCGGTGACAAGAGGCAGGCATTTCTCTGCTGGCATGGTATCCATAGTTTCTCGAATGCCGTGTTCATTACGGGCTAGAAGAATGACGAAAGCTCCCTGGCGGGCTAGCTCGCGGCAAGTGCTACGGCCAATGCCGGACGAGGCTCCGGTTACGAGAATGACTTTTTGTGCCAGGGAAGGGTTCATGGACTGGCTCCTCTTGCGGCGTCGGCAGGCTTAGGGGGCTGGTTTGAGAAAATCTTCCTCAAAACGGTCGGCACATGTATACATGGGGGCAACGACAGCGGGATCAAGGCTGAGATCGACGATGCCCCAAGAAAGTCCTACGCCGAAAGCGCTGATCAGCAGAGACAGGGGATCGCTTTTGATGCCAGCATAGGCGTCTACCATGGTCAGAGAGACTGATGCACCATTGGTGTTACCCAAACTATCGACTGTTACCGGTACTTTGGACATATCGACCTTTAAACGCCGGGCCATGGCCTTAAGTATTTGCATGTTGGCTTGATGTAAAACCAGCCCGTCGTAATCCGCCATACTTTTCCCCACACGCTCCAAAAAGGCTTTAATATCTTCCACAACCCGTAAGGTAGCGAAGGACGTGATCTCCATGCCGTCCATGTAGCCGCAGCCTTCATAAATGGCGCCATTGGGCAGAATGCCACGTATGTGCCGCCATGCGTTGCGGACCCCTGCATAGGGATCAAAAAGAAAATAGTAGCCGGTGCCGTCGCTGTGCAAGGAGATGTCCAGAGGTGAATTTTCCCTTTTTTCCAACAGAAGCGCCGTGCTGCCTTCACCCGAAAGAAAGCAGGGTTCCGCCAGCAAGGCCTGCGGCGACTCGTAGGATGGCCACATGGTATCACCCGAAACCATGGCGATGCGATTGATGTGAGGCTGTTGCAAAAGCGATGCGCAAACTGAGAGACCATATGGAAAGCTGGAACAGCCCAGCGTGATGTCAAATGCCATAACTTCCGAGCTCAAGCCCATGTGATTGTGCAGCACATGGGCATTGCCTGTACTCGGGTTAAAATCCGGCGTCTGCGACATGAAAACCAGCGCATCCAGGCTATGCGCCCTCCAACCTGCCCTGTCCAATGCGCCGCACAGGGCGGCATACCCCAGATCGGTGCTTGTCTGCTCCGTAATGGAGATGTGACGTTGCGTGATGCCCGTCTGTTTTACGAAATTTTTGATGTAGGCGGCACGCGGATGCTGGGGATCTGTATTGATTTTTTGCACATGCTCGGGCAGTGCTCCAGCCAAGGCGGCTATGCCCACATTGTTAAAATGCAAAAAAGCCATGTTATTCCACCGGGTGCATGGTATCCAGAATATCCTGCACAGTTTCAAAGGCACGGATCTGCTGCCCGCTGACCTTCCTGTTGAATTCATCGCCCATCAGCACCACATATGACAATGCGGCTAGGGAATCCCATTCCTCAATCTCGTCGAGACTGGTTTCCGGCTTCAGGGTGCCTTCGTCCAGTTCCATAATGTCTTCCAGTGCCGCCAGTTTTTCCTGTGTGTTCATGACTGTCCTTATGTCAGGTTATGCGGTTACGCCGAATATTCGGTAATCCCGTTGCCGGGGTGTTCAATGAGTTCGCAAAAATCCATCTGGCCCAGGTGGCACACGGCCGCCGCAAGCGATAGCCCAGCCCCAAAGGCTGAGCAGCATGCCAAGAGGCGTTCATGCAGGAGACGCTTGCCCAGATTGAAAGCGATATTGACGGGGATGGTGACGGATGAGGAATTGCCGAAGTTCTCCACAATATTGTTGAACAAGATTTCGCGCGGCACGCCAATGAGGTCGGCCAACTTTTGGAGCATGAAACGGTTAGGCTGATGGGTCAGATGGTACTGAATGTCGTCTTTTTCGATGCCCACATAGCGACAGGTCTCCTCAATGAGCGGCGGGACACATTCCATGACGAACTGAAAGACCGCCGTACCGTCCATGTGCATGTTGTTCAGCGAGCGATAATTACCCATTTCATCCTGAATCATTTTGGCGGTTTCCGCTGTAGCAGGCATACGGCATCCTCCCGCAGGAACCAATAACGCATCCCGGCGGCTGCCGTCATTACGGAACACAAAGTGGATCACATCCTCAGGATCGTCGCTCCGGCTGACCACAGTCACCGCCGCCGCGTCGCCGCATAGCGGATAGGTATTTCTGTCCAGTTTGTTGGCGCGGCAGGCTCCGCCGTCTGTAGTGATCAGCGCGCCGATGCAGTTTTCGTAAATATCCGTACAGAACACATCCGTAGGCAGGGCAAGCTGACCGTGTATAACCTTGCTGTTGCCCGGCACCGGATGATCCGCCATCTGTGCCACTACCACCAAGCCTTGCAGGGAGTCCCGGCACAGCCAGCCCTGATGGAAAAGATAGCTCATAGTATAAGAGGCCAGATCGCACGGCGTGGTCCGCGCATCCGCGATACGGTGTTCGTTGAAGCCCATGACGCGCCCTAATCGCCGGGAGGTCTTTTCGGGAAAGGGAAAACACTTCAGTTCATCCTCGAAGCGGTAGACCTGCTGCGGCACTGTGGCACACAACCCGCGGATTTTGACACCATGAATCCTTGTTTGCATTTTACTTCAACCTGTCTTCTCTTTGAAGCATCGCCTAAAAATTCATTTTGGCGCTCCTGCGCACCAACGCGCAGATGCTTTTCACAGAAGAAAAATTTTCAGGTATGATATCCAGTGCAGAAATGGATACAGAAAATGTTTCTTCAAGTTCCGTAACAAGAGTCACTACATCAAAGCTGTCCAAGTAACTCTGCTCGATAAAATCCACGCCTTCCTCAAATGCATAGGTCGGTTGCAGTTCTTTCAGAATACGCAACACTTCTTCTTCCATCATCATTATCCTTCAGATTGGAGGTATCCCTCATTAATGAGTTGTTTCCAGAGGGGGTTTTTCCTTATCCACAACTTTCAGCGCCTGCAAAAAATGCCCGGCAAATTCGGGAAAAGTATTACTAGCCTGATCCAGCAATCTTTCATCCTCTTCCTCCATGTATATTTTGAGAAAGTCGGCAAAGACACCGTTGGCCAGACCAGTCAGCAGACGAAAATAACGGTTCTGGAAATGCGTGTTGATAGCCTGATAGGTTGCAAGTTCCGCCATTCCATGTGCCCGTCTATGTTCCAAAGTTGAAATAGATGTCGTATAGTACAGGGCATTTTTATGTCTACGGTAGACGGACATGACTTCCTGCAGGAAACCGATTCTCCCCATCTCGGCGTGGAGCAGATGCCAGTACCAGTCCCCAGGGCATAAATCCGGGCGAAACCATTCCGGCAGACCTTCCCGGAAGCGCCAACGGTACACAACGGAGTTGGTCTGAATCAGATTTCCCTGGAACATGTCCGCCAAATAATACTCCTCGCGCACGCCGCGAGGGAGCATGGACAATGGCGGGTAGACATCCGCCGGGTATTCGCCGTCCTCATAGAGGACGCTGACCGGATGGAAACACAGGGCACAGCGGGGATGGCTTTCCAGGAAGTCTATCTGTTTTTGCAGTTTGAATGGGTCGATGAAATAGTCATCTCCATCGCAAAGGGCCGCGTAGGAGGTTCGGCAGCGGGTGAACAACCCGATGATGTTCTCGCCGGAGCGGCGCTGAGATAGGAGCACCGGCTGAATGGAAGGATGTCTGGCCGCATAGGCAGCCACAATATCGGCGGTCCGATCTGTCGAATGGTGATCGAGCACAAGGTGGCGCACGGGAAAACTGGTACGCTGGGCCAGTACGCTGTCCATGCACTGACCTATGAATGCCTCATGATTATACGTCATGGTCAGGACGGTTAATGCAACGGGCTGAACCGGTTCGCCTATCGTCAAGCTATCAGCGGGCGCGGTGAAAGACAGTGCTTCGGTTAATGCCTTTTGATCCTCCGACAGCAAAAGCGCGTCGGTGGTATAGCGTTGCCGCAAGGGAACGCGTACGGCAGAGGGAAGCGCGGCGGCAAAGGTTCTGACTTTATCGTCGGGCAATGGTGCGTCAAAATCGGCTTCCGGTTGTGTGCCCAGCCACTCCGGGCAGTTCAGGCTGCCGGGCTCCACCTCAAGAAGAGCCTCCAGTTGTTGGAGGTCGGTCATGCCCTCCTGAACCAGAACCTGCCGGAGTTTTCTGGGACTGAGGGGCGCTGTGCCCCAAGCCCGCTCCACCATACTCAGGCAGTCCATAAACTGCCCGTCATCCAGTTTCGGCCAAGCGTTATCCCGCACTTCCATGGCCCAACTCAAGCGTCGTGCTTCGTGGGAGGCTAAAAACAGGGGATGGCGTGGCAGATGTTCCGGCAAATGCGGCGGCGGACATCCCAGAGTGGCAAACAGGCTTTGGGCCAGATCGTCACGCCGTCCGGCTGTGGGACTGTCTGACAGGTCGGCCAGCAGAGTGACGTTGGCCTCTCCCCATTGGCTACGGGCATCTTTGACAAGGGTGGACAGCGTGCTACACCGTTTGACAAGTTGCTGTCCCATTGAGTCAGGCAGAAGTTCTCTCGTCTCCCGGTAGCGCTGTTCCAATACGCAGACGGGACGTCCGATAATGAAGATAACATGAACGTCGTGCTTTGTCAGATCAATAGAGTTCCGCAATAAGCGCGCCAAAGATTGATGGCCCAAAAGGTTGAGCGAGTATGACATGAGCAGCACATCCATGCCTGCCTCGACTTGCCTATTTAACGCTTTCATAACAGAGGACATATGGGGAGGGACATCCTCGTCTTCCGATACAGGGGTCCAGAACATCAAATGTGAGGGAATGAGCTCACAAGCCCAAGTATCCGATGCCCCTAACTCAACACCCTGTGTAGTCAACAATGCGCGGTTCGCGTGTATAGTTGCGAAAAGCCAGGGACGAGATGGACTCAGATCGGTATAAAGAAAAATACGGGCCATAACGGCTACGCCTTTTCCTGCACTTGTACTTTGTAGCGTAGTACATTGCGTACGTTGCGTGTTGCGCGTCGGACATGGTCTTCTGACAAGTCTCCATACATGGGCAAACACAGCACCCGCCGGGCTGCGTTCTCAGCAACAGGGCAAGGTGTGCGCCATTTCTGATTCAAGTACGGCAGTATGTTGAGCGACGGATAGAAGTAGCGACGAGGATGAATATGTTCCGCGAGCAACGCCCGCTCCACGAGGTCGCGGCAGCGCTCGTCAGGCATGAGGATGGGGTAATAGGCGTTGTTCCACTTCTGGCCCTCACGAACGATAGGACGCATCAGACCCAAACCCTCAAGGGCCGCATCATAGGCCGTATGAAGTTGTCCGCGCCGTTCAATTTCCGCATCCGTACCCGGCAACAGCGCCAGCCCCATGGCGGCATGCAGTTCACTCATTTTTCCATTGATGCCCAGGCAATAATGTGTGTCGCCGATGTGACCGAAGGCCCGCGCAAGCGACAGCGCCTTATGGACTTCATCTGTATGAGAGATGACGCATCCGCCCTCCACAGTGTGGAAAATTTTGGTCGCATGGAAGCTGCAAATACTGTAGTCACCATAGGCCAATAGACTTTTACCTTTATAGCGCGACCCGAAAGCCTGAGCCCCGTCATAAATGAGCGTCGCTCCCTGCTCGCGGCAAATAGCATCCAGGCTTTCCACGTCACAGGCCAACCCGTAGATATGGACGGGCAGTACCCCAGCGATATCGGGTTCTTTGATAAGACGCCGGCGGAGAAGATCGGGAGAAAGGCATAATGTATCGGGTTCCACATCCACAAAAACCGGCGTGCACCCCAACCACAGCAAGGCTGAGAGTGTTGCCACATACGTATAAGGGGTTACCGCGACTTTTTTTCCAGCCAGTCCCGCCGATTGGATAGCAAGCATGAGAGCTGTCGTACCGTTATTACAGCTAATAATATTGGATATATCGAGGTATTCCGCGAGCGATTTTTCTAATTTCTGAACGCAAGCTCCGTTATTTGTGACCCATGAACTCTGGAAAAAATCACTACACTGCTGAAAGAAAGCCTCTTGTATAGGCATTCTTGTTTTTGTGACGTATATGGAGTTTTTCATGTCAAAATACGTCAGAAAACAGCACGCAATAAGGCCGAATCCGACAAGTCAGATTCGGCCTTAAAAAAATGGTATGAGTTAAAAATGCAGAGAAGAGATGAATATAAGCTGGTAGCTGCGGAATTACAGAAAAACAAAGGCCTAAAAGAAGACCTCTCTCTCTCTCTCTCTCTCTCTCTCTCTCTCTCTCTCTCTCT
>NZ_JAGZUV010000101.1:0-7085 GCF_018379785.1 Desulfovibrio sp.
GGATGACTTTTGTTCCCTGGCAAGAAAACAGGCAGTCGCGGCCCAGGGGGCAAAACTCCCTGATTTAGAAACTCCTAGAAGGGCCAGATGTTGTCCATCAGCCTCGTAAACCAGCCCGGCTTCTGCTTGTCGGCCAGCACGCCGCGCCCGTAGTATTCAATGCTCGCGTCCGCGATCTGGGTGGAATAGACGCTGTTTTCCGCATCCACATCCTTGGCGCGGATCATGCCGCGCACCACCATATACTCGGTTTCCTCGTTGACCCGGATCTCGCGCGCGCCCTCGATCTGCAACAGGCCGCCGGGCAGCACGCGCAGGACACGGGCCGCCATGGAGGTGGTCACGTAATTTTCACGCTTGGTCTTGCCCGTGGCCGAAAGGTCGCTGACCGACGAGGTATTCAGCACCGGCGTGCCCACGCGGGCCTGCGGCCCGATGCCCACCAGGGGCACAAAGCCGGTCTTGCTTTTGCCGAACATGGCGGCGACTTGGTAGTCGTTGGAGCCGTCCTTGTTGGCCGTTGTTTCGGCCTTGTTCTGGGCCTTGGTGTTTTCCACCAGTTTGACCACCACGATGTCGCCAACGCGCCGGGCGCGGCTGTCGGCGAAGAGAGTATCCTCCTCGCTGGCGGCGAAGAGCGAGCCGGGATTGTTCGGGCCGCTGGTTTCCTGGCGGTATTCCTGCGGCGGCGTGACCGGGTGCTGCAGGGCCGGGCGCTTGTGCGCGCCGCCTCCGCAGGCCGCGCAGAGCAGAAAAGCCAGCCCCAGGACCGGGACAATCAGTTGTGTCTTCATACGCTCCACTCCTCTCAGCCGCGATGAGACGGCCTAATGTATCTCCACCGTACTGCCGTCTTTGACGGTAGCGTAGATCTGCTTTTTGGTCTGCAAATTCCGCACCGGAATCGTGGCGCCGGGCTCGCCGTCCGCCAGGGCTTCCGCCTGGGTGGTCATGCGCAGATTGCCGCGCACGTAAATCAAGGTCAGTATCGTGCCGCGCCGAACCATAAGCTGGCTGACAAGATCGCTCTGCAAGATGGGTTCGCCCGTGATCAGGGAGCGCGTCACCTGCCAGGGGCCGCCGTGGCCGTCCCAGGGCAGATCGCGCAGCTGGCCGGCGTTGATGCGCATGAAGGTCACGGCTTCGGGCGTCAGCGCGTCGCCTTTGCCCAAGGGACGGGAAGCCGCGGGCACGGTGATCCAGAGGGTCAGGTTGACCGTGCCGGACACCCGCCGCAGCACCGTGCCGTCCGCCTCCTGCACGGCGAAGCGCAGGGGCACGCGGCCCGGCGTGAGCTTGCCGGGCTCCAGCTGGACCCGCTGCTGGTTGTGCGCCAGGAAAATATAGTCCGGCAGACGAAATTCGTTCAGCTCCGCCTCGCCGGGCATGGCGGACAGTTGCGGCGTCAGGCTTTTGACGACATAGGAACGCAGGTCGTCTTCCCTAAACACCAGGCCGCCGCGCTGAATCACCAGCGAAGTGGGCAGAATGCAGCGCGCGGCCAGCTCATTGCCCAGGCTCTGGCGCAGGGCCTGCGAGAGGCGGGAGCGGTTGATCTGGAGAGGCTTGCCCTCTTCCGGCGGCGCGGGCCAGAGCCGGCGGCTTTTAAGGTCGCTCCAGAGCGCGGGGTCCATATGGCCCAGAGGCGCGGCAATGTCGCCCAGCAGCACGCTGTCGGTATTGGTCACGGCCGCCGGAGCCACCTTGAGCCGCCAGTCGCCCTGTTCCAGCATGGGCAACTGGTCTCCGGCCGCCGGGGGCGCCGCCAGAGGCGCGGCATTGGCCGCGATGAGCCCGCGGGTTTTGGCCGCTCGCCGGTCCTGGGCATCGTCGGCCAGAGGCAACTGGGCGGCGCGCACCTGCGGCGGACGCAACTGGCGCTTGATCTGCGAAGGCGAGCGGCGGTTGTTGCGCTCGCTGTCCTGCCAGACGGCCTGCGGCACGCCGCCCTGGGGCCAGGCCCGCAACGGCGCGGGCCACAGAGCGCACAGCAAAGCCAGGACCACGGCCAGGACCGGCGCTACAGCCGGTTCTCGCGCCGCAATCCCTTGTCGGGTAAGCATATGCCGTCCGCTCCGCATCCCTTACGCTCCATCAATTACCTTTGAAACGCGTAGCGTTCCAAAGAGTTCATTCCGGCGAAAAACGCGGTCATCGCCGAAATCCACGCCGCTTCGCGGCGCGCCTCACCGTGTTCGGCGTCAGAGCATTTCAAAATTGAAATGCTCTAACTGCGCTTGAGCTGCACTGCCATGCCCAGCATGGAGTCCGAAGTCTGAATGGCCTTGGAATTGACCTCGTAAGCGCGCTGGCCCACGATCATGTTGACCATCTCGTCCACCACTTCCACATTGGACATTTCCAGAAAGCCCTGGGCCAGGGTGCCCACATTGTCCGTGCCGGGCACGCCTTCCGTTTCCGCGCCCGAGGCTTCAGTAGGCGTGTAGAGGTTACGGCCGCGAGCATCCAGACCCGCCGGGTTGATGAAGGTATAAAGCGGGATCTCCGCGCCCGCGATTTCCTGGCCTTCGCTGTCCAGGGCCGCGATATGCCCGGTGGAGGAAATGGAAACATTCTTGGTTTCCGCCGGGACGGCGAATTCCGGCTGCAGGATGTAGCCGTTGGCCGTGACCACGGTGCCGTCCTGGTTGAGCTTGAAGGAACCGGCGCGGGTATACATCAGCTCGCCGTTCACATCCACCTGGAAAAATCCGTCGCCTTCAATGGCCACATCCAGAGAGTTGCCCGTATTCTGGAAGTCGCCCTGGGTAAAGAACTTGTGCACGGCCGTGGGCCGCACGCCCATGCCCACCTGGATGCCCACGGGCAGCCGGTTGTCGCCTTCGGTAATGGACCCGGCGATCTTCATGGTCTGGTACATCAGATCCTCAAACTCGGCCCGGCTTTTTTTGAAGCCCGTGGTGTTGACGTTGGCCAGGTTGTTGGAAATGACATCGATGTTGAGCTGCTGGGCCACCATGCCCGTGGCGCCGGTGTACAGGGAACGCATCATGGGGATTTCTCCTTCTCTCAGTCACGCGGGAGGGCCGCGCGCGGGCTAGCCCTGGCGGCGCCCTATTTTTTCGTTGGCTGCGCGGTCCAGGCTGTCCGAGCTCTGCATCACCTTCTGGTAGGCCTCAAACTGACGCTGCACCTCTATCATATTGACCATTTCCGTCACCACCTGCACGTTGGCCGCTTCGGCAAAACCCTGCTCCAGCCGCGCACCGGCCAGGTAGGCGTCTCCCTCGGCCACAGCCACTTTTTCGCGCGGGCGGAAAAGGTTATGGCCCAGTTTTTCCAGGTTCTGCGGATTGTCCACGTTGATCAGCGCGATCTGGTTGACCACCGCGCCGTCGGCAATGACCTGGCCGTCGCCGCCGATGAGCACATTGCGCGTGCCCGCCGGGATGACGACATTGCCGCCCGTTCCCTGGAGCGGGTAGCCCTGGGGCGTCATCACCGTGCCGTCGCCGGACAACAGAAAATGCCCGTTGCGCGTCAAATAATCCCCGTTGGGCGTGGTTACCCGGAAAAAGGCGTTTTCGCCGTTGATGGCCACATCCAGCGGATCACCGGTAAACTGCATGGAGCCCTGGGAAAAATCGATTCGGGACACGGCGACGCGCGGTCGCGCCACATTTTTGGGCTCGGGAAACAGGGGGTCGGAACGCAGATTCATCAGCGGCTCGCGGATTTCGTCATGCGCATAGGAGGCCATGGTATCCTTGAAGGCCAGGGTATCGCGTTTGTAGCCGTGGGTATTCACGTTCGCCAAATTATTGGCGATGAAGTTCATGCGGTGTTCTGTGGTCAGCGCGCCGAACAGCCCGCTAAACAACGCGTCTTGCATAAAAAACTCCTTTGTCCGCGGCTTGTTGGCCAAAACGGGACGAAGCCGTTGCCCAAGGCCGGAGAGGCCTTTGCCGGAAATATGCAAGGAACGGGCCAACCACCGGCCGCTTCACGCGGGACGGTCGGGACGCGAACGCAGCGCAATGGATTCACCGGCACTGCGGTCCGACTCTAAATAAATATTTTTATATTCTATATCAGTTAATTAATTATTCATTACATGGAAGCACGGTACGTAAAGAAAATTTTTCTCATCTTGAAACACAGCGCGCCCCAGGACCGGCAAAAACAGCAATGCAAAAATATCTTGCCTTGTATTCACACAGTATGTTAGATGTGTGTTACAATCCGAAAAAGGAGGTGCGCCTATGCCCTGGCAGAATGTGCTCAATGAAAACATGACGACAGCCGAGCAACTGCAAAAGCACATCTTCTTCTGTGAAGAGCATTTGGAGCAATTGCAACGGATTAGCAAGCGGTTTCCATTCTCGATTCCGCCCTATTATCTGTCTCTGATCGACCCATCAGATCCTCATGATCCCATACGGAAGATGTGCGTTCCCGCCCTGGACGAGCTTGACCCGGGCGGACGCCTCGATACCAGCGGCGAAGCATCCAATACGGTGCTGACCGGTTTGCAGCACAAGTACAGGCAGACGGCGCTGGTTCTTTCCACCAATGCCTGCGCCATGTACTGCCGCCATTGCTTCCGCAAACGTCTGGTGGGTCGTGAAGACCGGGAAACGCGTCCTCGGCGCGACAAGATCCTGGCATATATCCGCAAGCATCACGAGATCAGCAATGTTCTGCTCTCCGGCGGCGACGCCCTGCTTAACCCCACGCCCGTGCTCCATGAATACCTGGAGGAGTTGAGCGGCATGGAGCATCTGGACGCCATCAGGATTTGCAGCCGCACGCCGGTGGTTCTGCCCATGCGGATTTACATGGATCAGAAGCTGCTGGATCTGTTCAAGGAATACGGCGCGCAAAAACGCCTTTATCTCGTGACCCAGTTCAACCACCCGCGCGAATTGAGCCCGCAGGCCCAGCGGGCTCTGGACGCCCTGCAGGAATGCGGCGTCATGGTGCGCAATCAGACCGTGCTGCTGCACGGCGTCAACGATCACGGCCCGACCCTGGGAAAGCTGCTGAAGGAACTGGTGCGCCGAGGCGTCGTGCCCTACTACGTTTTTCAATGCCGCCCTGTAACCGGAGTAAAAAACAACTTCCAGGTGCCCATTGCGCATGCATACTCTATCGTGGAAGAAGCCAAGCAGATGCAGAACGGCCTGGGCAAGGCATTCCGCTATGTGCTCTCGCACGAGACAGGCAAGATAGAAATACTCGGTCCCGTGGGAAACCGACGCTGGCTCTTCAAGTATCACCAAGCCAAGACGCGGGAAGACCAGGGCCGTCTGTTCAGCGTGACGCTGCGCCCGGGCCAGTGCTGGCTGGGCGGGAAGGATGTGCGGGAGATTCCGTGGGAAAACGCGGAGGATTTCGTGGGCGCATCCGCCTGAGCCTGTTGGCACGAGACCATTGCGGACTGTTCCCGTGATGCAACGTCAAAGCCCGGCTGCTGGAACGGCCGGGCTTTGACGTTGGGGCTCTTCACGGCCCGGCATTGGCGGCCGCCATGAAGAAACCCGTGCCCCCACTGGGGAGGCACGGCGGCAGATTGCAGGCGCAAGGGCTCACACCCGGCTTACGGGGCGCGGGACGGCAGGGCTGCTCGTCATCGGATAAGATAAGCGGCCAGCGGCTTGGTCCTGTACCTGTTGACGGGCATCAGATCCGTGGTCACATAGCCCGGAGCGGCATTGATCAGATCCGGGATACGGTTCACGATGGTAGCGCAGGTCAATTCCACCGTGGACGGGCGGTTGATGACCACCTGCGTGTCCGGCTCGCCGTAAAGGGTCCAGTCGTTGCGGTCAAATTCCTCGGGCGCGTAGACCTTGCCCA
Organism: Desulfovibrio sp.; assembly: GCF_018379785.1. Lineage (GTDB taxonomy): Bacteria > Desulfobacterota > Desulfovibrionia > Desulfovibrionales > Desulfovibrionaceae > Desulfovibrio. Next base: position 5,821 of record NZ_JAGZUV010000101.1, read on the forward strand.
CGCACTCGGTTTCCAGGGTCACGCCCTCCTCTGTCTCGGTGGTGACCACAGCGGACATGCCCGTCGCATAGCCCGCAGGAATGGTCATGCCCAGGGTTTCCGAATGCAATTCCTTGTCATGGGTCTGAGGAACGCATTTCTGCACCTGGCTTTTGACGGTCAGGCCCAGGCGCTCGGCCAGCCAGCCGTTGACGTTCCACATATAGGAGGGCAGAAATTCACCCCGGTCGATGAGTTTTTGCCGCTCCGCCGGAGAAATATTGTCCGCGGCCGCGATTTCCTTCTCAAAGTCGGCCAGATTCAGGCCCGCGCCGTGGGCTTTGGCCAGGGCGATGCCGTAGTCTTCCACATTATAACTGGAGCTGCCCCGGATCTTGTTGATTTTGTGCATGGCCCCGGCCAGTGTGGCGATAAGATTGCCCCAGAAAACATCCTGATAGCCCGAGCCGCTGATAGTGCAGCCGGTCTTTTTCGCCAGGGCATCCACCTCCCTGGTCAGAGAGGGCGAGGAATTCATGGGGAAAATGGCTTCCTCATTGGTGGTAATCGCATTGACGCCGTTCCTGGCGCAGACCAGCAGAGCGTCGCGAATGTCGCGCATCAGGCTCATGGTAGTGATAATGCAGGCGTCAGGCTTGAGAGAGGCCAGCACGGCATCCGCCTCGGCGGCGTCACGCACCTTCACGCCCCTGGCCGGGCCGCCCATGATCTCGCCGATATCCCTGCCGATAATTTCCGGATTGACGTCAAAGGCGGCTACAATTTCTCCGCCCTTTTCATACACGTAGCGCATGGTATATTTAGCCATTTTACCGCAGCCGTACTGCGCGATGCGTAACTTGCCCATGGCTGTTCTCCTTGAAGTTGAAGATGAAAGAGACAAACAGTCTCTATTGTAGAGAGTTAGTGCCGGAAGCGGCAAAGCACAAGTGGGCAGGATACGCCCGAGATAGCGTCAAGGAAGCGGCGTGCAGGCGCGAAGAAGCCCGAGAGGATACCCCCCAGCGGCAAAAAAGCTCCCTGGGCAGTTTTAGAAGCAGGCGCGCGGGTTTTCCAGCCTGTCCGGTTCAAGGCAAGGTGAAGAAGGGAGGGAGGGATGAAGGAAGCGGAGGGCTGGTTCGGGAATTCGCGGACTTGGGGGGTCTTGCAGGCGCGGCAGCATAGAGCGGATACGAGAAGCCCCCCTTGCGCTGAGAGCGGCGAGGGGGGCTTCCGAGCAATTTTTGGCAGCGGCCTACTTTCCCACATGACGTTATGCAGTATCA
>NZ_JAGZUV010000102.1:0-7749 GCF_018379785.1 Desulfovibrio sp.
TTCGGAACCACATTTTCGGCATTTCATATTGCTTTCCTCCTTCTACAAAGAAGATAGCATATATGAAGTTATCTGTCATTGAAAAAGTTGATGTCTCCCGGCGGACGCGGTCCTGTTCCGGAGCGTGTCCGGCTTGACAGCAACGGCTTTGCCAAGGATAATTAAATATTATCCCTAACGCCGCTTGGCGTCAGGACACGGGTTAAACACATCGCCGCCCGGCACCAGGCCGGAACGGCGTTTTGCACGCACACATCGGCCTTTGCAGAGCGAAGGCCGCAGTAATCTTATTTCGAGGTACGCATGTCCGACATCCGCTCCGCTTATACCGACAGCCTCCATTTTTACGGCGGGCACACTCCCCGCGAGTTGGCCGAGACCTACGGCACGCCGCTCTATGTCTACAATGAAAACGTCCTGCGCCAGCGCTGCCGCGACCTGACGGCCCTTTCCGACCAGCCCGGCTTCGGGGTCAACTATTCGATCAAGGCCAATGCCAACCCCGTGCTGCTGCGGATGATCCGCGAAGAAGGCCTGGTGGTGGACGCCATGAGCCCGGGCGAGCTGTTCATGAACGATCTGGCCGGTTTTACGCCCGCCGAGATCCTGTACATCTCCAACAACAATTCCGATACGGAACTGCAGAACGCCCTGGTGCACGGCCTGCTGGTCAGCGTGGACTCCCTTTCCCAGCTGGATACCCTGGGCCGCCTCAATCGCGGCGGCAAGGTCATGGTGCGCTTCAATCCCGGCATCGGGGCCGGGCATCACGCCAAGGTGGTCACCGCGGGCAAGGAAACCAAGTTCGGCGTCACGCCGGACAAAATGGACGAGGTCTTCGCCCTGCTCGCCAAGCATGGGCTGACCCTGGCCGGCATCAATCAGCATATCGGCTCGCTGTTCATGGAGCCCGACGGCTATCTGAACGCGGCTCAGGTGCTCCTGGATCTGGCCGAAACTCTGCCTGACGGCGCGCTGGACAGGCTGGAAATCATCGACTTCGGCGGCGGCTTCGGCATTCCCTACCACAAGTATGAGGGCGAGGCGCGCCTGGACATGGCCGATCTGGGCCGTCGCCTGCACGCCATGATCAGCGGCTGGGCCGCCAGGACCGGCTACAAGGGGCGCTTTCTGGTGGAGCCGGGCCGCTATGTGGCCGCCGAATGCGGCGTGCTGCTGGGCCGGGTCCATGCCGTGAAAAACAACGGAGACAAGCGCTATGTGGGCACGGACCTGGGCTTCAACGTGCTGGTGCGCCCGGCCATGTACGATTCCTTCCACGATGTGGAGATCTACCGCGGTGAGAAGAGCGCGACGGATGCCGAGCCCATGCGCCAGACCATTGTGGGCAATATTTGCGAAAGCGGCGATATTCTCGCCAAAGACCGTCTGCTGCCGGTCATGCGCCAAGGGGACGTGCTAGGCATTCTTGATGCCGGGGCCTACGGCTTCACCATGGCTTCCAATTACAATCAGCGCCGCCGCCCCGCCGAAGTGCTGATCCAGAGCGACGGCACGGCCCGCCTGATTCGCCGCCGCGAAACCCTGGAAGATCTGGCCCGTTGCCTTGACGGCCTGTTGTAGCCCGGCGGGCGTCGCAGCGGAACGCGGGGGCGGTTCGCATGCCCACGCCTGACCTGAGCACTTCTCCGCGCGCCATCTGGCGGCTGACCTGGCCCCAGATGCTCATGATGTACCTTGTGTTCTTCATGGGCTTCAACACGGTCTGGGTGGCCGGGCAGATCAGCGCCGACGTGCAGGCCGCCCTGGGCATGGTGACCCAGTGCGCCATTTTCCTGATGGTGGTGATCATGGCCGTGTCCAGCGGGGCCACGGCCGCGGTCAGCCAGTCTCTGGGCGCTCGCAAAATGCGCCGCGCCCAGCGCTATGTGGGCACCACCGTGCTGGGCAGCCTGGGTCTGGGCCTGCTGGTGGCCGTGGGCGGCTGGTTTTTCGGCGACGGCATATTGCGCCTGCTCATGGTGCCGGAAAGAATCCTGCCCATCGCCCGCGAACTCTGGCAGGTCACCATGCTGGCGTTGCCCGCCCAGTACATCTATTCCGCCACCGGGGTCATGTTTCGCGCCACGCGCCAGGTATTGCCGCCGCTCTGGGTGGCCGCCCTGGTCTGCGCGGTCAATCTGCTGGCCTGTCTGGGCTTCGGTCTGGGCTGGTTCGGCCTGCCCGCCTTCGGCTACATGGGTCTGGTCTGGGCCAACCTGGGCGCGCAATGCCTGGGGGCCCTCTGCAACTGCCTGCTGCTGACCAACTCCGGTTATCTGCAACGCCGGGCCCTGCCCACGTTGCGCTGGCTCAAGGCCGGTCTGCCCTATCTGTTGCGGGTAGCCCTGCCCGCGGGCGCGGCCCAGATCGTCTGGCAATCCGGCTATCTCACCCTGTTCGTGCTGGTGGCCTCGCTGCCCACGGACAGCGTCAACGCCCTGGCCGGGCTGACCGCCGGACTCAGGGTGGAAGCCCTGCTTTTTCTGCCGGGCATGGCCTTTAACATGACTGTGGCCGTGCTGGTGGGCAACAGCCTGGGCGCGGGCAAACCAGAGGAAGCCAAACGCCTGGCCCTGAATCTGGTGGGCCTGGCCGCTCTGGCCATGAGTCTGGTGGCGGCCCTGCTCTGGCCCTTCCGCCGGGAGCTCGCGGAACTGCTCTCCCAGGAACCCGGCACCCAGGCCCAGATCATCAGTTATCTGACATACAACCTGATCTCCACGCCCTTTTCCATCGCCAGCACGGTCATGGGCGGCATCATGGTGGGGGCCGGGGCCACCCAGTACAATCTGATGGTCTACGGGGGCACCTTCTGGCTGGTGCGCCTGCCCTTGGGCTGGCTGCTGGGACATCTGCTCTGGGGCACGGCCTCGGGGGTTTTCGCGGCCATGCTGTTTTCACAATGTCTGCAAACCTGCATCATGCTCTATGTGGTGCTTTACCGCGACTGGGCGCGTTTCGCCATGAGGCGCTGGCGGGAGCACCACACGGAACGCAAGCCCGCCTGACAGGCCGGACCGCCGTCGCCCGCTTCACGCGACAGGTCCTGAAAAGGAGAACATAATTCATGGACAAGAATTTCACGCCGGTGAGCCTGGACGGCAGCCGGGATTTTTATAGTCTCTGGCAGCGCACGCCGCGCCGCTCCCTGGACTACACCCTGCCCAATCTCTGGGGCTGGCAGGAATATTACGGCCTGGAATGGTGCTTTGACGACGCGCTTTGCTGGATTCGCCAGACCCGTCCCCGGCTGATCTGCTGGGCTCCGGTGGGCGACTGGAACGCCGTGAACTGGAGCCGCGTCCTGCCCGCCGCGTTCAGCGAGGCGGCGCATGATTTCGTGCGCGTGCCCGAGGAACTGCTCCGCATCTGGCAAGAGGCCCTGCCCGGCCTGGTGGAGCCCGAAGAAGATCGCGGCCAGTGGGAATATCTCTACAAGCAGGCGGAACTGGCCGATCTGCCCGGCAACCGTTTCCACAAGAAAAGGAATCACATCAACAGCTATATCAAAGCCTACGGCAAACCGGACTACCGCCCGCTGGACGATGCCATGGTGGAGGATGTGCTGGCCGTGCAGGATGACTGGTGCCAATGGCACGAGTGCGAGGATTCTCCGTCGCTGCAGGCGGAAAATGACGCCATCAACCGCGTGCTCTCGCACTGGGACAGATTCAGCGGGCTCAACGGCGGTTCCCTCTATGTGGATGACCGGATGATAGCCTTCAGCGTGGGTGAAAAGCTGGACGAACTGAGCCTGGGCGTGCACTACGAGAAAGGCCTCAACGGCTTCCGGGGCGTATACCAGACCATCAACTGCGAATTCGCCCGGCATGCAGGCGCGGGCTTCACCTATATCAACCGGGCCCAGGATCTGGATGAGGAAGGGCTGCGCCAGGCCAAGATGACCTACATGCCCACGGATTTTCTGCGTAAATACAAGGTGCGCGTACGCAAGGCCTGACAGAACGGAACGCGATACGTCCGTAAGGCAAAGCCCCGCGCGCCATGTACGCGGGGCTTTGCCTTATGCCTGCCGCACGAGGCGGCTCCCGTTGATCCCGAGAATCGCGGTCAGGGCCGCCGTTGCAGGCGTGGGCGCCCTGATGACTGTGGGCATTGCCGTCGCATGGGGCATTCGTCTCTCCATGCCCGGCCGCGTGTCCGCAACCGCTTTCCCGCGTATCATCCCGGCCGTTTTGCCGCTCATGCATGTGCCCGCATTTCCGGCCGCCGGTCCGGCCATGTCGTTTACCGTGCCGCTGATGTCCCGCCAGTTCATCCGCAGCCTGTCCGCAGCCATTCCCATTCTGTTTAATTTCCATGTGTTCTTCGAGATTGTCCTTTTTTGAAATATATTTCATATCCTTGTTCAAAAAAACCGGGATGGGCACTGCCTCCCGGCAGGGGCTCACAGCGTCAGCACGTCGCCAGGAAAAGCCCCAGCAGCATGGCCGCTTCCAGAAAATCGTCGCGGCTCAGACGTCCAGCGTCGTAGCGCAAAAGCACCGAGCCTGTGGCCGCCTTGAATTCCACCGCAGTAAACTGTCCTGTTAGCTCCAAGGGTTGGCGCAAGGCCGCGTGAATGGCCTGTTCCTTGAAGGCTTCGTGCCGCAAACGCACGCGGCCGTCCGTAAAGCTGGCGATATGCCGCATGAGCGCCTCCAACGCCGCTTCGCGCCGGGCGTCAACCGAGTCCTCCTTGACAGCGGGAACCCCCACGGCGCGCACGTCGATGATCTGATTATCACTGGGGATGGGCGGAGCAAATTCCGGTCAAGAGGCGACTTCAAGCCGTGCTCCGGTGCAGCCCGGCCTTTGTCCAGCAAAGCGGCAAAAGCCTCTTCCAGGGGAGCTGCCTTCTGGTTGCGGCCGCGTCTTTTGCCGCCCTGGCCGCCACGGCCCCCGCCGCTCAGTAGGCTCTTGCTCACAAGACCCAACAGCCCTAAACCCATTTTGCCCATCATTGTATGTTCTCCCTGACATCACGGCGGTTTCGCATTCCTTGCCCCGAACCGGTTTCCGCACGTCCCGCGCCGTGCCCCCGGCCACGACCGTGGCCGGGCCGCCGTCCCGTATGCTTTGGTCGTCCACAGGAATCGGCGCCGTCCCGGTCGTCCGTAGTTTGCATCTCCGTCGCTCAGGGGGCCTGCGTGTGGCCGTGTTCCACGGCAAGAGCCGCATCCAGGCCCGTCACCGCGGCTGACTCCGGTCCGTCCTGGCTGCGCCCATGGCATCTATGACCTTGAGGCCCGCCAGCCCAGGGTTGTCCGCAGGGGCGCACCATCACGTTGCCGCCGTCACAGCGCAAAGCCCAGCCGTCACGCAGAGCCGTGGCAATGCGCCGCCGGGCCTCGCCCAGCAGACGACAGAGGGTCGGCGTGGAAATCCCCATACTGCGCGCCGCCACATCCTGCGGCAGCCCCTCGGCGTCCACCAGACGCATGGCCTCAAACATATCAAGGCCCACCACTATTTCCGCCGCGTTCGGGCGACCTTCGGGCAGATAACGCTGCCATCCGGGAACGGCGTCAATAATTCGGATTTTCCGTGGTCTCATTCTTTATTCCATGCGGCAACGCGGTTTCATTTTGAAATATATTTCATATACAGACAGCACCTCTTCCTCTGTCAAGAGATCGTCCGAAAACGCTCCGCCCAGCCGACTTCGGCTGTTCCCCGCCGCCCATCCCGGAAGTTCAGTGCGCCGATCCTGGCAGCAAGGCGCGCACACAGGAGAATCCCGCATTCCGCCCTCCCCCCGTGCCGGAGAAGCGGATGATAATCACATTGAAAAATCCACCAGGTGTCGCTCCCTGACCGACTTGATGCGGACAACCGCATCCTCCAGAGGAGGAGTCCCGCCCTCCACATTTTTCAAACACTCACTGGTTCATGCAGCCCTGAAAGTCCCACTCACAATGTCTGCTTTCCGCCGCGCAGGCACAGGCTTTACACGCCAGCCGCATCTGCGCGAAATATAGCCAACTATGTAAATTTTATACAGGTCTGGAGCATACCTGTATAAAAAACATACACCTCATTCCGGTCTTCTCCGCCGCGAAGAAATAAAATTCTATTGAATTATAAAGTATTAGCTGTTTTATTGGACTTTGGCACGGGCCTTGCTTTAAATAAAGACAACGGCGCACGAAATGCCAAGCGCCAAAAATGACAGAAACAAGAGATAAGCGAACCCGCTGGGGCAACCCCCCGCTCCAGGAACAGGATTTTCAACCCGCTTCATAATCAACTTGTTTATCCGCCGACGGGCGGTCAATATATAGGCAAAAATAAAACAGATTTCCGCGCCGTCCCCAGCCCCCATCAGGGGCGGCGCGGAGCCCCCCCGAAAACCTCCTCCTTTGAACAAAATTCTCTAACCATCGGAACATCCTCCCTTTCTGCGGCCGCCGGTTGCCCCTGGCGGCCGCCTCTCTTTTTTGGAGCGGACTACAATTTTCGCTTTACGACGGGCAAAACTCCGCCAGTGACGCGCGCTCCCGGAACTGTTTGCGCTTTCAGAGATCAGGTGCCTGATTTTTTTTTGGGGGGGGTCTCGAGGGCACGGGGTGCGTCCTCAAACCATTCTCATACTCCGCTCCATCCAAGCGGTGAGCTGGGCATGATTCAGGAAGATGCGATCCGCAATATAACGGGAGGGAGTACAGCTTCCCCCAACTCAGGAGCATGTTATTACGGCGCTCTTACTGACGGCGCTGGAGGAGTGAGAAAATTTGCGGACGAGGGATTACGCGGAGGCTCTGCACTCAATTTTGACGCTTCCCGCGTTGTGCCCACGGCTGAAGAAAATCGTCTAGGTGTTTAGTCCCACAGTGAAGTGGCTTGGATCAATATGGAATCTTTCTGGCTCGATTGCCCATACTGCTCTCACAAACTCATAGGGAGATTTCCCTTTAAGTGTTTTCAATCTTCCCGCAAAGTTATACGCCATAAGGAAGGCATGCAAATGCTTCTTCAACTCCTCATGGCAGGAACTCATGGCAGGAATAGTGATAGCGGCCGACAGTGGCCTCTTTAAGTGTCCGGTTCATTCGTTCGACTTGCCCGTTTGTCCAGGGATGGTTTACCTTGGTCAGCCGGTGCTCAATGTCATGCTGAATACAGATACGGTCAAACGGCGTCATAAAGGCCATCGTATCTTTTTTGCGATTCACGAACTGAATGCCGTTATCTGTTAAAATGGTATGAATTTTATAAGGGACTGACTCGATCAAGTGTTCGAGGAATCCCTTTGCCGCGGCTCTTGTCGCTTCCGTCTGTAATTCCGCATAAGCAAACTTTGAGGTTCTATCAATGCCCACGAACAAATAGAGCTTGCCTTCCTCTGTTTGTACTTCCGCTATATCAACATGGAAGTATCCAATGGGATAGGGTTTGAATTTTTTCTTCTCAGTGAGCTGTTTTTCCTTAGGTAGTTGCGACAGGCCATGTCTTTGCAAACAACGATGTAATGAAGAACGGCTTAAATGAGGTATTTCTGTCTGCAATGCATACAGACAATCATCCAGAGGCAGTTGTGTAAATACCCTGAAAGCCACAACAACAGCCTCCTCGATCTCAGTCAGACTTTTTGAGTGAACGAATTTTGGTCCCATGGGGGCATCATGGACAAAATCCCTTTTCCGCCATTTCGCAATGGTTTTGATGTTTACGCCATAGCGTTGGGCAAGAGTCATCAGACTTTCTTGACTATTTTGTATCTCTCGACGCACTTCCGGAGTCGTT
>NZ_JAGZUV010000019.1:0-45485 GCF_018379785.1 Desulfovibrio sp.
GGTCCGGGGGAGGTTGGGATTTTTCCGCCTCGCTGGAAAACAAAATCCGACGCGTCGGCTGAAGACAAGACTGAGCGTGGTTTTTCAAACGCCCCGGCCTGCCCCAATCACGCCGGGATGCAACATCCGGCCTCCATCCGGATGCCAAAAGGCGGAGCTCCCCCTCCGCCTTTTTGTGTGCCCGGAGTGTTTGTTATAAAAAATAGTTGGGGGTCGCCGGCCCTTAATCGGCGGAGGCAAAAGCGTGAGAATGATCACGCTTTTTGTTAAAATCGTGATTTTAAATAGGCTCAGGGAGTTAGCGGCGCACGGGGGGTGGAATGACTCCGCGGCAAGGCAGGATGAACGCCGGAAAGCGTGACAGGCTGGACCGCTACCCTGAATGCGTTTATATGATCAGGTATTCAATAATGACATTGCGGCGGCGGAAAACCGTCGCCATAGTTGCGGACCTCGCGCCGCGGCAAGGAGAAAAAGTATGAAAACCAGCGCAAGAAATGTTTTTCACGGCAAAGTTGTTGCGGTCCGTTCCGGTGCGGTCAATGATGAAGTGGAGCTGAGCGTCGAGGGCGGCCAGACCATTGTGGCCTCCATCACCCAGGCCAGCACCAAAAAACTGGGCCTCAAGCCCGGCGTGGAAGCCATGGCCCTGATCAAGGCCAGCTTTGTCCTGCTGATGAACGACGCCGAGGACTATCTGCTCTCCACCCGCAACCAGTTCAACGGCACGGTGGCCAAGGTCACCCCCGGCGCGGTCAATGCCGAAGTGCTGGTGGACCTGCCCGGCGGCGCGGGCATCACTTCCATCGTGACCATGGGCAGCGTGGACAAGCTCCAGCTGGCTCCGGGCAAAAAAGTCACGGCCATCGTCAAGGCCATGCACGTCATCCTGGCCGTGTCCAAGTAAGGCGCGGAGCGGCATTTTTTCGCCAACACGTTTTCCATCAATCGGGGCGCGCCGCTGTGCGGCGCGCCCCTTTGTCTTTGGTGCGGAGTGGAGGTATGCTTGGCGCGTGTCATTTTTATTCGCAAGGAGAAACAATATGAACATTCTGGAATGCATCAGAACACGCCGCAGCATACGCACATATACGGACAGGCACATCGAGGAGGAGACCCTGCGCGAACTTCTGACGCTGGGCGTCAAGGCGGCCACAGGCTCCAACGAGCAGCCATGGGGATTCGCGGTCATTCAGGACAGGGAGGAAATCCGTTTCCTTTCCGAGACGGCCAGGGCCTGGCTTTTGGAAAATCTCGACGCCTACCCCTATTTTGAGCAATACAGGGAGTGGCTGGACAAACCTTCCTACAGCGTGTTCAACCACGCCGATACCTTGTTGCTTATTTACGGCGATACGGCCTCCCACTGGTATGTCTACGACTGCACCCTGTGCGCGGCCAATATTATGCTGGCCGCGCACAGCATGGGCATCGGCTCCTGCTGGCTGGGCTTCGGCGAGCATGTTCTGGATACGCCCGAATTCAAGCGGGCCCACAACGTGCCGGGGTCCTACTCCCTGGTCTGTCCCATGAGTCTGGGCTACAGCAAAGGAAAGCTGCCGCCGTCGGAGCGGAGAGACCCCCTGGTATTTTCCTGGCAAAAGGCTTGAACGGGTTTCCCGGACGGATAAAAAAGAGGGAGCGGCGTCCGGACATGCGATCCGGCCGCCGCTCCTGTTTTCATCCACAGTATTTTGCGTTTGGAATGTTGCACAGTTCAAACGCTACGCCGCCCGCGCGCTGCGCAAGCGGCAGCCGTTGGCGAGTTTTCGGGCGTCGCTTTAGCTGTAGCCGCAAGCGGCGTACAGATAAGGACAGCACTGCCACAGATGCCGACAGCAACGCTAAAACGCGGCTTACCGTTGCTGTCGGTTCCCGTATGGCTCCGCTGCCGCCGATGGGGACAGCCCGCTGGGCGGCCTTCGGTCGCTTCGGCTGAATCCACGCTGCTTCGCGGCGGGCGGCTCGGTCTGCTCGCCGCCTCGTATTTCAACTTTTTCAAAGTTGAAATACTCTAATGGGTGTATTCCAGCACCGGAAAATCGTCGCCCAGCTTGCGGCGAATGGCCGCCAGCATCATGTCCCGGTTGGGGCAGGGGAAGCCGATGGGATTGCCCTTGGTGATACAGGAGGCCAGGGCAATGGCCTCGGCGCCCCGGTCGCGGAGCATCTGGGCGCGCAGCACGGCGCGCTTGCCGGGACAGCCCCCGCAGGAAATGAAGCCCACCACTTCGCAGGCCCCCAGAGCTTCAAACGAGCCCTTGCCTTTGGCGGCCGTGACGAAGTCCGTGGTTCCGGGACAGTAATCCTCTGTCTGCTGGCAACGGATAATGCCGATTTTCATTGCATGTCCTCCTGATATCTGGTGCGGGCCAGAACGTATTGCCATACCACTGAACACCTTGTTTTAAGTGGTAAGATCGCCACGCTGAAACAACGTTTTCGGCTTGTTCGCGGCGGCCTTGCCGCCGCACCGGGCTCGCGCCCGGCGATGAGTACCGTGGAAGGCTTAAGCCCTCCACGGTACTATGCCCTTTACGGCGTCGCGGCAAGCCAATGCTGTTTTGCCGTGGAACCGTGGAACCTGGGGGCGATGCGGGCCGCCTGAACACTGCTCACCGCCCGGGCACATAGCGTTCTATTCCCCCAGCCGGACGCCGGGCCGCATGATCCGGCCGGTGAGCCGGGTTTCATAGCCGCCCAGATTTTCCAGGCGGGCCTTGAAGGCATCGGTCAGCAGCATGTCGCGCACGGCCAGAATGCGCGGATCTTCCCAGAAACGTTCGGGAACCGCCAGGTCATAGCGCTCGCGCGCCAGGGGCACGAAATCCAGGCCCAGAGCCCGCGCAGCCGCGAAAATGCCCATGCCGCAGTCCGCCGCGCCGGTCAGCACGTTGACGGCCACGGCCATATGGGTGCTTTCCTCCTTGGCGTAGCCGTCCACGTCCGGCGGCTTGAGGCCCGCGCGCCGCAGATGCCAGTCAAAGAGAATGCGCGTGCCCGCGCCGCGCTGGCGGTTGATGTAGCGCAGGCCCCGGCCCTTGAGATCCTCCACGCCCTGGATGCCCTTGGGATTGCCCGCCGGGACGATCAGGCCCTGCCGGCGGATGGCCAGATTGAGCAGGATGATTCTGCCTTCGGGATAATACTTGCGCAGAAAGGCGAAATTGAAGTCGCCGGTATCTTCTTCCAGCAGATGCATGCCCGCCATATGGCAGACATTCTTTTTCAGGGCCGTGATGCCGCCCATGCTGCCCACGTGCGCGGAAATCAGGCGGAAGGCGTGCGGCAGGCCCATGAGTTCGTCGGCCAGGAGGTCCAGCACGTTGTCGTGGCTGCCCACGCAGATCAGATTGTCATGGAGCCGGGCGGGCGGCACGGAAAGCCGAGCCCGCACCAGGCTGCCTTCGGCCGCGCCCTCGGCCTCGGCCGGGATGCGCATGACCGCCTGGGCGCGCGTCACGGTGCTGATGTTGCCCGCGCCCCGGTTGAGCGGGATGCCCACGGCCTTTTCCCCCACCCGGCCCACGGACAGATGCACGAATTCTTCCAGCCCGAGACGGGAGGGCAGGCTGCGGGTCAGCTCCACCTCGATTTCAGGCCGGGCGGGCAGGGGCCGGTGGGCCAGCAGGCAGATGGCCGGGGTGATCAGTTCCTCGAAACAGATCAGGCTGCTCACCGGATAGCCCGGTGCGCCGAACACGGGCCGCCCCCGGCAGATGGCCGCCAGCGAGGGCTTGCCGGGCATGGCCGCGATGCCGTGGACCAGAATTTCCCCTTCGCTTTCCAGGATGGAGCGGGTGTAGTCCTTGCTGCCCGCCGAGGAACCGGCGCAGAAGATGACCACGTGCGCGCCCGCGTCCAGGCTGTCCCGCAGGGCCGCGCGCAATTGCTCCGGCTGGTCCGGCACGGGTTTGACGCGCTCCACCCGGCAGCCCAGCTCGCGGGCCAGGGCCGCCAGCACCTGGGAGTTGGATTCCACCACCTGCCCCCGGCCCGGATCGGGCCGTTGTTCGAAATCCAGCACCTCGTCGCCGGTGGGGATGATGCGCACCAGCACCCGCTCCCATACCGGCACCTCCCAGATGCCGCCGGAGAGCAGGGCCCCCACGTCGCAGGGCCGGATCAGGTGGTTGCGCGGAAAGAGCAGTTCCGTAGCCACAATGTCCTCGCCGATGCGGCGCACATGCTGCCAGGGGAAAGCCGGGGCCTCGATGCTCACGCCGCCCTTGCCGTCCACGGCAACGTGCTCGATCATGATCACGGCGTCGCAGTCCGCGGGCAAGGGATGGCCGGTATTGACCGCGAAACAGCTTTCGCCCTCACGCAGCAACACGGGCTCGCCCTCGCGCGCCGCAAAGGTGTCGGCCGCGCGCACGGCGTAGCCGTCCATGGCCGCCGCATGGCAGGTGGGCGAGGAGTAGCGGGCGTGCACGGCCTCGTACAGCACCCGGCCCACGGCCTCCTGGGCCGGGCAGAGCGTTTTGCCCGGCGCGGGCGCGCGGGCGTCGCCCCGCGCTGTGGATCGGGCCAGGGCGTCCAGCACTTTGGCCACTGCCTCGGGCAGGGGCAGGGTTTTCAGATAGACATTGCGTTTGAAAGACATGGGCTTCTCCTGGGGCCGATGGCGCCAATTGCGCCAACTGCGCGGATAAACGTGTTCCCGGCCAGCATAGCCGCTTTGCGGGCAAAGGGAAAGAAGGGCGGGCTTTGGCGGGGCCGCGCGGCGGCGATCATGAAAAAACGCCGGCCGGATAGGGGAGCAAGGGGAGCCGCCGTTGAGTCTTGGGCATGGGGCTTTTTAAAAAGCGCCTGGCCCTACCGGGAAAAGGGAAACGTGGAAGTGCGCGAACATTGATCGCCACCAACAGAACAAACAGATGGGTATTCATTTTTGGTTTTGAAAAAAATGAAAAAGAAAATCTTACCCTGGCGGAACGTTCGTATCTGCAAATGCTTGCTCAGGATTTGCTAGAGTATGCAGATTCAGATTTAGATACCGCCATCATCGAGAGAAAAATGCAGGAGGTACATCATGCCTGAACGTAGTCGTATTTTAGAGGAAGTCTATGAAACTGCGAACGATCTGCATTCGGCAGGAATCATGAACAAGCGTCGTTTGCAGACATATGAAGCTATCTATCAAGCCCTTCAAGTCCCCCAATATACGAGCGAACAAGTCAAAGAGTTGCGTAGAAGTTTGTAAGTAAGCCAGAGCGTTCTTACCATCTACAATGCTGGTACTGCGACAGTCAGCGTATGGGAGGCGGGTACGAAGAATCCGGAGGCCCTTCGTGTAACCTTTTAGACATGCTCGATCTTTTTTAAATATTATTTTATTTCAATTGGTTATGTTGTTATTGGCGATGAAAAAGAGGCTTCTTAAATGGTGCAACTAGGTATATCCGAAGGCTTTATAACCAGTTTATAGATATATTTTTATATTGTTTATTGAAATTTTTTGAGCTATATTTTCTACTTAGATAAATATCTATTTAAAATTATTAAATTTTACTATTTTATGTAATAGTAATAAGTACTATTAAATTAAAATTTATATACTATTATATCATTCATATTTTTATGTAATAATCTGATTCTATTGACGATTTTTTGTGCTATAAACATAAGATGAATCAGTCAGAAAAGTACATAAGCCGGTGTATTCTGCTTGGAAAGCGACTACGGATGTACAGAGAGCGTGCGGGGCTTACTATCGCCCAACTCGCCGAGCTGGCTGATGTGGCACCGACTACACTTGCTGAGATTGAACGGGGAAACGGAAACCCTCGATACGATACGTTATGTGGTTTGTCCGCTGGATTAGGTCTGCCTATCACAGCTCTCGTTCAACACGAGGACATGATGATGCGGGATATATATCTTGAATCCGCGAAAGAGCTATTAATCTTGATCAATGAATTGACAGATGCAGAACGTCAAAAACTGAATCAACTTGTTTTTATCTTCCAAAGAATCAATTCATGGAAAGAGAAAGAGTAACCCTAATATGCCAGCGTAAGTTCGATGGTTAAAAATAGTTATAAAGAACCAGAAGAGTTGTTACGCATTGGAGAGCGTATAAAGTATTTTCGGAAGCAGGCCGATTTGACGCTTGCTGAACTGTCGCGATTATCCGGTGTACCGGCAAATACAATATCTAGCATTGAACATGGCCGCGAAAATCCTTCTTATTCTCGGATTTTCGCTATATCTAAGGGGTTAGGTTTGCCTGTTTCTCTAGTAGTGCAAATTGACGATGGCCCTCTACAAGAAATAATAGAAGAGTCATCGAAAGAATTTATTAGATTTTTGAAGGATGCTACAGACGAAGAAATACTAAAATACCAGCGGATGACTTTTATATTACAGCGTCTTTCAAAATGGAAAGAATAGGGGCCTACTTATAAAATATTCCCCTAGACTCAGAGAACGCCCCCACTTGCGAAAAGTGGGGGCGTTCTTCTTGCCGGGAGAAGAGAACCTTTGGTCCCGACTGTGGGGCGAACTGTGGCGACCGCTTCGGGGGTGTCATTTCTGCGGGCTGCGCCTCTGGGCCTTCACGACCTGGCTACGGCCTTCCCGTCTGTGCCGCGCGATCTTTTTCACTGCGAGGTGCGCTACTCAAGTATGTGAGCAGCAAAAACGCGCCGATAACGCCGCCCGTGCGGAAAAGGCGGATTTTGTAACTAACCGCAACGGTACAGGAAGGCTGACGCGAGAGTGTTTTTCCTTTTCACTCCGGACGCAAGAAATACTCATCCTGTTCATTTGATTCTCTGCCTCCGGCGGAGATATTGCGCCCCGGACGGCCAAGCGCTATGCTGCATCGTTCCGCAACCTCAACCCCCGGCGGCAAGCCGTTTTCATATGACCGTACATGACATCCGCGCCCTGCTGGCCCGCGACAAGCCCACCGTGGGCACCTGGCTGCAACTGCCCTCCACGGACGTGGCCGAGCTCATGGCCCGCGCCGGGTATGATTGGGTGGCTGTGGACATGGAGCACGGCTCCTTCGGCCGCACCGGCCTGCCGGACATCTTCCGGGCCATTGAGTGCGGCGGGGCCGCGCCCTTCGCCCGTCTGCCCGAAGCTGCTAAAAGCCAGATCAAGTCCGCGCTGGAAGCCGGAGCCCAGGGCCTGATCTTTCCCATGATCGAAAGCCGCGAACAGCTCGACCGGGCCATTGACTGGTCCGTGTATCCCGGCCAGGACAGTTGGCGCGCGGCGGGCGAAACAGCGGCGGAATACCGGGGCGTGGGCTATTGCCGGGCCAACGTCTTCGGCAAGGATTTTGAGAACTACCGGCAAGAACGCGCGCCCGAACTCTTTCTGGTGGCCCAGATCGAGCACATCCGGGCCGTGGACAATCTGGACGCCATCCTGACCCATCCCCGTCTGGACGCCATCATGGTGGGCCCCTACGACCTTTCGGGCAGCATGGGCCTGACCGCGCAATTCGACCATCCGGACTTCCAGGCGGCCATGGCGCGCATTCAGGCTGCCTGCCGCAAGCACAAGGCGCGCATGGGTCTGCACATCGTGCAGCCCGATCCGGCGGAACTGGCCCGGCAGGTGGCGGCGGGCAGCCGCTTCATCGCCTACGGCATTGATTCGGTATTCTTATGGCACGGGGCCGAGCGCCCCGGCGTGGAGAACCAGCTGTGAAAATCACTGTTTTCGGCGGCTCCGGCTTTCTGGGCTCGCATATCTGCGACAAACTTTCCGAGGCCGGGCACGCGGTGACCATTGTGGACCTGCATCCCTCGCCCTGGCTGCGCCCGGACCAGACCATGCTGACGGGCAATATTCTGGACGAGGAGACCGTGCGCCGGGGCGTGGAAGGCGCGGACATGGTCTTCAACTACGCGGGCATCGCGGACATCGGCGAGGCCAATAACCGCCCGGTGGACACGGCGCGCATCAACGTGCTGGGCAACGTGATGATCCTGGAGGCCTGCCGCAAGGAAGCGGTCAAACGCTACGTTTTTGCCTCGTCCCTCTATGTCTACGGCAAGTCCGGCGGCTTTTACCGTTGCAGCAAGCAGGCCTGCGAGATTTATATCGAAAACTATCAGGCCATGCACAAGCTGCCGTACACCATATTGCGCTACGGCTCGCTCTACGGCCCGCGCGCGGACAAGCGCAACGCCATTCATCGCTTTGTCCACGAAGCCCTGACCACGGGTGCCATCACCTATTACGGCGCGCCCACGGCCCTGCGCGAATACGTGCACGTGGACGACGCCTCCACGGCCACCCTGGCGGTGCTGGCCCCGGAATTCGAGAACCAGAACATCATCATTTCAGGCAACCAGCCCATGCGGGTGGGGGATCTGTTCAAGATGATCGGCGAAATGCTCGGCAAGGAGCTGGCCATCAACTATCAGAACGATCCCAACAGCGGCCATTACCAGGTCACGCCCTACGCCTTCATGCCCAAGGTGGGCCGCAAGCTGGTGCCGCCGCTCACCGTGGACCTGGGGCAGGGCATATTGCGGGTCATGGAAGAGGAGCACAGGGAGCTGCATACGGAATTGCAGGCCGAAGGGGGCTATCTGGTCCCCACGGATGACTGAGGCTGCGCCTGACGCCGCGCGCACAGCAAAGCATTCCAGTCTCTCAAAGCCGGAATGCGTTATCGCCATCTTTTCAAGGAGAAGGATACAATGAACATCATCGCCATCATCCCGGCGCGCATGGGCTCCAGCCGCTATCCCGGCAAGCCGCTGGCCCTGATCCACAACGTGCCCATGGTGGGCCATGTGACCTTCCGCACGGCCATGAGCAAGGTTCTGTCCGATACCTATGTGGCCACCTGCGACACCATCATTGAGGATTACTGCAAGAATGCGGGCCTCAAATGCGTGATGACCGGCGACCACCACGTGCGCTGCTCCACGCGCACCGCCGAGGCCCTGCTCAAGATCGAAGAGGCCACGGGCAAGAAGGCCGACATCGTGGTCATGGTCCAGGGCGACGAACCCATGGTCCGGCCCGAAATGATCGACGCCGCCGTGCGGCCCATGCTGGACGACCCGTCCATCAATGTGGTCAACCTCATGGCCGAGATGGACACTCTGGAAGAATTCGAGGATCCCAACGAGGTCAAGGTGGTGGTGGACCGCTTCAACGACGCCCTGTATTTCTCGCGCGAGCCGATCCCCTCCCGCAAAAAGGGCTCGGACAAGGTGCCCATGCGCAAGCAGGTCTGCATTATTCCCTTCCGGCGCGATTATCTGCTCCGCTTTAATGAAATGGAGGAAAGCCCGCTGGAAATCTACGAATCCGTGGATATGATGCGCATTCTGGAATACGGCGAAAAAGTGCGCATGGTGCCCACGGACTGCCGCACCTGGAGCGTGGACACGCCCGAGGATCTGGCGCGCGTGGCCCGGCTCATGGAAGGCGACGACCTGATGCGGGAGTACAGCAAGTAAATGGCGCGGCCCGCTTCGCCCGTCACGCCTCCGGGCGCGCCGGGTTCTTCCGATTCCTCCGGGGCTTCCGGTTCTTGCGGTTCTTGTGGTGCGTGCGGCCCGGGCAGCACGGGCGGTCCAAGCGGCCCGGGTCACGTCGGCAGGCCGTCCGTTCAATCCCGTCTGGGGGCCGCCCTGGAAGAGTTCTGGATCGCGCTCTTTGCCTGGGTGCCCACGCCTCTGGGGCTGGCCCTGCGCCTGCTGGCCTGGCGCTGGCTGTTCGCGGCCTGCGGTTCGGTGCGTTTCGGCACGGGGCTGACCCTGGCCGGGTGCCGCAACATGCGCCTGGGACGGGGCGTGCGCTTGGGCCGGGGCTGTTTCGTGACCGCCGGGGGCGGCAGCCTGACGCTGGGCGAGAATGTGGCCGTGTCGCCCTGCGCGCATTTGGGGGCCGACAACGGCAGCATCGAGATCGGCGCGCAGACGGCCATCGGGCCTGGTACGGTGATCCGCGCGGCCAACCACCGTTTCCGGCGCCAGGATCTGCCCATCATGCGCCAGGGCCACCAGCCGGGCCAGGTGATTATTGAAGACGACGTCTGGATCGGGGCCAACTGCGTGATCACGCCCGACGTGCGCATTGGGCGCGGGGCCGTGGTGGGCGCGGGCGCGGTGGTGACGCGCAATGTGGCTCCCTTTTCCATTGTGGCCGGGGTGCCGGCCAAGGTTATCGGCCGCCGGGGCTAGAGAGTGCCGCCACGGCTGTCTTTTCGGTTATCTCCGCGTCAAACTTCACCCGTTTTTCCAGTCGAGTACCATTGGAGTACACTCCTTCAAAGCGGGTTCGTTTCCCTTGAGATAACTCGAAAATCCATTCCGTGACAGCACGCTCCATGTTGTTGATACTGTGCCTTTGATCCGTTCCGCCATTCAATCCCGGCTGAACCGAGATAACGCATTTTTATTTTTCAAGGAAAGCGTATGCCTTTGCAATGTCTGGTTTTTGACTGCGACGGAGTGATATTGGACAGCGTGCCGGTCAAGACGCGGGCCTTTGCCCGGCTGGCCGAGCCTTTCGGCCCGGAAGCGCGGGACCGCTTCGTCATGTACCATACGGTGCACGGCGGGGTCAGCCGTTACAAGAAGTTCGAGTGGTTCTTCCGCGAAGTGCTGGGCCGCGAGATCAGTGAGGAGGAATCCGTCCAGTGGGGTCGCCGCTTCGCGGAGTATGCCCTGGACGAAGTGCGCCGCTGCCCGCTGATTCCCGGCGTGCGGGACGTGCTGGAAAGCTGGCACGGCAGACTGCCGCTCTATGTCTGCTCCGGCGCGCCGGAAGAGGAGCTGCGCCTTGTGCTGCATGAGCGGCGGCTGGAAGGCTATTTTACCGGTATTCACGGTTCGCCGCCCGCCAAGGCCCAATTGCTGGCCGAAATCGTGCGCAGCGCCGGGGTGGAGCCCGAAAACGCCCTGATGGTGGGCGACGCCGTGACGGACCGCGACGCGGCGGAACAGGTGGGCACCTTGTTCTACGGGGTCGGGCAGGAGCTCAAGGGCGGCCCCTTCCCTTGGGGCGAGGATCTCACCGGGCTCAATGACTGGATCAGGGCCAGAGTCTGATCTGAAAAATGAGAGCATTTCAACGTTGAAACGTGTGGCGTTTCAAAGGTCATCTGCTCCGGACGCGCAAAACCCGTAGGGCGTTGCGGCGGCGCAGCCGCCCTGAGTCAGCGGAAACCGCGTTTTTTTGTTGATGATCCCGAGAAAATTGCGAGCATACCTATATGCCTTGCTTGTTCTGTACGCATTCCCGCCTCGCCGCCGGAACGACCCGGCGGAGAGGCACAACTTGGTTTATTCCCATGAAAAAAACACTTTTTTTGTTCTGCTGCCTGTGCCTGACCTTTGCTCTGGCGGCCTGCGGTTCTGACGACGACCAGAAAAGCGGCACGGCCGCCGGACAAAGCGCGCCCGCCTCACCTGACGCCGTGCCGTCGTCGCCGGGGACTGCCGCTTCCGCTTCCTCCGTTGTCCCCGCGCCCGTATCCCGGCCTCCGGCCACGCCTGAGGAAAAGAAGCAGGCCGACAGGATGGTGGCCTTTTACAATACCGCCGCCGGGGTGCTGACCGGCGGCTGGTACGGCCAGCCCGACGCGTTGCTGACCAATGTGCGCGCCTATCTGGAAGACTGGCGGCTCGCGCCCCGGCCCGCCGTACGCGGCGCGCGCGGCGAAGCGGCCAAAGGCCTCGCGCCCGCCAAGGGGCTCTTTCCGGCTGAAGTGGAAGCGCGTCTGGCCCAATGGGTCACGGACATGGACAAGGCCCTGGACGCCATGCTGGCGGATTACAAGGCCCTGGAAAAATACGTGCGCGACGACAGCATCCGGGATGACGGAGCCCGGGGAAAAAAGCTGGCGGCAAGCCTGGGCGCGGCACACGCTACTTTTATGGCCGCCCGCGACAGTTATCTGGAGGTTGTGGAGGCCCGGGCCGCACAGGCCGAGGACGTGCTGCTGCGCGATCATCCGCTTCAGCGGCAGATTGTGGCGGCTGAAAAGATTTTTTCCCTTTTCCGCAAGGCTGCCGGATTGCTCGGCCCGGAAAAGCCGGATAAGGAAGCCCTGGAGCAACTGCGTCAGGAGCTGGAATCCGCCATTGCACTTGCCGGGCGGCCGCCTTTCCCGGCTTCGCCGGAACTGGAACGGATTTACCGGGCCTTTCTCAAGGAAGCCGCGCTCTTTCCCCAGGGACTCGCGCGCGGTCTCGCGGAAGGCTTTTACAGCCCGTTGCGACATGATCTGAATAGTATCGCCGGTCGCAGCCGTGAGGCGTATAACGCCTTTGCGCGGGCGGTCAATCAGTCGTAGCGCAAAATATTTTTGCACCGCTCCGGCTCTCCTTTTCCGGAAAGCGGACCATTTCATCCCGGCAACTGTCAACACGCTGACAGTTGCCGGGATTTTTATATCTAACCTATGAATAAATAAGATAAAAACATGCTTGGCAAGCTGTTTGCAAAAAGGAGAAGGGAAAAGCTTTGCGTGTCCGGCCAGGTCCGGCAATTCAAGTGCGCCGCGTGCGCCGATTTCGTCAAGTTCGGAGGTCAGCATGTTTTTTTTGCTGGGAGGCAATGACAAAAAAGCCCGCAAGGCTGAGAAACAGACGCGGACGTCCGATGCCACCGCCCGCGTGCGCGATGTCTTTCTGGCCGGACGTTTCCCCGTGGTGACCACCCATCAGGTGGAGGGCCGCCGCATTGCCAAGGTGCTGGGCTTGGTCTGCTGCCGGGGCTATGACTCGGAAGAGGCCTTTTTCGGCATGGCGTGCCGGGCCATGAACAAGGGGGCCCAGGCCATTGTGGGCTATAATGAAAATGTGGCCTTCCATCCTGACGGCAGCAAATATTTCTCCTGCTTCGGCACGGCCGTGATGTTTGAATACGATCCGGCGGACCCGGATTCCCTGCCGCTCATGCTCCAGCAGAAATTCAGGGAGCGGGAGCAGCAGCCCAACAGCGACATGATTTAAGAACCTGAAATAAAGCTCTTTTTGTCCTTATCCCGACGCGGGCGGAGGATAAAAATCCTCAGTGCGCGGCAGGGCGCCAATGTTAAAAAGCCGTCGGTAATCGACGGCTTTTTAGGGTCAGCACGGAAAAAGCAGCTTTGCGGCAGGTGGTTTTATGAGGGCTGACCCTATGTTTCAGGCATATTCCACGCTGGCCAGCGCCAGCCCTCCGGCCGGGGCCGTGACCGAGGGCAGGGCCCGGCGGTCGCGGGCCGCCAGCAGGCCAGGCACGTTTTCAGGCCGGATTTTGCCCTGGCCGCAGGCCGCCAGCAACCCCGCCATATTGCGCACCATCTGCTTGAGAAAGCCGTTGGCCGTGACGGTCAGGCGCAGCCGGGGCGCGTGCGGAGGATAGAATTCACAGGGCGGAGGAATGTCCAGCGCGGCCTGAAAAACGGTACGCGTGGTGCTTTCCATGTCCGTGCCCGCGTTTTGCAGCCCGGCGAAATCGTGCTCGCCCAGCAGATGGGGCAGGGCCGCGCGCATGGCTTCCACATCCAGCGGGCCGCAGCTCCAGACAAAGGGAGCCAGCTGCGGCGGCACAAAAGCGCGCTCCTGCCAGAACTGGTACACATAGGTTTTGCGCAGGGCGTCCTTGCGGGCGTGAAAATCCGCCGCCACGGGCTCGGCCGCCAGAACGCGGATTTCCGGCGGCAGCAGGGCATTGAGGCTGCGCTGCCAGCGCAGCCCGGCCCTGGCATCGGGCACGTCGCAATGGGCCACCTGGCCGTGGGCATGCACGCCCGCGTCGGTGCGGCCCGAGCCGTGCACCCGTACCGGCGCGCCGGCCAGCACGCGCAGGGCGGCTTCCAGCTCGCCCTGAATAGTGGGCGGCGGCGACGGCTTTTCCTGGATCTGCCAGCCGCTGTAGCCGGTGCCCAGATAGGCCAGCAACAGTTTCAGGCGCATCAGTCCGGCAGCCTCATGCGGGTGATCAGTTCCGTGAACTTGGCGGTCTTGACCGGATTGGTATAGGTCAGGATTTCACCGGACTGCTTGGGAGCCATGCCCGACAGAATCCGGATGGCCACGCGCTCGTCCATGCTTTCCAGCGCCTTGGCCGCCGTCCGGGGCTTCATGTTGGCGTACATCTGGATCAGATTGCGGATTTTTTTGTCTTCCAGGCCTTTGGCTTCGCGGATCATGTCCTTCATCTTCTGCTCGGCGTCCTGCAAATCTTTCAGACGCTGGTCCATCTGCTGCCGGAGCATGAGGATGTCCTGCTGCTGGCGGGCCAGATCCTGGGCCTTATCGTTGGGATCGCCGGGGGGAGCGGTGGTCGTCACGCGGGGCGCGGGCGGCGGCAGGGTGGCGGGCTGTTCGTTTTGCGGCAGCGAAGGCAGGGCCGAGGACGCTCCGGCGCCGCGCGGAGGCAGGGGCGCGCCGTCGGTTCCCTGGCCGCGCGGAATATCGGCCGGAATGTCCGGCGCGCCGGGCATGGTCACGGGCGCGGTCTGTTCCGCCGGGGCAAAGGGAGACGACGCGGCCGGGGCCTGGGGCACGGGCATGTCCAGCGCGGCGGCGTGCGCGGCCTGAACGCTGCCGAGCCCTGGAATGGGCAGGCTTTTCAGGCCCAGCATGTCCAGAAGGCCGTCGTCGTGGCCGGATTGCCTGACCGGGGCGGCGACCAGGGATGCGGGATTTTCGGCTGGAGCCGGAGTGCCCGCCTCGGCCACGGGAGCGCCGAGAGGCGCGGGAGCGGGCAGGCTGGGCGGCGTGAAGGCGGCGCTGTCCGTGCCGGGGGCGCTGTGGGCTTGGGTCGTCACCAGCGGTGCGGGAAGCGCGGATTCCGTGCCCGCCTGCCGCGCGTGCCGACGCGGCTTCGCGGCGGCGGCCAGTTGCGCGGCGGCGGAACCCTGCGGCATATCGCCGCCGGGCAGGGGAGCCGTCTGAAGGTCTTGTGTGGAGGATGCGGCCGCCGGGGCGCTTTCCTGCGGGTTTTCCCCGGAATCCGGGCCATGCGGTGCCGTGGTCGCCGGGCTGACCGAGGCGACGGGGACGTCTTCCCGCGTGGTTTTCCGCGTGATTTCCCGCATAGCTGGCCGCGCCGTGTCGTCCGGCGCGCCGCCGAGCCAGGCGGGTAGGGGCACGTCCAGCATGAGCATGCCCAGAATGGCAAGTTTGATAAAGCAAAGTACCGCCAGCCAGCGAAAGAGCCTAGAAAGACGGAGCCTTGTAGCGGAGGGTCGCGATTTCGTCATTGAAGCGTTGCTCCTTCAACTGTTCTTCGCGGGCATGATAGTGTTTCTGCCGTTCCTTGAGTTTTTCCAGCAGCTTTTTGTCTATGGCTCGGGCCGCCAGCAGATTTCTGGCTTCCTCCACCATCTGGGCCAGCATGCGCGCCTGGAGGGAAGCGGCGGCCACGTCGCCGCGCAGGCCCTTGACGTATTGTTCCAGCAGCCAACGTTCACCGGCTTCCATAAGAGCTTCGTTGCAGAGGCGGTCCCGGGCGCCCCGGAGTTCGGCCTGGAGCGCGTCCAGGCGGTCCCGGGCCTCCTGGAAGCGGCGCTGCGCCGTGGCCAGGCGCACTTTGGCCTCTTCTTCCAGCTGCTCCCGGTAGTCGAGCACTTTCTGCATTTTGAAGCGAAACGGCATGCAAACTCCGCCTTGTTTTTGACGCCTGTCCCGAACCGCCAAGGGGAATTGCAAACTGCGGGCCAAAAGGCGGAGCTGCCGCTTTGCCGGAATAAACCCTTTGAAACGTGTAGCGTTTCAAAGGCAACCTGCTCTAGACGTTCAGGGCCGCCGCGTGATTGACCGGGCCGCAGCCCTTGCCGGGGCTGTAGCTCTTGCGCAGAGCGAGATTGAGAAATTCCTGGGCCTTGGTCACGGCCACCTGCAGGGGCAGGCCCCTGCCCAGGCCCGTGGCGATGGCCGCTGACAGCGTGCAGCCCGTGCCGTGGTTGTTGGCGGTCTCCACTTTGGCCTGGGGCAGAGCTTTAGGCGCTTCACCGGGCAGGCAGAGGCAATCCGTGACCACAATGGAGCTGTCCATGTGCCCGCCCTTGATCAGCACGCCCCCGGCTCCCATGCGGAGCAGCTTTTCGCCCGCCGCGAAGGCGTCCTCCACGTCGGCGATGCTGAGGCCGGTCAGCATTTCGGCCTCGGGCCGGTTGGGCGTGAGCAGATCGCAACCGGGCAGGATTTCTTCTTTCAAGGCCGTCACCGCGTCCTCCTGCAACAGGCGGCTGCCGCTCTGGCTTACGGACACGGGGTCCACCACCAGAGGAAAGACCCGGCGGCGCAGAATGGGACTGATGGCGCGGATGATGCCCGCGGAAAACAGCATGCCGGTTTTGGCCGCGGCCACGGGAAAGCCCGCCAGTACGGTTTCAAGTTCCAGAGCCACGAATTCGGGTTCCGGCGCCTGGATGCCCGTGACGCCCAGGCCGTTCTGGGCCGTCAGGGCGGTGATGACGCTCATGCCGTAGCCGCCCAAAGCCATGATGGTTTTCAGGTCGGCCTGGATGCCCGCGCCGCCGCCGGAGTCGGAACCGGCAATGGTCAGAATATTAGGGGGGGTCGGCATACGCTCTCCCGTTTCGGGTTGTTGATGTGATTGCGTCGTTTTCGGCGTTGAAAGAAAGGGCAGGGCGTCACAGCCCTGCCCGGAGAGCGCTGACAACGTCAACGCGACCAAAAATCAGGAGCGGGTCACGGCTTTGCCGTGCCGTTGGTTGCCAGAAGGGTGTCCGGCAGCGCCGGGCATTTCCCTTGATTTTTGTGTCTTACCGCGCAAGCGGAGTTTGTCATCAGTTGATCAATGCGTCCTGTCCGGAGGAACTTTTATAGCCCGCGCCGGACAGGCGCGCAATACGCGGCCGGACCGCCGGGAGCTGTTTCTAAATTGTCCTTTCGCCCTCTGCCCGCGTCAGGCTTGCCCCGTCTTCGCGGCAGAGAACGAAAATCTTAATTTAGAAACAGCTCCTGGAGCATTTCAATGTTGATCCGCTCTAGACGTTTTCAGGCGCGCCGTCCACAGCGCGGCGGCCCAGCACCATAAAGGCCACAAAAGCCACGATGGCGGCGGCCACGCCGATGATGTTGGAAATGTCGATGCCCATGCCGAAGCCCATGGAAGGCTCAAAACAGATATACGAGACGCAGACCGCGGTCATGAACACGGCGGGTATGGTGCAGATCCAGTGGCAGCGGTCCCGACGGACAAGGTAGGCCGCCCCGGCCCAGAGCACGATGGTCGCCAGGGACTGGTTGGCCCAGCCGAAGTAGCGCCAGATGATGTTGAAGTCCACCTGCGACAGGATGATGCCGATCACGAACATGGGCACGGCGATGAGCAGGCGCGGGGAAATGGCCTTCTGGGAATAGTTGAAGGTTTCGGCGATGGTCAGGCGCGCGGCGCGGAAGGCCGTGTCGCCCGAGGTGATGGGCAGCACCACCACGCCCAGAATGGCCAGGATGCCGCCCACGGTGCCCATCAGGGCGAAGGAGGATTCCGTCACCACGTTGCCGGGACCACCGGCGGCCAAGGCGGCGGCCAGGGCGTCGGGGCCGTGGTAGAAGCTCATGCCCACGGTGGCCCAGACCAGGCCGATGAAGCCCTCGGCCACCATGCTGCCGTAAAACACGGGCTTGCCCAGCTTTTCATTGGCCATGCAGCGGGCCATCAGCGGAGACTGGGTGGCATGGAAGCCGGACAGCGCGCCGCAGGCAATGGTGATGAACACCAGCGGGAAGATGGGCAGGCCCTTGGGATTCTGGTTGGCCCACTGGGCGGAATTGTAGAATTCCGTGCCGCTGACGAACATCATCACGGTGATGCCCACGGCCATGAAGATCAGGATGGCGCCGAAAATGGGGTAGAAGCGGCCGATGATCTTGTCGATGGGCATGATGGTCGCCAGGAAGTAATAGGCGAAGATCACGCAGACCCAGAAGGTGAGGTTCAGGGCGGAGGGGGTCAGCTTGGCCAGCAGGGCGGCCGGAGCGGCCACGAAGACCACGCCCACCAGGATGAGCAGCACCACGGCGAAGACGCGCATGATATGTTTGGCGGCGTTGCCCAGGTTGTACCCCACGAAGGTGGGCACGTTGGCCCCGCCGTAGCGGATGGAAAGCATGCCCGACATGTAGTCATGCACCGCGCCCGCGAAGATGGTGCCGATCACGATCCAGAGCAGGGCCGAGGGGCCCCACAGCGCGCCCAGAATGGGGCCGAACACCGGGCCCACGCCCGCGATGTTCAGCAACTGGACCAGCCAGACCTTCCAGACCGGCATTTCCACGTAGTCCACGCCGTCGGCATGGGTCTGGGCCGGGGTGGCGCGGCTCGGCTGCACGCCGAAGACTTTGGTGACAATGCCCCCGTAGATGATGTAGCCGACAATCAGCGCGGCCACAGCCAGAAGAAAATAGACGTAGTTTGGCATAACTCCCTCTGTATGCAAAAATGAATGAGACACCCGAAAAAAAACACCCGGCCACCGCGCGGATGCGTGATGGTATTGCCTCTCAAGTAACCATATGGCGTCCGTGCGTCAATACAAAGCGGGACCGGGAGTAAAAAGAAAAGTCTTGTCCGGCGCGGCCGGACGGGCCGCCCCGGGGGCGTCGCCGTTTTTTGCCGAAAGTCTCGGCTGCCGTGCCGGACCGGACAGGAGGAGGGCGGGAGAAAGCGTTTTCCGCAATATCTGAAATTGGATATTTCATGCGGCCGGAGCTTCAAGACAATGTCTAGAAAAAGTATTCACACCCGAAAAAAGCAATGATATCATGAAAACAGGGGAAAAGCGCTGCCGGAAACGGCGACCCGCGTCTGGCGCTTCCAAATTGCGGATAAAATAAAAATTCGAGTACGTTTTATCTGCCATTGGAAGGCGCGGCTGCGTTCGCGCCGCAGCCGACGGATAAAAACGGCATGGGCGCGGCTTTTGCCTGGAAATGGCCATGAGGAGATCTGCATGAAATTGGAAAAGAAAACGCCCGAGGTTCCCGACATCATGAACCTCCCCAAACCCCGGCCCGGCAAGGGCGCGGGGCGCAAAGCCGGGCTGCTGGCCCTGGTGGCGGTGCTGGTCGTGGGCGGCGCGGCCTTCTGGCTGACCCGCGACCCCTCCACACGCGATCAGTGGCGGGAACAGGCGGCCGGCGTCATTGACAATGCCACCAGCGGCACGCCCCTGGCCGGAGTGGGCGATCTGCTGCGCGACGCTCCGCCGCCCCCGCCGAGCGCGGTGACCAATCCGAGCACCGCTCCGGGCACCCTGGCCGGGCGGAACGTGCAGGGCACGGTGCCCGCGCCGGTGGACACCAGCCTGCCGCCGGGGCAGAGCGGGCTCGCCGGAAGCGGCGGAGCGCCGGGCATGGCCGGTCAGGAGGCTGTGCAGCCTGTGGCCCCCAAGGTCACGGCGGACAGCAAGGTCCGTCCGGACTTTGTGGAGGATCTGGCCGCCTACCTGGTTTCCCGCTACAAACCCGGCCCGCGCGGCGGTTCGCTGGCGGTCAGCGTGCAGAGCGTCAACCAGCGCTACGGCGTCAAGCTTGCCGGGCAGGCCGAAGGGGGCCGGGCGGGCCTTTTGCGCTACGCCTTCCATCCTACCATGCTCCAGAGCCTGTACGCGCTCTATGTGGACCGCTTCATGGCGGCTCTGGACCGTGAGGCGGCGGCCAAAGCCCTGTCGCCGGAGCAGAACCGGGAGATGCACATGGCTCTGGCGGGCCGCTTCGTGATGCTGGCAGGCGCGCTGGAGGGCGTGGCCTCGGTGCCGGATCTGGGCAAGCGGATCAAGGGCCTGGAACAGATTTCCCAGAACGTGGTGGACATCAATTCCCAGATGACGGCCGCGGTCTTTGATCTGGACCAGTTGCGCGAAAACAGGGCTTCCCAGCCCGAAATCGCTACGACGCAACTGCGGGTGGACGGTTTGAGCGCCCGCTACCGGCGCGCTCTTGAAGAGCGCGCGGCGGCGCAACGCGCTCTGGTGGCGGCCATCCGCAAGGGGGGCGGACAGGCCCTGGACGACGACTCCCTGCTGTTTGTGGCTTATTGGGTGGACCGGCGTTTGCGGGAAGGGCCGCAGGCCCTGGCTTCGGTGCAAAGCGCCGCCGCCGTGCTGCGGGATCTGGCCCGGCGTTGCGCTCAGGCCGGTGCCGGAGCCCCCGGCAACCGGGACAATCCTGTCGCGCAACCGGCTCCGTCCGTCCCGGCGGCCCCGGCCATGAATGCCACACCCCAAACCGCAGCGCCTCAAAATACGTTGCCCCGGAGCACGCAGCCGCAGGCCGGTACGCGGCTTCCGGCGGCCCCGGCTCCCGCGCCCGCACAACCCTTGACCGTGCCCGCGCCTGTTCAGGCGCCGGTCCAGGTGGGCGGCCAGGGCCGGTGAACGCCCCCCTGCTTCTTTTTGTGGGCGGCACACGCAGCGGCAAAAGCGGGCTGGCCCAGCGCTGGGCCGAGGCACAGTCTCCCCGGCGTCTTTTTCTGGCTACCTGCCGGGTGGAGGATGCCGAAATGGCGGCCCGCGTGGCCCGGCATCAGGCCGCGCGCGGCCCGGGCTGGCAATGCGTGGAGGAGCCTCTGGACCCTTTGGGCGCGTTGGGCGGCTTTCCGGCCGGAAGCGCCTTCAGCGGAGCCGGTGTGGTTCTGCTGGATTGCGTGAGTCTCTGGATTGCCAATCTGTTGGCCGCGGGTCTGACGCCCGAGGCGGTTCAGGAGCGGGTGGCGGCCCTGGCCGACGGCCTGACTGAAAATGGGGACCGCGCCCGGCCCGTGGCCCTGGTCAGCGCGGAAACCGGCCTGGGCATTGTGCCGTCCACGCTCCTGGGGCGTATGTACCGGGATGTGCTGGGCCTCGCCAATCAGACGCTGGCAAGAGCCTGCTCCCATGTGATTTTTGTCAGTTGCGGGCTGCCCCTGGCGCTCAAAGGCCCGTTGCCGGAGGACATATGCTGATTTCTGTTTCGCGCCGCGGGTTGGGCCTGCTCCCTTATATCTTTTGTGGCCTGTTCCTGGGTCTGGGCCTCTTTCCGGCGCTGTCGCCCTCACCCGCGCGGGCCGCGAATGCGGCTGACCCGCGCCAGTGCCTGGTAGAGGTGGGACAAGCCATTGACGCGGCGGACGCCGCCGCCTTTGAGCGCCTGGTGGATGTGGACGCCATCCTGGGCGCGGCCCTGACCCTTTTTCTACGCGACGTGCAAAAGCCGGAGGTGGCTGATCAACTGCCGCCCCTGCTGGCCGTGATGTTTTCCCAGGCCGCGTCCGGGGACGCCGGGGGAAACAAGCTGCGCGATCTGCTGTTCAGCGAGGCCCGCGCCTTTGTGATCAACGGCGTGTCCTCCGGTGCTTTTGCCGGACGCGCGCCCGGCGGCGGGACCGCCCAGGGAATGCTGGCTCCGCTCTTTGCCGACGCTTCCACGGGCCGCAAGGAAATCCGGCGGATCGGCCAGGCCAGGCCCGACGGTCACGGCTGGCTGGTGCCTTTTGTGGTGCATGACGCGGGCAACGGTGAAGACTATCCGGTGCTCGGACGGGTCAGCCCGGTGGAAAACGGCTTTCGCCTGACTTCCGTGGAGAATCTGGAAGAACTGCTGGGCCGCGTGCGCGCCGAAAGCCTGAATCTGAGCCAATAGAGCGTTTTGATATTGAAAATATCTCAACGCTCTGTGCGGATTTTCTGTGAAAATCCGCACCGCGAAATTATCGCAAGGCGAATTTACTTCGCCGTTAAGCGATAATTTCAAGCGCAAAATGCTCTAACAGGCGCGTCCGCCGGATCCGGGCCATTGCCGCGCGGGACAGCGCAAAAGCGGGCGGCATCAGATGTCAATCTGCAACCAGGCGCGGGCCCCCCAGCCGATGAGGAAGGAAATAAGGGCCACGCTGAAGCTTATGGTCAGCATCTCCCGGAATCCGTGCAGGAAAGAAGACTTGCGCACCACGGAAACAAAATAGGTGAAGCCCAGAATAATCAGGGCGGCGACCAGCAGGCAGAACGCCAGAGACACAAGCGGCGCGGAAAATATGATATACGGGGCGAGCAGCAGGGCCACGGTAAACAGATAGGCCAGGCCGGTATACGCGGCAGCTTTCAGCGGATGTTTTTCGCCGGAATCCGCTTTTTTGGAAAGATATTCAGAGGCCGCCATGGACAAGGTGGCGGCGACGCCGGTGATAAAACCGGCCAGGCCGATCATTTTGTTGTCGTTCAGCGCCAGAGTGAAACCGGCCAGAGCGCCTGTCAGCTCCACCAGGGCGTCATTGAGCCCCAGAACCATGGAGCTGATATAACTGAGGCCGTCCTCTTCAATCATGGCGGCCAGTTCCTCTTCATGCCGGCTTTCATCTTCAAGTATTTTCCGGGCAATGGGGAATTGCTCGGAAATCGCCTTGTATCCTTCAATGGCTTCGGCTTCTCCCGATTCCATCAGGTTGAGGACAAAGGTCAGGCCGAAAATTTTTGCCAGAAGTGTAAAAAACCAGACCCGGAACGCATTGAGTTCGGGGACATTATCTAAAAAGGAAGCCCACTGGGCTTTGTGCTTTCTCTCGTCATGCGCGATGGCCTCCAGAATCTTGCGATTATGCTCGGATTTGGTTCTTTTCGCCAGGATTGCGTAAACCTCGGCGTCCAGAGCCTCATCGAGATAAAATTTATGTACGTAACGTTTCATTTCCGGGGTCATAGTCAACTCCACAGTAAAAGTGCGCTATAACGCAATGCGACCCTGCAAAACAGGAAGCGCCGGCTTCATGCCCGGCGGTGGAAAGAATGTTTTCCGCATTGCGGCATGTCTGGTCCGCCCGCGCGGCAGGGACAAGAGCGCGGGCCTGCAAAGCGGACTTGTTTTTCCTGATATATCACGAAAATATCCCGCTTGGCGAGTTTCCCTAGAGGGCGTGGCGCTGAGTTGCTTTGTCCCTCCAGATCATGCGCATCCTGTCTATCAGCATGCAGCAGCCGCAGAGAGAGATGGTGACGGCGGTGGCGGTGAACACGCCGCGATAGCCATAGCCCGCGTGGATGACCAGCCCGCCCAGCAGCGGGCCCAGCATGCCGCTGGCGTCAAAGGTCGCCATCATTACATTGGAGTTGATGGAGCGGGTGGTGGGCGTGGAGCGGTCGTACACGGCGGCGGCCAGCAGGGGGTAGAGCAGGCCCAGGCCCAGGCCGTAGACGCAGGTGAGGGGAATGAAGGCCCAAAGCGGCCCCCAGGCCAGGCCCAGCATGCAGCAGGCCAGCACCGCGCAGCAGAGCGTGGTCACGCGGTAGCGGGGCAGGGTGTCCAGGCGGTGGCTGCCGAACAGCCGGACCAGGATGATGGTCACCGTGTAGGTGGAGAAAAACCAGGCCGGTTGCGCGCCGGTGACCGAGCAGAGGCCCTTCATGAAGAAAATGGCCAGCACGGTCATGATGCTGAAGGTCAGACAGGCCATGTAGATGAAAAACAGGCCTGAATGGCTTACGGCCTGCCAGAGAGCCCGGACTGAAAGGCTGCCTGCGCCTTGGGCGGGCATTTCCGGCGTCCGCAGGCGCGGGGCCAGGGGAATCAGCATGGCCAGGGCGGGCAGGCCCAGCACGGCGGTGAAGGCGAAGAGATGCGGTTCGCCGCCCAGAACGGGCAGGATACGCTCGGCCAGGGCCGGAATGATCGAATAGGGCAGCAGCATGGTCAGGGAGAACAGGGCAAAGCCCCTGGCGCTCTGGCCTGTGGGGATGCAGCTGACCAGCACGGCCACCGTGCAGCTGGAATATACGGCCAGGGCAATGCCCTGGATGATGCGCAGCAGCCAGATGACGCCGATGACATGCTCTCCCTGAACATAGGGATAGGCCAGCAGGGCGCAGCTGGAGATGACGATGGACAGCAGCATGGGCAGCAGCTTGCCGCGCTTGAGCAGCAGCACGCTCGCCAGGGGACGGCAGAGCAGGACCATGGCGAAGAGGGAGGAAAGCAGCACGCCGCGCCAGTTGGGGGTGATGCTGAGACCTTCCAGCCATTGCTCGAAGCAGTAGAACACGGCGATGTAGCTGTTGCTGCACATAGCCATGCAGAAGAGCAGGATAAAGTCGCGGCTTAAGAGCTTTTGCGGCGGTTCGGAGGGCTTGTCCCAACGTTTGGGCTGTTCTTGCGGTCCACTGAAGGGGGGCATGAGGGCCTCGTTTATCTTGGGCGTTGCCCACAACGGATGCGCGCCGTCACGGAAGCCCGCGCACTCGTGGAACGTCGCGCGCGGGCAACAGCCGCGCAACCTTTGAGAATGTCAATTTTCAAAGGAATCTGCTCCGGCAAAATCCGCTCTAAGAGCGGATTCCCTTTGAAACGCTGTGCGTTTCAAAGGGATCATTCCGTCAAAAAACGCGGTTATCGCTGCTGTCGATCCCCGTATGGCCCCGTTGTCGCCAAACGGGGACAGCCCTTCGGTCGCTTTTCCGGAATCAACGCCGCGTTGCTCCCGATGCCTGTACGCCCTTTGGGCTACAGACACGGCCCTACGGGCCGCCCGTCGGGTCGGTCTTCGCGGTGCGCCCACCGTGTTCGGCATTAGAGTATTTCAAAGTTGAAATACTCTAATGATACTCGCCGTTGAGAAACTTGGCGGCATACGCCTGGACAGCTTCGTCATTGACCATGAGCATGTCCATCTGGCGGGTCATGATCAGAAGGCGTCCCAACTGATCCAGGCGCGAGCACAGTTCAAGCTTGGGATATTTCTGGTAGCGCGCGCGTATCCTATCACCCGTGACCACGACGGTAAAGCCGAGTTCCGTGAGGATCAGCCCGATGCAGCGCACCCGCCGGGCGCGCTGCTCATTGCCCGCCGCGCCGCCCGCGAATTCGAAGCGAATGTAGTTTTTGCTCAGGGTGTCGCCGCACCAGGTATCCAGAATGGCATAGTGATAACCCACGCGCGAGGAAAAGTTGAGGTAGCGGTCGGAGACGATGGCGTAGCTGCGGTCGCCGAAACGCTCGCCGCCGTGCCGGTTGCCGCCGATCATGGTCTGGCCCATGACCGAGAGAAAGCCGCTCATGTTCACCGGGCGCGGACCCTTGGCCTGTACCGCCGGATTGAGCATGCCGTCCAGCACGTGCCGAAAGGGCACGCTGGTGACATCTTCGGGGGTGGCCGTGGCCGCTTCGGGATTTTTCAGGCCGCCGCCCAGGTCGATGATGTAGAGATCCAGCGGCACGGAACAGACCAGACGGCTGGCCGCGCCGCCCGCGCAGTTTTCGGACAGGCAGTCGGACAGCAGAAACATTTCCGAATAGCTCAGTTCGTGCGCGTAGCGCATGACGTCGTGCAGGGAGGTGCAGTTGGCCGGGCTGAACAATGCCGACTGCGGGTCCACCAGATGCAGGGGCAGAATGTAGGGAGCCACCCGCCGCAACAGCACCAGAGCGGGCGTATCGGCCCTGGGCTGGCGGCGGCTCAGGCGCAGGGCCAGCAATTCCGGAACTTCGCCGTCGAAAACCCGGCCCGAAAGAGCGTCCACGGTCACCACCTGCCCCGGCGTGAGCAGGCTGGCGGCTCCGGCCAGATTCATCAATGTGGGCACCCCGAATTCGCGGCAGATGGAGGCCATGTGCCCGGTGAGACTGCCGGTTTCGGCAATGATGGCCGCTGCCCGCTGCATGGCGGTCATGGCGTTGGGCGAGGAGTGCTGCATCAGCATGACCGCGCCTTCGGGAAAATGGGTCAGATCCTCGTCCGGCTGTACCGGCACCACCGGACCGCAGCCCACGCCCTTGGCCGCCACGTCCGCGCCGGAGAGCAGCGGCCGCATGTGTTTCAGGGCCGGGGCCGCGCTTTCCGCGGCCGTGCTGTCCAGGCCCATGGGCCGGGTCTGGAGCAGGATGATCTGGTCGTCCTCGTCCACGGCCCATTCCAGATCCTGGGGATACTGGTAGTGGCGCTCCAGTTCCAGGGCCATGGCGGCCAGCCGCTCCACCTGCTCGCGGCTGAGACAGGGCACGTCGCGCAGTGCCTCGGGCACGTCCACCACCTCGCTTTCCACGGCCCCGCCCCGGCGCACCAGAACCAGCCGCGCCTCCTTGTGGGCGATCGTTTCACGCGTGATCTTGCGGGTGGCCCGCGAAACCAGCCACTGGTCGGGAGTGCCTGAACCGTCCACCACCATTTCGCCCAGGCCCCAGAGGCCGTTGATCAACACGCAGTTGGAGCGCAGGTCCACGGGATGACGGGAAAAGGCCACGCCGGCGGCCTTGGCCCGGACCATTTCCAGGCAGCACAGGCCCATGCCCGAGGCTTCCAGAGTATAGCCGTGGCTGGCCCGGTAGGTCATGGCGCGCGGCGAAAAGAGGCTTGCCACCACTTTTTTGAAGGAAGACAGCAGGGTTTGGCGGGTGACGCCCAGGATGCTGCGGTACTGCCCGGCGAAAGACTGTACGCCGTCCTCGGCGATGGCGCTGGAACGCAGGGCCGCCACCGCGTCGCCCTCGCCGAAAGATTCATCCCAGGCGCGGAGCAGGGCATCGCCCACTTCGTCGGGAACGGGCGCGTCCACGATGAGCTGTTCCGCCCTGGCCGAGGCTTCGCGGATGCTGGCCGGATCGTCCGGGTCCACGGCGCGGAGCGTGAGATGGATGTTTTTGAACAGCTTGCTGCTTCGCAGCAGCAGCGAAATGCCCGCCTGGATGGTGATGGCGAAACCGCGCGGCACGGGCATGTCCAGCATGTTGCGCAGTTCGCCCAGGTTGGCGTTTTTGCCGCCGACGCTGTAGGCCATGCTGGCGTCCACCTCGCTGAGCGGCAGGGTCAGAGAGGTCACGTCGCCGCGGGTATGCTGTTCCAACTCGCGCTCAATGCGGGCGCCCAGGGCCTCCACGGCCGCATTGAGATCCTGATGGCGCTGATTGGAAATGTCGTTGAGGCAGGTGGCCATGCGCTCGCTCTGGACTATGGCCCGCCGGGCCTCCTTGCGCACCTGGCTGGTTTCCAGGCTGCGCTCGCCGCGCTGGGCCGCGTTCAGGGAGGCCATGATGCCCGCCAGATCGGCATTGGCCTGCAACAATTCCTTGAAGGAGGCGTAACGGCGGCCAAAGGCGGCCATGGCCTGCTCGCGGCTGATGCGCGGCTTGAGGCCCAGAAGTTTTTTCAGGCTCTGTACGGCGTTCATCAGGAGCGTCCTTTGTCAGCCGGCGCGTTTCCGCCGGGCCGCACGATCACATAACGCTGGGCCGGGCCGCGCCCTTCCTTGCGCATCAGGCCGAGCCGCACCATCTGTTGCAAATCATATTGCGCCGTGCGCATGGAAATGCCTTCTCCGGCCAGATTCTGATATTCCTGGCGGCTCACGCTGCCCAGAGCCGCCAGGCGCGGCAGTAGGTCCCGCTGGCGGTGGTTGAGTTGTTCCCGATCCGGCCCGACCGTGATCTTGTCCTGATCAGGAGCCGGGTCGGCTGCCGCGTCCCGGCTTTTGTCCCGTTCTCCGTCCTGTGCTCTCTCCGACGCGGTGTCGGCGGGCTGTTCCCCGGTGCCGGACGCCGGAGCGGCCCCCTGCCGGGACTCATGCTGGGCGCCGGGATCAAGCTGGATGTTTTCCGCCAGAATCAGATCCCCGTCGCAAAAGGTCAAGGCCCGGGTCAGGGTGTTTTTCAACTCGCGCACATTGCCGGGCCAGTGATGGTGCATGAGCTTTTCCAGCGCGCCGCGGCTGATTCGGGGGATGGTCCGGGGCATGCCCTGTTCGCGGGTGGCGACGGCTTCGGCCATGAAGCGGACCATCAGGGCCGGGATGTCCTCCTTGCGCCGGCGCAGAGGCGGGGTCTGGATGGTGATGACGGCCAGGCGGTAGTAGAGGTCGTCGCGGAAGGAACCGTCCTGCCCGTCCCCGCGAAGTTCGGCATTGGTGGCGGCAATGATCCGGGTGTCGAAGGGCACGTCGTGGTCCGCGCCCAGGGGACGGATACGCCGGGTGGAAAGGGCGCGCAGCAGGGCCTGCTGGACCTTGGGCGCGGCGTTGCCCACCTCGTCCAGCATCAGGGTGCCGCCTTCGGCGGCCAGAAAAGCCCCCTTGCGCGTCTGTTTGGCTTCGGTGAACGCGCCCTTGACGTGTCCGAACAGGGTATCCATGAGCAGGGCCTCGTCCAGCGCGCCGCAGTTGATGGTGATAAAAGGCCCGTCGGCACGGTCGCTCAGGCGGTGGATGGATTCGGAGACCAGCTCCTTGCCGGTGCCCGTCTCGCCTACGATCAGCACGTCCGCCAGAACCTGGGAAGCTTTCTGAATCTGGCTGTAGAGGGTTTGCATGGGCAGGGAGGTGCCCACCAGGCCGCGGGTCGGCAGATCCGCCGGATCGGGCAGATCCGCCACGGGCTCCCGCTGTTGTTGGGCCGTCTGTTCCTCTGCCTGGGAGATTTGATCGGCCTTGGCCCGGCGCAGCCTGCCGAGCAGGATGTTCACGTTCCGTTTGATTCTTTCCAGTTCCAGCGGCAGGGGGGGCAGACTGAGCGCGTCGGCGCTGTCCAGCTCGTTGCGGGTGCGCAGTTCGCTGGAAAGCCTGTTCAGGCTCTTGCCCGTGCTGTGGGCCAGCCACCAGAGGCTCAGGCCCAGCAGCAGCGTGCCGCCCAGGAAACACAGGGAATAAATGCTCAATAACTGCATGCCCGTGCGCGTGGACGTAAAACTGCTGTCCAGCATGCCGAGGCCGCCGACCACCACGCGCGGCCCTTCCGGGCCGGACATGAAGGTCACCGGCGCGTAGCTCACGCCTTCCACCCGGTTCTGGCCGGTGTTCCAGACCGGGCCGTTGCCCGAGAGGGAAAGCTGGCCGGACCGGCCTGCCTGCACCTCGGCCACCATGGTCCAATAGTTGATATGCTCGGGGCCGGGCCGGAAGGCCGGGCTGAAACCGGGGCGACCGAAATCCCCGCGAAAGCCGGCCCGCACCGCGTCGGAACTCAAGGCCTTTTCTCCGGCACCAGTATCCAGGCTTTCGGACTGGAAGAGCATCCAGCCGTCCCGGTCGAAAAAAAGGCTGCGCACGCGGGTTTCCTCGCCGCCGTTGATGGGCGCGTCGGGCGAGGAAAACAGCGACATGGTGTCGCGCAGAGCCCTGAGATCCAGCGAAAGGATCAGAATGCCCTGAAAGTTGCCCGCCGCGTCGTAGATGGGCGTGGAAAAACGCAGCACATAAAATGCCAGGCTTTGCAGCGACTTGTCGATGGGCACCATGGAATACGTTACTTCCAGCGGCTGGCTCACGCTGACATTGCCGGGCTTCTGGCCGGGGCTGATGCTGTGGAAGGGGCTCGCCGGGGCGTCCAGGGCCACATGGGGCGGCACGGCAATGATTTCGCCGCCGTAATTGAGGAGAAGATAGCGGTTTTCGGGCGTCAGGCCCATGAAGGCCACTTCGCGATAGCGCAGGCCGTCGGCCCGGGAGCGGAATTTGAGGCGGCGCACCATCTCCTGCCGGTCCATGGAGCCGGCGGCCAGGATCAGCAGCTGGTTGCGCGTTTCCACCAGAATCTGCTCCAGCGCAAGGCCCATGGCCTGGGCCTGGAGTTGCGCGTTGCGCGTTATTGCACGATTGACGATGTTTTCGATGCTGCGCCCGGTAGCGAAAAAGATAAGCGCCAGGACCAGGGCCAGCAAGGGCAGGCCCAGCATCAGCATGCGGCCGGCGAGGCTGCGGTTCGCAAAAAAGAGGGCGGTTTCCACGGAGCTTCCACCGGTGACGGAGCCAAAAACGCGCATACCCCTCCTTGTTTGCGCAAAAAAGCGCAATCCATGGGAGGAGCATAGGAAAAAAGAGCTCTTTTGACAAGGTTCCCGACGGATTTTGCCCATGTGGCGCGAAAAAAATCCCTGAAATCATGCAATGGCACGGGCCTTGCTAATATTTTCACAATTGCGCTGGCAAGTGGTTTTGATGCGGCGGCCGTGCCGTCTGACGGGAACCAAACAATGTGGAGGATGTCATGAAGAAAATGCGCAGGCTTTGGACCTGGATTATGGGCTGCGCGCTGATGCTGCCCGTACTTATGCCCTCATTGGCGCTGGCGGCCAAGAAAAAGGCCGACGTGGTCATCGTGGCCGACACCCGCAAACTGGACGGCCTTCTGTACTGGTGGGCGGAGATGTATAATGAAAGCCACTTCTTCTTCGCTATTCTGACCATGATCATCATTCCGATTCTCGGTTGTATCCTTGGCCTTCTCGCCGACGTCGTCATGTCGCGCATCGGCATCGACCTCAAACACCGCGAACTGGCTGAAAAGTAGCCCGGAAAGGAGGCAGATTATGGATTGGCTGTATATTTTGATGCCCATTTCCGGCGTGAGTATTTTCTGGCCCGGTCTGGTCATTCTTGGTTTGGGCGTCGGCGTCATCGGCGGCTTCTTCGGTCTGGGCGGCGCCTGGATGGTGACCCCCGGTCTGAATATTCTCGGCTTCCCCATGGCCTTCGCCATCGGCACGGACGTGGCGCAGATGGCCGGTAAATCCCTGATTTCCACCATGCGGCACGGCAAGTTCGGCAACGTGGACTACGCGCTGGGCCTGACCATGCTGGTCGGCACCGTCGTGGGCGTTGAAATCGGCGCTCAGATGGTCATGTGGCTTGAACGTATCGGCTCGGTGGACAAGGTCGTCCGCTGGCTGTACGTGGTGCTGCTTGTCCTGCTGGCCTGGCTGGTCTTCCATGACGTGGCCCTGCGCCGCAGGAAGGAGCGCGAAGCCAAGGCTCACAAGCAGGAACTGGACAAGACCGCCGTGGGTCTGGACTGGGCCACCAAGCTCCAGGCCTTTAAGGTTCCCCCTGTCGTGCACTTCAAGCATGCCAACATCACCTGCTCGGCGTGGCTGCCCATCATCGTCAGCCTGTTCACCGGCTGGTTGGCCGGTATCCTGGGCATCGGCGGCGGTCTGATCCGCATGCCCGCCCTGGTGTATCTGATCGGCTGCCCGACCCACCTGGCCGTGGGCACGGACCTTTTCGAAGTGGCCATCTCCGGCCTGTACGGCACGGCGTCCTATGCGTATAAGGGCCGCGTCGAGCTGCTGGCCGCCATCATCATGCTCTGCGGCGCGGCCATCGGCGCCCAGATCGGCACTGTCGCCACCAAGTACGTCAAGGGCTACGGCATCCGCATCGTGTTCGGTCTGGCCGTGCTCGGCTGCCTGATGTCCGTCGTGCTCAAGCTGCTCCAGGCCCAGTTCCCCGTGTACGGCTGGATCCTCGGCCCGCTGGCCACTGTGGAAGTGTTGGGCTTTGTGAGCGCCATCTCCATTTACATCACCATCCGGATGGTCCAGGGCGCCAAGGCGGAACTGGCGGCCAAGAAGCAACAAGCCGCCGGCAACTAGAAGGAGACAAGCCATGAAAATACGTAGTTTGCTGCTTACGCTGGTCCTGGCCCTCTCCTTTGCTCTCGCGGCCTGCGACTTTGACGGCGGCGTGGAACAGGGCCGTTGCGTGGCCTTCGACCCGGCCGCGAAAACCCTGACCATCGTGGTGGACGTGACCCATGATCAGTCCGCGCCCCATTACAGCGGCGATGTGCATACCTTCAAGCTGCCCGCCGAAGCCCGCGACATGGGCCCGGCCCCCACTGTGGGCGGCCGCCTGATGATCGAGCTGGATAAGTCCGCTCTGCTGCTGTATGACCCGGATTCCAAGAGCATCAAGGAGCTGCCCGTGCAGTTCACGGACGTGGAAAAGAACATCAGCGCCAAGCATCCCAAGGTCGCGGGCAAGACCTTCCCCGTCGTGGACAAGGAAAAGCAGACCGTCACCGTGTACTCCAAGCGCCTGCAGGCTCTGGTCACCTTCAAGGTGCCCGCGCCCGCGCTGGATCTGCCTCCCTATGTCTGGACGGCTGGCGACGAAATGCGCATTGCCTATCGCAATGCCGACAAGGGCCAGGCTATCCGCATCATGAACGTGAGCAAGACCAACATCTTCCAGAAGTAAATCCGCCGTAGAACCGGGAGCGGGGCTCGCGCCCCGCTCCACGGGACGGCGCGGGCCGGAGAAATGCCATGAACAGTTACAAACAATCCCTGTATGTCGGGCTGATTCGCGTTATGGCCAACCTGCTCATGCTGGGGGCGGTGTTCCTGTCCATGTACCGGGCTTCCCAGTGGTCGTCGTGGCCGTCGGAAGCGGTGTTCTGCTGCTGGTTTTTCGGCATTACCGTGCCGGTCTGGACCGGGGCCTTTTATCTGACGCGCCTGATCCGGCGGCGTTTCCCGGCGGAACATGAGAGCCTGATCGAACTTCCCCGCAAAGGCCGCCAACTGGTGCGTTGGCGTGTGCTGGAGGAGGCCGGGGGCACATGCCTGCTGGCCCGCTGAACGACACGGCAGTCCGGGATGGATCGAAAGCGCGCGGCTTCCGTGCGCGTTGAGGCTGCCGGCAAAGTCGGCAGCCCCGAAAATCAGGAGCAGGTCGCGGCTTTGCCGCGCCGTTAAGCGACTGATTTTCGTGTCTTTCCACCCGGCGGCGAAGCCGCCGTTGGTGGCGCAAACCACGCGAAGCGGAGTTTGCCATCAGTCTGAAAGCGCGCGGCTTCCGCGCGCTTTTTGCTTGTCCCCGCCGCCGCTTGCCCTTATAAGGAGAGATATGCTTTCACAGCTCAACACACCTCTCTGGCAGGCTTGCCGCCAGGCCCGCCGCCGCCAGCGTCTTGTGGGCAAGATCAGCGCCTTTCTGCTGGCCGTGGCCCTGCTGGGGCTTATGGACGGCCTGCTGGCGGAAATGCGCGCCGGTTCCAATCAGGTGGACCTCCTGCCCGGCGAGGCCATCTCGCTTTCCGGTCCGTCAGCGCTCAAAAATCCGCTCGACAGCGACATGTTGATACGTTTCAAGCCCGAAAACGCCCCCCTGTATTTCAATCTGGAAGGCTTTTTCACCGGTTACTGGTTCGGCAACGGCATGTGGCGCGGCGAGGTGCGGGCCGAACCCCAGGCCGAGCCGGGCAGGTATGAGCTGCGCGTGTCCTTCAAAGGAGCCGCGGGCCAGGCCGAGCAGCCCTTTGTTCTGATGGTCTGGGCCGACGACGCGGCCCAGCGGGCGGGCTCGCCTTCCTACATCCGCCGGATCGCCGGTTGGAATCCCTTTATTCTGGCCGCCTGGTTCGGGGGCCTCGGGATTGTCTGCGGCATGGGCACCTATCTGCTGGGCCGCCGCTATCTGCGCCTTTTGACGGAACTGGGCTGCAGCGAAGTTTTCCGCGTCAGCGTGAACAGCTCCCCCTGCCATGTCTGGTGTCTGGCCTCAGGCCTGAAAGCGCCCCGT
Source organism: Desulfovibrio sp. (assembly GCF_018379785.1). Lineage (GTDB taxonomy): Bacteria > Desulfobacterota > Desulfovibrionia > Desulfovibrionales > Desulfovibrionaceae > Desulfovibrio. The sequence continues at coordinate 33,206 of NZ_JAGZUV010000019.1, forward strand.
CCCGGCGACCTGCGTATGGTTCTGGACGCTGACGGGCGGCCCTTGAGCGAAGCCCGGACGGAAAAACTGCACAAGGGCGTTCTGGAACTGGTCCTGCTGGAGGACGCGCCCGTGCTCCCCGGCTGCCTGGTCTGCCTGCGTCCTGCTTCTGATTCCGTTGCTCCCGCCGCGCCGGGGCCCGAAAAGGGCGCGCGCGCCTGAGGCCATCCCCCGTCCCGCTCTTGCCGCCCGTCAGGCCATAGGCTATGCTGTAAAGGATTGGTGCGGCCCATTCCGGGCCGTGGAAAACAAAGGCGGCTTTTCTCATGTCCCAACTCTGTCCCTGCGGCAGCGGACTGCCTTTCGCGGAATGCTGCGGCCCCTGTCTTGACGGCGCGGTTTGGCCGTCCGGCGCAGAAGCCCTGATGCGTTCCCGCTATTCGGCCTATGCCCTGGGGCGCTATGACTGGCTGGTGGAGAGCACGCATCCCGATTTCCGGGAAGGGCTTTCCGCGGAAAAGCTGGCGGAGCAGGGCACGGACGTGCACTGGCTGCGTCTGGAAATGGGTCAGTGCCTGAATGACGCGCCCGTGGGCGAAAACGGCGAGCTTTACGATATCGTGGAGTTCCGCGCCTTTTATGAGCTGGACGGCATTCCCCGGCAATTGGGCGAAAAAAGTTTTTTCCGGCGCAAGGACGACAAAATTTATTATGTGGACGGCGTGGCCCTGCGTCCCACGGCCTATCGGCGGCCCGATCCCAAGGTGGGCCGCAATGATCCCTGTCCCTGCGGCAGCGGCAAGAAGTACAAGAAATGCTGCGGGGCGGCGGCTGAGTAGGCATGGCCAGAAGCGGCGCCATAGCGGCCATCCGGCAGTTCTGCCTGGAATGCCAGGGGGCATCGTCCAGATCGGTGCGTTCCTGTCCTGATGGACAGTGCCCTTTGTGGGCCTGGCGCATGGCGGCCCTGCCAGGCGAATCGCCCTTGGCGCCGGAGGCTGCCGAAGCGGCCGATGTGGCGCGGGCGGCCCTGCGCGCCGTGCGGCGGCAGTGCATGAACTGCGCGGGCAATCGGCGCGAGGTGCGGGCCTGCCCGGCGCGCGGAAGCTGCCCGCTCTGGCACTGCCGGTTCGGTGTGCGGCCGCAAACCTATAAGGCCGTGCGCCGCCGTTTTTTCGCGCCGAAGGCCTTGCGGCTTTTTTAAACAGCGTTTTTGTCCCCCGGGTGCCTGCTTTCACAGACGCCGGGGCAACGTTACTTTGCTCCAGGCTCAGCCCACATTAAAACGCCGTCCGCGAAAAGCTGAATTTTTCAGGCGGCAAGGCGCAAAGGAGGAATCGGGCGAAGCCGTGCTTTAGCCGTTGTGACGAAGGAGCTTTAGCCGTAGGCGAACTTGTGAGCCGTACGGATAAAGACAGCAGTCAGGCACACGAAAGCCTGTCCGGAGAAATCGCTGTCGCTATCCGCAAGCCGCTTTGCGGCAACGGCTGCCGCATTGAACATACCGCGAGGTCAATTTCTTTTTTGCAACGCAGTTGCACGGAAAAAGGCGGCTTTGCAGCAGGCGCTTTTAATGAGGGCTGAGCCTGGCCTGCTGTTCTGCCGGAAAACCTCCATTTTGGAGGAAACGAAGTCCGGCGTGTGGTCACAGTAAAAAATATCCGGCCCAAATCCGAAGCGGGAGGTGCGTCATGTCCCATAGTCTTGAGTGGTCCAGAGCGTATACGGCCCGTCTGTCCGAAGACGACGCGGCGGCCTGCGAGGCCCGGAGCGCGGAGCTTGCGCAACGTCTGGCCCGCGAAACAGCCGCGGGGGAGCTGCCTTTTCTGAGCATGCCCTACCGCGCCAAGCTGGAAGTGGAAATGGCGCCGCTGATCCCGCGCATCAAGGCTTACAAACATATGCTGGTGCTGGGCATCGGCGGTTCGGCGCTGGGCGCGCGCGCCATGCAGCGGGCCTTCGCGCCGGGCCAGGACGGCCCCGGCCACAAGGGCTCCTGGCTCTGGATCGCGGATAATGTCTGCGCGGAACAGTTCGAAGCCCTGCTCGGCAAGCTCAATCCCTCGGAAACCGTGGTGGTCTGCATCAGCAAATCCGGCGGCACCATTGAGACCCTGGCCCAGTATTTTCTGGTGCGGGACTGGCTCAAGGCCGCCCTTGGGGAATGCTGGCAGGAACAGATGATCGTGGTCACCGACGAGCGCAAGGGCTACCTGCGTGAGGAAGCCGTGCGCTATGGCCTCACGGCTCTGGAGGTGCCGGATTGCCTGGGCGGACGTTATTCCGCCCTGTCCGCCGTGGGCCTGTTGCCCGCCGCTTTTCTGGGCATCGACTGGCAAGCCCTGCTGGACGGCGCGGCCGAGGTGGCCCGTCCCCTGGTGGAGCAGCCCGAAAGCATCGCGCGGCATCCTTCCTTTGCCCTGGCCTGCTGGGCCAAGGCTCTGGAAGACCACGGCTACAGCCAGTTGATTTTCTTTTGCTACATCCCGCAGTGGACTGCCTACGGCCCCTGGTTCGGCCAGCTCTGGGCCGAAAGCCTGGGCAAGGACGGCAAGGGCGTTATGCCCGTGCCCGCCACCGGCGTGACGGACCAGCACTCCATCAATCAGATGTTCCTGGACGGTCCGCGCGACAAGGGCTGCATTTTCCTGACCAGCCGCAACCAGGCCCAGGGCCGCAATTTCGGCATGGACGTGCCCGAGCAATGGGCCTGGCTGCGCGCCAAACCCTTCGGCAGTCTGCTGGAAGCCGAGGCTCTGGGCACGCGCATGGCCCTGTGCAAGAGCGGCGTGCCCCTGGTGCATATCGAAATGAGCGATACCGGGCCGCGTGCCGCCGGGGCGCTGATGATGCTGCTGGAGGCCGCCACTCTGTTCACCGGCTGGCTCATGGGCATCAACCCTCTGGATCAACCGGCCGTGGAACTGGGCAAGCGCCTGGCCAACGCCCGTCTGGGCGCGGGCGGCTATCCGCGGGAAGAGGCGGATCTGGCCGCCTATCTGGCCGCGCCGCAGCGCAAACAGAGCTTTTAGGGAAGCACGGATTAATGCTCTTTTTGCTCTCTGCCCGCGTCAGGCTCACTCCGTACGAAGGTCGAAGATGTTGGGATATGCTCCCTCCGCCCGCAGTTCGCCCTGCTTTAGCCGTTGCGGCGCAGTCTCCATGCGCAGTTGCCTTCGTCACAACGCCTGAAGACTGCATGCCTAACGACACGGTTGCATCGGCGCGATCACTGCCGCCATCCGTAAGCCCTACGGGCAGCGGCTGCCGCGAACCTACGGATAACGACAGCAATTGGCTACGCAAAACGCTGACCAAGGAAATTGCTGTCGCTATCCGTAAGCCAGCGCCCTTGGCGGAGAACAAAAATCTTTTTGATCAGCGCTTCCTCAGAGCAATTCATAAGGACGGGCGCGTATGAGCGAATCAAACCAGGCCTCGCCGGAGTCCTGTGAATGCCGGAAACAGTCCGCGCCTGTGGAAAGCGCGCTGCCGCTGAGTTACGCCCGCACCCTGTCCTGGCTGTCGCTGGTGGTCATTTTGCTGACCAGCCTGGGCCTTTCGTTCTTTATTTCCAATTCGGCGCGCGAAACCCTGCTGACCCGTCAGGAGGATTTTGCGCGCCTGCTGGTGGAAAACCTCAACAGCCAGATTTTCCGGCGTTTCGCCCTGCCCACCATTCTGGCCAGCGGGCGTATCGCCCTGCGCCAGCCCACCCAGTACGAGCATCTGGACCGGGTGGTACAGTCCGTGATTCAGGGGTTGCCGGTGGAGCGGCTGCGCATCTATGATTTTTCGCGCCTGGTGGCCTATTCCACCAAGAAGGAGGATGTGGGCCGGGCGGGCCTGTCCCCGCCCAACCTGGACGACGTGCTGCACGGCGCGGCTCCCAAATCGGAGATTATTTCCAGTATCCCGGCTTGGCAGGCGCCTTTCCGGGTGCCGTTGCGCGAGGGCACCTTTGTGTTGCGTGTGCTGTATCCCCTGCGCGGCGAAACGCTGCGGCCGGGCGAGGATGCGCCGGTCATGGGCGCGTTGGAGCTGACCCAGGACATCACCGGCGACTATGAGCAGGTGCTGGCCTTTCAGGGCATCATTGTGGTGATGTGCCTTTTGTCCTCGGTGGTCCTGTTCGGGCTGCTGCTCATGCTCATCCACCGCGCCGAGCGGGTGCTGGCCGAGCGCATGCACAGGAACCGCCTGCTGGAAAACGAGCTGCACAGCAATGAAAAGCTCGCCGGCATGGGCCGGGTCATCGCCAGCATTGCCCACGAGATCCGCAATCCCCTGGGCATCATCCGCTCCAGCGCCGAACTGCTTCAACGCCGTACGGACAAGGCTGATTCGGGCACGGCGCGCATCCTGGGAGCCATTTATGACGAGTCCGTGCGTCTTTCCCAGACGGTCAACGATTTTCTGGACTACGCCCGGCCGCGCCAGCCCCGCCAGGATCTGGTGGACGTGAATCTGGTGCTGGACCAGGTGATGGCTTTTCTGGAAGGGGAATTGGGCCGCCACGGGGTGGCCGTGGAGCGTGAAACGGAAGCCGGTCTGTTTGTGCGCGGGGACAAGGATTTGCTGTACCGGGCCTTTTACAATATCCTGATTAACGGCCAGCAGGCCATGGACGGGCCGGGCATCGTGCGCATTCGCGGCGCTGTGGAGCACTTGGCCCAGGAAAACGGGTCCGGTCGCGTGCGCCTGGAATTTCTGGATTCCGGGCCGGGTTTTGATCCCGCTGTTCTGTCCAGTCTTCTGGATCCTTTCTTTACGACCAAGGACGGCGGCACGGGCCTCGGCCTGCCTATCGTCCAGTCGATCATAACCAGTCACGGCGGCCAGATCGAACTTGAAAACGGCCCCGAGGGCGGGGCGCTGGTACGGGTGCTGCTGCCCGCCGCCGATGTGGAAGCGCCTGAGGTTCAAGATGAGTGAAAAATCGCATATTCTGGTCCTGGACGACGAAAAAAATTATCTTCTGGTTCTTCAGACCCTGCTGGAGGACGAGGGATACACGGTCACGGCCATCAGCGACCCGGAAACCGCGCTGGCGTTTCTGAGCGAGAGCGAGGTGGACGTGGTGGTGACGGACATGAAAATGCCCAGGGTCACCGGCAGGGAAGTGCTGCAACGGGTCAAGAAGTCCTGGCCGTATATTCCGGTGCTGATCATGACGGCCTTCGGCTCCATCGAAAGCGCGGTGGAGGTCATGAAATACGGGGCCTTTGACTACATCACCAAGCCCTTTTCCAACGACGAGCTGCTGCTCTCCATTCACAACGCCGCGGAGCTCGCCCGCGCCCACCGCCAGTATCGTCTTCTGCAGGAAGTTATGGAAGAGCGCTACGGCGTGCACAAGATCGTGGGCCGCAGCCGGGCCATCCGCGATGTGCTGGTCATGGTGGACCGCGCCGCGCCCAGCCGTTCCACGGTGCTGATCACCGGCGAGTCAGGCACGGGCAAGGAACTGGTGGCCCGGGCCATCCATTATACCAGCCCGCGCAAGGACAAGCCCTTTGTGTCCGTGAACTGCATGGCTCTGAACCCCGGCGTGCTCGAGAGCGAACTTTTCGGCCATGAGAAAGGTTCCTTTACCGGCGCGGTGGCCATGCGCCGGGGCCGTTTTGAGCAGGCCGACGGCGGCACGCTTTTTCTGGACGAAATCGCCGAGCTGACGCCCGACTTGCAGGTCAAGCTGCTGCGGGTTCTGCAGGAACGGAAGTTCGAGCGCGTGGGCGGCGGCGAGGAGATCGAGGTGGACATCCGCGTGGTGGCGGCCACCAACAAGGATCTGGCGGCCATGGTGGAGAAGGGAACCTTCCGCGACGATCTCTATTACCGGCTGAACGTGGTCCAGATTCCCCTGCCGCCCCTGCGCGAGCGGCGGGAGGACATCCCCCTTCTGGTGGCCCATTTCGTGGAAAAGGTCGTGGCGGACAACAACATGCCCTCCAAGACCTTCAGCACCGAGGCCCTCAATTACCTGACCGGCTACGAATGGCCGGGCAACATCCGCCAGTTGGAAAACGTGGTGGAGAGCTGTCTGGTGCTGGTGCCGGGCTCGGTCATCGAGGTGGACAACCTGCCCGCGGAAATCCGCGACGAGGAATCCCAGTTCAAGAGCGCCGTGGACCTGCTGCCCGTGCAGCTGGATCTGGCCGACACCCTGGAAAAAATCGAGGCCGCGCTGATCCGCCGGGCCCTGGTGCGCGCCGATCTGGTGCAGGTCAAGGCGGCGGAGTATCTGGGCATTTCCAAAAGCCTTCTCCAGTACAAACTGAAAAAATACGGCATTACCGGGCATTAGAGCGTTTTGATATTGAAAATATCTCAACGCCCTATGCTGATTTTCCGTGGAAATCCGCATCGCAAATTTACTTCGCCGTTAAGCGGTAATTTCAAGCGCAAAATATCCAGGCTCAGCCCTCATTAAAAGCGCCTGCTGCAAAGCCGCCTTTTTCCGTGCAGCTGCGTTGCAAAAAAAAATTGACCTCGCGGTATGTTCAATGCGGTAGCCGTTGCCGCAAAGCGGCTTACGGATAGCGACAGCGATTTCTCCGGACAGGCTTTCGTGTGCCTGACTGCTGTCTTTATCCGTACGGCTCACAAGTTCGCCTATGGCTAAAGCACGGCTTCGCCCGATTTTTCCTTTGCGCCTTGCTGCCCGAAAAAATTCAGCTTTTCGCGGCTGGCGTTTTAATGAGGGTTGAGCCCAGGACGGATTAACGTCGGGTTTTTACAATCTCGATGGGTTGAAGACGCCCATGCCGCCCGCCGGGGCCGCCTCTCCATTCGGAAGGGGCTGCCCCGGCGTTTTTTTTGTTGTTTTCGGCGGTTCTTGTCCGGAGAACGGCAAAAAATCTCCTTCCCCCTTGCGACACGGTTCATTTTGGCATAGTTTTCTTATATGCTTGAAAACACATATTGAGGGGAAAGCGTGCGGACGGACGGCGGTTGCCGCGCGCCCGCTGCGGTTCTGGAGGTTTTTCTTCCGTTCCAACAAAGAGAGGCCTTATGCAGTGCTCACGTCGGAATTTCTTGAAACTCGCGGGCATGGGCACCTTGTGCCTGACCCTCGGACAACTGGGGGTCAACCTGGATGAGGCGCTGGCCTACTCCAGGTCGCTCAAGATTGAAGGTGCCAAGGAAGTGGTGACGATCTGTCCTTTCTGCGCCGTTTGCTGTCAGGTCATCGCCTATGTGCGGGACGGCAAGCTCGTTTCCACGGAGGGAGACCCGGATTTTCCGGTCAACGAGGGCGCGCTCTGCGCCAAGGGCGCGGCCCTGTACAGCATGTACACCAACGACCATCGGCTGAAAAAGCCTCTGTACCGTGCCGCGCACGGCGACACCTGGGAAGAGAAGGACTGGGACTGGACCCTGGACCAGATCGCCCGGCGCGTGAAGGATGCCCGCGACAAGGACATGATTCTGAAAAACGCGCAGGGGCAGACGGTCAACCGTCTGGAAAGCATTTTCATGATGGGTACCTCGCACGCTTCCAACGAGGAATGCGCGGTGATCCATCAAGCCATGCGCGGCCTGGGTGTTGTCCATATGGACCACCAGGCCCGGGTCTGACACAGCCCCACTGTTGCGGCTCTGGCAGAGTCGTTCGGACGCGGTGCTATGACCAACCACTGGATCGACATCAAGAATGCCGATGCGGTGCTTATTATCGGCAGCAATGCCGCTGAACATCATCCTGTCGCCTTCAAGTGGATCATGCGGGCCAAAGACAAGGGCGCGGTGCTCATGCACGTGGACCCCAAGTTCTCGCGTACTTCGGCCCGTTGCGATTTTCATGTGCCCCTGCGCTCGGGCACGGACATCGCCTTCCTCGGCGGCATGGTCAATTACATCATTCAGTCGGAGAGCTACCTCAAGGATTACGTTCTCAACTACACCAACGCCTCCTTTGTGGTGGGCAAGGACTACGCCTTTGAGGACGGGCTGTTCAGCGGGTACGACCCGAAAACCCGCAGCTACGACCGGAGCAAATGGGCCTTTGAGAAAGGCCCGGACGGCGCGCCCGTGCGCGACGCCGCCCTGCGGAACGAGCGTTGCGTCTTCAATCTGATGAAGACGCACTACGCCCGCTATACCCTGAAGAACGTCTCGGACGTGACCGGCGTTTCCGAAAAGAACCTCATGCGGGTGTACGAGGCCTTCTGCGCCACGGGCAAGCCGGACAAGGCCGGAACCATTCTCTACGCCCTGGGCTGGACCCAGCACACGGTGGGCGTGCAGAATATCCGCACCTCCACCCTGGTGCAGTTGCTGCTGGGCAACATCGGCGTGGCGGGCGGCGGCATCAATGCCCTGCGCGGCGAGCCCAATGTGCAGGGCTCCACGGACCACGCCCTGCTGTACAACATCCTGCCGGGCTATATCGCCCTGCCGCTGGCCCAGTGGCAGACCCTGGCGGAATTCAACAAGGCCAATACCCCGGTCACGGCGCTGAAAAACAGCGCCAACTGGTGGGGCAACCGGCCCAAGTACCTTGCCAGCCTGCTCAAGGGCTGGTTCGGCGACGAAGCCACGCCGGAAAACGACTTCTGCTACGGGCTGCTGCCCAAGGGCGAAGCGGGCGTCGATTATTCCTACATGTACGTCATGGACAGGATGCTCCACGGCGAGATCAAGGGCGGCTTCATTTTCGGCGTCAACCCCATGAACAGCTTCCCCAATACCAACAAGATGCGCGTCGCCCTGGACAACCTGGACTGGCTGGTCTGTTCGGAACTGCACCATTCGGAAACCACGGACAACTGGCGGCGTCCCGGCGCGGATCCCAAGGAGAAAAAGACCGAAGTCTTTTTGCTGCCTTCGGCTCACCGCGTGGAAAAGGAAGGCACCATCAGCAACAGCGGCCGCTGGCTGCTCTGGTTCGACAAGGCCGTGGAACCAGACGGCGAGGCCCGCAACTTCGCGGACATCTTCGTGCCGCTGGTCAACCGGATCCGCGCGCTGTACACGGCCGAGGGCGGCACGCTGCCCGAACCGCTGCTCAAGCTGAACTGGCCTGAAACATTTGACGCCGAGGAATGGACCCGCCGCATCAACGGCCTGTACTGGGCCGACGCCAAGGTCGGCAACAAGACCTACAAGCGCGGCCAGCTGGTGCCCGCGTTCGGCCAGTTGAAAGAGGACGGCTCCACCTCCTCCTTGAACTGGCTGTACTGCGGCAGCTATACGGAAGAGGAGGGCAACAAGTCCAAACGCCGCGACCCCAGCCAGACGCCCATGCAGGCGGCCATCGGCCTGTTCCCCAACTGGTCGTGGTGCTGGCCGGTGAACCGGCGCATCCTCTACAACCGCGCTTCGGTGGATCTGAACGGCCAGCCGCTCAATCCCGCAAAGCCCGTGATCAAGTGGGACGGCAAGAAATGGGTGGGCGACGTGCCCGACGGCCCGTGGCCGCCGCAGGCCGACGCCGAAAAAGGCAAGCTGGCTTTTATCATGACCACGGACGGCTATGCCCAGCTCTACGGCACGGGGCGCCTGGACGGCCCCTTCCCCGAACATTACGAGCCCGCGGAAACGCCTCTGGCCCGGCATCCGTTTTCCGGCCAGCTGCGCAGCCCGGTCTACAAGTTCCATTCGTCGGAACTGGACAAGTTCGCCGAAGCGGCGGACCCGCGCTATCCCATTGTGCTGACCACCTACAGCCTGACGGAACACTGGTGCGGCGGCGGGGAAACGCGCAATGTGCCCAACCTGCTGGAAACGGAACCCCAGCTCTATATTGAAATGAGCCATGATCTGGCCAAGGAGAAAGGCATCAAGAACGGCGACGGCGTCATCATTGAAAGCGCGCGCGGGCGCGTGGAGGCCATCGCCATGGTCACCATCCGTATCCGGCCCTTTACGGTCATGGGCAAAACGGTCCATCTGGTGGGCATGCCCTTCGCCTTCGGCTGGACCACGCCCAAATGCGGCGACTCCACCAACCGCCTGACCGTGACGGCCTATGATCCGAACACGACCATTCCCGAAACCAAGGCCTGTTGCGTGAACATCCGCAAGGCCGATACGTTGACGGAAATCGCCTGACCCGAATGACGGGCGCGTCCGCAGGGGCGCGCCCGTCAAGGAGCATTGCAATGCCGAAAGCCTTTTTAGTTGATACCACGCGGTGCACGGCATGTCGCGGCTGCCAGGTGGCCTGCAAGGAATGGCACGATCTGCCGGCCAATGCCACAAAACAGCGCGGCACGCATCAGAATCCCCCGGATCTCAATCCCTACAACTACAAAATCGTGCGTTTCCACGAGCATCTGAACGCGGCGGGCGACGTGGTCTGGAATTTCTTTCCCGATCAATGCCGTCATTGTCTGACGCCCGTGTGCGTGGACGTGGCGGATATGGCCGTGCCCGGCGCGATGGTCAAGGACGCCAAAACCGGCGCGGTTCTGGCCACGGACAAATCCGCCGGCCTCAACGCCGAGGACGCGCGGGCCATCACCGAGGCCTGCCCCTACAACATTCCCCGCTATGACGCTGCGGCCAAGCGCATTGCCAAGTGCGACATGTGCATCGACCGGGTGGAGGCGGGACTGCCGCCCATGTGCGTCAAAACCTGTCCCACCGGGGCCATGGTCTTTGACGAGCGCGACGCCCTGCTGGCCCTGGCGCAACAGCGGCTGGCCGCAGCCCGGGAGCGCTTCCCCAAGGCGCATCTGGTCGATGTGGAGGACGTGAGCGTCATTTACCTGCTGGCGGAAGAAAAGGAACACTACTACGAGCACGCCGCCTTCATGTAGGGCGGACACACGGCGGCGCGCGGGCATGTTCGGCGCGCCGCCTTTACCTTCGGCGGAGGCCGGAGCCTTCGCGCTTTGAGGAGCAGACATGGCAGCATCCTGTCAGAACGTGGCCCAGACCCTGGCGGCCGTGGCCGCGCGTCGTCCCGTGCTTGAGCCTGTGCTGCGGGCTTTTGAGGACGTGCTGACCGCCCGCGCGGCCCTGGCCGCGGAATTGAGCGCGGAGCAGGCGGACGCGGCGGGCATGGCGGAGGACGGCGGGCCGCGCCTGCCGGACTGGAGCGGAGCGCGGGCCGCGCAGGGCCGTAGCCTTCTGGCGGGCGTGCCTCTGACCGGGCTGTGCGTTGCCGTGCGCGGAGCGGCGGAGGCCCTGCTTCCCCTGCTCTGCGCCAAGGGAGATGTGGCCGCCCACAAGGCGGCTCTGGAAGCCTTTTTCCTGGCCCCGGCGCTGCCCCGAGGGGACAGGCGCGACGCTCTGGCCGAAGCGGTGCTGGCCGGGGACGCCCCGACTTTCCGGCGTCTGGCGGCCGAAGCGGGCCTGCCTCCCGAGGTGTTGGAATTCGTGGCGGAATTTGTCCTGTCTCCGGCCTTGCGGGCTTTGGCCGCCCAGGCCGGGCGGCCCGGACAAAACGTCCCCTGGGATGAGGCAGGGGCGTGGCGGCAGGGCTATTGTCCGGTCTGTTCTTCCTTTCCGGTCATGGGCTGGCTGGACAAGCCCGCTTTTGACGAGAAAAACGCTTTTCTTTCCGGCGGCGGCGGGAAAAAACATCTGTATTGCTCTCTGTGCGGCACAAGCTGGACGTTCCGGCGCGGGGCCTGTCCGGCCTGCGGCGAGGAGGGCAACGGGGTTATGGAAATTCTGCGCGAAAGCGGCAAGTCCAGGGGCGAACGGCTTGACTGGTGCGCCAAATGCAAAAGCTATTGCCCCACAGTGGACCTGCGCGAATGCGGCGAGGCTCCGGACATGGACGCCATGGCCCTGGGCATGATGCATCTGGATATGGTGGCGGCACACAAGGGCCTGAGCCCGCTCAAGGCTTCTTTTTGGAATCTTTTTTAACAGGAGCATCCCATGCGATATCTGTTTGTCGCCCTGTTTGCGTTCTCCCTGCTGTGTGCCGGTCCGGCCCAGGCGGGGGAAAGCCGGGGGAATCTGAACAACATCAAGAAGCCCATCGAGCTCAACGACGGCACCTCCAAGCGCATGTTCGTCACGTTCAACCATTCCTCGCACAAAGGCGTCAAATGCCGCACCTGCCATCATGAAGGGCTGCCGAAAGACCGTTACGCCTCCTGTGCCAATGAGGAATGCCACTCCGTCAAGGGCGCGCGTGAGCGCGATCCCATGAGTCTGTTCATGGCCTACCATTCCCCGGATACGGACCGCTCCTGCTACGGATGCCACCGTAAGCTGGCGGGTAAATACCCCAATTTCAAAGGCTGCCGTCCCTGCCATATGAGCCCGCAGGCCCGCGAGGCGGCCGCTGCGAAAAAGTAAGTTCTTCAGAGCGGATCACCTCAAAGGCCGGTCGGAG
>NZ_JAGZUV010000019.1:45526-96826 GCF_018379785.1 Desulfovibrio sp.
GCGGATCACCTCAAAGGCCGGTCGGAGTCGCTCCGACCGGCCTTTGAGGTGATCCGTGTTCCGTCCAAACGGCGCGCCCTTGCCCGGCACACAGAAGGCGCGCGGAAGTTCCGCGCGCCTCTCGGATTGATGACAAACCCCGCTTCGCGTGGTTTGCGCCACCAACGGCGGCTCAGCCGCCGGGTGGAAAGACACGAAAATCAGCCGCTGCGCTGCCGGGCAGCTAACGGCGCGGCAAAGCCGCGACCTGCTCTGATTTTCGTGTCTGCCGACGTTGTCAGCAGACACAGAAGGCGCGCGGAACTTCCGCGCGCCTTCTGTGTGCCGAAAACCGGGCGGGGTGTCAGCGCCCGGCCGGAGGGAATGCAATGTTATTGTTCCCGGCGGCATGCCGGGAAGCTTGCCCTTACTTGGGCTGCCTGACTACGTCAATGACCGTGCCGTCGCGGTATTCCACCACGCCCACGATCCTGTCGGTAAATTCGATGGGGTCCGGCTTGCCTGCCAGCTTGTCGCCGATTTCCTTGAGTTTCCGGATGTCCATGATCGGCAGCTTGGAGTCTTTCAGTTTTTCCAGCAAATCGGTCCGGCGGGGATTGATGGCGATGCCCCGGTCCGTGACCAGAGCGTCGATGGTTTCGCCGGGGCTGGTCACGGTGGTGACGTGATCGCGCAGCACGCAGAGGCGGCCCTTGAGCAGGTTGGTGACCACAATGGAGATTTTGCTGCCCGCCGCCGTGTCGTTGTGCCCGCCGGAAGCGCCCATGATGGTGCCGTCCGAACCGGTGACCACGTTGACGTTGAAGTCCGTGTCGATTTCCGTGGCGCCCAGGATCATGATATCCAGGTTGTTGACCACCGGACCGCAGTTGTGCGGATTGCCGTACAGCGAACCGCTCATGGCCATATGTTTGGGATTGCTGCCCGCCGAAGCCACGGAGACCAGATCGAAGTCCTGCACGTCGAAGAGCGCGCGGAACAGGCCCTCATTGAGCATTTCCACAAAGTAGGCGGTAATGCCGCCCGCGCCGAAAGAACCCACCACGCCCTTGGCCTGCATGCGTTTCTTGATTTCGGCGGCCACGGCCAGGGACGTGCCGCCCGCGCCGGTCTGGCAGGACATGCCTTCCTTGATGTAGCCGGTCGCGTCAATAAGTTCGGCGGCGGCCGCCGCGATCTTCAGGCCTATGGGATCGGACGTGACTTTGGTGGTGCCGGAGACGATGCCGTTGGGGTCGCCGATGGAATCCACCGCGACCACGTAGTCCACGAAATCCTGGGAGATTTCAATGGGGCAGGCCGGATAGGGCACCAGGTTGTCGGTCACGGCCACCACCTGGTCGGCGTACTGGGCGTCGGGATAGATGTAGGACAGCACGCCGCAGGCGGATTTGCCCTGGGTGCCGTTGATGTTGCCGTAATCGTCGCAGCAGGGCGCGGCGATGAAGGCCACGTCAACGTGCAGATCGCCCGCTTCCACGGCGCGCGGGCGGCCGCCGTGGCTGCGGAACACCGCCGGTTTGGGCAGCAGGCCCTTGGTGATGGCCTTGGCTACCGGGCCGGGCGAAATGTAGTTGACCGAAATGGCGGTGATGACGCCGGATTTGATATATTCCACCAGCGGCTCGTGGCAGGCGAAAATGCCGGTGGCCGCCACGTGGATGTCTTTGATGCCTTTGTCGGCAATGACCTTCATGACCATGTTGGTCACGTAGTCGCCATTGCGCAGATGGTGGTGAAAGGACACGGTCATGCCGTCCTTGAGGCCGGTTTTCTCCACGGCCTCCTCAATGGAGGCCAGCAGCTTGGCGTCGCCGGATTCCAGTTTGTTGCCGGGCTTGACCGAACGGCGGGTGATGGTGGTCCTGGTTCTGGAATCGATGCTGGCGTAGGCGCCTTTAAACGGCTTTACCTGACCATAGCCCTCGATGAATTCGGGGATTTCACGGCCGAGGATATTTTTCATGCTCTTTTCCCTTTTCCGTTATCTGGATGCTTGCTGCCCGGGCGCGTCAGTATGGCTTCGCGCGGCGGGCGGACGGGCCGCCGGAGGGGCCGGGACGTCAGGCGAAAATTTCGTTGATCAGCGGCACCTGGCCGCCGTTGGCCGCCAGCTTGCCGGTAAAGCCCAAGGCCCGGGCATTGCGGGCGTCGGCTTCAAAACCGGCGCGATCCTTGGCGTCATACCAGGGGCGGTCAATGGCCGGAACGCCGGCCGCCCGGCAGGCCAGGGCCACCTTGCTGCGGGCGTGGAGAATCTGCATGGCGTCGCCTGTGTCGGCCACGCCCAGATCTTTCAGGAAATTCCGGGCATTGAACACCACGGCGGCGATTCTGGGGCAGGAAGCCAGCAGGGCGCTGACGTTCTCCACGGCGGCCACGGATTCCACAGCGGGAATCAGTTTGACGGAGCCGGGCGCGAAGTCGTTTTCGGCTTCCAGCGCGGCAACGGCCGCATCCGCCTTGGGCAGGCTTTTCGCATCGGCCCGCGGCAGGATGAAGGCCTGGGGCTTGCCCTTGCCCGCCACGGCGATGTCTTCCACGCCGCCTTCGGACAGGGGATTCACGCGCACAAAGACGCCGCTGTCCCCGAAATCGAAAAAGGCCAGAGCTTCCTGCAACAGCAGGCGCGCGGCGTCCTTGTCGGCCGCGTCCACGGCTTCATGCAGGTCATAGGCCACGGCGTCGGCCCCGTAGAGCGTGGAATTGAGCAGGGCTTTGGGGTCGTTGCCGTTGATGAGCAAAATGCTTTTCATGCTGCCGACTCCTTTATACGGCCCGCTGGATGGCGGCGCGGACTCTGGCTTTGATGGTGCAGTCAAGAGCGCCGTTGTCCTTGGCGCTGATCCGGGCGTTTTCCGCGCCGTTTTCTTCGGCGGTTTTCCGGATCAGTTCCCTGATCTGCCTGCCGAACTGCTTGAGGATGACCGATTTGCCGCTCAGTTCTATCTGAAGGCCCGGTTCCTCGGCGGGGGCGACGGTCACGAGAATGTCGCCGCTTTCAGCGGCTCCGGCTTCGCCTGTTTTGTTCAGTTTCATTGGCTGTCTCCTGAAGGTTGCCTGTCGAGGGAAAGAGGTTGCGTCAAAACGCGTTATGGCCGGGTATTGCTGGAAAAGTCGGGCGTTGGGCCGCAACATTGTCCGCCGGAAAGGGCTTCCCGGACAGCTCGCGCTGATCGGTCTCTGGGCCGGAGATTGAAATCAGGGGGACTGCCGCTCCTCTCCGGCGTCGTGGAGAGCGGCGCGGGCATCGTTTTGTCGGCGCGGCCGAAACCCGGGAGCCGTCCGGAGGTGTGCCGCGCCGATGAGCGGCTGATTTTTGTACCTTTCCGCCCGGCGGCTCCGCCGCGGGCAGCGGCGCAAAACCTGCGGGACGGGCTGTTTCTGAATTTTAGAAACAGCTCCCGGTCCGGCCGCTCCCCCCGCCGGCGGGGGGAGCGGCCTTGTTTTTTAGCGCAGGGAGTCCGCGTAGATTTCAATAGTGTGTTTGACTTTGACCGAGTCGCGGTTGCGGGCGAGCATGTCCGAGATCTGCATCATGCAGGCCGGACAGCCCATGGCCACCACTTCGGCGCCGCTGGCCACGATATTGTCGCGTTTGCGCTGGCCGATCTTGGCGGAAAGCTCGGGCTGAGTCAGAGTGAAGGTACCGCCGCAGCCGCAGCAGTGGTCGGCTTCATTCATGGGCACGAGCTGGTAATCCCGGTTCATATTGATGAGATCCTTGGGCTGTTTGCTGACGCGCAGGGATTTCATCAGATGGCAGGATTCGTGGTAGGCGACCTTGGTCTTGCCCTGACCCGCGCCCTCAGGAGGCGTGACCTTGAGCACGTCCACCACAAAGGCGTTAATGTCCATGGCCTTTTCGCTCAGCGAGCGGGCGAAGTCGCGCTGGGCCGGGGTGAGATCCTCGGCGTTCTGCCAGTGTTCCTTGATGGTGGCGGTGCAGGAAGAGCAGGGCGTGACGATATAGTCGAACTTGCTCTTGCTGAACACGTCCAGATTGTAGCGGGCCAGTTTGCCGAAGCTCTTCAGGTCGCCGGAAGTCAGCGCCGGAATGCCGCAGCAGGCCTGATTGTCGGGCATGTAGACGCCCACGCCGTGATAGTCGAAGACCTTCAGACAGGCTTCGGCCATGTCGGTGTAGATCTTGTCGCCCATGCAGCCCGGGAAGAAGGCGACCCGCAGGCCGCTTTTTCCGGCCGGGGTGTCGCGGGTGCCCAGTTTGGCCGAGAGCGTCTTTTTGGCCAGCATGGGGATGTGCCGCTCGCCGATGAAAGCCTTGAACATGGGCACGCAGGCCGTATTCTGCGGCGAGTTGTCCTTCTTGATGAACAGCCCCTGGAAGGGCGAGCTGACTTTCATCAAGGTGTTGAGCAGTTTCGGATTGGGCAGCAAGGTACGGAAAATAGCTTTTTTGAGGGGCGAAAGCCCCAGGTAGCTGACTACAATGGCGCGCGCTTCAAGGAAGATCTCCATCGTGGGCGCGCCCGCCGGGCAGCTGAAGTTGCAGCCGCCGCAGAGAAGACAGCGGGAGAGCCGCTCGTAAACGGCTTCGGGGTTCTGAATGACAAGGTGGGCCAGGTTTTCCACAAGGGCGATTTTGCCTCGGGTTACGTCGCCTTCTTCGCCGGTTTCGTCAAAAACCGGGCAGAAGGCCTGGCAGAAGCCGCATTTCATGCAGGAGACCAGCTTGTCGTCCAGAGCCATCAACGAATTGGCAAGCCTGGTAAGATCGTTCATGCTCCAGCCCCTGTGCCGGACGGAAAATGTCTGCCGTCCGTCCGGCTTGCTTGAGATTTATGGTTCGGGGCGGCCAAAGGCCGCCCCGGCGGATTTTCTACCCACGGGCCCCGACGATTTTTTCCGGATTGAACAAGCCCTTGGGATCAAAGGCGTTGCGCAAGCGGCGCGAGAACATGATGGAGCCGCGCGAGGTTTCCTGCTCAAGCCACTGTTTCTTGGCCAGGCCGATGCCGTGCTCGCCGGAAAGCGTGCCCTTGAGTTCGAGACCGAGGTTGAAGAGATCGTCCACGGCCAGTTCCACGCGAGCCCATTCCTGCTTGTCGCGCTTGTCGCAGAGAATGCCGGGATGGAGGTTGCCGTCGCCGGCATGGCCGAAGGTGGCGATGGTCACGTTACGGTCCTTGGCGATCTTTTCCAGGCCCGCGATCATGGCCGGAATCTTGGAGCGCGGCACGGTGACGTCTTCCATCATGAAGGTGGGTTTGGCGCGGGCAAGGGCCGGAATGGCCACGCGGCGGGCTTCCCAGATGTTCTTTTTCTGTTCGGCGTCCTTGGCCACGACCACTTCGGTGGAACCGCATTCCTTGAGCACCTTTTCCACAACGGCGGCGTCGTCCTCGACCTGGGCGGGGTGACCGTCCACTTCCACCAGCAGCATGGCGCCGGCGTCGCGGGGCAGGCCGATTTTCACATAGTCTTCCACGTAGTTGATGGTGGCGTGGTCCAGGAATTCCAGGGTACACGGCACCACGTGCGCGGAGATGATGGCGGCCACGGCCTTGGAGGCGGACTGCATGTCCTTGAACAGGGCCATCATGGCTTTGGAGGCCTTCGGCGGGGGCACGAGTTTCAGGGTCACCTGGCTGGTGACGGCCAGAGTGCCTTCACTGCCCACCAGAAGGGGAGAAATGGCATAGCCCGTGGCGCATTTCACGCAACGCGAGCCGCAACGCACCAGGTCGCCGGTATTGGCATAGACTTCCATGCCCATGACGTAGTCTTTGGTGGTGCCGTATTTCAGGCCGCGCAGGCCGCCCGAGTTCTCGGCCACGTTGCCGCCGATGGTGGACACGGACATGGAACCCGGATCCGGGGGATAAAAGAGGCCCATGGAAGCGATTTTGGCGGCCATGGGAGCGGTGATGACGCCGGGCTCCACAATGGCGTAGAGGTCTTCCGTATTGATCTCAAGAATGCGGTTCAGCGCGGTGGTCAGAATGACGATGGTGTCGGTGGTGTCCGGAATGGTGCCGCCGGAAAGATTGGTGCCCGCGCCGCGCACGGTCATGGGCAGGCCTTCCTTGTAGCAGAGCTCGATGATCGGGCCAAGCTGTTCGGTTCTGGTAGGACGCACCACGCCGCCGGGAATGCACGGAGCCCACACGCACGAGTCATAGGCGTAGTTCTGGCGGTCAGCTTCACTGGTAAAGACATTTTCCTTACCGACGATGGCCTCGAATTCCTTGGCAAGGGAATCACTCAACATACATTTTCCCCAACAGGGTTAGAGGATTGTCCGAGCGACATGCTCAGGCGCGCACTTGCTTGGCCAGGCGCTTCCGCAAATTTTCCGCCACGACGGCGGGGTCGATCCTCACACGGGCGATGCCGCTGTCCATGGCGGCCTTGGCGGTAGCCGCGGCGACCATCGGAGCCACATCGGGGTTGAGGGTGGAGGGAATGATCATCTGCGGGCCCAGTTCCTCGGGCTTGACCATGTCGGCCAGGGCATAGGCGGCCGCGATCTTCATGGCGTCGTTGATGTCCGTGGCGCGCACGTCGATGGCGCCGCGGAAGATGCCGGGGAAGGCCAGAACATTGTTGATCTGGTTCGGGCAGTCGGAACGGCCGGTGGAAACCACCTTGGCGCCGGCGTCATAGGCGCGCTGCAGGGGCCAGATTTCCGGAATGGGGTTGGCCTGGGCAAAGACGATGGGATCCTTGGCCATGCTGCGGATCATGTCCTCGTTGAGGGAATTGGGGGCGGACACGCCGATGAAGACGTCGGCGCCCTTGATGGCTTCGGCCAGGCCGCCTTTGACCTTTTCAGGGTTGGTGCGCTTGGCGATCTCGTCCTTGTAGGGATTCATGCCCTCGGGACGTCCTTCCCAGATGGCGCCCTTGGAGTCGCACATGATCACGTTCCTGAGGCCCACGGCCATGAGCAGCTTGATGATGGCGATGCCCGCCGCGCCCGCGCCGCTGGTGACCACCTTGACGTCTTCCAGCTTCTTGCCCACGACTTTCAGGGCGTTGATCAGCCCGGCCAGGGTGACCACGGCGGTGCCGTGCTGGTCGTCATGGAAAATGGGGCCCTTGAAGACGCCGTTTTTCTTCAGGCTGTCCTCGATCACAAAACATTCGGGAGCCTTGATGTCCTCAAGGTTCACGCCGCCGAAGGTGGGAGCGAGCAGCTCGACCATTTCGACGATTTTGGCGGTGTCCTTGGTGTTGACGCACAGAGGGAAGGCGTCCACATCGCCGAAAGTCTTGAAGAGCAGGGATTTGCCTTCCATGACCGGCATGGCGGCGGCGGGACCGATGTCGCCGAGGCCCAGAACGGCCGTGCCGTTGGACACCACGCAGACGAAATTGGAATGGTTGGTGTAGGTATCCACGTCAGCCGGATTCTTGTGGATTTCCATGCAGGGCTCGGCAACGCCGGGCGAATAGGCCAGGGTCAGATCGTCAGTTTCCCGTACCGGCACCTTGACCCGGACTTCGATTTTCCCCTGATAGTTCTTGTGCATGGCCAGGGCTTCTTCACGCAGATTTTTGATTCGAGACATAGATTCTCTCCTTGGAAGCAATCCGGGTGGCGGAGCCGGAAATGCCGCAATGCATTCGCGCGTCAGACGGCCCCGGTTGAACGGGTTCCGGACACGCTGCCCGGAACCCGCAGCGGCAGCGCCGCGTTTATTTCTTGTTCTTGGCGTCGATTTCAGCCTGGGCGGCCAGGATGTCTCTGGCGTTGTCATACACGGGCGTATCAACCATCTTGCCCAGGTAGGACACGGCGGCCTTGCCCTTGGCGAGGCCTTCTTCCTCAAACACTTTCACCACGCCCTGGGCCCATTCCACGTCGGCCGGGTCCGGGGAGTACAGACGGTTGGAGGGCTCCACCTGGCTGGGATGGATGATCATGCGGCCGCCGTAGCCCATCTGCAGGCCGTCGCGCACGTTGCGCTCAAAGGCTTCGGTATCTTTATAGGACACGAAGGGGGCGTCGATGGCCACAAGACCGGCGGCGCGGCAGGCAATGGCGACCTTGGCGCGGCCCCAGAGCTGCTCCACGGCTTCGTTGGTGATTTTGACGTGCATGTCCCGGCAGTAGTCCACGGCGCCGAAAATGGCGTTGACGTTGCGCGGGCTGGCCAGGCAGCATTCATAGGCGTTCATGATGCCCTTGGCCGTTTCCAGCAGCATGGAGATTTTCACGGAGCCGATTTCCATGCCGCGGCGGCGTTCCAGCTCTTCCAGCTTCCAGGACAGGCGCTTCACGTCGTCGGGATGGCCGGTCTTGGCCAGGGTCACGCCGTCCAGGCCGGGCTGCACCACGGCTTCAAGGTCATCGTCGGTCATTTCGGTTTCCCAGTTATTGATGCGCACATACACCTGGGAGCCGCCGCTGGCGGCGTACTTCATGTTCTCGACGATCATCTTGCGGGCGTTTTCCTTCTCCGATGGGGGCACGGAGTCTTCCAGGTCCAGCGTGATGATGTCAGCGGGGATGGAGGGCGCTTTTTCAATGAATTTGGGATTGTTACCGGGCACATAGAAGATGGAACGCATAACAGCCATGTGAGGACTCCTGTGGATAAAAATCGTCTGAAAATTACCTCAACCACGTCAACCAGGGCGACATTGTTCCGGCGCGCATCTCTCCTCGCGGAAGTGCTTCGGGACGGACCGGCCCCCGGAGGGACATTCGGCCGCATAAACCCGTTTGCGCCCGCCTGCCTGCCCGGCGGATCGCCGGGCGGCGCGGCTTTTTGCCGTTTCATTCTGAATAGGCTATTGCTATTAACAAGTCAACATGTCATACCAAAAAAAGTACAAAGAAACTTCGCCCTCAACAACTTTTTCCGAATTTGTTCAGCCGGGTTTACAAAAATGTGGCAGCGGGGCACACTGAACTCGCTGGCATAGTTTTTTTCACCGATTGTTCACACCTTACCAACGATACGCATGAAAAACAACTATACAGAAATACTTGGGAACAGGCGGCGAAATATTCAGCGCCCACGGGTGCATACCGAGGTCTTGACCTGTCTTCTCGAGGATATCCGGGCGGGCATCTACCAGGAAGGGCAGAAGCTGCCTTCCGAGCGCGAACTCATGGAGGAGTTCGGCGTGGGGCGGCCTGCGGTGCGCGAGGCCTTGTCCGCGCTGGGCCGCATGGGACTGATAGAAATATCGCCGGGCATGCGCGCCCGGGTCTGCAAGCTGACGCTCAAACCCTTGCTGGGGGAGATGCGGGCCACCTTGCAGATTTATTCCAGTTCCCCGGACGGCTGGCGGCAGCTGCACGATCTGCGCCTCTTTTTTGAAACCTCCGTGGCCCGGCAACTGGCGCATCAGGTGACGGACGAGCAGTTGAAGGCCTTGAAGGATATTCTCGCCAATCAGAGGAATTTTCTGGACAGATCGGAAATCCGGTCCTTTGCCGAGGCGGATATCGCCTTTCACCGGGCTCTGGTGGAATTTCTGGACAATCCTTTTCTGGGGCTGCTGGCCGAGGGCTTCGGCGGCTGGCTGATCACGCCCCTGTATGCCTCCATGCAGGTGCGGCGGCAGAGCGAGCGCTCGTACACCGCGCACGTGGCCGTCTTTGAGGCCCTGAAAAAGCGTAATTCGGACTTGGCCGAACAGGCCATGCGCTCGCATCTGGAAGAAATGCGCAGTATCTATCAGGTTGACCTGATGGCCGCGCGTAAAGCCGGGGAAGGCGAAGAGGCTTTTGCCGCCATGGATCAGGCGGTCCCGGCCCAGCCGGGCGAGCGGGAGTTTCCGCCCATGCCGTTCGGCGCGCCGGAGTAGCCTTGCGGATTTGAGATCGCCCGTTCCACGAACGCAAAAAACGCGACAACTTTAGTTGTCGCGTTTTTTGTGGGCCGGACACCCGGCAACGGCTGTTGCCGCTGCTTCCTTTCGGACCTGACGGAGTTGGCAGTGTTGCCGCCGCCCGGCTTGAGCTATGCTTTACCCGCAAAGAGGGCGGCCTGTCAATGCTGCTTTGCCCGTCTCCCGGCATCCGCCGTTCACGCCAGGGCCGGACCCCGGGCCGCGAAAAGCCGTTCGGCGTTGCTCATAACCGCCTCCAGCCGTGCGTCGTCCAGCCCGGCCATGCGCTGCAGGCGCTCCAGCTCTTCCTCGGGGTCGTACAGCGGCCAGTCCGTGCCGAAGAGCAGGCGTTCCTGGGGAAAGGCGGCCAGCAGGGCGCGCAGTTCCTCCGGCGTCACAAAGGGGGTGACGCTGGAGGTGTCGAACCAGAGGTTTTCGCGCCGCCGCCCGCCCAGAACCTTCATTGCGTGTTCCCACATGCGGTAGCCGCCCAGATGAGCCGCGATAATGGTCAGGTCCGGAAAAGCATCCAGAATGGCCGCCAGTTTGTACGGGCAGGAAGGATTTTTCTCCGGGCTGATGTTGTCGCCGATATGGATTTCAAAAATAAAATCCTTTTGAGCAGCTTCAAAAATGGGCAGCAGACGCGGGTCGTTGAGCCAGAAGCCCTGAAAGTCCGGGTGGAGTTTCAGGCCGCGCAGCCCGGCCGCCTTGATGCGCTGGAGCTCCGCCTCCCAGTTGGCGTAGCCGGGGTGCAGGGTGCCGAAGCCGATGACTTCGGCATGGGCTTTTTGCAGGCTCATGGCGTAATTGTTGGCCGGAATGACCTGGGCCGGGGCCGTGGCGGCGCAGAGCACCACGCATTTGTCCACTCCGGCGTGCTTTTCGCGGGCCAGCAGATGATCGATGGTGCCGTCGCCGGCGCAGGCCACGTTGTAGAAATTGTTAAGGTGGTCCACGGCCTTGTATGCGATTTTAGGATGGAAGGCGTGGGTATGGATATCAATGAACATATGTTGCAGCTCGCAGAGGCGGCGCGCCCGGACATGGTTCTGTTCCGCCTGTCGTTGACGGCATGCGGGTTTGCCATTAGAGCAGTTACACTTGAACCTCTCTCGCCGTTGCGACAAAGAGATTCATGCCCCGTGGGGCGCTTCCGGGCGGGTTGACGGCGTCGACGGCTGAGGGCCGCTTCAGGCCCTGCCCACGCCGTTGACCACATTGACCGGGTTGCCCTCCTGCCAGCGGCGGATATTTTCCGCCGTGAGGTCAATGATGTTCTGGCGGGCCTTAACCGTGGCCCAGGCGATATGCGGGGTGATCAGAGTATTGGGAGCGCTGAGCAGGGGATTGTCCCGGCTGGGGGGTTCCGTGGAGAGCACGTCCGTGCCCAGGCCGCGCAATTGCCCGCTTTTCAGGGCCTCGGCGGCGGCCGCCTCGTCCACCAGCGGACCGCGCGCGGTATTCAGCAAGATAGCCCCCCTGCGCATTTTAGCCAGGCTCTTGGCGTTGATCAGGTTGCGGGTCTGGGGCGTGAGCGGACAGTGCAGGGAGATGACATCGGATTCCGCCAGAACCTGGTCCAGGGAGGCAAAAGCAAAGGGACTGTAGGACGGCGGATTTTTGGGCGAGCGGCAGTGGGCCAGCACGCTCATGCCGAAGGCATGGGCCAGTTCGCCCACCCGGCGGCCGATGGAGCCGAAACCGACGATGCCCATGCTCAGTCCTTCCAGGCAGAGGGGAGTATATTTCCAGTAGCACCATTGCTCGGCCCGTTCCCAGTCGCCGGCCTTGACGCTTTCGGTATGCTGGCTGGTGTGGCGGCAGAGTTCCAGCAAAAGGGCCATGGCGTGCTGGGCCACGTCGTCCACGCCATAGGCCACCACGTTGCAGACCGGAATATTGCGCTCGGCAAAAGCCTCCGCATCCACTGTATTATAGCCTGTGGCCAGCACGCCCACCATGCGCACGCTGTCCAGAATGGGGAGATCGTCGCGGCGCAGGCAGGTTTTGTTCGCCAGCAGGACGTCGGCGCCTTTGGCTCGTTCCGCCAACTGCTCTTTGGCGGTGTCCTCGTACACGGTCACGTCGCCCAGAGCTTCTATGGGACCCCAATCCACATCGCCGGGATTGAGTATGGCACCGTCGAGAATGACTATCTTCATGAGAATGTCCTTGGGTTGCGGCTGTTCGCGGCGCTCGGGACGCGCCGGGCAAACAGTGTAGCTTGAGCCGGGACGGGCCGCAAGCGTCCGGCCCAAACGCCGGATGGCGTAAAGCCACTGCGCCCGCAGGGCCCGGAATACCTCATCTGTATGACAAGCCCATAGAACGATTCCCTTTGAAAGATAACTTATTATAGCTACAGAATCATTCTGCCTACGAGCGGAGAACGGAATGATCCTGCCCGACCGGCGGACGGTCGGCCCGGAACAAAAAAAGGCCACCCGTGAGGGCGGCCTTGAAGAGACGGAATCAGCGGATGCCTAGTGGGCGATCACGCGGAAGTCGTCGCGGCGGTTCTTGGCCCACACGGCTTCGCCGGTGCCCTGAACGGCCGGATTTTCCTTGCCGTAGCTGATCATTTCAAGCTGGCTGGGGTTCACGCCCAAGGTGACCAGATATTCATAGGCGGCGCGGGCACGGCGTTCGCCGAGGGCCAGGTTGTATTCCTGGGTGCCGCGGTCGTCGCAGTTGCCTTCAATGCGCACGCGAATGCTGGGGTATTTCTTCATCAGCTCAGCCTTGGTCTTCAGCATGTCTTTGTATTCGGGCTGAATGTTGAATTTGTCGAAAGCGAAGTACACGCGGGCATCAGTGATCTGCTGAATGGCGGCGCGCATTTCGGGGGTCAGGCCGTCATCGTAGCCGGGTTCACCGGTGGTTTTCTTCGCGCAGCCGAAACCGGCGGCCAGGGCCATAACCAGAGCGAGAATAAGAGCGTAGCGTTTCATGTGTGTCCTCCTGAACAGCTCATACTCCAAAAAAAGTACCTTTCCTTTCTGCACAACGCGTGATCCCTTGACCACGCGAAAGAGATGGTATCTGCCCTTCTATTTTTGTCAAGGCATGGAGGGCTGATTCGTAAAATTTTTTTTACCCGGCCTCTGAAAAAATTCAGATGACCGGGTAAAAATACGTCTTCCCGCCGTATTCAGCGAAAAATCACTTCTGCGTTACCGGCATGCCCCAGCGCGGGAAAGAGGCCGCGCCGCCGCCGGTGGGCACCTGCTTGGCGTCGCCGCCGTGGCGGGTGGTCAGGTAGATGCCGCGTCCGCCGCCGCGAGTGGAGGCAAAGGCAATGAAGTAGCTGTCCGCGCAGAAGGAAGGCTGTTCGTCGCTGCCGGGCCCGAAGGTGATCTGGCGCTCCATGCCCGTGAGCATGTCCTGCACGAAAATGCGGTGGCCGAAATCCGTCATCCGGCTGTAGACCACCAGGGTGCCGTCCGGGGAGAGATTGGCTTCGGTGTTGTAGGTGCCGTTCTTGCTCACCCGGGTGATGCTGCCGCTGTTCAGATCCTTGAGGAAGATCTGCGGGCCGCCCAGGCGGGATGAGGTGAAGGCCATCTTGGTGCCCGTGCTGTCAAAGGTGGGCGAAACGTTGATGGAGTTGCTCTGTTCCAGCACGCGTTCTTTCTGAAAAACGTGGTTGAGCAGGAAAATGACCGGATACTTGCCGTTGGAGAGGGCCACAGCCACTTTGTTGTCGGGCATGAAAGCCGGGCCGATGACCACGTTGCCGGGGAAGCGGATGCGCTGCACCTTGCCGGTGGAGCGGTCCCACACGCCCAGGGCATGGGATTTGGGGTCGATGTGGCTGAAGACCACAAAGCGGCCGTCCGGGGACCAGGCCGGGGAAAGGGCCTCGCCCGGAATGTTGGTGATCTGGCGCAGATCGCGGCCCGTGGGCTTGACCAGCCAGACGTTGGCGCTCATTTTGCCGGTTTTCTTCACAAAAGCGAGGGTGGAACGGAAAAAGGCGCCGTTGCCGGTCAGGGCTTCCAGCAGGTCGGCGCAGAAGCGGTCGGCCACTTCGGGCAGATCGCGCTTGTTGACCTTGGGATATTCCTTGCCGAACAGGCGGCCGCCGGTATTGGTTTCAAAAGCGCGGATCTGGACGGGTTTGGTGCCGCTGTCGCCGTCGGGCCAGAAAGTGGTGACCACGATGTCCGAACCGGCCAGCTGGAAGCGCTTGAAGTCAAGGGAGGGCGGTTCGTAGCCCGCCAGCACCACGCCGCCCAGCACGGCTTTGGGGTCCGTGAGGCGCATGAAGGGCAGGAAGCTGAGATTCTGTTCCACCAGGGTCTGCAATTCCGCGCCCATGCCCGTGGCCTGAACCTGGGGGCCCTTGAGCGGGGCGGCCAAAGCCAGATTGACGATATTCTGGCCGGGATTCATGATATCCACGCGCATGGCCGCCTCGGCCCTGGTGCCGGTCAACGGCCCCAGCGCCACGGAGAGAGCCAGGGCCAGGAGAAGAAGGGTTTTTTTCATGGCTCGGTATTCCTCAATTCGGTCGGCGCGCGTCAGCGGCGCACCAGTGTAAAGGTGAGATCCAACGTGTTGCCGAGGCCTGCGGGCGGTGGCTCCACGCTGCCCGCCCGGCGTATGCCCTGGAGCACGAATTTGTCAAGTCGTTGGTCCCCGCTGCCCTGCAGCAGGGTGGATTTCTTGATGGCGCCCGCGGCGTCCACCTGCAGACGCACCGTGGCATAATAGGTGCCCGGCGCTGTTTCCGCGGGAATGAACATGGCGTTGCGCAGATTCCAGGTAATGGTGGAAAAATACTTGCGGTAGCGCGGGCCGTACTGGTCCTGCGCCATGCTATGGGGCCCGGCCTGTCCGGTCTGCGGCGTGCCCGCCGCGGAGGCTGCCGCATGTCCGGCGGACGCGTCGGAGAGATCCAGGCGCATTTCCTCTTCGGAGAGGCCCGTGCCCGATGGCGCGGGCGGCGCGGCTCCGGTTCCGGCCGCTTTGGGGGCGGCGGGCTTTTCCTTGGCGGGTTTGATGGCTTCGGTGGCCGGGCTGTCCGGGCTCAGACCGGCCTGCGGCCCTTTGGCGGCCTTTTTCCGCGTTCCGGCATCGGCTGCCGCCTTGGTTCGCGGCGGGGCCACGGGCGCGGGCGCGACCTCGGGCAAGGGCTGCCCCGCGCTTTTGGCAATGGCCTCGGCGCGTTCCCGGGCGCGCTCCTCGACGGAACTGGCCCGCTGCTGGCCCATGAGCCGCTCGGCCTTGTCGCGGGCGATAACCTCGGCCCGCATGGCCTCTTCATTGGAAAGGGGTTCGGCTTTGGCCTTGCCCTTGGGCATGCCGGTCCAGAAGGCCAGATGCACGTCCAGGGGCATGCCGTAGGGCGGCGTGCCGAACGGAGCCGCCTGGCGCACGGCGCCGCAGGCGGAACTGTCCAGGGCTTCCATGCCCGAGGCCTTGGTGGGCGCGCAGTTCAGCACCTTGCCCCGGCCGTCCAGGGAAACTTTCAGCCTGACTTCAAATTCGCCCTTGAGCGCCGGGGGCGGCGCCCAGACCGCGATGACCTTGTCCAGCACCTTGCCGGAGTAGCCGCCGTTCTGATCTGCCGCCGCCAGGCTTGCTCCGGCAGCCGGAACCGCCGCGAAAAGCAGGGCTGTGAGCAGGACCGCAAGACCCGTGCGCAAGATGAATGGCATGTGCGTCGTTCTCCTCAGATTAGCGACCCATGAGTTCGTCGAAGGTGAATACCAGGTCCAGGTCCGTGTACTCGGCCGACGGGGGGGGCGGGAATTCCCCGGCCTGGCCGGTACGTACCACAGCGTTGACCGCCGAGGCGTCGTACTGCGAGTTGCCCGAACTCTGGCTGATTTCAGCCTGGAGCACTTTGCCCTGCATGTCCACCCGGACCTTGACCACACAGCTCAGGTTGACCCGCCCGGCCGCGGCGAAGCCCCAGTTGGGGCGCACGGCCAGCATGACCTGGCCCATATAAACATCGCCCAGACCGCCACCGCCGGGGCCGTCGCCTTCGCCGCCGCCTCCGCCGCGATTGCCCCCGGCCTTGCGCTGGGCCTGGGCCAGAGCCTGCTCGATGGCGTTGCCCCGGTCGCCCGAATCGGCGCGGGAAGTGGCCTTGCGGGCCTTCTGCAAGGCGGCGGCAATGGGATCTTCCTTGGCTTTGCCGTCTTTCTTGGACTTCTCGTCTTTTTTCGTCTTGTCGGCCTTCTTGGGCTCTTCCTTTTTTTCCTGCTTCTTGGGTTCTTCCTTGGGCGCTTCTTCCTTCTTGGGCAGGTCTTTCTTTTTCTGGGCCACCGGAGTGGCTTCTTCCTTGGCTGGTACCGGCTTGGGGGGCTCCTTCACGGGATCGGGCCGTTTGACCGGCGCGGCCTCCTTGGGCGGCGCGGGCACAGGCGCGGGTTCCCTGACCTCTTCCCGCGCGGGCGCGGCGATTTCATTTTTGGGCGCGGGCGGGGTGGGGGCCTTGGGTCCGTCCCCCGGTTCGCCCATATGCCCCAGAATGGGCGAGGGCGTCCGGTTGCCGCCGGGCGCGCCTTCCACCAGGCTGATCATCACCGGCGGCGTGTCCAGCCGTACCGGCGGATGGCTGGGCCAGAACCAGATCAGCAGGAAGGCCGCCAGGTGCAGGCAGAAGGAAAGAACGTAGGAGGCCAGGCGCATGCGAACCTACTTCCGGGTTCCGGCGGCAGCGGGCTTCGCGCCGCCGGGGGCCGCGCCCTCGGGCTGTTCGGCCATCACGCCCAGCTTTTCAATGCCCACGGCCTTGATATGCCCCATGACTTCCACAACGATGCCGTAGGGCACTTCCTTGTCGGCCTGCAAAAAGAGACTCTTGTTCTTTTCCTTGACCAGGCGCTGGAGATAGCCCTCCAGGTCTTCCATGCTGTCCACGCCGTATTCGTCCAGAAAGATCTTGCCGTCCCGCCGCACGGTGAGGACCATGTGGTCCGCCTCGGTTGGCAGCACTTCCACCTGTTTGGTCTGGGGCAGGTCCACGTCCAGACCCTGGCTCATCATGGGCGTGGCGACCATGAAGATGATCAGGAGCACCAGCATCACGTCCACAAAGGGCGTGACGTTGATCTCCGAGACGAATTTGCTGTTGCCGAGGCTCGCGCCCATGACTACAGCTCCGTGGCGCCCGCGCGCTGCACGGGGCGGTGGGCGTTGAGCTCGCGCTGGACGCGGTTCAGGAAGAAGCCCGCGAAATTGACCAGCAGGGTGTCCACCTGGGAGAGTTTGCCCATGAAGATGTTGAAGCCGACCGTGGCGGGCACCGCCACGCCCAGGCCGATGGCCGTGGCCACCAGGGCTTCGGAAATGCCCGGCGCCACCGTGGCCAGGGAGGCGGACTTGAGCATGCCGATGGAATGGAACGAATTCATGATGCCCCAGACCGTGCCGAACAGGCCGATAAAGGGCGCGGTGTTGGCCGTGGTCGCCAGAAGTGAGAGTGAACGCTGCAGGCGGGCCAGTTCGCTGGCCACGCCCTGGCGCAGGGCGCGGCGCACATTGTCCACCACCACTTCGCTGGAATTGCCCAGCTCCTTGGAGCGGTTGAACTCCAGCACGCCCTGATGGGCGATGTAATAGAGCGGCGAGGCCGGGTCGGAACCCAGAGACTGCACCGCCTCGCGCAGGCTGGCCGCCTTGTCGAAGCGCTCGGCGCCGCTCAGGGCCTTACGGCTGGCGGCGTTGAGCGCGATGAACTTCTGGATCATCATCCCCCAACTGCCGATGGACATGAGCACCAGAAGCGCCAGCACGGCCTTGGCTATCAGGCTTGCCTGGGCGATCATCGAAAAAAAGCTGAATTCCATGTGGTTCTCCGTAACAATGCACGATCAAAGCCGCACGCGGGACGGAGCGGCGGACGCAAAAAAACGTCCACCGCAAAGGGGCGGAAGCGCCGGAGCCCGCGACTGGGCTTCGAGGCGAACAATGCAACGAGAGAGCTCTTTTTTCAAGATTTTTTTTAGAACCCGGGCGCGTTTTCATTCCCGAACGGAAACACGCACGGAGGGGCGCCAAGTGGCACTAGCGCGGGCCGCCTTTCATTTTGCGCCAGAGGGTATTGGCGCTGATGCCCAGATTTTTGGCGGCGCGGCCGCGATTGTGCGCGCATTTTTCCAGTTCGGCGCGGATGATTTCCTGCTCCAGGCCTTCCAGGCGTTCCTTGAGGCCGCCCCGTCCGAGCGTATCGCCGGCCGGGGGCGAGGGGCTTTCTGTTGCCCCGGCGGAGCCGGAAGACGAAACGGCGGGGGCCAGGCGGCCCTGGGTGGCGCGCAGATCGTCGAGCAACTTTTCCAACAGGGCTTCGTCACAGGCGTCGGCGTCTGAAAGCAGGCAGTAGCGGCGCAACAGGGCGTCCAGCTCGCGCACGTTGCCGGGCCAGGCATAGTTTGCCAGCAGGCGCCGGGCGCGCGGCGAAAGCTCTTTGCGCGCCATGGCCAGTCTGTCCAGCATATGCCGGGCCAGCGCGGGGATGTCTTCCGGCCGCTCGCGCAGGGGCGGCGTTTGCAGGCGCAGCAGGGAGAGGCGGTAGTAGAGATCCGCCCGGAAGCGTCCGGCCCGGACCTCTTCCACCAGGTCTTTCCAGGACGAGCTGATGACGCGGGCATTGACGGCAATGGGCCTGTCGCCGCCCAGGCGGAAGATTTCGCCGGTTTCCAGCACGCGCAGCAGGCGGATCTGCACGGCCGGGCTGATGTCCGCGATTTCGTCCAGAAAGATGGTGCCGTCCTGGGCCATTTCAAACAGGCCTTCCTTGCCGCCGCGCCGCGCGCCGGTAAACGCACCCTCGTCATAGCCGAAGAGTTCGCTTTCCAGCAGGGTTTCGGGCAGCGCGCCACAGTTCAGGGCCACAAAGGGGCCGTTTTTGCGCGGTCCGGCCTGGTGCAGGGCGTGCGCCAGCAGTTCCTTGCCGGTGCCGCTTTCGCCGTGGATGTGCAGGGCCGCGTCCGCATCCGCGAAACGGGCGGCCTGAAGCCGCAAGGAGCGCATGGCCGGGCTTGTGCCCAACAGGCTGTCCAGACTATGGCGGGCCGTGAAGCCGCGCTGACTGCGATTTTTGAGCTTGCGGGTCAGGTCGCGCAGACGCGCGGCCGGGGCAAAAGCCGCCAGCGCGCCGCGCAATTTGCCGTCCACCAGCACCGGCCGGGTATTGATGACCAGCTCCCGGCCGTTGACGCGGCGGATGATGCCCTCCTCCCCCCGGCCGGTTTTCAGGGCTTTGGCGATGCCCAGGCTCTCCGGCAGGCCGGTGCCGTCGGCAACGGAAGCGGACATCCCTTCCAGCAGAGCTTCGGCGGCGCGGTTGCTGGTGGCCGTCCGGCCCTCGGTGTCCACGCCCACAATGCCTTCGTGCAGGGATTCCAGCACGCCGCGCAGCCAGGCGGTCTGTTCCCGGTCCTGTTGCTGGGAGCGGGCGATATTCAGGGCCTCGTCCAGAGCCCGTTCCAGGGCCTCCTCTCCCGGCTTGACCACCACGCCCCGGCAGCCCTGGGCCTGGGCGATTTCGGCGCAGATGCCTCCGCCCACCACGCAGCCCACGCCCTGGGCCACGGCCTGGCTGATCCCGGCCGCCAACTCCTGAGTGGTGGTGAAGGACACGGGCAGCAGGCGGACGTGCAGCAGTTCGGCGAACAGGGCGGGCCAGCGGGGCACCGCGCCATAGCAGGTGCAGGCGATATGCCGCGTGTATTCGCGCGCGCTGATCAGGGCCTCGAGGATGTCCAGATGGCTGCGGGCGATGGTCACCACCGGACGGCGCAAATGGCGGCGCAGCAGTTTGCCGGTGCCTCCGCCGCCCAGGATCACGTCCGTGCCGTCGTCCAGCAGGGCGCGGGCCACGGGCAGGGCTTCCTCCATGGTCGCCAGGCGGATTTCCATGTGCAGCTGGCGCGCAGCGGCGTAGTCGCGCACGGTTTGGGCCACGGGCAGGGAGTTGGAGACAAAGGCGAAGCGAAAGGAATCGTTGCGCATGGCTGTATTCCGTGGAGGAGGTTGCCGGGAATGCCGGATGGTGTTCCGGCTGTGGCCGCCGCCCTCGGAAAAGGTCGACCGCGCCCGCCTTGCGGGCGGGCACGGTAACGGAGGGGCGGGCCTCCCCCTGTGAGAGGCCCGGCATGCGGGAAAGGGGACGGCTTACGCGGGCGGCAGAATGTAGAAGTCCAGGCCCATCACCACCACGGTCAGCCAGAAGTAGAGGATGGTGATGCCCACGGAGACCGCCGCCGCCACAAGGCCCCAGAGGAACATGGTGCGCAGGTTGGCTCCGTAACCGGCCACAATGCCCTGCGCGCCGGTGGCCGAAGCCACGGCATAGCTCCAGCTGATGGCCGCGCCGGTGATCCAGACCCAGGGCACCGCGCCGAATTGCAGGCCGCGCCAGTGGTCCATGGCTTCTATGGCCAGAGGCACCATGACCCCGGCTGCCGCCGTGTCGCTGGTCACCTGGGAAAGGGCGTTGGCCGCCACGCTCCAGGCCACGATGGAAAAGGTGTCACTGACGCCCACAAAGGCCGTGATCCATTGGCCGAACACGGCGGACGCCCCGGTGGCGCCCAGAATTTTGCTCAGAGCCACGGCCGCGGGCCACATGAAGAGAATAGTCACCGGAAAATGCTCCCGCAAGGTCCCGGGGGAAAGAATGCTTTCGCCTTTGGCCGCGCGGGAGGGCCAGAACAGCAGGAGCAGGGGAATGATGCAGAACAGTTGGGTGGGCTGGAGCCAGGCCCACTGCGGCCCTTGGCATACGGGGCGTAGAGCGGCTGGAGCACGGCCAGCGCGATGGCCAGGGCGAAGCCGTAGAAGGAAACTTTTTCCTCATAGCTCATGGGGCCGAGCTTCGCCAGCTCCTGGCGAAGTACATCATGACGCCCACGCCGAGCACCACCAGCATGGAAACGGGCAGCATGCGCAGGGTCCAGTCGATGAAGTAGATGTTGTAACCCAGATATTTGTTGAGCAGGCCGTAGGTCACCACGGACTGGCCGCCGCCCAGGGGCGTGGCCATGCCGCCCACACTGGCGCCCCAGGCCACGGCGATGAGAATGTTGGACGCGGCCTTGGAGTTCCAGCGCTCTTCGTTCGTGTTGAAGCCCGCGTACATCAGCGAGGCCACGGCCACGGGCGCGAACATGGCCGCCACCGTGGTATTGCCCACCACAAAGGACGTGACGCCGCAGAGGATGAACCAACCGGCGGTCTGGGCGCGCACGTTGCCGCTGACGCGCATCAGGAAGTTCAGGGCAAGCCGCTTGGCGAAACCCCAACGCACCCAGGCGGAAGTGATGGCCGTGGCTCCGAAAATGAGTACGGCCTCTTTGTGCACATAGGCTTCCAGTACCTTGCCCAACGGCATGTAGCTGTAGACGCAGACCACGAAAATGGGCACGAGACAGGTCAGTTTGATGTCCACCGCCGTGGTGATCCACCACCAGACCATCCAGAACAGGATGCCGAAGCCGAAACGGGCGTTGAGCGGGCCGAAGCAGGGCAGACAGAGGGCCAGCAGCAGAAGGGCCGGGCCGCTCAGGATAAGCAGAACGCGGCGCGCCGCGGAAGGGGAGTCGGACATGAGCTTTCTCCGGGGCTTTTCGGGCGGGCCGCGGTCCGGCCCGCCGGGGAGAGTTTTCCCGTGCGGTCCGCACGGATATGGCGTGGCCGCTACAGCACCACGTCGCCCACATAGCGCCGCTTGATGGAAAAATGTTTTTTCCAGCGGGCGGAGGCGCGCAGACCCGTGATGTATTCCTCGTCGGGATCTCCGGCGGGAAATACCACGGGCGCGTCAGCCGGGTTCCAGACGCCTTTTTTGCGGCGTTCTTCGCGTTGGTCGATGAGCCAGTCGTTGTAGCTTTCAAAAACGATATGGCCTTCAAAGCCGTCCAGAGTGGCGGCGCGGATGCGGCCGTCGAATTCGAGGTATTTCTCGATCATCCGCTCGGAAGGCATTTCCGGCTCCACGTCGTTTTTGTAGCCGGCTTCCTCCAGCTCCTTCCCGGCCACGGCGGCGAAAATGCGCCGGTCGCGCGGAGAGAGCAGGTCTTTGTGGATGCCCACGTACTTGTCGCTGATGGGCTTGCCCAGCGGGGCGTGGTCGCGCGAAGCGCCGCGCGCCTTGCAGAGATCGGTCTTGTAGAAATCGAACATGCCGTCTTCGAAATCCTCGCCCAGGAATTCGCAGACGTTGCGCATGACCCGTTGCGGTTCGCGCACCAGCTCCTCATACTTCACGTCCAGCCAGAGGCCCTTGTCCCGCAGCGGCTCGCGCCACTCCCTGACCGCATTCCAGCAGCGTTTCCAGGATCGGGCCGCGCAGTAGATGTTGGTGGGCCCGAAGGAGGATTCCATGTAGTCCACGCAGGCGTCGCGGCCGTCGCGCGTAATATAAATAAACTGCGCGTCCGGAAAGTCATGGTGCATGGGGCCCACAAAATAGAGATTGTGCGGGGTCTTTTCACCCCAGCGCGGCTTGTTCGCATACTGCGCGAAGCGCATGTGCATGCCCGCGTAGAGTCCGGCGAAGCTGCGTTCCGGGGCCAGTTCCAGCACTTCGTCCACGATGGTGCGGGGATTGACGCGCATGCCCCAGAAGGGGGTTTTCAGGCCGAAGACCATTTCCTCGGCCAGGACGCGGAAATTTTTTTCCTGCGAGAGATCGCCGTAGGTGTGCAGATAGGGATAGAAGCGCGGGTAGTACCAGACCACTTCGGGCACGGCGATGCGCGAATGGCAACCCAGCAGGGCCATAACCAGGGTGGTGCCGGAACGTTCGGCGCCGATCATGAAAATGGGGCGTTCCTTGAGACGGATGGGCATGGAAATTCCTCCTGTGCCGTTTGCGGGTGTTTTTCCGGTTTCAGAGAAAAGTGTCTGAAGTCTTTTCCGGAACCGGAATCCGCGACAGGGATGTCGCGTTGGAATGCGAAGCATTTCGTCGGCAGCGGGCGGCCGTGTCCGCGCCGCTGCCGACGCATAACAGCCGCATGAATGCGGCTGTTATGCTGGAATGAGCTGAAGGGCGCGCAGGACGATGAACGCGCCCACCACGATACAGACCACGGAAACCACTTTCTTGAGGGATGCCTGGGAAATGCTGTGGGCCAGGCGCGCGCCGACCGTAACGCCCACCAGCTCGGCGACCGTGACCCAGAGGGCCGTGCCCGTGTCGATGAAGCCGTGGGCCAGATTGCCCGCGCTGCCGGACAGGGCGGCGGTGATCTGGATGACCTGGCTGGTGGCGATGGCCGTGAGGGGCGAGAAGCCGATGATGACCATCAGCGGCACGGAGAGCACCGGGCCGCCCACGCCGGTCAGGCCGGAGCCGAAGCCCACAGCGCCGCCTATGGCCAGCAGGAACAGCTTTTGCTTGAGATCGCCCCCGCCGTTCATGCTCCGGTATTCCAGACGGCCGCCCTTGGCCGGAAAGAGTGCGTAGACGCCCGCGAAGATGATCACGGCCCCGAGCAGCAGGTCCAGCAGACGGGCCGGAGCCGCCGCATTGGCAAGGGAACCGGGATAGCCGCAGAGCAGGCCGCCCAGACAGACGGGAATGGTGATGCGCCAGTCGATGCTGCCGTGCCGCCAGAACAGCCAGGTGCCCAGCAGGCCGGTGAAGATGAAGCTGAACAGGGCCGTACCCATGGCCGTGTGCGTTGAAAGTCCGGCCAGGACGTTGAGGGCCGGAATCAGCAGAATGCCGCCCACGCCCACGGTGCCGATGAGTCCTCCGACAAGGACCGCCACAAGTAATAACAGAAGAAACATAGCCTGCTCCACGGTTGTGATGCCTTGGAACAGCAATCCGCATGCCATGCTGATTTGTTATGTTAATATGCTGTAATTATTGATTGTTATTTTTAGCACGAAACCGGTTCGGCATGCGAAATTTGCAAATATGGAATGAAATATTTCAGATATGGAGTGAAGGGGCGGCGCCGCTTCCGGAAGCGCCCGTAATGGCGCATGGCGCTCGCGCTCATTGTGCATCTGGCGGGATAGGGCTATGATCGCTCGTTACGCAAATTTTTTATCCACAGGAAAAGCATGACCGCATCTTTTGAAGAACTGGGTTTGTCCCAAGACCTTTTGGACGCCGTTAAGGATATGGGCTTTGAGGAGCCTTCTCCCATCCAGATATTGGCAATTCCGGCATTGCTGGCCGGGCGGGATGCGGTCGGGCAGGCGCAGACGGGCACCGGCAAGACAGCGGCTTTCGGTCTGCCCATTCTGGAAAAAGTCCTTTCCGGAAAGGGCGTCCAGGCCCTGGTGCTCTGCCCCACGCGCGAGTTGGCTATTCAGGTGGCCGAGGAACTGAGCAAGCTGGCCGCGAGGAGGAAGGGAGTCACCATTCTCCCCGTGTACGGCGGCCAGCTCATTGAACGGCAGTTCCGGGCTTTGGCCAAAGGCGCGCAGGTCGTGGTGGGCACGCCGGGCCGGATCATCGACCATTTGCGGCGCGGCACGCTGCGCCTGGGCGAAGTGGGCGTCGTGGTGCTGGACGAGGCCGACGAGATGCTGGACATGGGCTTTCGCGAGGATATTGAAGACATTCTGGAGCAAACCCCGGACGGCTGCCAGCGGATTTTGTTTTCAGCCACCATGCCGCCGCCCATCCGGGAGTTGAGCAAGCGCTTTCTGCGCGAACCGGAAATGCTGACCATTGCCCATAAAATGCTCACCATCCCGGCCATTGAGCAGACCTACTACGAGGTGCGGCCGTATCAGAAAATGGACGCTCTCTGCCGGGTTCTGGATTCGCAGGGATTCCGCAAAGCCCTGGTGTTCTGTTCCACCAAACGCGGTGTTGATGAAGTGACCACGCATCTGCAGCAGCGGGGCTACCAGGCCGACGGCCTGCACGGCGATCTGGCCCAGGCGCAGCGGGACCGTGTGATGCAGCGCTTCCGCACGGAGGGCCTCGAGATTCTGGTGGCCACGGACGTGGCGGCGCGCGGCATTGACGTGGACGATGTGGACGCGGTGATCAATTACGATATGCCGCATGACGTGGAAAAATATGTGCACCGCGTCGGGCGCACCGGACGGGCGGGCCGCGTGGGCAGCGCCTTTACCTTTGTCACCATGCGCGAGCAGTATAAGCTGCGCGACATCATCCGTTGCACCAGGGCCCGCATCAAACAGGGCCGCCTGCCGACCCTGCGGGACGTGGACAATATCCGTACCTCCCGGCTGCTGGAGGAAGTGCGCCAAGCTGTTGAAGCCGGAACGCCGGAACGCTGGCTGGCGCTGGTGGAAGATTTTCTGGCCGAGCGTTTTCCGGAAGGCGGAGTCACCGGCCGCGATATGGCCGCCGCTTTGCTCAAGCTCCTGATGCAGCGGGATTTCGGCAATCAGGACGCGTCCCGTGAACCCGACGTTTTCGCCGAACCGCCCCGGCGCTCCGTCCCGGACGGCGCGTCTTCGCATCCGCGGGACGCCCGAGGCGGGGACAGCCCGAATCCCCGCGGACGGAAAAACAGCGCGCCCATGACCAGGCTGCGGGTCAATGTGGGGCATACGCACAAGGTTTCCCCGCGCGAGCTGGTGGGCGCCATCACCGGGGAATCCGGCATATCAAGCCGCGACATCGGCGCCATCGGCATCCGGCAGCAATACAGCGTGGTGGACGTGGCCGAGGAAGTGGCCGGGCATGTGCTGGCGGTGCTCAATCGCGGCGTGTTTATCTGCGGGACGCGGGTGACCGCCGTCGTGGACGACAGCGGCACGGGCGCCGCGCATCCGCGCAAGCCCCTGAACTTCGGCCCGCGCCGCCAGCGGCCCGTAAAATACGGTAAAAAGCCGCGCGGCGCGGCGCATGAGCGGGGGGAGTAAGTCAGAACGGTTGACGATGAAATGCGTCAACCGTTCTGTGAATTCTTGCCGCGAAACGCAAGCAGGAGGATTTTGCTCGCCGTAAACGAGCATTTCAAGCATAAAATGCTTTACCCGGCAAAACGGCCTTCCTGCTCCTCAAAGTCGCCCAGAGGAACGGGGCGGGAGAAAACATAGCCCTGCACGGCGTCGCAACCGATGGCCCGCAGAAAGTCCACCTGCTCGGGCAGCTCGATGCCCTCGGCCACGGTGGTCAAGTCCAGGGCGTGCGCCATGCGGACCACGCTTTCGACCACGGCGCGCTCACGGGACGTTCCCTCGGTGTTGCGGAAGAACTCCATGTCCAGCTTGAGCACGTCGAGGTCGATGTTTTTCAGCAGGTTCAGGGAGGAATAGCCCGTGCCGAAGTCGTCCATGGCCCGGCGGAAGCCGCAACCGGGCAGCCGGGTCATGACTTCGCGGAACAGGGGAAAATCCTTGACCGCAAGGCTTTCGGTGCATTCCAGTTCCAGCATGCCGGGGGAGATGGCGTAGCGCTCCCGCACGGCGGTGTAGCGCTCAAGAAAGTTTTTTTGCCCCAGGCTCATGCGTGAGACGTTCACGGACAGGCGTAGTGGCGGCAGGCCGCGCGAACGGCGCGAGGCAAGGTAGGCGCAGGCCTGTTCAAACATGAAGGCGTCCAGATCCACAATGAAGCCGTTGCGCTCGAACAGAGGGATGAAGTCGCAGGGAGGCACGAAACCCCGCCCCGGCCGCTGCCAGCGCGCCAGCACCTCCGCGCCGATCAGGCGGTTGCCGTTGTGGATGTCGATCTGCGGTTGCAGCCAGGCGCGGAATTCCCCGTTGCGCAGGGCCTTCTCCATGGATGCCTCGACTTCCTGTTCATAAATGACCTTTTCGCGCATGGCCTTGGAATAAAATGCATAACGGCTGCCGCTCAGGGGTTTCACGCTTTTTTGCGCCATGGTGGCCCGGCCCAGCATATCATTGAGACTGAGGGCGTCGTCGTCTTCCACCAGGTAACAGCCGCCCACCAGTTCCACGCGGAAGCGTTTGCTGGCCAATTCTTCAAAATGCCCGAGCAGTTCCACGGAATTGTGGAAACGTGTCTCCATTTCCGCAATATCCCGGTAGGTACAGAGCAGCACGAAATTGTCCGCCGAGGAGCGCGCGAAGGTCTCCTCCGGGCTGAAGCTGGCGGCGGTGAGGTCGGCCCAGTACTTTAGCAGGCGATTGCCCACATCGTAGCCGTATATATCA
Source organism: Desulfovibrio sp. (assembly GCF_018379785.1). Lineage (GTDB taxonomy): Bacteria > Desulfobacterota > Desulfovibrionia > Desulfovibrionales > Desulfovibrionaceae > Desulfovibrio. The sequence goes on from NZ_JAGZUV010000019.1 coordinate 72,425, forward strand.
TTGATATATTTGAAGTTACGGAAGTCGCAGTGCCACAGGGCATATTTGCGTCCGGCGCGCGCGGCGAGCAGGCGCGTGGCGTCCAGCTTGAATTTTGCCAGGTTGCTGTAACCCGTGACCGGGTCATGCTCGGCCCGGTAGCGGAGCTGGCGCAGGGTACGGATGTTGGCGTCCACATCGGTGATGACGCCTACGATGCGGGTCGGGCGGCCTTCATTGTCGCGGCGGACGGTGACGGCAATGCGGCACCAGAGGAAGGCTCCGTCCCGCCGCTTGAGACGCAGAGTTGTTTCCGCTTCCGATGCTGTGCTGCGCAGAGTTTGGTGGAAGGCATCCAGCAGAGGGCGGTCGTCCGGATGGATATCCAGAGAGCGCAGCATGCTCATGGGGCCTTCCCCCGCAATGGGATCGCAGACAAACCGCTTTTCAAGCCCGGGCGCGTAGTGGACGCCCCGCTCCAGGTCGAGATCCAGCACAATGCCGCGGCTCTGTTCCACAATGATGCGGTAGCGCTCGTCCTCCAGTCTGTTTTGCCGTAGTTGCTTGTTTTCGCTGGAAAAACTTTCCAGTCGCTTGCGCTCGTCAATGCCCATGACGCAGACAAGGAATCTCCGGCTGGCTTCCTTAATGGGCAGAACGCTAATGGAAACCCAGTGATACGCGCCGTCCCGCCAGAGACAGCGGAATTCATCGCGACTGGGTTTGCCGCTTCGGGCTTCCCGCGCCCGGTAATGAAAGCGGTCGAAGCGTTCCCGGTCATCGGGGTGAATCATGCCGTCGCGGGCGGCGTGCTGGAGTTCTTCCACCGTCCCTTCCGGCGGCAGGGGCAGAAACTCGCCGCCCGAACTGCGGATGGTCTGGTACCGACCGCGCTCCATGTCCAGTTCGTAAATCTCGTCCGAAGTGTCCTGGAGGGTGTAGGCGTAAATTTCCGCGATACGGGTCTGTTCGCGCTGCTTTCTGCTTTCGGTGACGTCGGAAATGACGTTGTAGGCCAGATTCAGGCTCTCGTTGCGCAGAAAATGGAAGCGGGATTCTATCCACAGGATTTCGCCGGACGTCCGGCGCACGCGGTATTCGCGGGACAAAACTTCCTCGCCGCGCTCGCAGGCCGCGCGGAGCTGCGCCAGCCCCAGTTTTTCCCGCAGCATGGTTTTATCTTCGGGCAGAACCGGATGGAGCAGGGCGTCGCCCAGCATTTGCTCATAGGGGCCCGTCGAGGGAAGCCGGGAGCTGACCGCATGCGCGCCGTAGCGGATGTGGTATTGTCCGCTGTCGAGATCAATGCGCAGAATGATGCCGAAGGCGTGCTTGAAGAGCAGATGGCGTTCAAATGCCCGTTCAGCCCGGTCCAGCACAAATTCCCGCCCGTCGCGGCCTTTGCCCTTCATCCGGTACATGGCTTCGTCGGCGGCGTGAAAAAGCAGATTGTAGGAGGTCCGCTCGGTGGTAAAGGCCACGCCGACGCTGAGGGCAAGGCCACAGTCCGCGTATTCCCCGCCGAGCGAGTCGCGCATGCGTCGCGCCACGCCGTCCGCCATGGCCGCGGCTTCCTGTTCGGAGGGAATGTCCTGCAGAAAAGCGATGAATTCGTCGCCGCCGGTGCGGGCCAGGAAATCCCGGCTGCGAAACTGTTTTTTAAGTATTTCCGCGAAGCGGACCAGCGCGGCGTCGCCTTCCAGGTGCCCGTGCATGTCGTTGACGCGTTTGAAATTGTCCAGATCGAAAAGCAGCAGGGCCGAGGCGTGCCCGTGCTGGTGGATGTCGAGATAGGTCTGGATGTATTGCCGGGCATAGTCGTGATTGTACAGGCCGGTGAGCGGATCCTGGCGGGTGCGTTGCACCAGCTCGTCGTGGCGGAGTTTCCTGTCGGTGATGTCCAGCAGGATGCAGATGTAGATCCGTTCGCCGTCCTCGTCCGTGGTCAGGCGGCCTTTTTCCAGAGCCCAGATCACGTTGCCGTCGGCTTTTCTGATCCGGTATTCCTCTTCGTAATAGTCGCGCTGCGGGTCCGCGCAGGCCGCTGTGACGCGCCCCCGGTCGTCGGGGTGGATGATGCCGGTCAGCCTGCCGTTGCAGGCATTTTCAAACTCCTTGCGGGTATAGCCGAGCAGGGAGAGCAGGCTGTCGCTGACATAGGCCAGAGGCCGTCCGGCCTCGGCGCGGGTAATGAAGGAACCGCCCGCGATGCTCGAACTGATCAGGGACATGAAGTGCTGCTGGCGCTGGTAGACGGCGTCGCGGCGCTCCTGTTCCTCAATGTCCGTGTAGAAGCAGTAAATAACGTTGTAGCCGTCGTGGGTTTCACTGGTCTGGCAGCCGTCCAGACGGATGCGCGCGCTCTCGCCGTTCTTTTTGACGAAGCGGCATTTGACGGAAAAACGCCCTTGCTCCTTGAGTTCGCGGATGTTTTTATCCGTGGCCGCCGCGTCGGCGGGGTGCATAATGCGCAAGGATTCATTGTTGAAGAGGGAGAAGAGCTCCTCCCGCGTGTAGCCGAGATTGTCGAAAAACTGGTCGTTGGCATAGAGCAGGGTATAGCCGGGGTCGTCCAGGATTTTGGCGATGCCGCTGACCACCACCTGATAAAAAGCTCCGAGCTCGGCGTTTTTGCGTTCCAGCGAGGCCATGCCCCGTTGGAGCCGCTCCTGAAGCCGGCGTTGCTGGGTGATGTCGATGACGATGCTGACAATGACCTTGCGCCCGCGGTCCGTGGTCAGGCAGCCCCGGTCCAGCACCCAGATGAACGAGCCGCCCTTGGCGAGCATGCGGTAGACGACTTCGTAATGGTCGGAAACCGCCAGCGATTCCGACACCACCCGGTTGACGTGCTCGCGGTCCTCGGGGTGGATGCCGTTGCCGACCATGCCCTGTATATCCGCGGCGAATTCCTCGTAAGAGCCGTACCCCAGATGGCGGATCAGATTGTCGTTGACGAAATAGAGAGGAAAGCCCGGCTCCATGAAGCCGCCGATAAGACCGCCGGGGATGCTGTTCTTGAGCAGTTCAAATGCCTGTTCCTTGGAGCGGAAGGACATCCCGGCGGTGGTGGTTTCGCCGAGGCTGGCCGGAAAAAATCCGCCCTCGTCCCGGCGTTCGACGGGCGCGGAAACGTGGATGGCCCGGATCAGGCAGTCCTCTCCCCGGCAGCGGCAAACGGCGGAAAAGTGCATTTCCAGGCGCGCGGCTTCGCCGCCGGACAGGGTTGCGGGCAGTCGCAGGACGCCGTCCACGCAAGCGCAGTTTTCGCCGCAGGCAAACGCGCGCGGATCGCGCAGTTCATATTTCCGGGGGCCGGGGGCCGCCAGGAATTTCTCGCGCAGCGAGGCGCGGAATGTCTCCGGGCCCTCCCCGGTGGTTCCCGATGTGCCGATGCCGATCCAGCGCACATCCTCACAAAGACAGTGCGCCGCTTCTTCAGGGTCTCTTTCCTGCAGGTAGGCCCTGAAAAAACGGCGGACGGCATCAATGGACCGCGTGACGGTTGCATCCATAACGGCTATTGTCCTGTTGCTGACGTATCTTCAGATAGTAAAAACGAATTCACGGTCCCGTCAAGGCGGAATGACCCCGGCGCCGCGCGCTCCATGCAGCGCGGACGTCACGGCCGGGCGAGCCCGGAATAAAGTCTGTGTTGCCAATGCCGTGTCTGTACGTGTATGCTGGAGGCCATGCGCATAATCGTCTTTTTCCGCCGCGCTCCCGCGCTCTGCCTGCTGGCCGGGCTGTGGCTGGGCTGCGTTGCCCTCTTTTTTGCCGATCCGCCCGTGGCCGAGGCTCAGCCCGCGTCCAGGGCCGGAGCCATGAAGTCCCCACCCGCGCCGCTCTACACGGGGCCGCGCTCCCCGGACGGCAAGGACGCGCATCTGGGCCTGCCGGATGCCGTCAGCATGCCCGAGGCCGTGCAGCGGGCCTTGAAGTTCAATCCCAGCCTGGGGTCGCAGGAATCCCAGAGCCGTTCCTCGGAAGAGGCGCGCAAGTCGGCGCGCGGGGCCTTCGGTCCCAAACTCGGCATGAGCTACACGGCGATCAAACAGGAAAGGAAAAGTTCGCCCGCCAGCTCGCGTCCGCCGGAACTGGGCACCTATTCCTGGGCCGTGGAAGTTTCCCAGCCGGTCTTTCAGGGGTTCAGGCTGCTGGCCACCTACCAGAAAGCCGCCCTCCAGTCCGACAGCGACAAGGCCTCCCTGCGTAAGGCCGAACTGGATATGACCGAACAGGTTCAGACCTATTTTCTCGATTACCTGCGCGCCGAGGAAAACGTGCGCAGCGAGCGGGATTCCCTGGCCCGCCTGCGCGACCAGTTGCGCATCACCAAGGCTTTTTACGACGTGGGCCTGCGCCCGCGCCTGGATGTGCTTCAGGCCGAGGTCAACGTGAGCCAGGCGGAAAACCAGCTGATCCAGGTGGAAAACAACCGCGACACCTATCTCGCCAAGCTCAATACCCTGCTGGGTCTGCCCGCCACCGCCAGGGCCGCGTATACGGGCAAACTGGTCCATGTGCCTTTCCGGCGTTCGCTGGAGCAGTGTCTGGAGGCGGCCTACCGTCAGCGGCCGGATCTGTATATGGCGGCCAAGTCCGTGGAAATCGCGGGCAAGGACCAGCGCGTGGCCCAGAGCGACTACTACCCGCAGGTAGAGGCCTATTACAATATCAATCAGACCGGCAATACCCCGGATCTGCAACGCTCGGGCGACCGGAGCTCGCGCGGCACCACCTGGGAGGTGGGAGCCCGCGCCACCTGGAACGTCTTTCAGTGGGGCACCACCTATTATGCCGACAAGCAGGCGGGCTGGCTGGTGACCAAGATGCGCTACGAAGAGGAAGACCTGAAGCTCCAGGTGGGCTACGACATCAAGTCCAAGCTGCTGGCCGTGCATGAGGCGGAAAAGCGTATTTCCGTGGCGGAAAAGGGCGTGGAACAGGCCACGGAAGCCTACAACGTGGCTTTGGCCCGCTACCAGGAACAGGTGGGCACCAATTTCGATGTGCTGGACGCCTCTTCCAAGCTGACCACGGCCCAGGCTTCGCTGACCAGCGCCAAGGCTGATTACCTCACGGCCCTGGCCCAGATTTACGTGGCCATGGGCGAATTTCATCCCGATCTGATGCGGCGCTGATTCCCGTGGAGCGCGCCCTGTCGCGGCGGGCTCCGGAACGCATCGCCGGCGGCGGCAAGCCGCGGCAAAGCGCGGCCCTTATTCGCGCCGGAAGCGTTTTCCGGCATATTTCGCAAACGCGGACGGCTTTCTGAAAGCCATCCCGTCTGTAATTGCATGAATTGTTCTGACGAAAATCAACATACGACGGCAGGCATGAACGAACCTTATCTTTCCATTACCCCCCTGGGGGGGCTCGGCGAAATCGGCCTCAACTGCCAGCTCTGGGAAACAGAGGGCGGCGTGGTCATGGTGGACTGCGGGCTGATGTTTCCGGATGACGCCCATCTGGGCGTGGACGTGGTCATTCCGCATTTCGGCGCGGTGAGCGCCGTCAAGGACAAGCTGCTGGGCATCGTGCTGACCCACGGGCATGAGGACCACATCGGCGCGTTGCCCTGGCTGGTGCGGGAACTCAAAGGCACACGCATTTACGGCTCGCGTTTCACCCTGGCCCTGGTGGAGCACAAGCTGCGCGAACATGAAATTCTGGACTGGGTGGAGCTTTGCCCGGTGGATGCCGGTACCACGCTGCCCCTGGGCGACCTGACCTTTCATTTCTTTCCGGTCTGTCACTCCATCCCCGAAGGTTTCGGCCTGGGCGTGGAAACCCCCGTGGGCCGGGTGGTGCACAGCGGCGACTTCAAAATCGACCCCCACCCCTTGGGCGGCTCGGGCACGGACCTGCGGCTTTTCCGGGAGTTCGCCGGTCCGGAAGGCGCGCGCCTGCTGCTTTCGGACTCCACCAACGTTATGCGTGAGGGGCGCTCGCTCACCGAGCGGGAGGTCAAGGATTCTCTGGCCAAGGTCTTTGATTCGGCCGAGGGCCGCATTGTCATCACGCTTTTTTCCAGCCATATCCAGCGCATCCAGGAGGTCTTCGACCTTGCCAGGGAGCGCGGGCGCACGGTGGTCATCAGCGGCAAGTCCCTGGCGAACAATATTGAAATGGCGCGGGATCTGGGCTTCGCCAAGCTGCCGCCCTCCTTTTTCAACGCCCACAACGGCGTGCCGGACCTGCCGGACGAGCAACTGGTGCTGGTGGTTACCGGCGCGCAGGGCGAGCCTTTGTCGGCCCTGTCGCGCATGGTGCTGGGCGGCCACCGCCAGCTCTGCATCCGCGAGGGCGACACCGTGGTCATGAGTTCGCGCATGATTCCTGGCAACGCCAAGGCCATTTCCCGTCTGATCAATGAAATGTACCGCCTGGGAGCGGAAGTGCTCTATGAGAGCGTGCATGCCATCCACGCCTCGGGTCACGCCCACAGCGAGGAATTGCGCGAAATGCTGCTGGCCGTGCGGCCCGAGCTTTTTGTGCCGGTGCACGGCGAATACCAGCATCTGGTCAAGCACGGCCGCCTGGCCGAAAGCTGCGGCGTGGCCCCGGAAAAGATCATCCTGCTGGAGGACGGCCAGCCCTTGAGCATTCTGCAGGATTCCTTCCGTCTGGAGGACCGCGTACCCGTGGAGTGCACCCTGGTGGACGGCAAGGGCGTGGGCGACGTGGGTTCCGCCGTGCTCAAGGAGCGGCGCATCCTGGGCGATGAGGGCATGGTCATCGTGGTGCTGGTTGTGGATTCGGAGACGGGCAGCGTGCTGCATGGGCCGGAAATGATTTCCAAAGGCTTTGTCTTCGAGCAGCAATACAGCCACCTGCTGGAAGACGCCAAATGCCTGGTGCTGGATGAGATCGAGGCGGCCCGGCCCGGCCAGCTCACCCGTATGCAGGAGGGCATCCGCTCTTCCCTGCGGCGTTTCTTCCGCCGCGTGCTGGAACGCGACCCGGTGGTGGTGCCCATTATCAGCGAAGTTTAGGGCTGCGCTGATTAATGGTCCTTTTGCCCTCTGCCCGCGTCAGTCTCACTCCGTGTGAAGGCCGGGTTTGAATACACTCCCTCCTCGGCAGAGAACAAAAATCTACATTAATCAGTCCTGAGAGCGGCTTACCTTTCAAAGGTAAGCCGCTCTCCAGCATTTTGCCCGGAAAATTCTCCTGGCACCAATATTGCTTATTCCTCACATGGAAGGGCGGCAGGGAAAAATCTGCCGCGAAATATTGAGGAGCAAGCAATGATCAGAAGCAACGGAAAAAACAATGCGCCGTACGCCCTGTTGAGCGCCGCCCTGCTGGGCTGCGCGTGCTTTTTCGCCGCCATGCTCTGGCAGGGCGGAAACGCGCGGACGCCGCGCGCGAATCTGGCTGATTACGTACCCAATTTCGCGGTGCAGGCCGATGTTGTACGCGTGGTGCGCGTGGTGCCCCTGGCCGGCAGATCCCTGCGCAGCCCCTGTGCCGACGCCGACGCGGAGGTTGTGGAGGCGGCGCGGTAGGCCACTTCTGTTGCGACGTCCCAGGCCGCTGGCAGGGCTTCATTTTTTTCTTGGCCGCAAAAAAAGGCGCTCCATGCAGTCCTTTTTCATGCGGCTCTTCTTATTGACATGCCTCTCTCCGTCTTGACCAAGGCGGATTCGTGTCCTATTTATAAACACTACTCCTCACGTTGTGGGCGTTGCGAACGTTTGTGGGCGCCCCGCACCTCTGAAGCGAAGGTATTGCCTCTACCATGAATTGGGATTGGGATAAACTACAAGAAAAGCGGCAGCGACAGCAGGGGCAGAATCCTCCCCCCAGGCCTCCTCAGGACCAGGATCACGACGAAACCGAGCGCGACGAACCTCGCGCGCGGCGTACTCCCTTCAGCAAGGGAGGCAACGGGCCGGATGCGAATCCGCTCAAACGTCTCTCCCAGATGCGCGTGCCCAACGGACGCGCGGTGTTGCTGGTGCTGCTGGCCGTGGTGGGGCTCTGGCTGTTGTCGGGCATTTATATCATCAATCCCGACGAACAAGGCGTGGTGCTGCGTTTCGGCAAGTACGAACGCACGGAAGGACCCGGCCCGCACTATGCCTGGCCCGTGCCCATTGAAACGGTCTACAAGCCGCAGGTCACCCAGGTGCTGCGCAGCGAGGTGGGCTTCCGCTCCGTGGGCCAGTCCGCCACTTTTCAGCAGGGACAGGTGCGGACCATCCCCGAGGAAGCCTCCATGCTCACGGGCGATGAAAATATCGTCAATGTGCAGTTCAGCGTGCAGTACAAGATCAGCGATCCCGTGCAGTACCTCTTCAACGTCAGCGCGCCCGCGGCGCTGGTGCGCAACGCCGCCGAGGCGGCCATGCGCGAAGTCATCGGCAACAGCCAGATCGACTCGGCCATCACCGACGGCAAGCTGAAGATCCAGAGCGAGGCCACCCAGCTTCTGCAGCAGATTCTCAATCGCTACGGCGCCGGCATCCATGTCATCGCCGTGCAGTTGCAGGATGTGCATCCGCCGCAGGACGTTATCGAAGCCTTCAAGGATGTGGCCAGCGCCCGTGAGGACAAGAGCCGGATCATCAATGAGGCCGAGGCCTACCGTAACGAACTTCTGCCCAAGGCGCGCGGTCAGGCCGCGGCCTTGCGCAATCAGGCCGAGGCCTACAGCGCCACCCGCGTGCGCAACGCCGAGGGCGACGCCTCGCGTTTCGACGCCTTGCGCGTGGAATATGAAAAAGCTCCCAAGGTCACCCAGCAGCGGCTGTATTACGAAACCATGGAAGACATTCTGGCCGGCGCCGGAGAAAAGGTGCTCATGGACGGCGCTGCCGCGGCCCGCGTGCTGCCCTATCTGCCCCTGCCCGGTCTGAGTGCCCCCCAGACCCCCAAGGCCCCGCAGGCCGTGGAGAAAAAGTAATGCGCAAGAATCCGCTGCTTCTGGTTATCGTGGCCCTTGTGGTCCTGGCTCTGGCGAGCCAGTGTTTCTTCACCGTGCATCAGACCCAGAAAGCCCTGGTTCTGCAACTGGGCGAGCCGCTTTCGGAAGTGTACGGACCGGGCCTGCATTTCAAACTGCCTTTCATTCAGAACGTGGTCTATTTCGACTCCCGCGTGCTGGATTATGAAGCGCGCTCGCGCGAGGCCTTCACCGTGGACAAGAAGGCCATTGTGCTGGACAACTACGCCCGCTGGAAGATTATTGATCCTCTCCAGTTCTACCGTACCATGCGCAGTATTCCGGGAGCGCAGGCACGTCTGGACGACGTTGTCTACTCCCAGTTGCGGGCTCTGGTGGGCGCATATACCCTTACCGAGGTGGTTTCCTCGCACCGCGCGGCCATTATGAAGGAAGTGACCGACAAGGTCTCGGAACTGATGAAACCCTTCGGCGTGGAAGTGCTGGATGTGCGCATCAAACGCACGGACCTTCCGGCCGAAAACCAGCGTGCCATTTTCGGCCGCATGCGCGCCGAGCGTGAACGCCAGGCCAAGCAATACCGGTCGGAGGGCGAAGAGGAATCCACGCGCATCCGTTCCGACGCCGACCGCCAGCGCGCCCTGATTCTGGCTGAAGCCGCCCGCGAGGCCCAGATGGAACGCGGCAAGGGCGATGCCCAGGCGGCAGCCGCCTATGCCGAGGCCTACAGCAAGTCTCCGGAATTTTATGCCTACCAGCGTTGGCTGGAGGCTATGCGCAAGTCCTTTAAGGACAACAGCAAGATGGTGCTGACCAATGAAGCGCCGCTGCTCAATCTGCAACACTGATGACGCGTTTCTGCGCGTTATGGAGTATCCCATGCCTGTCTTTGCGGAAATATATGAACGCATCAAACTGGCGACCAGCAGCCGCACCCAGGTGGAGTTGGCTGAAGTGCTGGATATCCGCCAGTCGAGCATCTCAGACGCCAAACGGCGCAATTCCGTGCCGGGCGACTGGTATATGAAGCTCTTTGAGAAATACGGACTCAATCCCGACTGGCTCAAGCAGGGCGTCGGGCCCATGTACCTGCGTACCGAGCAGGGCTACATGCCGCAGGATGCGCCGGCCTCCCTGGCCGAAAGCGCGGCCCATTACGGCGATGCCCTGGCTAAAAATTCCGTGTGTACGGAATATGACATGCACTGTGCCTACAGCGATAAAAAGCCCCGGCCCGAGCTGACGCCGGCGGGTAAAATTTCGCTGCCGCTTTCGCTGAGCCGCGAGGGTCTGCTGGTGCTGCGCATGCGCGGGGCCAACATGAGCCCGCTCATCCTGCCCGGCGCACATCTGGGTGTGGACACCCTGGACAACAATGTGGTGTCCGGCCAGATTTACGCCCTGTTCGCCCCCAATGAAGGATTGATGCTGCGCCGCGTCTTCCTTAACGGAGAGCAGGACGGCTACCTGCTGCGCTCGGAGTCGCCGGATTTCCCCGAAATCTCGTTGACGCCCGATCTGCTGGTCAAGCGCCTGCTGGGGAAGGTGGTCTGGATTCTGCAGGAGTTGTAGCCATGTCTCCACGGCAGCTGCGGCGTCAGCGCGCGCGTTTTCGCCGGACGTCTGGCCCGCGCTGTTTTCTGCTGATCCTTTGTTTTCTGCTCGCCGCCTGCGGCGGCATACACACGGCTTCCACGCCGCCCGCCGCAGGCGCGACGAGCGACACTCTGACGGAACGGGATCTGCCGTCCCCGACGGCGGACAATCCCGGCTCTCTTTCTTCCGTACCCTCTCAACCTTTCGCGGGCTCCGCGCCCGTTGCTCCGGAACCGGCTCAGCCGGGGCCCCCTTCGGTCGCCGCGCCCGCCGGCCAAGTCGAAAATTTGGCCGGAAACGTGGCTGGAAACCCGGCCGGGAATGTCGCCGGAAACGGGGCCGTGGCCCCGGCATGGCGGCCTTTGGCCGAACGCCTGGCCGCCGACGGCCTGGCCGGGCCCAGGGTGGACGCGTTGTTGTCCACCCTGGCGGCCAGGCCCAGCCAGTCGCCCATGGGCCGGAAAATGCGCGAGCTGTATATGCGGCGTTTTTTCCCCAAGCCGCCCTCGGGCAAACCCGCGCCGCTCTATTACAAGGGCGTCGTCACGGAGAAAAACGCCCGGCTCTGCCGCGAGTTCATCGCGGCCAACCCCCAGGCCTTCGCCCTGGCGGAAGCCCGTTACGGCGTGCCGCCCGCCATTGCCGTGTCCCTGCTGTTTGTGGAGACGCGCCTGGGCAAGGTGCTGGCCGACGTGCCGGAAAACGCCTTCTATACCTTGGCCAGCATGGCCGTGAGCCGCCGGCCGCAGGACATCAGCGACTGGCTGCCGCGCCTGCCCGGCTATGAACGGCATCTGGACTGGTTCGCCGAAACCATGCCCAAGCGCGCGGACTGGGCCTACAAGGAAGTACGCGCACTGACGGCGCATCTGCTGCACGACAATGCGGACCCGCGCGCTTTGCCCAGCTCCATTTACGGAGCCGTCGGGCTTTGCCAGTTCATGCCGTCCAATATCGCGGTCTACGGCGCGGACGGCGACGGCGACGGCAAGGTGGATCTGTTCGGCGTGCCGGACGCGGTGGCCAGCCTGTCCAATTATCTGGCCAAACATGGTTGGAAACCGGGAATCTCACGCGCCCGTCAGCATACACTGCTGATGGCCTACAACCACTCGCGGACCTATGCCAACACCATTCTGGCCCTGAGCGATCTGGTGGCGCAGCCTCCGGCATCCCGGGGCGCGGCGGCCAAAAGGTAGTCGTATGAAAGACACGGCGCTGGTGATTACCGGCATGGGCGCGGTCACTCCCATCGGCATCGGCGTACCCGCCTACTGGAAAAATCTTGTCAACGGCGCGTGCGGCGTCGGCCCCATTACGCGCTTCGACGCCTCGGGTCTGCCCGTGCGCATTGCCGCCGAAGTCCGGGATTTCGATCCGGCGGAAATGCTGCCCCGGGCCGTGGCCCGGACCACTTCGGCCTTCATGCAATACGCTTTTGCGGCAGCGGAAGAGGCCCTGCGCGACAGCGGCCTGAATATGGCCGCCGAGGCGGAACGTGTGGGCGTGGTCATGGGCACGGCCATGGACGGCGTCACCACTGTGGCGCGCACCCAGGACGCCTTTCGGGCCAGCCGCACGGGCAAGGTCAGCCCCCATTTCGTGCCCATGGTCATCGGCAACGTGGCCGCGGCCCAGGTCGCCATTGTCCACGGTCTGCGCGGGCCCAGCCTGACTCTGAACACCGCCTGTTCAGCCGGAGGCGACGCCCTGATGACCGCTGCCATGCTGCTGCTCTCCGGCGAGGCCGACGCTGTTCTCGCCATGGGCGGCGAAAGTATTTTATGCCCCATCGTGGTTTCCAGCCTGGCGCAGGCCAAGGCCCTTTCGCGCCGCAACGACGAGCCGCGCACGGCCTGCCGCCCCTTTGATCTGAGCCGGGACGGCTTTGTCATCGGCGAGGGCGGCGGCGCCCTGCTGCTCGAAACCGAAGCCCATGCCCTGGCGCGCGGCGCGGAGATCAAGGCCGTGCTGGCGGGTTGGGGCAATACCATCGACGGCCATCACATCACCGCGCCGGAACCACGGGGGGCGGGCGCGGCGGCCTGCATGCGCGCCGCGTTGCGCCGGGCCGGGCTCCGCCCGGCGGACATCGGCTATATCAACGCCCACGGCACGTCCACCCTGCTGGGCGACCGGGCCGAAACCCTGGCTATCAAAAACGTGTTCGGCGGCGCGGCGGCCGCGCCGCCCGCCGGCTCCACCAAGGGGGCCACCGGGCATCTGATGGGCGCGGGCGGCCTCACCGAGGTCATTGCCTGCATTCAGGTCATTCGCGAGGGCGTTCTGCCGCCCACCTTGAACTATTCCACACCGGACCCGCTTTGCGATCTGGACTATGTGCCCAATACGGCGCGTCCCGCTGTGGTGCGCGCGGCCATGTCCAACTCGCTGGGCTTCGGCGGCCAGAATTCCAGCATTATCGTATCCCGCTATCCGTCATAGGAGACGTATTGTGGCTTTTACCTACGATGTCGCCATGTTCAGGGACACCTTCGAGCATGAGTTCACCTGGCTGAACGGTTTTCTGCGCAATGTGGGCCGCTTCGCGGAACGACCGGCCCTGCACTGTCCGGCCGGCGGACGGCGCTGGACCTATCGGGCCCTCAATGCCGACGCCAACCGTCTGGCCCATGCTCTGACCGCCGACGGCGTGGGCGGAAACAGCGTGATCATGTATATGCTGCTGAACAGCCCGGAATTCGCCTTCTGCTATCTGGCCGGGCACAAGACCGGGGCCATCAGCTGCCCGGTCAACTACCGCCTGGCGCCGGGCGAACTGGCCCTGATCATCGACGACAGCACGCCCGAAATTTTCGTTTATGACCTGGAATTCGCGGAAACGGCGCGCCAGGCCCTGGACTTTGCCCGCCACAAGCCGCGCCGCGTGGTGGCGGTGGGGGAGGGGGCCCCCGCCCGGCCCGGCGACACCTTGTACGAGGAATATGTGGCGGGCAGGCCGGAGAGCGATCCCGTGCGGCCGGACCGGCCGCACATCTACGACGAAACGGCGCGCCTCTATACGTCCGGCACCACCAACCGGGCCAAGGCCGTACCCATCAACAACATCAATGAAGTGCTCTCCGCCCATGACGTGATGATGCACTTTCCGCTCAACGCCACGGACCGGACCATGAACATGACGCCCTGGTTCCACCGCGGCGGACTGCATTCCGGCGGCCTCACGCCCACGCTTTACGCCGGGGGCGAGGTGGTCATCCTGCGTGAGTTCAATCCCCGCCGCTGCCTGGCCTTTGCCCAGGAGCATCAGGTCACCTTTCTGATCGGCGTGCCCTCCATCATCGCCCTGCTGGCGCGGGCCCAGGAGCGCGCCCCGGCGGACCTCAGCGCTCTGCGCGGCATCGTGACCATGGGCAGCCCCTTTGAGAAAAGCGCCTGCGAAAAATACCGGAAGCTGTTCACGCCCAATATCTTCAACGGCTACGGCACCACGGAAACCTTCTGGAATACGTTTCTGCGCCCCTACAATCTGCCGGAAATGGCGGGCAGCGCCGGGCAGGCCTGCACGGACGACGACGTGCGCGTGATCCGGCTCAAGGAGGACGGCCGCGCCGAGCCTACGGAACTGGCGGCCAAGGACAATGCCGAGGTGGGCGAAATCATCATCAAATCCCCGGCCAAGTCCGCCTGCTGCTATGTGAACAATCCGGAAATGAGCGCGCGGAAGTTTTACAAGGGGTATCATTACACCGGCGATCTGGGCACCTGGGATGAAAATGAATGCGTCACCATCGTGAGCCGTAAGGACGACATGATCATCTGCGCCGGTGAAAACATCTATCCCACCCAGATTGAGGCCGTGCTCAACGAGCATCCGAAGGTGGCGGAAAGCGCGGTCATCGGCGTGGCGGACCGTCTGCACGGCCAGTGCGTGGCCGCCTATGTGCTCCCGGCGGATGAAAGTCTGAGCGTGGAGGAGCTGAAAGCCCACTGCGCGCGCCATCCCATGCTGCCTCCGTACAAACGCCCCAGGTTCTATACCCTGGTGAAGGAGCTGCCGCATACCGCCACCGGCAAGCTGCTGCACTACAAGCTGCGGGAGCAGGCCGCGCGCGGCTGAACGAGCGGGTTTTTTTGCGTGAATTTCCCCACGGGCCGGAGTTTCCTCTCAAGTCTTCGCGCGGCGGGCCGATAAGAGAGCTTAGAGCGCAGCATGCGTTCTGCTCGTCGCGGCCCTTTCCGTCAACAGGGCCATCCCTTGCGGAATTATGCCTGATTCCGACCGCCTGTGGGGATGCAGCGGCGACGCGCGTCGGTTCGTGTCGTAGCCGGCGCCCGGTTCACTTCCCGTTGCCGCCGCTCCGGACTCCGGCGCCATCCGGCGTCCGGAGCGGCCAGGGGAGTGGGGCAAAATAGTCGTCAACAGCGGACCGGCCTTTGAAGGACGGTCCGCTGTTTTGTTTTTGCGCGATTCCTTGAAACGGCAACAGCGGGGGTGCAGGGGCATTCTGTTCTCCGTCAGTTGTTTTATTCTGCCCCCCGGTCCCTGTCCGCGCCGGGCTTCAGCCGTTGGCGGCAAGGCCGCCTTACGGATGAAGACAGCAACGATAGGCGGCCAAAACGCCAGGAGGCGCAAAGGCACTGCGCCCGCAGGGCTCGAAATACCTCATCCATATGATAAGCCCATAGAACAATTCCCTTTGAAAGATAACTTAGTAGAGATCAGAATAATTCTGCCTACGGACGGAGAAAGGAATGACCCTGGCGGCGTTGCGGGCGTCTTGCCATCCCACTCCGCCGGTGGCATACTTGCAGGATGAACAGTTTTGACCCCGCGCCCGGCGCGGCGAAGCCCTTCCGCCACCCTCTGTCCGGCCTGCCGGAACTTCCGGGTTTGAGTACGGCCGCCTCCGCGCCGCCGGACGACGAGGCCTGTTTCGCCCTCTGGCGCAAGTATGTCATGCTGCCCAATGTGCAGCGCCATTCGCGCCTGGTGGCCCATATCGCCACGGCTTTGGCCCGGCGCGCGGCGGCAAAGGGCTTCGCGGTCAATGTGCCGGAGGTGCGCGCCAGCGCTCTGCTGCACGACATCGCCAAAACCTACTGTCTGCGCCACGGCGGCAGCCACGCCCTGCTGGGCGGCGCGTGGGCGGTGGCCGAAACCCGCAACTACGCGCTGGCTCAGGGCGTCATGCTGCATGTGCACTGGCCCTGGCCCCTGCCGGAAGGGGCGGGCATCTGCGCGCTGCCGTTTTTTGTGATTTATGCCGACAAGCGGGTCAGGCACGACGCCTGCGTGCCGCTTGAGGAACGCTACGAGGATCTGCTGGCGCGCTACGGCCGCACCGAGGCCGCGCGCGAGGGCATCCGGGGTTCCTATGAACAGGGAAAAACCATTGAGCGCGCCTTGTCGGCGCAGTTAGGATGGGCGTTGCATGAAGATTCTTTTGATTGCGGGCGGCTGGTCCAGTGAACGCGAAGTCTCGCTGAACGGCGCGCGCGGCATGGAGGAAGTCCTGCGGGCGCTGGGCCACAGCGTGACCTTTTTCGACTTGCTGACGGAATTCGACCAGCTTCTGCCCCAGGCCAGGGAGCATGACTTTGCCCTCATCAATCTGCACGGCGCGCCGGGCGAGGACGGTCTGGTGCAGGCCATGCTGGACCGGGTGGGCTGCCCTTACCAGGGCGCGGGCCCGGCGGGCTCTTTCCTGGCCCTGAACAAGGCCGCGGCCAAGCAGCTTTTCCGGCATGCGGGCCTGCCCACGGCGGACTGGGAATTTCTGCCCTGTCCCCCGCCCGCGGACTGGCAGCCGCGCCTGGCCTACCCGCTTTTCGTCAAAAGCAATACCGGCGGATCTTCCCTGCGCCTGGGCCGGGCGCGCGACCGCGCGGAACTGGACAAGGTGCTGGCCGAGATCTTCGCCGCCGGGGACGAGGCCCTCATCGAACCGGAACTCAAGGGCCGCGAGGTGACCTGCGGCATCCTGGGCGAAGAGGCCCTGCCGCCCATTCTCATTGAGCCTGTGGCCGGGGATTTTTTTGATTACGAAAGCAAGTACGCCACGGGCGGCGCGCGCGAGATCTGCCCCGCGCCCATCGCGCCGGAGCTGACCGACCGGGTGCGGGACCTGGCCCTGGCGGCCCACAAGGCATTGGGGCTCCGGGGCTACAGCCGGGCCGACTTCATTCTGGATGCGGATCAGAACCTGACCCTGCTGGAAGTCAATACCCTGCCGGGCATGACCGCCACCAGCCTTGTGCCGCAGGAGGCCAAGGTCATCGGCCTTGATTTCGGCCGGTTGCTGGAACGGCTCATGGAACTGGGCATGGCGCGGCGCAAGAGCTGAACATGGCGGCTTCGGGCGCGCACGGAGTGGAGGAAGCGGGCGGCGCGGGCAGGGGCATAGCGCCTGCCTTCTTCACGCCCGTGGACCTGGAGAGCTGGCCGCGCCGGGAATACTTCGCCTATTATTTCGACAGGCTCAAGTGCCGCTATTCCATCACCGCGACGCTGGACATCACCCGCCTGATGCGCCGTCGTCGGCAATTGCAGCGCCGCTTTTTTCCCATCCTGCTCTATGTGATCATGCACGCCGTAAACAGGCAGAGCGATGAAGAGAATGCGGGCAACGGCGCCTTCCGTATGGCTTTTGACGTTCAGGGCCGCCTGGGCCGCTGGAGTTACTGTAATCCGGTTTACACCGTCTTTCATGAGGACGACGCGACGTTCTCCGACCTCTGGAGCCAATGGTCGCCGGATTTCAGCGTATTTTACGAAACCGTGCTGGCGGACATGGCCGGTTACGGCAACGTGCGGGGCATCAAGGGCCGCGCCCGCACGCCGGAAAATTTCTGTTCCGTTTCATCCCTGCCCTGGCTTTCCTTCACTTCTTTCGCGCAGGACACCTATGCGGAATCTCGCCTGCTTTTCCCGCTGATCCGGGTGGGCAAGCACTTTGTCCAAGGCCGCAAAAGGCTGATTCCTGTGGCTGTCTCCGTACATCACGCGGTGGCCGACGGCTTTCACACAGCCGGGCTCTTCCATGACATGCAGGCCGCGGCCGACACGACGGAGCAGTGGCTATGCTGATCAGCGCTCATCTGACTGTTCCGGCGTCAATATCGTACCAGAAAATTTTCGCCTGACGCGCTACTTTTCGTTCATACAAGGAGTTGGCCATGCCGGGCGGGACGCGTGTGATCCGTTTTGACGCGGATCTGCAGATCGAGGCCTGTTTGTTTCACGGGCTGCTGCAAAATTTTCCCAATCATTTTCATGAGCATTATGTCATCGGCTGCATAGACGGCGGCCGCCGCCGGGTTCTCTGCAACAACAGGGAATATCTGGCCGAGGCCGGGGATCTGATTCTTTTCAACCCGCGTGACAACCACGCCTGCAGCCAGGTGGGCGACGAGCTCCTGAACTGGCGTTGTCTGCATGTTGGCGAGGAAACCATGCGCCGTTTGACCCGGCAGATCACCGGCGCGGGGGCCTTGCCCGTGTTCGCGCCCAATATCGTGCCGCAAAGCGAGCTGGTTCCTTTGCTGCGGGATCTGCACGCCATGATCCTGGAAGAGTCTGTGGACTTTTGCAAGGAAGAGCTGCTCTTCGCCCTTCTGGAACAGTTACTGGAAGAATTCGCCGCGCCCTTTACGCCGCCCGCGCCCCAGACCGGAGATGCGGTCGCCCGCGCAATCCGTGTGGTCTGCGCCTTTCTGGAAGAGCATTATGCGGAGCGGATCAGCCTGGACGATCTGGGCCACCTGGCCGGGCTGGACAAATATTATCTGTTGCGGGCCTTTACCCGCGCCAAAGGCATCACGCCCTATCGTTATCTGGAAAACGTACGCATCGCCCGGGCCAAAGCCCTGCTGGAGACGGGCGTGCCGCCGGTGGAGGCTGCCCTGAGCGCGGGCTTTGCGGACCAGAGCCACTTCACGAAATTTTTCAAATGTTTTATCGGCTTGACGCCCAAACAGTACCAGCGCATCTTCATCCCGGCCAAACGGTGAGCGGGAAGGAACATCATGACGGACCGGAAACAGCTGATCGGACACCTCGCTGCCCTGATGACCATTATCGTCTGGGGCGTTACCTTTATTTCCACCAAGGTGCTGCTGCGCGATTTCACGCCCCTGGAAATTTTATTTATCCGCTTCACGCTGGGCTGGCTGGCCCTCTGGCTGGTCTGCCCGCGCCGCCTCAAACTGACGGACAGGCGGCAGGAATGGCTTTTCGCCATGGCCGGGCTGACCGGCGTGACCTTGTATTTTCTGCTGGAAAATATCGCCCTGACCTATTCCTTTGCCTCCAATGTGGGGGTGATCGTGGCCGTGGCGCCTTTTTTCACTGCTTTGCTGGCCTTTCGCTTTCTGGACGGCGAGCGGCCCAGGGCCAACTTCTTTTTGGGTTTCGCCGTGGCCATCACGGGTATCGGCCTGATCAGCTTCAACGGCAGTACGGTGCTCCGGCTCAATCCTTTGGGCGACCTGCTGGCCGTGCTGGCGGCCCTGGTCTGGGCCGTCTACTCCATCCTGACCCGCAAGATCGGGGCTCACGGCTACGGCAGTTTGCAGGCCACCCGCCGGATTTTTTTCTACGGCCTGCTGTTCATGCTGCCCTGCCTGCCTGTTTTCGGCTTTTCCTGGGACGCCGCGCGCCTGCTCAAGCCGGTAAATTTTCTGAACCTGCTTTTTCTGGGCCTCTGGGCCTCGGCCCTCTGTTTCGTGACCTGGACATTCTCGCTCAAGCGCTTGGGAGCCATTAAAACCGTTGTCTATATTTATCTGGTGCCGGTGGTCACGGTGCTTACCTCAGTGCTGGTGCTGCACGAGCGCATCACATGGATGTCCGCCACGGGCACGGCCCTGACCCTGTTGGGTCTGGCCATTTCCGAGCTGCGGCGGCTGCGGCTGTGGAAGACGCACGGGCGGATTGCGGAAAATGAGAGCAATTCACGTTTGAAATGAGTGAATTACTCCGGTGCCCGCGTGAGCGGATACCCGCGCCCAATCGCGAGAAAAAGCTGTGCTTTTCCCGCAGCACGTGGACGGTATTTTGATGGGGCCTGATCCGGGGCTGAAAAAACGGCACTAAAAGCAGAGGCGCGATCTTCTTCTGGAGATCGCGCCTCTGCTTTTAGTGCGTTTACGGATTGCGTGCTCAGAAGGCCACGCCCAGGATCAGGGCCGCGCCGCAGATCAGATAGGTTTTGCGCACCAGATGGCCGTGGGCGTCCAGGTGCAGCCAGTCGCCGAGCCCGGCGGCGTTGATCCGGCGGCAGGCCGTGAGATAGAAGGGCAGGCCCAGCAGGCCCAGAAACACCGGCCATCCGGCCAGGCCACAGGCCCAGAGGTTGATCAGCAGCAGCCAGACGGCGGGCCACCAGAGCTTGAACACCAGGGCGGCCTTGTCCTTGCCCAGCCTGTTGGCCAGGGTGTGCTTGCCCGCGGCCAGATCGGTTTCGATTTCCGGCAGGCTCTGGTAGTAGAGCACGCCCGCCACCATCAGGCCCACTGGCAGGGCCAGGGCCAGAGAGCGCAGGTCGAAACGCCCGAGAAGCAGAGTGGCGCCGGCTGTCACCATGATCAGGCCCATGTTCAGGCAGACGAAAAGTTCGCCCAGGGCGCGGTGCCCGTAACGGATGGGCGGGGCCACGTAAAAGACGGCCGAAGCCACGGCAAAGAGGGTGGCCGCCCACAGGCCGGGCCGCAACGCGGGCGGCAGGCTGAAAATCAGGGCCGCGCCTACAACCAGGGTAGCCGGGATCAGCAGCAGAAGGGCTGCGGAAAGTTGGCGCGGACTGATCAGCCCGGCCTGGATCACCCGTGAGCCGCCGATGTTTTCGCCCTCGTCCACGCCGAGGATATGGTCGAAAAGGTCGTTGGCGAAGTTGGCGATGGTCAGGCCCAGAAAACAGCCCAGCAGCAGAAGCAGCCAGACGCCCCACTGGCCGGGCGTCACCTGTCCCTGCACGCGGAAGGCCAGGGCCAGCGCCAGGGTCACAGGAATGGCGGCGGTAATGAAAAAAGGGGGGCGGCAGGCCTGCCACCATGCGCGGCATTTTTGCCGGGCGGAGAGCGGCGGGGCGCCGGACGGACGGGGAACCCAGGCCGCGCGCAGCAGATGGCGGGCCATGCTCAGCGTTCTCCAGCCCGCGCGGCGCTCTCCCAGCTATAGGGAATGGCCGGATCGTCCGCCGGGCGGCGTTCCCCTTCGGCGGGATCGTGGGGAAGGTCCGCGCAGTTGCAGATCAGGGCCGCTTCCCCGCCCAGGGCCGCGAATCCGTACCAGACGCCTGTCGGAATGCGCAGCAGGCCGTAGTTTTCCGGTCTGCCCAAGGCCAGCTCGCAGAGTACGCCCTGGGTGGAAGAGCCTGGGCGGTCGTCATAAAGCACGATTCTGAGCAGGCCGTGGGGCACGGCAAACAGCTGGGTCTGGCGGTTGTGGCGTTTCCAGGCTTTGACAGCGCCGGGCAGCACTTCCGAGAAATAGATTTCGCCGAAACCCGCCGCGAAATCGGGCAACAGGGGCGAATCGGGCCGCAGCATGCGCAGCACCGGCCCCCCGGGCGTGGGGATCACCGTCAGGGGCTGGAACAGCGCTCCCGCGATGCCCACCTCCTGTGCGATAGGGCTGTTGGTGGTTCGCGCGTCCATCAGCGCACCCAGATCTGGCCGCGCTGTTCGGCCGCGTTGACGTAGGCCGCGATCTGGCCCAGGCTGTAGTCCAGCATGTCGGGCGGCGTCGCGCCGTCCCGGCCCCGGTAGAAACGGTGATACCATTCGGCGGTATAACGGATGGTTTCGTCAAAGCTGAGAGTGGCCTTCCAGCCCAAGTGGGCCAGGGCTTTGTCGCAGCAGAGCTTGAGCAGGGTGCATTCCTTCATGCCCGCCTGCCCCGCCGCGTCCATTCGGCTTTCAAAGCCGGGCCAGTGCCGGGCCAGGGCTTCCACCACCTCGGCCACGGTATTGTTGACGTCCGCCGCCGGGCCGAAGTTGTAGGCCTGACCGCGCGGGTCAAAGGGCGCGTTCCCGTTGTCCAGCAGGCGCGCGCCCAGCCAGAGATAGCCGGAAAGCGGCTCCAGCACCAGCTGCCAGGGCCGCGTGGCCCAGGGGCTGCGGATCTGCACGGCCCGGCCCTCGGCCCAGGCCCGCGCGCAGTCGGGCACAATGCGGTCCTGCGCCCAGTCCCCGCCGCCGATCACATTGCCCGCGCGCACCGTGGCGCAGGCCGGACCTTCCTTGAAAAAGCTCTGAAAATAGGAGTGGGCGATGATTTCCGCGCAGCCCTTGGAAGCGGAGTAGGGATCGGCTCCGCCCAGATGGTCGGTTTCACGGTAGCCCCAGACCCATTCGTCGTTGCGGTAGCACTTGTCCGAGGTGATCATGACCACGGCCCGCACCGAAGGGCAGGCCCGCACGGCTTCCAGCACGTTCATGGTGCCGAGCATATTGGCCTCAAAGGTGCCCGCAGGGTCCTCGTAGGATTTGCGCACCAGGGCCTGGGCCGCCAGGTGGAAGACCACCTCGGGCTTGAAACGCCGCACGGCATCGACCATGCCCTGCCGGTCGCGGATGTCGCCGCGCAGATCTTCCAGGTGCGCGCCCAGATGCATGGCCGCGAAATGCGAGGGCTCGGTGGGGATGCCGTCGGAAAAACCGGCCACGGTCGCGCCCAGCCGCGTGAGCCAGGCCGCCAGCCAGGAGCCCTTGAAACCCGTGTGCCCGGTAACGAAGACCCGGCGTCCTTGATAGGCATTGGCAAACATTTGGTATCCTTAACTATGCTGTTCCCCTGACGGGGATGATTTTTCTGTCCGGCAAGGAAAACGAGCGGCGCGCCGCGTGGAGCATAGCCGGCTATGTGGCCAAGGTGCGCCGTGGTGTTTAACGCTGCCAGACAGAAAAAGAGCCGCGTCAGGCCCAGAAGGCCCGGCCGCTGTCCCAGAGTTCATTGAGCTTGATGGAATCGCGCAGGGTGTCCATGCACTGCCACTGGCCGGGATGCGGATACATGGAAAGCTGCCCTTCGGCGGCCAGTTGTTGCAGGGGTTCTTTTTCCAGGTCGCAGTTTTCGTCCTCGCTCAGATAGTCCAGGAAACGGCGTTCGAACACGAAAAAGCCGCAGTTGATATGCTCGTTGAGCACGGGCTTTTCCTCCCAGGAGAGAATCTTGCCCGCCGCGTCCGTGCGCACCGCGCCGAAACGCGAGGGCATGCGCACGCCGGTGAAGGTGCCGATGGTGCCGGACTGCTTGTGGAACTCCAACAGCTTGTGCAGGTCGATATCCGCCACGCCGTCGCCGTAGGTGACCATGAAGCGGTCGCTGTCGATATACTTGGCAACGCGTTTGATGCGGCCGCCCTTGAGGGTTTCCTGGCCGGTATCGCAGAGGGTCACCCGCCAGTCCTCGACATGACCGGGGTGGGAGATGATAGTGCCGCTTTTGAGTTCCACGGTGAAATCCGTGTTGCGGATGTTGTAATCGTGAAAATACTGTTTGATGACTTCGCCCTTGTAGCCCAGCGGCAGGACGAAATCCTTGAAGCCGAAACGGGCGTAAATGGACATGATGTGCCAGAGCACGGGCCGCCCGCCGATTTCCACCATGGGCTTGGGTTTGACCGAGGTTTCCTCGCGCAGGCGCGTGCCCTTGCCGCCGCACATGATGATCACTTTCATATTAAAGGCCTCCCTGGGTCGCCGACGGGTATGCAGCCCGCGGGACTCGGCTACCTGTAGCAGAAGCCCGCACGGAAAAAAAGCCCCGCCGTCGGCCCGGCCGGGGCGGGGCTTTGCATTATTCCGGCTCGCGCGCTATAGTATTTCCGTTGGAACGATACTATCGCGTTTCGGCGCGTAAACGAGGTTGTCATGAATATACTACGTCGGCCGTCCCCCTTTCTTCTGGTGGCGGCGTTGCTTGCGGCCCTGCTCACGGCCTGTTTTGCCTCCGGCCCGCAGAAGGCTCTGAATTCGCTGGCGGAAGCCCTGAATAAAAACGACAGTGCGGCCTTTCTGGCCCAGCTGGATCTGAAGACTTTCGCGGCCAACCAGATCAAAAACCTGACCCGCGAGGACCAGGCTTTGAGTTCCCTGGACTCCTTGGGCCGTATGCTGGGCCTGGGCGGCATGGACGATCTGCTGGGCAGCGTGCTGAATATGGAAAACCGTTTGCAGAGCCAGTATACCCGTGGCGTGAGCACGGGCGAAATGATGGCCCAGTGCCGCGAGGCCCAGACACCGGACTGCCCCTGGGTGCCTGAATCCCTGAAACAGGCGCAGGTGACCGAATTGAGTGACACGGCGGCGGTGGCCAAGGTGACCACGCCCGCCAAAATGACCAGCTGGCTGGCCCTGCGCAAGAAGGGCGACCGTTGGCTGGTGGTGGGCCAGGCCATTCTGGAAAGCACGGCCAAGGCCTACGCGGCGGACGTTTCCGCGCCGCCGGTGAGCGGCGCGCCCGCGGCCAAACCAGACGCGGGGAATAAGGAAGACAAGAACGCCGGTCCCGGCGGAGGTGCGGACAAGCCTGCGGACGGCGGCGCAATGAATATTTAATTCCGGCTCGGTGAGTGCCAGAGCATTTCAAAGGGAATCCGCTTGAGAGAGGCGGGGAGAAGGGGGAACTCTTTTCCCCGTTTTTTTGTGCGTCCGTTTGCGAGCCTCCAGAGCATTCCAACCTTGAAATGCTCTGACGCCGAGCACGGTGAGGCGCGCCGCGAAGACCGACCCGACGGGCTGTCCCCGTTGGCGGCAACGGAGCCATACGGGGATCGACAGCAGCGATAACCGCGTTTTTTGCCGCAATGACCCCTTTGAAACGTGCAGCGTTTCAAAGGTAATCTGCTTTAGGGCCTGTTAACACTAATTGTCAAAACGTTCTTCATGGGTTAACTTTGCCCTATGAAGATATCCAAAGAACAATATGAACGCATTGCGGATAGCTT
>NZ_JAGZUV010000103.1:0-6639 GCF_018379785.1 Desulfovibrio sp.
CCCGGTGGAAAGATAAAACAGTGTGCTCATGACTTACCTCGGGCGTTATAAATACACTGATATAAAATGGTTGGCAATTAACGAGTCCTGAACCTAGAGTTCCTCTCCGTTTGCGGCCGGGGTATGCGCCGCCCCCGGCCGCAAACGGGCGCGTTTTGGACAGTGCGCGCCCGTCCGGGGAACCAGGGGCATGCCCCCGGTTCCCCGCTCATTTTGAGCATGAAAAAAGGGAGCGCCTTTGGCGCTCCCTGAAAAGACCACACGGCCCGGCCGCTTAGTCTTTTTTGTCCTTCTTGAGCCAGGACATCATGCCGCGCAGGTTTTTGCCCACCTGCTCGATCTGGTGTTCGGACTCGTTGCGGCGGGTGGTCAGGAACATGGGGTACTTGGCCCGGGCCTCCAGGATGAAATCGCGGGCGAATTTGCCGCTCTGGATGTCCTTGAGCACGCCCTTCATTTCCTTCTTCACGTTTTCATTGATCAGGCGCGGACCGGAAACATAGTCGCCGTATTCCGCCGTATTGCTGATGGAGTAGCGCATGCGCGAAAGGCCGCCCTCGTACATCAGGTCCACGATCAGCTTCATCTCGTGCATGCATTCGAAATAGGCCATTTCCGGTTGGTACCCGGCTTCCACCAGGGTTTCGAAACCGGCCTTGATCAGCGCGGAAACGCCGCCGCAAAGCACGGCCTGTTCGCCGAAGAGGTCGGTTTCCGTCTCTTCACGGAAGGTGGTTTCAATGACGCCGGAGCGGGTGCCGCCGATACCCTTGGCATAGGCCAGGGCCACCTTGAGGGCCTCGCCCGTGGCGTCCTGCTCGATAGCCACCAGGCAGGGCACGCCGCCGCCCTCGGTGAAGGTGCGGCGCACCAGATGGCCGGGGCCCTTGGGCGCGATGAGGAAGACGTCCACATCCTTGGGCGGCTGAATCTGACTGAAGTGGATGTTGAAGCCGTGGGCGAACAGCAGGGCCTTGCCCTTGGTCAAATGGGGCTTGATGTCGTTTTCATAGACCGCCGCCTGCACTTCGTCGGGCAGCAGAATCATGATCAGATCGGCCTGCTCTGCCGCTTCGGCGGCGGACACGGGCGTGAAGCCGTGCTCCTTGGCCAGCTCGTAGTTAGCGCCGCCGGGGCGCTGGCCCACGACCACCTTGACCCCGGAATCCCGAAGGTTCTGGGCATGGGCATGGCCCTGGCTGCCGTAGCCGATGATGGCGACGGTTTTATTTTTCAAAACATTGAGATCGGCATCCTGATCATAATACACTTTCATCTGAACATCCTCTGTAATCGCTCACGGTTAAACAAAATACATCCCTGGCCGCACACGCGGCGGGGAAATGGGGGACAAAGGCAACGGGCCTCCGGACAAAACCGCCCCGGCCCATTTCGCCGGGGAATGAAACCGCTTACCGGCCAGTGTCTAATTTAAAAAATTAGACACACAAACCCTTAACACTTGAAATACTCGCTTACGACGAGCAAAGCCCGCCTTTTGTGACAAGGATTTGCGGACAAATCCTTGCGGAGCGGTTGACGCATTTCATGCCTGAACCGCTCTAGACTCTTCGCGGGCGGCGCGTCAATCCACCTTTTTGGAGCGGCGCATGGCCACCGAGCCGGTACGCGCCAGTTCCTTGATGCCGAAACGTTGCAGCAGGCTGATGATGGCCTCCAGCTTGCCGTGGTCGCCCGTGGCCTCGATGGTCATCTCATTGGTGCTGACGTCCACCACCTTGCAGCGGAAGATCTCCACGGTGCGCAGGATCTCGCCGCGCATGGGGCCTTCGGCCTGAACCTTGACGAACATCATCTCCCGCTCCACGGCGGCGATGTCCGCAAAATCCATCACTTTGATGACGGACACGATTTTGTGCAGCTGCTTCATGATCTGCTCCAAAATCATACTGTCGCCATAGGTGGTAATGGTCATGTGCGAGACGCCTTCCTCAAGGGAAGGAGCCACGTTGAGCGAATCAATGTTGAAGCCGCGCCCGCTGAACAGGCCCACCACGCGGGAAAGCACGCCGGGTTCGTTTTCCACCAGCACGGAAAGCACGTGTCGTTGCATAGCCAACTCTCCATAGAGCAATTAACGCTTCAAACAGCCGCTCCGCGGCGGGCAAAGCCCGCCCGCGCCTGTTTGGGCGGCAAGGATTTGCGGACAAATCCCTGCGGGCATTTCATATGCCGTGAAATGCCCTACACCAGCAGCATTTCATCCAGCGCCGCGCCGGCGGGCACAATGGGATAGACGTTTTCCTCGCGCTCCACCACCACGTCGATAAAAGCGGGGTTGGGCGTGGCCAGGGCCTTTTCCAGCTCGGGCAGAAGATCCCCGGGCTTCTCAATGCGGTAGCCCTCGGCGCCGTAGGCTTCGGCCAGCTTCACGAAGTCGGGCTGGGCCTCCATGTTGGTGGAGCTGTAATTGTGGTTGTAAAAGAGCTCCTGCCACTGGCGCACCATGCCGAGATGGCGGTTGTTCAGAATGACCACTTTGACCGGCAGTTTGTAGGAAACGGCCGTGGCCAGTTCCTGAATGTTCATCTGCAAGGAGCCGTCCCCGGCCACCGCGATGACCAGTTTGTCCGGCAGGGCGAACTGCGCGCCGATGGCCGCCGGAAAACCATAGCCCATGGTGCCCAGGCCGCCGCTGGTCAGCAGGGTGCGCGGCTTGGTGAAGGAATAGAATTGGGCGGCCCACATCTGGTGCTGTCCCACTTCCGTGGCGATGATGGCGTCCCCGCGGGTGAGTTCGCGCAAGGCCTCCACCACTTGCTGGGGCTTGATGTTGCCGTTTTGCTGGTAGCAAAGAGGCTTGCTTTCCTTCCATTCGGACACGGCGTGGATCCATTCGGCATGCTCGCCTGCCCAGTCTTTGCCCGCCAGCTTGGCCTCACAGATTTCCATGATCCCGGACAGGGCCTGCCGACAGTCGCCCACCACCGGCACGTCCACTTCCACGTTTTTACGAATGGAAGTGGGATCGATGTCAATATGCACGATGCGCGCCTTGGAGGCGAAGGCCGTCAGCTTGCCGGTCACGCGGTCGTCAAAGCGCGCGCCCACGCAGACCAGCAGATCCGCGTTGTTGATGGCCAGGTTGGCGGCGTAGGTGCCGTGCATGCCCACCATGCCCAGCCAGAGCGGATCCGTGGCCGGAAAACCGCCCAGGCCCATGAGCGTGCAGGCCACGGGAATCTGCAGTTTGCGCGCCAGCGCCGTCAGCTCTTCGGCGGCATCGGCCATGATCACGCCGCCGCCCGCCAGCAGCACCGGACGCCTGGCCTGGGCCAGTTCCTCCACCGTGCGCCGCAGCTGGTTGAGATTGGGCTTGTAGGTGGGATTGTAGCTGCGCATGTAGATATCTTCCGGCCAGACGAATTCCGTCCTGGCCTGGACCACGTCCTTGGGCAGGTCCACCAGCACCGGGCCGGGGCGGCCCGAGCGGGCCAGATAAAAGGCCTGGCGGATGGTCAGGGCCAGCTTGCTCACATCCTTGACCAGGAAGTTGTGCTTGGTGCACGGGCGGGTGATGCCCACAATATCCACTTCCTGAAAGGCGTCGTTGCCGATCAGCTTGGTGGGCACCTGGCCCGTGATCACCACCAGAGGAATGGAATCGCTGTTGGCTGTGGCTATGCCCGTCACCGTGTTGGTGGCGCCCGGTCCGGAAGTCACCAGGCAGGCGCCCACCTTGCCGGAGGCGCGGGCATAGCCGTCAGCCGCGTGCACAGCTCCCTGCTCATGGCGGACCAGCACATGGCGGATCTCGGGATGTCGCGGCAGTTCGTCATAAATATCGATTACCGCGCCGCCCGGATAGCCGAACAACACGTCCACGCCTTCACGCTTCAGGGATTCAAGAAGAATCTGCGCACCTGTGCATTCCATGACCGGCACCTCAACCGCTTATTTACTTTCTTTTTTCAGACGATCCAGGATGTCCATCATTTTGGTCTTGCCCTCCAGCTTCTGCTTCTTGAGCTGCTTGAGGGTCTGCTCTTCGGTAGGCGTGCGGAAGGCCTTGCCTTCCAGCTTTTCCACCTGCTTTTCGTAGAGCACATGGTCTTCCCAAAGGGATTTCAGCTCCGGATCAGTGGGCGCATACTTTTCCAGCAGGTCAATTTCATGCTGATCCATAAGAAATCTCCAGTGTTAGATGTTTCAGCGCGGACAATCCGCGCAAAAAGCCCGTATTGAGGCGTCCCGGCCTTGAAATATGGGAATTTCAACGCCGTTCGGCCAGGGGCTGCTTCCGGATTGAAAAATTCCGGCTTTCCGGCAAAAAGCGCGTCGAGACGGCCGGAAGCCGGGGATCAATGCAGAAACAGCTCCTAATGCAGGGCAAGGGCGTACTGGGCCAAAGAGGCGATCACAATGCGATTGATCAGCTCGATAGCCAGCAGCACCACCACCGGTGAAAAATCCAGGCCGCTCGTATAGGTAAAGGGCAGCCATTTGCGCACCCGGTAAAAGACCGGCTCGGTGAGAAGCCGCAGGGTCCGCACGATGGGATTGTAAGGATCGGGCCGCACCCAGGTCAGCACGGCGGCGATGACCACAATCCAGAAATAGATGTTCAGGAGCGAACCCAGCACCAGAGCTATGGCGCTCAATGTATTGGCAAGCACAATCATGCGTTCTCCGAAGTACCCTTATAGAAACGTGAATGTATCAACGCGCTGCCAGGGCCGGGCTCAACGCGTCACGCAACACGGCGAAATCAGGCGCAATGATCCGGCCCTGCAGGCCGCCGCCGTTGAAAGCCGCGAAGATCACGCCGGCCGCCTCGGCGGCTTCCTTGTCATGGACGCTGTCGCCCACAAAAAGGGCATCCCGGGGTTCCATTCCCCAGGCCGAACAAATGCGCAATGCGCCTTCGGGCGACGGCTTGGGTGCGGCGTTGCTCGCCGTCACCACAGGATCAAAATAGGAGGGCAAGGAGAAAAAGTCCAGAACCCTCTGAACGCCCTGGTCCGTGCGGTTGGTGGCGATGGCCATGCGCACGCCCTTGCCGTGCAGTTCGTCCGCGAACTCGCGGAAGCCGGGCATGAGGCGCAACAGGGGCAGGATGTCGCGCTGGTAATTGATCTCGTCCCTGGTCACGCGGTCGATCTCGCCGTGCAGGCGCTTCGGCAGGATGTGCCGCAGGGCCTGGCCCGCCGTCGCCATGAAGGAATAGGCCTCCTGCTCCGGCGTCATGGGCGGCAGGCCGAAATAGGCCAGCACGCGGTTGTAGAATTCGTCATTGGCCGCGCGGGAGTTGATCATCACGCCGTCGCAATCAAAAATCACGCCGCCCAGACCGTGGGGGAAAAGCGCGCCGCTCATGCCCGCCTCCAGGTCAGCCAGAGGCGTTCCGCAACCAGAGGGCCGTCCGGCCTGGCCGGGCGCGAATGCCCCAGCGCCCGCCAGAGCGGCGCGCGGGCTTCCACAATCTCCCCGGCCCGTTCCGCGGGACAGCCCAGCATATCCGCCCGCTGCGGCGCTGGCCTGAACTCAAGCCGCTCCAGCAGGTCTTCTCGCATGGGGCCTTCCACGGCCAGGGCCGCGTCCTCGGGCAGAAAATACGCGGCATTGGCCGCCGCCAGCCGCCAGGGCGGCACCAGGGCCGGGTCCAGAGCGATGGGAGCGCCGAGAAAAGGCAGACCGCGCGGGCCTTCGTCCTCTTCCACGCCCAGAGCGGCGGTCAGGCTGCCCGCATTTGTCGCGTAGCGCCGGGCCAGCTCATCCAGTTCGGCCAGCCGTTCCTCCTGCAGCCAGAGCCAGAGCAGGGTCTTCTGGGCCTGTTCACGCTCCAGACGCTCCCGGCGGGCGGCTTCCGCCGCCTGGAGGGCCGCCCTCTTCGCGGCATCCGGGCTGTCCGTTCCGGCAAGCCCGCCCAGGCCCTCCACCACGGCCATTTCGGCCATCCGGCGCGCGGCGCGGGCATTGTCCGCGGCAGTCGCGCCCAAAGGCAGGCCGGAAAGGGCCGCCTCGTCCATCCGGCGCAGGTCCGCCAGGCAGGCCACGGCCTCGCGCTCATTGAAAGGATAGTTCCCGGGGTGATACCAACCCGCGGCCGTGAAACCGGGATCGTCCGGCAGGCCCGGCCAGAGGCTCAGGGCCCCCGGCCAGAGCGGCGCAGCGGCAGCGGCAATGCTGTCCGGGCCGGAAACGCTCCGGTCCAGCCCACGGGGCAGCGGCCCGCGCAAAAACGGCAATCTGAGGCACAAGGTCACATTCATACTTTTTTCCTTCGAAGTTTATCAGCATAGCCGTTGCCGGGCCCGAGCGCAAGCGGGAACGCGCGCTCCGGCACGGCCCGCGAAAGCCCGTCAATGCTTGGCGGCCCGGCGCGGCGGCGCTTCCGGCATCTATTGTCAGCTGGAGGAATATCGCATATATACACGCCAGCACCGCCGCGGGCACGCGCGGCGCCAGCCAAATCACCAGCCGGGCCCCCTCGCCCGGCATAGAAGGAGTACAGCTATGGAACAGGGCACCATCCGCCTCAAGACCGGCCTTGCCGAAATGCTCAAGGGCGGCGTCATTATGGACGTCACCACCCCGGAACAGGCGAAAATCGCCGAGGAAGCGGGCGCTTGCGCCGTCATGGCCCTGGAACGCGTGCCGGCCGACATCCGCGCCGCC
>NZ_JAGZUV010000104.1:0-6636 GCF_018379785.1 Desulfovibrio sp.
GCTTCCAGCATTTGCCGTTCACAGCGCAGGTCGATGATTTGCGCCATGATCTCGTCACGCCGTTCATGGTCATACGGCTCATCAGTCCCGAGTTGGATAGCCGACATGGGGCGTAGGGCCTTTTGTTCCAGTTCGCGTATTTCTGCATCAATCGCGACCATACGAGTACGGGCTTCTTCCGGCGTCGGCTCTGGTGGCGTATCGCTCCAACCTTTCGGCAGAGGCCCATATTCTTTAATTTCGTGCGGCTGGCCGTTGACATATCCGCTCTTGCCTTTGTGATCTTCAACCTGTTCCCATTTTTTCCCCGTCCAGCGCGGGATTTTCCCCTCAACGATTGTGGGGGCCGTGCGCGTGGAGTTGTTAGGAAGCAGGCCGTAATCCTCAGTCTCTCCTGCGAAATAGCCGTCTGCCGTATATTGGTAACATTTAGCCATTCTTAAAAACTCCTTTATATCAGGGGATCACCAGTACATTCGCACCAAAGTCGGCGCGCGCGTGTCCAAGCGCCCAACAGTTGTCGCACACTGGATTTCTCTGCTACTGCCTTCTCGAATTCGTCAGCCCGCTGGCGGAGAGCTTCAGCTCGAGGGTGCCCTTCGTTCGCCAAAGCGCGCATCTTGTCAAAAAGAGCAGGCTCATTATGTTTCATTATTTTTCCTTTTTGACCTGCTCCCGGCGTGGGAGACGCGCATGGGGATGCGGGACGCAACATATGGGGACAACTGCATGACGTGCGCCCCATGACAGATAGCCAGTTAGGGACATGGATTGGGGCATTGCGATGGGGTGAGCAATCTCCTGGAGATAGTATGTGGGCTACGAGCGCGGTAGGGGCGCGAAATAACTATATACATATAGCGTTTGATGCTTCTCGCGTGGTGCCCGTCGCCAACAAGGTACAGCCCCGCGCCTGGGGCGCGCTGGCCTGTGCATACCTGGGCCAACCCACATCATGATGCAGGGGTGCCGAGATAGCAGCACGCGAGGGCTCCCCATCTACGAGGGGCGTTGGCGGAGCCGACGGGTTGGATGCGGGCAGAGTCAAAATCCACGAAATAGTTTGAACTATGAGCATTAAACACGTTGCCACCGCTAGCACCAGGTCTCTCCCGCAGTGCGAACGCCCCGGTAATATTACGGTCCGACCAAGCAAAACTGTGTCCAGTTGCGTCAATAGCGCCATATACTTTGCGCCCCTGGTCGCCCTGCGCGCCTCCCACGCTGAGAGAGTCGAATCCGGCCGCTTCGGCGTACATGCCGCGCAGGTCCGGCAGGCGCAACGCGCCGGTGGCGGTGTTCGGCGCGTAAAACGGCGCGCCGCCAATACCGTTCCAACCAACCTTTGTGCCGTCGGCCAGGGTGGCCCACGTCGCCGTGGTCAGGGCCTGCCATTGCGCCTCGGTCTTGCACAGCTTTTTCCCTTCGGTGGTTTGCAGGTAAGCCCAAGCCTCGGGGTAAAGCGTGGCCGCATTCGCCAACAATCCCCCTTGCGCGGGCTGGAAGCCGGGCTTCAGGGTCGGGTGGCGGAAGTAGTAGAATTCGCAGAGGTCGTATTTTTTCATGGTCGGTTGCACTGCCGAAATCGTGCCGTCGGCCTCGATGGTGATGGTCACGCCATCGGGTTTGACGAGTCCCGCACGGGCCGCCGTAGCCAGCAGGACGGACAACACGCCCCTCGCATCCACCGTGCAGGTTTTACCGTCCGGGCTCATGATGCCGGGCGTGCCCACCTCGGCCAGGGGCACTTCGACGCCGATGATTTTGACGATGGCCTGCCAGAGCTGGGATGTATCAGTTTTGTCCAACTCCAGGCCTGCCTCCGTAATGACTCTAACCATCTCTTCCTGAACGCTGTTAAGCCAACCCGCCGTCACAGTGGTGGCGGGGACGGGAATCATAGGATCGCCTTCGGTGAAACGATTGTCCGGTGTGGCGGTACTGCTGTCGATTCTATGCACTGATCTCCTCCTTATAACTCACAAGTCCTATGGTGTGCGCGGGCTTACGCCAGTTTATGATGCATTCCAGAATAGGATCACCCCAAGTGCGCAGAGCTTCGCCCGCAACGCTTTGCCCGGATTTGAACGTGCGGGAGACATCGCCCTCCGCCACAACCAGAAAGGCGAAAATCCAGCCGCCATTGGTCAGGGCATCGCCCGCCGCACTATGCCCGGCCCTGAACTCGCGGAATTCCTGAATTTCAACGTCATAACCGGCCAAAGCGGCGTAGCGTTTGAGCCACGCGCGGGAGATGCCGCCGCGCTCCAAAAAGGCCACGGCCAGCAGGGCGATGCGCTCCTGCAAGAGCTGCCCTCCCTTGGCGCAGGGGCCGGGCAGGCCGTAAACACGCTCCCAGTCCGGAAGCCATTGCTGCCAGACCCATGGACGCAATGCGCCCAGTACCGCCGCGCCGTCCGCCTGAACTCGGTCCAGTTCCCGCCCCTCCATGGTCAGCGAGAGGTCCACAAGCGGAGCGTTGGCGTCGTAGGAGACGGGCGGCAGCAAGGCCGCCAGCAGATCACGGTGCGGCATCTAGAGGGCCTCCAGGGTCAGTTCACCAAGACGGCACCATTGCAGGGCTGTCGGGGCCGGATTGGCGGCTGGCTCGCGGATGGCCACGTCCGCCACGCCCTCCAGGCCGGAGACAGCGGCAATGCAGCGGGCCAGGATCAGCGGATCACCGGGCCGGAGCGCGGCGAATTGCGCCAGCAAAGCGTCCGTCACCGGGCCGCGCAGGCTTTGCAGCGTGGCCGTGCCGCTGACGCGCAGGACAACGGTCATATCCACAGACAGCAACACGGGCGCATAAACTGCCGCATGTGCGCCCAAGGGGCTCTCCGCGTCTATGTGCCCTTGGCAGGCTTGCACCACGTCAGCGCCGGGGATGCCGTCCGCGCCCGTTATCACCACGTCAACCGTGCCCGGCCCCTGGCGCAGGGGATAGACTTGCGCGTCGGCCACGCCGGGCACCTCCCGCGCCCAGCGGCGGTAGTCGGCCGCCGTGCCGCCGGATGGCGGGTTTCTCATATAATCCAGCAGGCGGGACAGCAGGGACGCGTCCGTTTCCGCGTTGGTGCCGCCCACCAGGGTCAGCAGCGCACGGGATTGCACGCCGTCCGGCGCGGCAATCAGCGTCACGGGCGCGGCGTCCAGGGCTGGTAATTCCCCGGCCTGTACGGCTTCGCAGGCGGCTACAGCCGTGGCGGCGTTGTCATCTCCGGCGAGGGTCACGGCCTCCGTGCTGCGGTATGCCACCTCATCGGTGTCTTTGGCCTGTATGCCTGCCGGGACCACGGCCCCGGCGCGGCCCGCAAAAGTCAACGTGCCCGTGGCGCGGGTGGCTGGCTTGCGGGTGATGCCGCGCAAGGCGCAATGCTGCTCAAGATATTCGGGATCAGAGGTGTCCGGTATGAGCTGGCGGGTCTGCCACGCCTGATAGGCATAGAGCCCCTCGGAGGCCGAGGCCGTGGCGCTGGCACGGATGTAAAGGTCACTGTCCGCGTCAGTATGGGCTGTGGCGTCCAGATTGCGGGCATCGCGCAACTGCCGCTGCCGGATATCAGGCGCGCTGGCGAAGATGCCGGGCAGATATTGGCCCATGTCCTTGGTTTCAAAACTGCCCGCGCTGCCCGCGTTAGCCATCATACCCAGAATTTCTTCCGCGTCCTCTTTAGAGAATTGCCGGGCTTTGAGGCCAGCAGCCACGGTCTGGGCAAGGTCCGCCCCGGATGAATTGGTGGCTGTGGCCGTGCGTTGAATTCCGGGCAGAATGGTTTTCGTCGTTTCAAAGTCAATGCCCTGGCCAAAGAGCATGCCGCGCGTTTCCATGGCGCTGTCATTGGTGCCGCCGCCGTATTTGACGGCTGCGGCGTCCAAGGCCCGCAATTCCGTTACCCCCGCACGGATGGAGGCAGCGTCCTTGCGCTCGCCAAAAGCCACTGTGGCGCCGTAAAGAAGTTGTTGCTCCTTATCCACAGGGCGCTGGATGGTCGCTTTGGCGGCCATGCCGCTCGCGCCCACGGCTGCGGCGGCCTGCCAGCCTTTACCCAGGCCGGAACGCAGCTTTTGCATTTGCCCCACGGCGTCCCGCAGGCCCCTGCCCACCCCATGCATGGCGCGGGCAAGGCCCGTCGCGCCTCGCTCCGCGCCCCGCAAGCCGGATTGCGCCTCCCGCGCGCCACGGGCCACGGCGTCCATGCCACGGGCGGCTTCAGTGGCGTCACGGGCCACGCGTTTGACGGAGTCCGCCCGCCCCACGGCATCCACGGCGTCGCCCGCTTTTTTGGCGTTTTTACCCAAGGAGTCCAGCGCCGTACCGGCGGGCTTGCTCAGATTGTCTTTGAGCTTGAGTTCGGCTTGTACTTGGAGATCGCTCATGGGCGCTTCCATTTTCGCCAGTTCTGGCGCAGGCTTTGCACACGGGGCATGCCCCCACGCTGGGCCTGGGGGTACAGGATTTCCACAAAGGCTTCGGCCTCATCCACGGACATGGCGCGGATTTCCGCCAGCGCGAAGCCCTGCCGCACCAGCGCGGCCTCCACTACGCGGAGGGGGCGGGCTGTGCGCTGGCGGCGGCGAGCTTTTTTAACAGGGATTCCTCGACGGCAGAGAGGACGCCATACTCAGTGCTGGCAAGCCTGGCCAACAGTTCCGGGGTAATGGCCGTGGCATCCAGATCGCCCAGGCGGATAAGGCAGGATGCCCATTTGTAACGGCTGATCCGGGCCGGACTGACTTCGGCTCCGGCTTCGGCCTGGGCGCTTTCCAGCGCGCATTCCACGTCTTCCAGTGTGGGCAGACGCATCTCAAAATCTTTGTGCCAGATGCCGTTCACCTCGACGCCATACAAAAAAGAGCCTTTTTCAGTCAGCATGGTTTATTCCTCCACTCGGTCCACGGCAAAAAGTTTGATGTCCCTCTTGGCCTCGCCCTCGGACTCATAGGCCGGGGACACCTCCTGCACCACGCAGCCGGTGTAGGCCGTGCGTTTGCCGTTGCCGGATATGGGATAGATGACCATTTTCACGTCAAAGGCGTTGAACCAGTCCAGTTCCTCGCCGTCCACGGGGATGGGCACGGAGGCCGAGATTTCAAAAGTGGCCACGCCCGTGGAATAGCCCGCGATGCGGCGGCTGCGGTTCATGGTTTTCACGGGCTGGCGGCCCGTGTTTTCCGTGACGGAAAAACTGCTGCACTCCACCTCGCGCCCATCCACTTCCAGGACGACAGCGCCCACATATTCTTTGATTGCCATACATTCTCCTTGCGGAGCCGGAAAAGAGAAGGCCCGCACCGCCACAGTAGTGGCGGCACGGGCCTTAGGAAAGGCTGGCGGAGTTCAGCGGTTGGTGGGACGCGTCTTTGTGTTTACGCTACTCAAGCACGGTAACTTTCTCCAGTATGCCGTCCACATATTTTCGGTGGACTTCCAGAACGCCTTGCGTGCGCAGAATTTTTGCCGCGTCGCGTTCACGGGAGAGTATGTAATAGTATCTGGCCGCGCTTTCCAGGTGCGTAAAGCCATCATCCCGCCGGGGGGGCAATTTCACCTTGGCATAGCGCTGCTGGGCGTCTTTGCATTTGCGGAGCCATGCCTTGGCTTCCGGCGCATTGATGCCTTGGGCGGCAAAGGCTTCCGTAGCAATGAGAGCATAAAGCGCGCTGTTCAGGTTAAAGAGTTCATCCCGGTATTTTTCAAAGGCCGGGTAGTCTTTTTTACCGTACACTTCGCCAAGATCAATGGATGACATGTTGTAAATTTTTGCATTTACCGCCGCATTGCCTAAAAAATCATTCTTCCTGACGCGCAGTAATATATCTTTGATGCTTTTTTCAAGTTCCTTGCTGTCCATATCCTCATCAAGGACAATGGCGACAACATTATTTATAAAAACTTCCTCATCGGAATCATCTTGTTCCGCAGCCCACGCGGGCGTGACCAGCAGGAGAAGCAACAGACAGGTGAACAGTTGTTTCATGGATGCGGCTCCTTATATGTGTTTTCCGTTAGGATACGAAAAGCCCCTTGCCGGGGCAAGGGGCTTGCGGATCAGGCGGCGGCTTTTTCCTGGGATTCCAGAAGTTGCACAGCATCGGTTATGTTCTGGTAGATGTCCTCAAAGGTGAAGTAGAGGCCGTTGGCATCTTGGCTGTTCATATCCACGCCCGCCCCGGCGGGCAGGGAGCAAAGCAGGCGCTGCTGCCAGCGGATGCGCGCGGCGGCCGCCGTGAGCAGGTCGCAGGGATTGGCGTCGGGGCTATGCATGGGCCACCTCCAGCAGGTTGCCCTGCACCGGGCCAGCGAGGGCTGCGGAGGCAGGAGACAACCAGCCCAAGGCGTCGGCGGCCTTGAGCAGGCGGGAGACATCGCGACCGTCGCAATCCAGCAGCTTGGCAATGGCCTGCTTGCCCAGGCCCATGCGGCGGTAGCGCACCACGGAGCGCAGGCGGCGTTTCTTGGCCGGTCCGAGGGCGAAGATAAGTCGGGCGTTGTCTTGCCGTTCGGCTTCGGGCAGAGCTTGCGCCCTGTCTTGCCCTAGGCTCAGGACTCATTAAAGGTAAAAAATGACAATAGCTGCGATGCAAATGGCGGAGAAGAAAGTGTGGGCACACCGATCATAGCGCGTGGCAATT
>NZ_JAGZUV010000020.1:0-44301 GCF_018379785.1 Desulfovibrio sp.
GGCCTCTTCCGCCATTTGCACGGCTTCCTGGGCCCTGGCGGTTTCTTTTTGGGCCAGCTCCGACTGTTCGCGGGCTTCGGCGATGCGGGCCTTGAGCGTACCCACCATGGTACGCAGAGATCCGGCCAACCTGCCGGTTTCATCACGCGCCCGCACCGAGAGAGGCGCGTCCAGATCGCCGCCGGCCACGGTTTCGGCAAAGGCGGTGATGCGCTTGACGGGCGAGGCCAGCATCCTGCCCATGACAAAGGCCACCAGCGCAAAGACCAGAGTGATGCCCAAGGCCGCCAACAGAGCGTTGCGCAGGGCTTCCCGCCGCGCCCGCACGACCGTGTCCAGCGGCTGCCCGGTGAACCACATGCCCACCGGCTTGCCTCCCATGTTCAGAATGGGCCAGTAGACGACACTATACGGCCTGCCCAGCAACTGCAGCTCGCCGGAGACGGTCTCGCCGCGTTGCAGCACGGCTTTGGAGACGGCGGTATTTTGCAGTTTGGTGCCGATCAGCCGCTTGCCGTCCCGGATCAGCGTGGTCATGGCGCGGATGTCGCCTTTGAAAATGGTCGCTTCCAGGCCGGTTTCCTTTTTCAGCCTGTCCACATAGGCTTCACTGGCCAGGGAAATGCCGATGCCCACGGTGCCCACCACCTTGCCCTCGTGGACCAGAGGCGCACCGGCGCGCAGGGTGAAGGGCACCACAGTGCCCGCCACGATGCCCACCACGGACTCGCCTTTGCGGCCCGCGGCCACGGTTTCCTGATTGTTGACGTCATCGCCGTATTTCGGGGAATGGCCCCGGCCGACCACAATGCCTTTTTCATCGGTGATGGTGATGAATTCCGATCCGGCCATGTCCATCAGTTCTTTGCCGAGAGCGGCGGCAGCGGCGTGATCACGCCGCGCCACGGCCTCAACCAGGGCGGGATTGTCGGCGATGAGCCGGGCTTCTTTCAGAAATTTTTCGCTGTTGGCGTTGTAGGTGGCGTCCGTGGTCGCTTTGGCCAGTTGCGTGGTGGCGTCGATGCTGGCATCCAGGGGAGGCTCCAGAAGGCGCATGGTCGTCAGAAGGACGGCCGTGCAGGACAGGGCCACGGCCACAACCACAAGCGTGATGATTTTCCCCGCAATAGGCAAACGCATGCTTCTCCTCCACTTCTGAAAAAACCCGAACCATGGGGCGCGCCCAGTCCAGCGCATAGGGCGCGTTTTTCCGGCACACGACCGGCTGGCCGCATGTTCGGAGAGCTTCTTCTTATATCGGCAGATTTCCCCGATTGGCTTACAGGTATGAATCCTCTTTCTCAAGATAATTGCAGACGTAATCGGCCACGCCCTCTTCCAGGGAAGTGAAACCCAGGGGACAGTCCACGCGGGCCAGCCAGTCCATGTCGGCACGGGTGTAATTCTGGTACTTGCCGCGCAGTGTTTCGGGCATCTCCACGTAGTCGATGCGGCACTCCCGCCCCAGCGCGGCAAATACCGCCCGGCCCAGGTCGTTGAAGCTGCGGGCCGCGCCCGTGCCCACATTATGGATGCCGCTGACGTCCTTGCGCTCCAGCAGCCAGGCCAGCAGGGCCGTGCAGTCCTTGACGTAGACGAAGTCGCGCTTCTGCTCGCCGTCGGCCAGGCCCGGTACGTCGGATTTGAACAGGGCCAGCCGCCCGTGCTCCCGGATCTGGCGGTGGGCCTTGACCACCACGCTTTGCATGGAACCCTTGTGGTATTCGTTGGGGCCGTAAACATTGAAGAATTTCAGGCTGACCACCTCGCCGCGCAATTTCTCGCGCAACAGCCAGAGGTCGAAGAGCTGCTTGGAGTAGCCGTACATGTTCAGAGGCGCGAGGCGGGGGATCAGGGCCGGATCGTCGCTGAACCCCAGGCTGCCGTCGCCGTAAGTGGCCGCGGAGCTGGCGTTGATGAAGCGCGCGCCCTTGTCCAGGGCATAGCGGCAGAGATCGCGGCTGTAGTGGAAATTGTTTTCCATCAGAAAGTCCGCGTCGCGCTCGGTGGTGGAGGAACAGGCCCCCAGATGGACCACGGCCGTGACCTTCCAGGGCAGGACGTCGCGCCGCATCAGCTCGTAAAAGCGGTCGCGGTGCAGATAGTCCACATAGCGGCGTTTGACCAGATTGCGCCATTTTTCGCTGCTGGCCAGATTGTCCACCACCACGATTTCGTCCAGATCCATGCGGTTCAGCTGCCAGAGCAGAGCGCTGCCGATAAAGCCCGCGCCGCCGGTGATCACGTACATAAAAGCCTCCGTAAAACCATGCTAGCCCAAAGCCCGCGCGGCCCGCAAGCCTCCGGCCGGGGCTTTTCCCACTGTTCCGTTTCAGGTATATAAAAAGCCGTGGGCCAGGGGGGCCGCCCACGACAAAAAGGGGGTGAGACAATGGAAAGGGGAAAACTGACGCCCAATCTGGGGGTGATCATCAATGAGGCGGTTCTGGCCGTATTCCGCAGCTTCATGAAAAAAGTGAACCTGACGGCCAAAGCGGGGCTGATCATCAATCTGCTGGTCATGCTCCTGTATGTTTACGGCCTGCGTGACGAATTTTCCCGGGATGCAAGCAGCGACATGATCGCCGGCCTGTTGATCGTCGGCTTCCTGCTGTCCCTGGCGGGCCTCACCATGCTGGCCCGCGGCAATCCGGCGGGTGGGATTGTCGGGGCCGCGGGCAGCGCGCTTTTCATCCCCGCGGGGCTGGTCTGCATGATCGGCTGCTTCCAAGCCAGGGACAAACTCCGCTTCGCGGACTATGCCACCGGCGCGCCGACCAAGCCCGCATCCTCCGAAACGCCGCTGGCCGCCTATGAATTTACGGATGAGCGCCTGCGCGGCCTTCTGATGTTGCTGTTCAGCGTGGCCATGGGTTGCTATTTCCTCGCTCATGGGGAAGTCGCAGGCGCGGGTTCCGGCTTCCTCCTGGCGTCGCTGGGCATCGCCATAATGGCCAGAAGCAACAACCGGGAACAACGGAAGGCCTACGCCCTGTTCCGGGACCGCCTGGAATGCCTTCCTGGCGCGTGGTCGGAGCCCGTTTCCATCCCCTATGCGGACATTCTCGCGGTTGAACTGTACTGGCACAAGGCCCGTCTTTCCATCAAACGGCCGGAAGGGGAAGAAAAAATCATGCTCCGCTTCAGCGGCATCCCGGAGCGCAAGCGGAACGAGGCCCGCGAGATCTTCGCGGCCAAAATGCGCGAACTGGGCGTGCTGCGCGAAGCGTGACGGGCCGCGTCCCGCCGCGCTCCGGGGCTGGACAGCGCGGGCCAAGTTTGCCATCATACACAGATTGCCATTACAAGGGGTAGTGTATGGAAGTGTGCATCGCCAATATGCACGGCAAAGCGGTCATGCTGGAGCTGCGGGAAGGCGTGGTCTTTCTCGACAATGAGTCCCAGCCCATCAAGAACGTCACCGAAGAGGAACTGGCGGCCTTCAGCGAGGCCGTCCGGGCCATTCCCTACAGCACGGATCCGGGCTACGAGGCTCTGGTCAACGCCAAGCGCGCGGCTTTCATCGTCACTCTGCTGGGCAGAGCCGTGGGCGACGAGTGCATCTCCCAACTGACCCATATTCTGGATCATGTGCATTACGACGTGCTGGAATACCTTGGGGAAAACGGGGACAGCGATGCTTGAAATCCATAATCTGCACGTTTCGATCAAGGGCACGCCGGTGCTCAAGGGCATTGACCTGAGCATCCAGTCCGGCGAAACCTTTATTCTTTTCGGGCCCAACGGTTCGGGCAAGACCACCCTGCTGATGACCCTGATGGGCGTTTCCGGCTACGAGGTCACCGAGGGCCGGATCATCTTCAAGGGACAGGATATCACCCGCGCTCCCATGTACGAGCGGGCCCGTCTGGGCATCGGCATGTCCTTCCAGCGCCCGCCCACCATCCACGGCCTGCCCACGGGCAAGCTGGTGGAGCTCTGCGGCCGGGGACGCGAGATGGACATCCCGGCCATGGCCCGCAAGGTGCACTTCGACCAGTTTCTGGACCGCGACGTCAACGCGGGCTTTTCCGGCGGCGAGATCAAGCGCTCGGAACTTTTGCAGCTCATGGCCCAGCGGCCGGACCTGCTGCTCTTCGACGAGCCGGAATCCGGCGTGGACCTGGAAAACATGGCCCTGGTGGGCAACACCGTGCGCCAGTTGCTGGACGGCGTGCCCGACGCCTGCAGCGCCACCCTGCGCGAGCGGGAGCGCAGGCGTTCCACCAGCGGACTGATCATCACCCACACCGGCCACATTCTGGAATACGTCAACGCGCACCGGGGCCAGGTCATGTATCACGGCAAGCTCTGCTGCGAGGCCCGGCCGCGCG
Organism: Desulfovibrio sp.; assembly: GCF_018379785.1. Classification (GTDB taxonomy): domain Bacteria; phylum Desulfobacterota; class Desulfovibrionia; order Desulfovibrionales; family Desulfovibrionaceae; genus Desulfovibrio. Next base: position 4,335 of record NZ_JAGZUV010000020.1, read on the forward strand.
AAATTCTCGACCACATCGCCAACCACGGCTATCAGGAATGCCTGCGATGTCTGGCAGGCGACATGTACGGCAAAATCGCGGAGGCGCCCCTCGTATGAGTACCGTGGATCTCTCCCGCTTTTCCTTCAGCGGCGGTGAAAACGCCGCTCCCATCGACGATCTGACCCGTCTGCCGGCCGAGGACCGCGAACGCCTGGTGCTGGCGGGCATCGACGTCAACGACCGCCAGGTCAGCGGCGCGTTCATGCAGCTCAACCACGCGGGCGTACACTGCGAGACGCGCCGGGACGGCCTGGACCTCATGGACATCCGCGCGGCCCTCAAAAAGTTCGACGGACTGCCGCGCTATTACTGGCGGCTGCTCGATCCGGACAAGGACGACTTCACCCGCATGGCCCGCGAGCACCTGAACGGCGGCTACTTCGTGCGGGCGCGCAAGGGCGTCAAAATCAGCGAGCCCGTGCAGTCCTGCATGTTCATCAAGGGGCACGGCGCGGGCCAGAGCATCCACAACATCGTGGTGGTGGAGGAAGGCGCGGAGCTGCACATCCTGGGCGGCTGCGCCACGGCCCACGAGGCGCGCGACGCCGCCCACCTGGGCATTACGGAATATTATGTGGAAAAAGGCGGCAAGCTGACCTTCACCATGATCCACAACTGGGGCGACAGCACCACGGTGCGGCCCCGCTCCGCCGGGCGGGTGGAAGCCGGAGGCGAGTTTCAGAACAATTACATCCTGCTCAAGCCCGTGGGCGATCTGCAGATGTACCCGCTTATGGAACTGACCGGAAACAATGCGGTGGCCCGCTTCAATTCGGTCATCGTGGCCCCGGCCGGCTCATACGTGGACTGCGGCAACCGCATTGAACTCAACGCCCCGGACACGCGCGGCGAGGTCATCTCGCGGGTGCTGACCACGGGCGGCACGGTGATCAACCGCGGTTACATCGGCGCGGCGGCGGCCCCGGCAAAAGGGCATCTGGAATGCAAGGGCCTGATTATGGGCGGCGGACGCATCCATGCCATCCCGGAGCTGAACAGCAATCAGGACGGCGTGGAATTGTCGCACGAGGCCGCCGTGGGCAAGATCGCCCAGGAGGAAATCGAATACCTCATGGCGCGCGGCCTGGACGAGGATGAAGCGGCCTCCACCATTGTGCGCGGTTTCCTCAATGTGGAAATCATGGGCCTGCCCGCGCCGCTGAAAAAAGCCATGGACGAACAGATCGCCCTGCTGGAAACCGGCCACGCCATGTAGCGGCATGCCGCGGAGGCGAGCGCGCCTCCCGCCTGATCCGCCCAATCCGCCTTGACCGGCGCGGCTGCTTCCGGCTATACGAAAGCTCTCGGGCCTATAGCTCAGTTGGTAGAGCCTCCGGCTCATAACCGGCAGGTCCCAGGTTCAAGTCCTGGTGGGCCCACCAATGCAAGTTCCGCCAAAGTCCGCCGAGGTTCGCAAGACCCCGGCGGGCTTTGCTTTTATGAGGAATTGCGCTCCGCTGGAGTTCGTCCGAGATATTCATCTTTCCGATGATTCCTCATAAATTTATTCATAATTTCACATTGTTGCATGATTGAAGGATATATTTTACTGAAAACGTGAATTTCACCATATATTTTTTTGGCTTGCAGTCTTAGTTTTTTTGGATTTTGACCGTTATAAACGAAAGCTGCTTCTTTGGAACAAGGAGATGGGATATGGGGATCAAGGGAAGAATGATGCTTATGCTGGGACCGTTCATAGTCCTGGTGTTCATGGCGCTGACATTTGTTTCCCAATGGGGAACGCAGACCATAGCCCGGCAAAACGCCGAGACGGAAGCCTCTCTCATGGCGCTGGAACAGGCCCCGCATGTGCTCAGCGTCATCAACAAGGCCGCCGCCGACACCGACACATTCGGCAAACTTCTGGTTTCACTCCATGCCGGAGGCACCCGCGACCGCATGATCATGGGCGGACTGTTACGTGATTTTCTTGACGGCAACAAGGAATACCAAGGTGTCTGGGTGGTATGGGAGCCAAACGCATTTGACGGGCGCGACGCCGATTTTCTGGGCCACGAGTACAGCGGGGAAGACGGTTCCCTGGCTATGTACTGGTATCTGGGCGAATCCGGCTCCATCGAAGTGACGGGCGTCAACGTGCGGGGAGAGTCGTTTTACACCATCCCCAAGGCCTCCGGGAAACTGACGCTTATCGAGCCGTATATTGATCCGGCCGCCCAGCCTCCGGTGCTCATGACCACCATCACCCTGCCGCTGGTGGAAAACGGCAAGGTGCTCGGCGTGTTCGGCATCGACATCGCCCTGGGCAAACTATCCGAGCGTATCGCCAAGATAACTCCCTACGGCACCGGGTATGCCAACCTGTTCTCGAATACGGGCACCATTGTGGCGTCGGGCGATCCTGTTGCGGGCAAGGGCCTGGACGCCCTGCCCGCGGAGAATACTGCCGCCATCCGCGAAGTCATTACCCAGGGCAAGCCGTATCACGGCCAGCTGACCCGTGACGGACATGAATACCTGGCCACCTTCACGCCCATCACCGTGACGGAAGGCTCCCCGGCCTGGTCCCTGGAAGTGGCCTTGCCGCTTGATCAGGCCATGGCCGAAGCCAATCGCTCATTGTGGCGGACTATCGTCATCAGCGCCGTCGGCATTGCCGTCCTTATCGCGGGCCTGCTGTTCGTTGCCGCCTCTCTGTCCGCGCCTTTAAGGCGCGTGGCCGCTTACGCCGCCACCGTGGCCGGAGGCGATTACCAGGCCGGGCTCGACAAGCGCGGCTTCAAAGGCGAACTGGCCGTGCTGGGGCAGGCCCTTTCCACCATGGTCGCCAATCTCATTGAAAAAATGAAAGAAGCGGAAAGCCATAAGCAGGCCGCCGAGCGCGAAACCGCCATCGCCCGCGAAGCCACCTGTCAGGCGGAGGAAGCCCGCAAGCAAAGTGAACAGGCCCGACGGGAAGGCATGCTGCAGGCGGCAGCTCAATTGGAAGGCATTGTCGCAGGCATTTCCGGAGCGTCGGCCGATCTGTCCGAACGCGTGCGTCAGGCCGAAAACGGCGCCGCCCAGCAGGCGGCCCGGGCCGCTGAAACCGCCACGGCCATGGAAGAGATGAACTCCACCGTGCTGGAAGTGGCTCACAATGCCGCATCCGCCGCCGAAGCGTCCACCGGTACCAGGACCAAGGCCGCTGACGGCGCTGCCGTGGTGCACAAGGCCGTGGACAGCATTCAGGCCGTTCAGAAAAAATCCCTGGAGCTCAAGGGGGACATGAGCGCCCTGACCCGGCACGCCGAATCCATCAACCAGATCATGAACGTCATCTCCGACATCGCGGACCAGACCAACCTGCTGGCTCTGAACGCCGCCATCGAAGCCGCCAGAGCCGGCGACGCCGGGCGGGGTTTTGCCGTGGTGGCCGACGAAGTGCGCAACCTGGCGGAAAAAACCATGACCTCCACCACCGATGTGGGCAACGCCATCAAGGCCATCCAGAACAGCGCCGCCACCAGCAGAACTCAGGTGGACAGCGCCGTGGCGGCCATCGAGGAGGCCACGCTCTACGTCAACCAGTCCGGCGAAGCCCTGACGGAAATCGTGGGCATGGTGGACAATACGGCGGATCAGGTTCACGCCATCGCCACGGCCAGCGAACAGCAGTCAGCCACCAGCGAGGAAATCAACCGTTCCATCAGCCATGTCAACGCCATTGCGGAAGAAACCGCCCAGGCGATGCGGGAGGCCACGGGCGCCGTGTCCGATTTGTCGGGCCAGGCCCAGGCCCTCACGGCATTGATAGAGCAAATGAAAAAGAGCTGACAACAGCCTACAACGGCCACCAATGCAAGTTCCGCCAAAGTCCGCCGAGGTTCGCACAACCCCGGCGGGCTTTGCTTTTGTGGGGATCAGTCTCCGGCGGCGTTCCTTGACGTTCATTGACAGCTGAAAATTTTCCAGGCTATTGCCTAAGGGCAGCCCGCTTTCAGCAACATCCCTTACACAAAAGGTCCTGCTCCGCTGTAATGCCGCCCCGCGCGGCGAAAGCCACGGGACAACAAATCATAAAATCATATACGTCCGCACGTCGGCAGCGCTCCGCTGCCGCGCCGACGAGGGAACCCTTTCTTCCCTCATCTCCGGAAACCTGCTTGCCAAGCCCCCGACGGCAAAACGACGGGAGACTATATGGGCTTTTTCTACAGTCTGCTGGCCGCGGCCACCTTCGGCCTGACGCCCTTTTTCAGCATCCCGCTGATGCGCAGCGGCCTCAGCCCGCAATCCGTGCTGTTCTACCGTTTTCTGACGGCCACCGTCATCATGGCTCTCATCCTTCTGCCCCGCCGCCGTCTTCTCCCGCCCTGCCGCAGCGACATCGCCAAGCTGGCCGGGGTGAGCCTCATGTACATGCTGGCGGCCCTGACTTTTTTCTGGAGTTTCGCCTACCTGCCCAGCGGCGTGGCGGCCACCATCCACTTTCTCTATCCGGTCATGGTCATGCTTTTCATGGTGTTCTTCTTCGGCGAGCGCTTTTCCCCATCCACCGCGCTGGGCGTGCTCCTGGCCCTGGGCGGCGTCTTTCTGCTGGGCAACGCCTCCCCGGACAACAGGGGCATCACGGATACGGGTCTGCTTCTGGCCCTGCTCTCGGCCCTGTGCAACGCGCTCTACATCACCGGCATCTTTGCCGCGCGCCTGCGCTGCAAAGACGGCCTGATCATCACCTTCTGGCTATTGCTCTTCAGCACCCTGACCTCGCTGGGCAACGCACTGGTCACGGACAACCTGCAATGGCTGCAAAGCCGCTGGCAGGTCGAACAAATCTGTCTCCAGGCCCTGGTGACGGCCGTCATTTCCAATCTGGCCCTGGTTCTGGCCGTGCAGCGCATCGGCTCCACCCTGGCCTCTGTACTGGGCGCCACGGAACCGCTTACCGCCGTGCTGGCGGGCATCCTGGTTTTTGAGGAAGCCTCCACCCTGACGGTCTGGTGCGGCGTGGCCCTGGTCTGCCTTTCCGTGGCCGTGGTCATGCTCGGTCCGCAGTGGCCGCGGCGGTCCCCGGCCCCGGACGGCGGGGCTCAATCCTGAGCCGGACCGCCGTAACGGGCAACGGAACAGGGCAGGCCCACCACGCACTTGCCGCAGATATCCGCGCCCGGATAAAGGGCTTCATTCTTCTCGCACATTTCCAGGCAGAGCCGGCGATCAAAAGTCTGCACGCTCAGAGCCCCGGTGGGACATCGGCGGGTGCAGCGCCCGCATGCGCCGCTTTTTTTGTACAGGCAGCGTTCTTCCAGCACCCTGGAATCGGGCTTCGCCTCCAGATCCGTGACAATGGAGTAATACCGGCCCACGCAGCCCACATCGGAAATCAGCATATTGTTGAGCCCGAAACTGCCGTGCCCGGCGATCCAGGCCACATGCTTCTGGGACCAGCGGCTGTAAATGATTTCGCGGCTGATCATGCCCGTGTCATGGGGAATTGCCGCCCGGCCTCCCCGAGCCCTGATATTCTCCACCAGGCGTTCATTGAGTTCGACGGCCATGGCGTTAGTGGCCAGATAGGCCCCGGCCCAGGCGGCGGAACAGTGAAAGCCTTCTTTGTTGCCGTCGGCAATGGCTTTTTTAAAAGGAATGAACCAGGAAACCACCGTCCGGGCGCCCGGCAGATAGTCTTCCGGCAGATAATGGTTCGGGACGACGATCTCTTTCAGACGGGCGAACAGAGGGTCGCGGGCGTCGGCGCAACGCGCCAGCGGCGGCTCCCAGATCGGCTCCAGGCCGTTTTCCCGGACATACTCCCGGACCAGACGCCATAAAGCCTCCGCAATGACTTCCCGCATGGCCGCCTCCGAGGGAATTTTGAGACTTTCCTGTTGAAGCCATAGGCTGCCGGGGGATGCGGGTCAACGCCTTTACTGAGCCGGACGGATGGGCTATAGAAACGGGATATCTTCACAACCGGCCGCAATGGTTGAAAAATCGTCCTTCAAGGGGCCCCCGGCCCACCGGGAGGCGTAAAACGCGGCGCAAGGCCGCCCGAGGTGCGCATGAACACCACCGTCCGCTACTCCGCCACAATTCCCTCCGGCATCAACCCTCTGGGGCGCAAAGGCATGGTCAGCACGCCCCACTATCTGGCTTCCCAGGCCGGGCTGGACGCCCTGCGCCGGGGCGGCACGGCGGTGGACGCGGCCATCGCCGCTTCTGCCGTGTTGTCCGTGGTCTATCCGCACATGTGCGGGCTGGGCGGCGACAGTTTCTGGCTGATTTACGACGCCGCGCGCGGCGAGCTCAAAGCCCTGAACGCCAGCGGCCGGGCGGCCGCCTCGGCCAGTCCGGAATTTTACGCGGCCAGGGGGTTCAAAGCCGTGCCCGCGCGCGGCTATATGGCGGCCTGCACCGTGCCCGGCGCGGTGTCCGGCTGGGACGAGGCCTTCAAACTGAGCAAGACAGGCATGGGTTCGCCCCTGTCCTGGGCGGAGTTGCTGGAACCGGCGCGCGGCTACGCGGAAGACGGCTTTCCCGTGGGCCATTCCCTGGCCCACTGGCTGGCCGTGGACACCAGCGGGCAGGGCGCGGGGCGCGGCCTGCATCAGTTCCCGGCCTTTCTGGACGTTTTCTGCAAGGAAAACGGCCGTCCCTACACCCTGGGCGAAACCCTGCGCCAGCCCGATCTGGCCGGCAGCCTGGCCCGTCTGGCCCAAAACGGCGCGGATGAATTCTACCACGGCTCGATTGCCCGCGCCATCGCGGACAGCATGATGCTGCACAGCGGCCTGCTGACCGTGGGAGACATGGACGATCACCACGCCGACTGGGCCGAACCGCTGCGCATGCCCTACCGCGGCCTGACGGCCTGCAGCGCGCCTCCCAACAGCCAGGGCATGGCCGCGCTGGAGATTCTGAACATCTGCAACAACCTGGATATGGCCGCGCTGGGCGAAGGCAGCGCCGACTACTATCAGGCCATGGCGGAAGCCGTGCGCCTGGCCTTTCAGGACCGGGACCGCTGGCTTTCGGACCCGGCCTTTGGGGATATTCCCCTGGACCGGCTGCTTTCGCCGGAATACGGACAAGAGCAGGCCAGGCGCATCCGTCTGGAACAAAGCTCCGGCCCCCTGCCGCCCCTGGCTCCGGGCGGTGATACGGTTTGGCTGGGCGCGGTGGACGCGGCCGGCAACGCGGTTTCCATGCTCCAGAGCATTTATCACGAATTCGGCTCAGGCATGGTGGCCACGGGCACCGGCATCCTGTTGCAGAACCGGGGCTGCGCCTTCTCGCTGGACCCGGCGCACGTCAACTGCCTGGAGCCGGGCAAGCGCACCATGCACACCCTGACCCCGGCTATGCTGCTCAAGGACGGCAGGCCCTGGCTGGTCTACGGCAGCATGGGCGGTGAGGGCCAGCCCCAGACGCTGGCGGCCCTGACCACCCGCATTGTGGATTTCGGCCTGGCCCCGCAGGACGCGGTCAATGCCCCGCGCTGGCTTCTGGGCCGAAGCTGGGGCGCGCCCGACAACGACCTCAAGCTGGAAGGCCGCGTTCCCGAAAGCGTGGTCGAGGAATTGCGCCGCCGCGGCCAGCCCGTGCTCATGGTGGAGGATTATACGGAAATCATGGGCCACGCCGGGGCCATTCTCTGCGGCGAGGACGGCCTTCTGCAGGGGGCGTCGGACCCGCGCGGCGACGGCCAGGCCGTGGCGCTGTAAATCCGCATACGGCAAAAGAAGCCTGAAGACGTACGGCCTTCAGGCTTTTTTTATGCGCGCCACCAGGAATCCGGCGCAGATGGAAAGCGGGACGTCGCCCGGATCAGCATCTTCCCGCCTTTCGTGCATGGATATTTTAGTCGTTTGATGTTGGACCGCCCACTCCCAGCAGCGCCGCCGCCAGCCGCCCGGCCAGCACCTCGTCCTCCGCGGGTTTGCGGCCGCTGACGCCCACGCCGCCCACAGTCCGGCCCTCCAGGCACAGGGGCACGCCGCCCGCCAGACTGGTCAGCCGGTGTTGGGGGCCGTCGCAAAAATCCGCCAGACTCAGATGCTCGCGCTCCAGACGGGCGTGCAGGGCGCTGGTGGGCGTTTCCAGCACGGCGGCGGTATAGGCCTTGGCTTGCGCGATGGGCGTGCCGCGCCGTTTGGCCCCGGCCATGCGCGTGTAGTGCAGCAAATCCCCCACCGCGTCGCAGACCGCGATGCAGAGAGGCGCCTGGCCGTCGCCTTCCGCCCCAGCGGCCAGATCGGCCACGGCGCGCAGGATGCGGGCATGATGCAGCATATCGGGCTGTCCGGACATGTCGGATTCTCCTTCAGGCAATGAAGAGGCCCGCCGGTCTTTTTTCGACCGGCGGGCTTGTTGTTGCAACCTGTCCGCTTACAGGAGGAAGAGCGACAGGCTCGGCCAATAGGTCACCAGCAGCAGGATGACCAGCATGGTCAGGATAAAGGGCACGGCCGCCCGCGAAACCAGCTCGATCTTCTGCTTGGTGATGCCGCAGGCCACGAAGAGGTTCACGCCCACCGGCGGCGTCACGAAACCGATGGCCAGGTTGACCACCATGATCACGCCGAAATGGATGGGATCCACGCCCACCTTGGTCACCAGAGGCAGCAGAATGGGCGTGAGAATCACGATGGCCGCCAGGGCCTCCATGAAGGTGCCCACCCAGAGCAGCAGCACATTGATCAGCAGCAGGATGGCGATCTTGTTGCTGGTCAGGTCCAGAATGGCCGCCGCGATGCGCTCGGGCACCTGCTCCAGGGTCATCACATTGCCGAAAATGGTCGCCATGGCCATCAGCATGATAATGACCGCCGAGGTCTGGGCCGACTCCACGCAGCACTTCCAGAGCGAGGCCAGGGACAGCTCCCGGTAGACGAAGAGGCCCACCAGCAGGCCGTACATGGCAGCAATGGCCGCCGCTTCGGTGGGGGTCATCAGGCCGCCGTAGATGCCGCCCAGCACGATGACCGGCACCAGCAGGGCCCATTTGGCCTCCCACACGGCGCGGCCGATGGTTTTCAGGCTGCGGGGGCGGGCCTCGCCGCGCCAGCCGTTTTTACGGGCAATGACATAGGCCGTGGCCATCAGGGCCAGGCCGGTGAGAATGCCCGGGGTGATGCCCGCCAGAAAGAGCTTGCCCACCGAGGCCTGACCGGCCACGCCGTAAACCACGAAGGGATTGCTGGGCGGGATCATCACGCCGATGGCCCCGGCGGCGGCCACCACGGCGGCGGCAAAGAGCTTGTCGTAACCGCGTTCGACCATGGCCGGGATGGTCAGGGTGCCGATGGCCGCCACCGTGGCCGGGCCGGAACCGCTGATGGCCGCGAAGAACATGCAGGTGGCGATGCTGGCGAGGGCCATGCCGCCGGCCAGGCCGCCCACCAGTTCATCGGCCAGGGACAACAGGCGGCGGGAAAGGCCGCCCGCGCCCATGAACACCCCGGCGGCGATGAAGAAGGGGATCGCCATGATGGGGAAGTTGTCGATGGAGGTAAAGGCCACGCTGGCGATATAGCTCACGGGCAGGGTGCCCGCGCCCACCACGGTCATCAGGGCCGCGATGCCCAGGGAAAAGGCGATGGGCACGCCGATCAGCAGCAGAACCACGAAATAGCCGAAAAGCAGCGCGATGGCGTTCAGATCGTCAAACAGCAGCACCGGCGCGAAGAGCAGAGCCGTGAAGGCCGCGCCCGCCAGCGCGTCCCGCCAGGAAGAGGCCCGCAGCTGGCGGACCAGATCCTCCAGAGCGCGCAGGGTCATCAGGCCGAAGCCCAGAGGCAGGATCAGATAGGGAACGGCATAGGGAATGCGCAGGGCCGCCGTCACCTGGGGCATGGCGAGCTGCATGCTGATGTGTTCCACACCCTCCATAAAGACGAACACGCTCAGGATCAGCAGGCAGAGATCCACCACGATCCAGCTCAGGCCCTGAACGCGGGGCGGCAGCCGGTCGTAGATGATGTCCACCCGGATGTTGCCGCGCTGGCGGATGGCCAGGGGAATGGCCAGATAGGAGATCCAGATGAAGATGTAGCGGGACAGTTCCTCGGACCAGACCGACAGGCCCACATAGTGGGAAACGGTTTCGCGGACCCTGCCCACCGGCAGAAAACTTCCCAGCCAGGCGCTGAAACGGGGGCCGTCCAGCAGGGCCAGCAGCTCGGTGATGGAATAGCGGTAGACGGTCTGGTAGGTGATGATCCCGATCATCAGGAGCATGCCCACGACCAGAAAGGGTTTTTCCAGATTGGCGTCAAGCAGACGCAGAAATTTACGGGCGGATGAGGACATGGGATACTCCGTACGGCAAACAGCCGGGAAGAACGCGCCGGATCGCCGGAAGAGCCGGTCGGTGTGAGCAGGCCCGCTCCGCCGCGCCGTGCGGACGGATCAGGAAATCAGGCGACATCATCAGAAGACCGCCGCGCCGCGGCGCGGCACATGACGCCGGGCCGGGCCCGAAAGCGCGGCCGCGCTCCCGGACCCGGCGGCACGGATGTTTACTTCTGGGTTTCGAGCACCATTTCCACCAGTTCGGGCGGGAACTTGTCCTGGAACTTATCCCAGACCGGACGGGTGGCCTTGCGGAAGGCGTCAAGCTGTTCGTCGGTCAAATCCACGATCTTGATGCCGGCCTTGATGAAGCCTTCGCGGGCCTCGGCCTCGTTCTTGGGATAGAGCGTGGTACGCTGATAGGCCAGGGCTTCGGCAGCGGCCTCGCGGATGACCTTCTGGGCTTCGGGGGGCAGCTTGTCCCACCAGGCCTTGTTGGCCATCATGACCTGCATGCCGTAGTTGTGGGCCGTGGTCACGGCGTACTTCAGCACTTCGTGGTGCTTGGCGCCGTACATATGGGGGAAGGTGTTGCCCTCGCCGTCCACGGTGCCCTGCTGCAGGGCCGTGTAGGTTTCGCCCCAGGCCACGGGCGTGGGATTCATTTTCAGAATCTTGGCCACTTCCACTTCCACGGCGGAATCCGTGGTGCGCATCTTCAGACCGGCCAGGTCTTCCACCTTGGACACCGGGCGGTTGATGGTCACGAAGTTGCGGTAGCCGTATTCGGCGTACATGATCGGCTCCAGGCCGATGTCGTTGGCGACTTTTTTGAAGTACTCGCCCAGCTTGCCCGAATCGATGGCTTTATACAGCTTTTCCTGATTCTTGGGGCTGGTGATGTACGGCAGGTCAAAGACCTGATAGAGAGGAGAGAAATTGGCCATATTGGGAGTGGAACTCACGGCCATTTCCAGGCTGCCCTTCTGGGCGCCCTCCATCAGCACGCGGTCGCTGCCCAGAATGGCGTTGGGGAAGACCTGGACTTTGATCTTGCCGCCGCTCTTCTGCTCCACCAGTTCCTTGAACTTTTCAAAAGCCAGGGTGATGTGATTGCCCGGAGGCGTGGTATGGGCCACCCGGAATTTGATTTTGGGACCGTTGTAATCGGCGGCATGGGCCGTAACGGCCGGTCCCGCCATCAGGGACAACGCGGCCGCGAAGCCCGCTGCGAGGGAAAACATCCTGTTCATGGCAACCTCCTGCCTTTGTTCAGGTTATGGCGTGCGATAACGCCCAGGGCCGTATTCTCAAGCGCATGCGGCGGCGCGTCGCAAGGACGTGTTCCGGTCCTCCGGCGCGCGGCCCCCGGCCCCAAGGCCGACGCCGCACGGCTCGCCGACGCTTCCGGCGCCGGTTTTTCCGAGCGTGTTCTTTTCAGCACAAAGCCCGAAAGCCAACAATCGTTCAGGGAAGTAATTTGCGGGAAAAAGGCGGAAATCCTTTTTGCGCGTAGCCCGCAAACAACGTCATACCTAAAAGGATGACATTGATATCTCATTGAAATCAAAATAGAAATCAGATATGCTCCACGCACGGAACCCGATCTTCCTCCGCAGCCGCAAAACGCGCAAAACGCAATTTTTTCATGCCTGCCCGGAAGCGCCGGGCTTGCCGGAAAACGAAAAAGGGCACGCCGGAAAACCCGGCGCCGCTTTTCCCCGACTTTGTGCAAGTTGTCGCTATTTCGCCGGGCATCGCCGCCCGCCGCCGGTTCTTTTTTGATTTTCCTCCACGTTCCTTTGGCGTATGCATGCGTGCTGGGCGACGAACACTGTTCCAACATAAGAACTTTTTGGGGAAACGGCCGGGACGGAGGCAAAAAGCGTGAAAGACAATCACCTGCTGCGGATCAATCTGAACATCACGGTCATTCTGGTCATCGGCTTCGCACTGACCGCCGTGCTCAGCTACCGGGCGAACTACCAGGCATCCCTGGACAACATCGAGCAGGTATCCTCCCTCACGGCCGAGGGAATCTACTACCGGCTGACGACCAGATTTACAAAACCGGTCAATATTTCGCTGACAATGGCCCACGACAACCTGCTGGTCAGACATCTTACCGGCGAAGCCCGACATCCGGAGGACCGGGCGTACGTCGAAACCACCAGGGAATATCTGGACACCTACCGGGAAAAATATGGTTTTGATTCGGTCTTTCTGGTTTCCACGGCCACGGGACGCTATTATAATTTCAAGGGCATCGACCGTGTCCTGACCAGGGACAATCCGGAAAACACATGGTATTTCCGCCTGATGAACAGTGATCAGGAATATGACCTGCACGTGGACAACGACGAAGTGCACGGCGCGGACAATAAAATAACCGTCTTTGTGAACTGCAAGGTCAAGGACTCCGCGGGCAGGGTGCTCGGCGTGGTGGGCGTGGGCATCCGCATCGACTCTTTGAAGGAACTGCTCAAAAGTTATGAGGAAAAATACCGTGTGACGGCGAGCCTGATCAGCAAAAGCGGCGGCATCGAAATATCCACTACCCGTACCGGCGATGAAAAAAAGGACTGGTTCGAGACCTACCGGCAGGAGGCCATCCGGAAGAAGATTCTGAGCTGGAACAACGACTCCTCAAGCCTGACGCTCTGGACGCCCACCGCGCCCCTGAGCCGTGAAAAGAGCTTCATCGTTGTCCGCTACATTCCTGAACTGTCCTGGAATCTGGTTGTGGCCCAGAACACCGGGCTCCTGATCAGCGAAATGCGGGCGCAGCTCTACCAAACCTGCGCTATCCTGCTTTTTGTCATAGTTGTCGTGCTGGTCATCGTCACGACCGTCATCCGAAAATTCAACAAGCGGATCACCCAGTTGATGGAGGAACGGCAGGCTTTTTTCAAAAAGGCCACGGAACAGATATATGACAATATCTGCGAGTTCAATATCACCCGGAATTGCGCGGAACAGGCATGGACCGGGGAATATTTCGAAACACTCGGCGCCAAGGGGCTTCCTTATGATCAGGCAATACGCATCATTGCCGAAAAGCAGATCAAAAAGGAATTCCGGGAGGGCTATCTGGCGATCTTCGAACCCCGGAACGTCATGCGGGAGTATGCGGCCGGAAACAATCATCTGCGCTATGACTTCATGATCAGTCAGGACGGAACGGAGTACTCCTGGACACGGGTGGACGCGCACGTTTTTTACTCCGCGGAAGACAAATGCCTCCACATGGTCACCTACCGGAAAAACATTGACGGGGAAAAGGAAAAAGAACTGCAGGCCGTGACGGATGAAATGACGGGCTTTTATACCAAGAAAGCCACGGAACGGGCCATCTGCGAACTGCTTTTCCAAAGGCCGGACAACCACTACGCTTTTTTCATTTTTGACATCGACAACTTCAAGCAGGCCAACGACCGCTTCGGCCATGCCTTCGGTGATATCTGCATCCGGACCTTCACGGACATCATCAGACGGCATTTCAAAGAGCGCGCCGTGCTGGGACGGATCGGCGGGGACGAGTTCGCCGCCTTTGTTCCCATTCCGGACAGAGAGTGGGCGGAGCGCAAGGCGGAAACGCTGTCGGCCGCGCTCTGCACCGAGTGCCTGGACGGCCCGGCCCGCTGGCGGATGACCGCGAGCATCGGCGTGGCCCTTGCTCCGCAGAGCGGAACGGACTTCAACACCCTGTACCAGAATGCCGACGCCGCCCTCTATCAGGTAAAGAAGAGAGGGAAAAACGGCTTTTCCGTCCATGCCGGCACGGCGGCGCGCGGCTTTTGAGCGCCGGCGCGCGGGCGCGTCCCGCGACGGCGGCGGGACGTGGAACTTAACTCTGCCCGAGGTACGCCTTGAAAGAGCTTCGCTATATCCTGGGCGCGGGCTGCCTGAATGCCTGGCTCTGGCTGGTCTTCCGCAGCTACGGCGACCCGGAGCCGTTCCTGTTCAATGACGAATTCGGGCGGCTGTTCGCCGTGCTGCCCTGCGCCGCGCTGTTCCTGCTGCTGTTCGGCCTGTGGCGGGAACGCCTGCGCGCCGACGGCATGCTGGCCCGGCTCTGGATCGCGGGCTGCGCGGGCCTGATCAGCCCGCTGCTGCTGAGTCTGGATCTCGCCCTGTTCGACAATGCCGCAGCGGGCGCGGTGATCAGCGCGCTGGCGGGTTTCGGCTTTGCCGTGGGCTTCACGGTGCTGGGCATGGGGGTGGCTTCGCTCTCGCGCACGGGCATCCTGGTGGTGGTCAGCGGCGGCATCATCGCCAGCCGCGCCCTGATCCACGGCCTGCTGAGCCTGCGGCCGGAGAGCCTGCTGCTTCTGCCCGTGGTCTTCGCCCTGGCGGCCAAACTGCTGCTGGAGCCGCCCCCGGCTCCGCCCGCGTCGCCGGAAGCGGCGGACAATCCCGCCCAGAGCGACAGGAGCGGCGCGCCGGAATCCGCCGAAATGACCGCTCCGCCCGGCCTGACGGGCCCGGCGGGCCTGGCGCCGATCTACGCCGTCTACGCCCTGACCGGCCTCAGCCACGGCCTGTACTACAGCCTGCTGGCCGTCATGGAGCCCCTGCTGCCCCGGCCCAAGCCGCACCTGCTGCTCATTGTGGTGCTGAGCTGCCTGATTTCCCCGCTCTGCATCCATCTGGCACGCCGGGCATCCATCTGGCGCACCATCCTGCTCATGGGCCCGCTGCTGGTGGTGGGCTATACGGCCTGGCCGCTGCTGCACCGCGAATCCCCGGCCCTCTCCCTGGACAGCCTGCACTTCGCCTACAGCCTGCTGGGCGTCTACAGCTACACCACGCTGTTTTACGCGGCCTCCTGGCTCAACGCGCGCCGCCGGGGCAACGGCATCCGGCTGATCGGCTTCGGCGGAGCCACGCTGCTCTTCAGCCTGCTGCTGGGCACCTATGCCCTGCCCGCCATCCGCGCCAGCCTTTCCCACGGCACCACGGTCAACTATCTCTTCGCCCTGCTGGCCGTCACCATTCTGCTGTCCAGTTCCGCCTACGTCTTCCTGCTGGAACAGATGGGATTCTGGGAAGCCGCGCCGCCCGGCCGCCCGGCCCGTCCCACGCGGCCCCTGCCGGGCGCGTTCTCGCCCGTGATCCAGATCGAGGCAGCGGCGCAGGGCCCGCAGGAGGCGCAGGAGGACGGCCCGCTTCCGCCGGAAGCCCTGAGCCAGGAAGACTGCGAACGGCTTTTCCGCCAGCTCGGGCTGACCCGCCAGCAGGCCTGCATCGCGGCCATGCTGGCCCGAAAGCGCCATGACGCCGATATCTGCGCCAGCCTGAACATTTCGCCCAGCACGCTGAAAACTCATATCCGCAATATCCTGCGGCGGCTGAACATCAACAGCCGTCACGAGCTGCCCTGGCTGGCCTGCCGCGCGGCGGGCGGCCAGAGCGAGGAATAAGGCGGAAGGATTGCCCCTGGGCGGAGGGACGGCGCGGCCGCCTCCCCCCGTCCCCCGGCGGACGCAACACGGAAAACGGCGACACGCCCCTTCTCCGGAGGGAAAAGGGGCGCTCTCTGAAGCGGACCACTGCCGCCACGGCCGGGCGGGCCATCGTGCCGCTCCGCCGGGGACAAGAGGAAAAGGTTATTTTTCGATCCAGGGCAGCAGGGCGTCCACGATCTTGCGGGCCTGATCGGCGCTGGAAATGGTGAATTTGGACTGCTGGCGGTATTCGCCGCCCGATTTTTTATAGCGCCGGATCACGTATTTATCCGGGCCGTAATCGTCGGTTTCCGGCCGCCACTGCTGATAGCGGAACAGGATGGTGGTCCAGGCGCCCTTGCTCAGCACCACCTTGTCCAGTTCATTGATCAGAACCTGGCCGTTTTCCTCATACTGCACTGTAAGATCGTCGATGGATTCGTTCAAAACATCCTCGCAATGGGCGCGGCGGGGCCGCCTGTCCCCGCACCGCGCTGTTTAAACCCATGCAGAGCATTTCAGCTTTGAAATGCTCTAGACGCCGGTATAGTTCGCCAGTACGCCCTTCACGGTTTCGGGCAGTTCGGGCTGCTGCACCACCATGTCCGCCGGACCGGGGCCGTAGCGGTTGGAAGTGGTCTGCGCCGTGGCGGTCATGGCCATCAGCCGCTCGGACATGGTCAGATCCCGTCCGCTGCTCATTTTCCGCCCCAGCATGGTCAGCACGTTTTCCGTGATGTCCACCGGTTTGACGTTGTTGTTTTCCATAGCACGGCCTCCTTCTGTGAATGCTAACCTACAGATTTCATCGGCATACCGCAAGACGGCTTCAGGGAAGCCGGGGCATCCGTTCCCGGCCCGGCGGAAAGCGCCCGGAACTCACTGCCGCAGCAGCATCAGGGCGTAGCGCTCCACCGGCGCGAAGTCGTCGGTAAGCGCGGGAATGTCCGCCGGTATGATCCCGGCGTAACGCGCGGCCAGCATGGCGTCCGTTTCCGGGGCCGGTGGGTCCGTCGCCCCGGCCGCTGCGTCCGCCGCCGGGGGCGCGGCATCGGGGACGGCTTCCGGAAATGCCAGCAGCATCAGGTTCTGCACCTCGCCGGGCCGGTCCGGCCTGCCCACGCAGTACACGCGCACCTCGGCAAAGGCGGCGGCCAGCGCGTGGTAAATGCCCCGGAACAAGCGCCCGTCCGGCCCCTCCACCGCCGAAATCACATTCATCAGCAAGGCTCCCCCCGGAGCCACGGCCCGGCGCAGGCCCTGGGCGGCCTCCACGGTGCCCATCTGGAAGGGCACGGAATAGTGCGAATTAAAGACATCCACGAAAACCAGGTCATAGCGCTCGTTCCGCCGGTTAAGAAAGGCGCGGGCGTCCTCGTGCCGCACCGTGAGGCGGGGATCGTCCCTCAGGCCGAACCAGCGCCGGGAAGTTGCGGTCATGGCCGGGTCCAGCTCCACCACGGTCAGGCGCAGGCGCGCGGCGTCCAGCCCGCTTTTGCCCGACAACAGCCACTTGGGCACGGAATAGCCCCCGCCGCCGAGCATCAGCACCTTGCGCGCGCCCGGCACATGGCGCGGCCCCAGGGCGTAAAAACGGGTATAGTCGAAATACAGTTCGTCCGGGGCGTCCAGCAGCATGCCCGACTGGCTGTAGCCGGGATCCGTGGCCATCAGGCGCACGGCCCGGCCGTCCCGGGCGCGGTCCACGCCTTCCATGATCCGGATGCTGTTGTACGGGCTTTCCACCAGGCGCACGCCGCCCTTTTCCGCCAGCCATTGCCCGTAAAGCCCGTCCTGCCAGGCCAGCAGGGCGCAGAGGGCCAGCAGCAGAAAGCGCGGTCGGGGCCGGGCCGGGGCGTTGCAGAGGGAAAGCAGCAGCATGCAGAGGGCCACGCCCCAGAGAATGGCCGTGCTGCCGAAAAAGGAAATCAGCACAAAGCCGCCCAGGAAGGTGCCCAGAATGCTGCCCGCCGTGGACAGGGCATAGAGCCGCCCCACCGTGGCCCCGGCGGTATCCACGTCGGCGATACGCAGGCGGATGACATAGGGGGTGATCATGCCGAAGAAAAAGGCGGGCAGGGCGAAAATGCCCAGGGCGGCGGCCACGGCGGCCAGGTACAGATTGCCCACGGCCCGGGTCGCGCCCGCGCCCAGCGCCGTGTGGCAAAAGGCCGTAAGCGCGCAGCCCAGTCCGGCCCCGGCCAGGGCCTGGCCCAGCCCCCGGCGGGAGAGCTTCTTGTCCGCGAAGCGGCCTCCGGCCCAGGCCCCCAGCGCCAGGCAGGCCAGCACCACGCCGATGAGGCTGGTCCAGACAACGGCCGAAGTGCCCACGTGCGGGGCCAGCACCCGCCCACCCACCATTTCCAGCACCATGACCAGCGCGCCGCTCAAAAAAACCGTCAGTTCCAGCATGCCCAGTCCTTTTCCCGGCGAGGGCGTTCAAGCCGGAGAATCCGCCGCCCGCCGCGCTTCGGAAACGCCGAGTGGTGAGGATTTTTGTTCCCTGGCAAGGACGGTGAACTCGGGCAGAGAACAAAAATCCTCACCACTCAGCGTTTCCTTTCGAAAAAATCGCGCAACAGGACCGCGCAGGCCTCGGCCCGCACCCCGCCCATGTGCCAGACCCGATGATTGCAGAAAGGAGCGTCCAGATATTCGGCGCGGGAAATCACGGCTCCGGCCAGATCGTCCGCAGCGCCGTAGACCACCCCGGCCAGGCGCGCGTGCGCCAGGGCCGCCGCGCACATGGCGCAGGGCTCCAGGGTAACCGCCAGCACGCAGCCGGTCAGGCGGTAATTGCCCAGGGCCGCGCCCCCGGCGCGCAGGGCCAGGATCTCGGCGTGGGCCGTGGGATCGTGCCGCCGCACGGGCGCGTTGCGGCATTGTGCCAGCAGTCGCCCGTCCGGCCCGGCCAGAACCGCGCCCACCGGCACTTCGCCCTCTGTCGCGGCCATGCGGGCCTGAACCAGGGCCAGCTCCATCAGCCCTTCCCAGCTCAAGCCCGGCGGCGGATCGGGCACCGGCCCGGCGGGCGCGAACACGCGCGGGGCCGCTACAAAATGATGATCTTGCACAAGTGGTTGACCACTTCCTCGGGCGTGTCGCAGACCGTGACGAGTTTGTCGATCTCCGCCTCATGGATGAAGCCGCCGGCCGCCATGCTTTTGCGCAGCCACTCCAGCAGGCCGCTCCAGAAACGCGAATCGTACAGAATGATGGGGAAGGGCCGGGTGCGGCCGGTCTGGGCCAGCACAAAGGCCTCGGAAAGCTCGTCGATGGTGCCCATGCCGCCGGGCATGACCACATAGGCCATGGCGTATTTCACGAACATGAACTTGCGGATGAAAAAATAACGGAAATTGCAGCGGGTTTTCACATACTTGTTGCAACCCTGCTCGTGCGGCAGTTCGATATGCAGGCCCACGGACTCGCCCCCGGCCTCGAAGGCTCCCTTGTTGGCCGCTTCCATGATGCCGGGGCCGCCGCCGGTGATGACGCCGAAGCCCGCGTCCACCAGCATGCGGGCGATTTTTTCGGCGTCCTGGTATTCCTGCATGTCCGGCGTGCAGCGGGCCGAACCGAAAATGGAAATGCAGTTGACCTTCAGGGCGTTGAGCTCGTCCAGCGCATGCACCATTTCCGCCATGATCCGGAAAGTGCGCCAGGATTCGGTGGTCACGGAGCTCAGATCATCCACTATGTTCTGTCGTAGTTCAGGCATAACCGCTCCTTGCGGGAAGAATCGACGTGACGTCGGCGTAGCCGCCGAAGCCCGCGCACGCGCGCGAAACCGGTTTCACTATATGTGAGCCGGAGCGCGGCGGCAAGAGCGCGGAGGCACGCGGCGAACCGGCGTCCGTTTGACACGGCGACGGGCTTGCGGCTATGTGAAGCATTGCCGCAATGCCGTGCGGGCGCACGCTGCGGCCTCTGCCCATCCACCACCCATTCGGAGTGCATATGAAAGTACAGTTTCTGGGCGCGGCCAAGACAGTCACCGGTTCCTGCTACATGATCGAGGCCTGCGGCAAGCGCTTCTGCGTGGACTGCGGCATGCACCAGGGCAACAAGGCCATTGAGCAGCGCAACCGCGACATCAAGCCCTATCTGCCCGGCAATATTGATTTCATCCTGATCACCCATGCCCACATCGACCACTCGGGCCTGCTGCCCCTGCTGGTCAGGGACGGCTTTGACAAGCCGGTCTACTGTACCAAGGCCACCAGCGACCTGCTGGAAATCATGCTTCAGGACAGCGCCCACATCCAGGAAATGGAAGCCCAGTGGGAAGCCAAAAAATACGACCGCCGGGGCCTGAAAAATCCCCCGGCCGCGCTCTATACGGTGGAGGACGCCCAGAAGGCGGCCGCCCTTTTCCAGCCCGTGGACTATCACAAATCCTTCGAGCCCGCGCCGGGCATCCGGGTGACGTATTACGACGCCGGGCATATCCTGGGTTCCGGCTCCCTGCGCCTGGAAGCCGAGGAAAACGGCAAGACCACCAGCATGATCTTTTCCGGCGACATCGGCCGTCCCCAGTCCCTGATCGTCCGCGATCCGGAAAGTCCGCCCAGGGCCGACTACGTGTTCATGGAGTCCACCTACGGCGACCGCAATCACAAGAACGAGAGCACCAGCGCCGAGGAACTGGCCGATGCCGTGGCCTACAGCCACGCCAAGGGCGAAAAGGTCATCATTCCGGCCTTTGCCGTGGAGCGCACCCAGGAAGTGCTCTACTGTCTGCACATGCTCAACAGCCAGGGGAAACTGCCGGAAGACATGCCGGTTTTCGTGGACAGCCCCCTGGCCATCCGGGCCACGGAAATTTTCGAGCGCAACCGCGAATTGTTCGACGAGGACGCCAAGGCCCTGCTGGGCAACGGCGACGATCCCTTCTCCCTGCCCAATCTGCATTACACCTTGAGCACCGCCGAATCCCAGGCCATCAACGAATTCAGCGGACCGGCCATCGTCATTTCGGCCAGCGGCATGTGCAATGCCGGGCGCATCAAGCATCACCTCAAACACAACATCTGGAAGGCGGGAGCCAGCGTGGTCTTCGTGGGCTACCAGGCCGTGGGCACGCCGGGCCGCAAGCTGGTGGAACAGACCAAAAAAATCACCCTGTTCGGCGAAGACATGGATGTGAAAGCGCGCATTTTCACCATCAACGGCTTTTCCGGCCACGCGGGCCAGAGCCAGTTGCTGGACTGGCTGGCCCCGCTCACCGGCGACGGCACGCAGGTGGTGCTGGTGCATGGCGAGAATTCCGCCCAGACCACGCTGGCCGGATTGATCCGGGAGCGTTTCAAGATCGCGCCGCTGATCCCCGGCTATCTGGAAGAACTGGTCCTGGAAGGCGGGCGCGTGGCCCAGACCGTGCTGCACGAGCGCGAGGCCCATCCCAAGGTGGACTGGAACTTCCTCACCGGCGAACTGGAACGCAAGTGGGACATGTTCAAGGGCAAGCTGGCCGATGTGGAACGCCGCCCCTGGGTGGAACAGACCGAATTGCAGGAGGCCCTGGCCAAGATGGATTACGCCATGACCCGCCTGCTTTCGCGCATGTAGGCGCGGTATGCGGATCATTGCCGGCGGCCTGGGCGGCCGCGTGCTGAAAACCGTGGAAGGCGAGGGCTACCGCCCGGCCATGGGCCGTACCCGCGAGGCCCTCTTCTCCATGCTGACCGCGCGCGGTCTGGTCTGGCGCGAGGCCCGCGCGCTGGACCTGTTCGCGGGCAGCGGCAGCCTGGCCTTCGAAGCCCTGAGCCGGGGCGCGCCCAATGCCCTGCTGGTGGAAAACGCGGCCCCGGCCATGCGCTGTCTCCAGGAAAACGTGGCGGCCCTGGGCCTGGAAGGGCGGGCCCGCCTGGTCAAGGAGGATGTGCTGCGCTTTCTCAAACGCCAGCCGCCCGAAGGTTTTGACCTTGTCTTCATGGACCCGCCCTACCGCAAAAATCTGGCGGAACCGGCCCTGCGCGCCCTGGCGGACAGGGGCTGGCTCGCGCCCGGAGCTTTTGTCACGGCGGAAATAGAAAAGGACGTCGCGCTCACGCCGCCCGCTTCCTTCAACCTTCTGGCCGAGCGCCTTTTCGGCCAGACGCGCATCTGCATCTGGACAGCATCATGAAAACAGCCCTCTATCCCGGCACCTTCGACCCGTTGACCAACGGCCATCTCAGCCTGATCCGGCGCGGCTGCGACGTCTTTGACCGGATCATCGTGGCCGTGGCCGACAATACCCCAAAATTCCCGCTGTTCAGCCATGAGGAACGGGTGGAAATGGCCCGCGAGGCCCTCAAGAACGAATCGCGCGTGGTGGTGGAGCCCTTTTCGGGCCTGACCGTGGAATACGCGGCCCAGCGCGGGGTCTGCGCCCTGTTGCGCGGCCTGCGCGCGGTGTCGGACTTCGAGTATGAATTCCAGCTGGCCCTGATGAACCGCCGCCTTCAGCGCCATATCCAGACCGTGTTCATGATGACCGACTATCAGTGGCTGTTCATCAGCTCGACCATCGTCAAGGCGGCTGCCAGCCACGGTGCGGACGTCAAAGGCCTGGTGCCGGAAAACGTGCGCCGCAAGCTGCTGGAAAAATACGCCAACGGCGAAGTGCGCCGGGCCACGCCCTGTCTGGCCGCGCCGCACGGGGGCTTCCGCGTTTCGTAATGGCCGGGGAATTCACGCCGCCCTTTGCCGCGCCGGTCATCTGTCTGGCCGGTCCCACGGGTTCGGGCAAAACCGCCGCGGCCCTGGCCCTGGCCCGCGAGCTGGACGGGGAAGTGATCAATGCCGACTCGCGTCAGGCATACGCCGACTTTCCGCTGATCACGGCCCAGCCCTCGCCGGAAGAACGCGCCTGCTGTCCGCATCACCTCTACGGCTTTCTGCCCGCGCGGCAAAAAATCAGCGCCGGGCAGTGGGCGGAACAGGCGGCGGCCAAAGCCCGCGAACTGCTGGCGCGCGGCAAGACCCCGTTGCTGGTGGGCGGCACGGGCCTGTATTTTCAGGCCCTGCTGCGCGGCATTGCCGACATCCCGTCCCTGGACCCGGCCATCGGCGCGCGCCTGGAAGCCCGCCTGGACGCTGAAGGCGCGCCCGCCCTGCATGCCGAACTGCGCAAGGCGGACCCGGCCTATGCGGCGCGCATCCACCCCAACGACCGCCAGCGCATCGCCCGCGCCCTGGAAGTCTGCGAGGGCACGGGCCGCCCTTTCAGCTGGTGGCATGAAAACGCCATGGCCGCCCCGCTCTGCCGGGGGCCGCTGCTGGTGCTCAACGCCGACCTGGCCTGGCTGGAGCCGCGTCTGGCCCGCCGTCTGGATCTGATGCTGGCCGCCGGGGCCCTGGAGGAGGCGCAAAAGGCGCGCGTGCTCTGCGACGACCCGGCCGCGCCGGGCTGGTCGGGCATCGGCGCGGCCGAAGCCCTGGCCCATTTGCAGGGCCGGATCAGCCTTGAGGAATGCCGCCGCCTCTGGCTGCGCAATACCCGCGCCTATGCCAAGCGCCAGCTGACCTGGTTCCGGGCCCGGCCCG
The DNA here is from genome assembly GCF_018379785.1 of Desulfovibrio sp. GTDB lineage: Bacteria > Desulfobacterota > Desulfovibrionia > Desulfovibrionales > Desulfovibrionaceae > Desulfovibrio. The sequence continues at coordinate 27,596 of NZ_JAGZUV010000020.1, forward strand.
AAGCAATCTTTCTGCCGCCCGACGATGTGGCGGCCATCATGGAGCGGGCGTGCCGGAGCCGGGCCGACAATTCCGCCCCGTGCATGCCGTAACTCGTATGAACGCGCTGATCTTGAAAACGCCGCGCCTGATCCTGCGGGAAATGACGCCGGACGACTTCCCCGCCCTCTGCGCCATGCTGCGCGACCCTGAGGTGATGTACGCCTACGCCCACGCTTTCAGCGAGGCCGAGGCCCGGCAATGGCTGGACAGGCAGTTGCAGCGCTATCGGGAAGACGGCTTCGGCCTCTGGGCCGCGACGCTCAAAACGGAAGACGGCCTGCCCGGCGAAATGATCGGCCAGTGCGGCCTGACCCGGCAGGACTGCCCGCCCGTCTCGCGGGACCGCGTCCTGGAGGTGGGCTATCTGTTCCGAAAAAGCCGCTGGCACCGGGGCTATGCCACGGAGGCCGCCCTGGTCTGCCGGGATTACGCTTTCACGGCCCTGGACGCCGGGGAAGTCTTTTCCATCATCCGGGACGGCAACGCCGCCTCCCAAGCCGTGGCCCGCAGAAACGGCATGAGGCCCGGCGCGCGCTTCAGCAAGCGCTATTACGGCCAGGACATGCCGCATGTGGTTTTTTCCATCACCCTCTCCCGCTGGCGGGAAACAAAGGAAGCCAGATGATCCCTCAAACCCGCCCCCAAATCCGCATCGATCCCGCCCTCAAGGCCCTCTGGCCCGAGGCCCGTCTCGGCTGTCTGACCTGGCGCGCCCTGCCCTCTCCGGAACATCCGGCGCTCTGGACTTTTTTTACGCGGGAAATCCTGCCCGGCCTGGGCAAAACGCTTCAGGACACGCCCCTGGCCGAGCTGCCCAACCTGGGAGAATCCCGCCGGGCATACAAGGCCTTCGGCCGCGACCCGGGGCGCACGCGCGTCTCCTCCGAAGCCCTTTACCGCCGCATCCGCCAGGGCAAGGAGCTCTACCGCATCAACAGCGTGGTGGACGCCAGCAACCTGGTTTCGCTGGAAACCGGCTTTTCCCTGGGGTCCTACGACCTGGCCCGCCTGGAGGGCGGCCTGCTCTTCCGCCTGGGCGAAGCCGGGGAAATGTACGCGGGCATCGGCAAGGACGGCATCGACCTGGCGCGTCTGCCCCTGCTGGCCGACGCGCGCGGCCCTTTCGGCAGCCCCAGCAGCGATTCGCAGCGGGCCATGATCTCGTTGGAAAGCCGGGACATCCTGACCGTCATTTACGGCTTTTCCGGACAGGAGGAACTTGAGGCCGCCCTGGCCCTGGCGCGGAAACGCCTGGCGGATTTCGCCGAGGCCGGGAACTGCGCTGTTTTCACGGTTTGCTGAACAAAGAGCCACGGCCGCGCGGCCGGAGGATGAGGCTGCCGCGCGGCCGGGGTTGGCCGGAAGGGCCCACGGGAACAAACGGGAACAAGGTCAGGGTAAGAAACGGGGCGTCACAAGCGGCAGACTTTCCAGCTCTCCGGCCTCCCGGCTGCTGAGCGCCCCGGTTTTTTTGTGAAAGGCGATCACGTCTTTCAACCAGCCGCGCAAGGTCCCGCCGGGGCGCATGGCGCCGTCCGCGGCGGGCACGCCGCCCAAAAGCTCCTTCTGCTTGTCCAGGGGGAAAAGCAGATGGTTTTCCAGCTCCCGGCGGGCGTCTGACGCGGACAGGGCCTTGCCGGCAAACTCCCGCTGGAAGCGCTGGTACAGCGGCACGAGTTCTTCTACGGGCATCTTCCCGAAGCTCTCGACGGCTTGCAGATAGTTGCGCAGATAGGCCGTGATCCGTTCCGGGTGCTTATCGGCATAGCCGCGCTCCGCGAGCAGCAGCACGGGCTGCGCGATGCCGCTTTTCCGTCCGTCCGTGATCCTGGACAGACCGAGATCTTCCGCCGCGTAGGCCGCCGGAGCCCAGAGGGCCGCCGCTTCCCCCAGGCCCTTGGCCAGGGCTTGCGCGGCCTCGCCGGGCTTGACGTCCACAATGGTCACATCCGTGTCCTTCAGACCCATGCCGTCCAGCCAGGCCAGCAAAAGCTGGTGCGCGCTGGTGCCCAGAGGGCAGAGCACGGTTTTGCCGCGCAAAAAGCGCGCCGCCCCGCCGACGCCGTTCAGCCGCGCCAGGGGGCTGGATGCGCGCGCGTACACGGCGTTGGACGCGGCCTCCTCCGTGCCGACGCCCACCACATAGACATCCTTGCGCAGCAGGGCGCGCAGGGCGGGCACGCCGCCGCAGGCCGCCAGATTCCAGCCGTAGGCGTGCATATTGTCCACCAGCAGCCTGCCGGTGGGGAAAGAGCGAAGTTCCACGACCGGGTTGTTTTCCCGGTCCCATTGGCGGTCATGGGCGTACCAGGCCGCAAAAGCCTCGAATTCAGCCAGCCAGGCGGTGCGCAGAGGCGCGGGCCGCGCATGATCCGCGGATTGCGCGTGCGCCGCGGAAATCAGGAGACAGGAAATCGCCAGACAGGCCCACAGCGGGCGGATAAACTGCATGATCTTTCTCTCCTGCGGTCCGCCTCCTGCCGGAAACGGACCGCGAAAAACATATGGTCGCGAGATTCTATAGTATTAACAGTCTGTTGGAGCTGTTTCTAAATTAGGATTTTCGCTCTCTGCCAAGGAAGGCGAGCCCTGGGCGGAGGGAGTATATTCAAAATATTCGACCTTCGCACGGGGCGAGCCTGACGCAGGCAGAGGGCGAACGGACAATTTAGAAACAGCTCCTAAAGTTCGTGCGCGGTACGGCTCAAAATATCCTCCTGGATCTCGCGGCTCAACTCCACGAAATAGGCGCTGTATCCGGCCACGCGCACCAGCAGGCTCTTGTGGTCCTCTGGCCGGGCCTGCGCGCAGCGCAGCACTTCATGGCTGACCACATTGAACTGCACATGGAAGATGTCCAGGTCCAGAAAGGTCTTCAAAAAGGCGGAAAGACGCTTCCTGCCCTCCGGACCGGCCAGCACCTGCGGCGTGAGCTTGATGTTCAGCAGCGTGCCGCCGTCGATGCTTTCGTGCGGCATTTTGCCCAGAGACTGCAAGATGGCCGTGGGTCCGAGACGATCCTGCCCCTGGGAGGGAGAGCAGCCGTCGGCCAGGGGCCGCCCGGCCTTGCGCCCCGACGGCAGGGCCGCCACGGCCATGCCCTGCGGCACATTGGAGGAAACCGGATACAGGGCGGGCAGCTTGTGATTGCCGAGCTTGCCCCGGTAGGAATCAATCTCGTTGATGATGACGCCGCACATTTCGATCATCACGGCATCGGCTTCGTCGTCATTGTTGCCCCACTTGGGCGCGTCCTCCTCCAGGATGCGCCGGATGCCCTCATAGCCCCGGAAGTCTGCCTTGACGGCCGCCACCAGTTCTGCCATGCCGAAGCGCTTTTCCTCAAAGACAATCTTTTTCACCGCGGCCACGGAATCCACGAAATCACCCACGCCGTTGCCGTTCATGCCCGGCCCGGTGTTGAATTCCGCGCCGCCGTGGGTGAGATCCCGCCCGCTTTCGAGGCAGCCCAGGGTGAACATGGAAGCCACGGGATTGGGCAGGTACTGATAGTGCAGCTCCTCCAGCACATTCTGGGAGATGGAGAAGCGGCGCAGCAAATGACGCAGTTGGGTATGGAGCGCGGACCTGAATTCCTCGTAGGTCTTGAATGCCGCCGCGTCGCCCGTTTCCGGACCGAGCCGCTTGCCGCTTTTCAGATGCACGCCGTTGGTCAGGGTGAACTCCACGGCGCTGCCCAGGTTGTAGTGCCCCGCCGAGCTCCACTGGTAATGCCGCCCGGCCAGTTGCGCCTCCACGCAGCCGATGGGGGCCCAGTCCCGCGCCAGGTGGGCGGGAATACCCTTCTTGAGCAACATCTTGTAGCCCACGTCGTCGCTGAAGATAGCCGGAAAGCCGGAGCCCGTCTGTACCAGTTCGGCCACTTTCAGAAAGAATTCTTCCGGGTTCTTTTTGCTGATGCGCACGGACAGGGAGGGTTGGACCATCTGGACGTCGATGCCCGCCTGAAGCATGAGATAGGTCAGCGTATTGACCGCGTCCCGGCCGTGGGTGTCCAGGCCGCCCAGCGCGATGTTCTGGAAGGCGCAGAAGCCGGAATAATGCCTGGCGGCGGGCTCGTTCCAGTACCAGATCTGCTCGCCCATCTTGACCCACAGGCATTCGATGATTTCCAGGGCTTCCTCGTCGCAGAGGCCCCGCTGCCGGTCTTTTTCATAGAAAGGCAACAGATACTGGTCCAGCAGGCCGGGGGAATACCCGCCCGCGTTGCCCTCGATGAACAGGCCCACAAAGACGAAATAGACCATTTGCAGCGCCTGATGCAGGGTTTCCGGCGGGTTGCGGGCCAGATGCGCGCAGACCCGCGCGACGCGCTCAAGATCCGCACGGCGTTTTGGCCCGGCTCCGGACATCTGCGCTTGGGCTTCCCGGGCGTGGCGCTCGCAAAGAATGGAAAAGCCTTCGCAGCAGATAATCACCGAACGCCAGAAATCCCGCCGGGAGAAATTTTCGATCGTATTGAAGTCCAGTCCGGCCAGTTTTTCCTCGGCCCGGCGCCGGATGCCGTCGAAACCCAGGGGCAGGATCAGCTGCGGCAGGGCGGGCACCATGTCCCCCGGCACGCATTCGATCTTGACGTCATTATCGCACACGCCGCCCACGGCCACCATTTCGCGCACATCCTCCGGGGCCCTGGCGTTCCAGAAATCCCGCAGGGTCTTGCCCCGCCAGTAGGGATACACCTCCTCCCGGTAGCATTTTTTCTGCTCCTCGCTGATCTGGTAAGGGTCCTGAGGACGGGTGCTCATGGTGTCCAGCTCATCGTAAAACCAGTTGTTGGACAACTCGGGATTGACGTGGATGCTCCGCGCCACGGCCCCGGCATTGCCCACGATGAGTTCGTCGGGCTGGATGGTGATGGTTTTGGTGGCGCAGTGCTCCTTGAAGGCCCTGGCTCTGCGGATGATCATGGGTTCGCTTTCCGTGGCCTTGAAAATCCGCGTCTTGGACAGGGCCCCTTCGATGCAGACGCCGGGCCTGTGGGAGAAAAACTGGCTCTTGAGCCGCCCGATCCGTTCCAAGCGTGCTTCCTTGGTGAGTGACATGGCCGATCTCCTTAACGGAAGTAAAAATGCATGGCGCGCCGCCCCCGAATATCAGGCGGCGCAAAAAATCTTCAGTCCCCCGGCGCGGCCGCGCAGCCGCCGCACGGCCGCCTCCGCCTCATCACGGGGCATGGGCGGCGTATCCCCGAGACCGTACTCCCGGCCGAGCATGGCATATTTGTCCTTGCCCAGGCGGTGGTAGGGCAAGACCTCCAGATCCACCGTTTCCGGGCCGCCGGGCAGGCCGCCCAGATACGCGCCGTAGGCTTCGAGATGCCCGGCATCGTCGTTCAGGCCCGGCACCAGGGGCAGGCGAATATGCACCGGCTTGCCCGTCTCGGCCAGAAAGCGCGCCAGATTTTCCAGAATCAGGCGGTTGTCCTGCCCGGTGAGCCGCCTGTGCCGCACGGGGTCCAGATGCTTGACGTCGTAAAAAATCACGTCCGCGGCCAGGGCCAGGGCCCTGAAATGCTCATAGGGAGCGAAACCCGAGGTCTCGATGGCCGTATGGATGCCCAGAGCCGCGCAACGGCCGCACAGTTCCACGGCAAACGCGTGCTGCGACAGGACCTCCCCGCCGGAAAGGGTGACCCCGCCGCCGGAATTACGGTAAAAAAGCATGTCCTTCCTGATGCGGGCAAGGACCTCGTCCAGGCTGTATTCGCGCCCGGCCATGAGCAGGGCCTTGCCGGGACAGGCTCCGGCGCATCGGCCGCAGACATCGCACAGGGCCCGGTCGATGCGCGGCGGGCCGGACTCCGCGCGTATGGCCCCACGCGGGCAGAGCTCCGCGCAGCGGCCGCAGCCCAGACAATCGCCTCTCTTTTGCAGCAGTTCCCGCCCCGTGTTCTGGGTGGTGGGATTGGAGCACCAGCGGCAGCGCAGCGGGCAGCCTTTGAAAAAAACCGTGGTGCGGATGCCCGGCCCGTCATGCAGGCTGTAGTGCTGGATATTTTCAATCAGGGCTTTCATGGCCGCGCCTACAGAACAAGGTTGTCGAACTCTTCCCGGTGCCGGTCCCGCAGGGCATACAGCTTGGCCAGCTCCACGCTGGCCCGGCGCTCCACGTCCCCGGCGCACTCCAGAAGCACATCCATGACCCGCACGGAAGTTCCCAGAGAAAGCAGCCAGCGCACGGTGCAGGCGATGTCCTCGGGCTGGATCATCTTTTCCGGCGCCAGGGAGGCGCCTTCGCCCGCGGCCATATCCGTATTGACCCAGCCGGGGCAGATGGTGGTCACGCTTATGCCCCCGGCCGAAAGCTCCCGGTAGGCGGACTCTCCCAGGCCCATGAGCCCGAACTTGGAGGCCGAATAGCCCCCCAGCCCGGCCACGGCCACCTTGCCGTTGCGCGAGGCCACATTGATGATCCGCCCTTGTCCCCGCCTGAGCATCACGGGAATGATTTCGCGCATGAACAGAAAGGGCGCGCGCAGATTGACCGCCAGAAGCCGGCTGAAAACGGCCTCGTCCAGATCAAAGCTGCCGGGAATGCTGATGCCCGCCCCGTTGAAGAGCAGGTCCACACGGCCGTGCCGGGCGGCAATGGCCGCGGCGGCACGGCGCACGGCTTCGGCGTCGGCCAGGTCCACGGCCTCAATGTCCGGCAGGTCCGCCCCGGCCAGGGAGCGTTCCGCGGCCAGATCCGCGCGGGCCGCCTCCAGATTTTCCCGGCTGCGCGCCACAAGCACCAGCCGGTAGCCCCAGCCCGCGAGTTCGCGGGCCACGGCCTTGCCTATTCCCCGGCTCCCTCCGGTCACCACGGCTACAGGAGTTTCTTTCATGTCCGCCTCCGCGTTGCTGCATGCTGAAATTTTTTCGCCGCGCCCACGCCCGTCCTCGGAATTGATCCTCTTCAGGACCGCGCGGGCGCGGCGCAGACAAAGGCTTTTTTGACATAGCTCGCCACATGCCAGATTGTGCGCGTGCCGTAAGGAATGAGAAAGCTGTCGCCCGGACGCACCGTGACCCGCGTGCCGTCGGCATGTTCAATGACCGCTTCGCCCTCCAGAATGCTGCACATCTCGTCCGTGGCATGGGAAGGAATGGCGAAACTGCCTTTTGAGCAGTCCCAGATGCCGGCCGTAAGCGTACCGTCGGGCCGCGCGAAACAACGCCAGACGTTGGCGCGGGGCCTTCCGTCCACGGGATTGGGCGCGGGCCCCTCCGAATGCCCGGCCGGCGCGCTTTGATCAAAAAGAATAATTGTGTTCATGGCGGCATCCTATGTTCATATATTATCAACTTTTTTCCATTATTATATACTATTTTCTCCTTTGTCAAACCCCGAACCAGGAAAAAGTCGACGCCGCAAAAAAAATAGGGTAACTGTGATCAAACTGAGATTTCATAGCCCCAAGGCCCAGGTTTGCGGCACGTCCGCCCGGCGTGGATTTTCCGCGTCCAACTTTGCTTGTGAGAAAAGTATGGCCCAGAACAGCAACGCTTTTGTCCAGACCTTTGAAAAAGGCCTGCAAATACTTGAATATCTGGTGGAGGAAAAAACCGTTTCCGTGACCGGCGTGGCAAAACGCATGGGCATTCAGAAAAGCGCCAGCTACCGCTTTCTCAACACGCTCCGGCTCCACGGCTATGTGGACAAGGATCAGCACAACAGCTACCGCCTCACGGACAGATTGAGCAAATTGGGCAGGGGCGTGGTGCCCAAGCGGGAATTTTACAATATCGTCGCGCAGTTTCTGGACAACCTGGCAAAGAAGAACAAAGAGAACAACGGCATCTGCAATCTGGGCATGTGGAACGGCAAGGAAATCGTCTACATGGTCCAGAGCGCCAACGACAAATACATGCTCCTGACCGTGGGAAGCACGGTTCCGGCCTACTGTTCCGCGCTGGGCAAGGCCGTACTGGCCTACCTGCCCGACGAAGCTGTGGAAAATTACATCCAGCGCACCGAATTCGTCACCTTCACGGAAAGCACGGTGAACAGCGCCGAACGCCTGCGTGCGGATCTCCGGGCCGTGCGCGAAAAGGGCTATGCCCTCATGGACGACGAACTCTACCCCGGCCTCAAGGGTCTGGCCCTGCCGGTCATCAACGGCAGCGCGCCGGTCCGCTACGCGGTCAGCGTCACCCAGACCATCTACGGTCCCGCGAGCCAGTTAGTGGAGCAGATGCTCAAACCCCTGCAGGAAACCGTGCAGGACATCGTGGCCTGCATGGAGCTTCACAACGCCGAGTAGCGCGGCCCGCCCGTCGCCGGACCAGAGCCGGAGCGCCCCGCGCGGGGCCGCTGAAGCCCTGCCGGGTTCAGTGCGCTGGAATCCCTTCTCTTTCCAGCAGGGCCGCAAAAGCGTCAGTGATCTCCCTGAAAGCATCGAGCATGGTGTCGGGTCTGAATTCCCTGTAGCGCCAGTTGATGCCGAAAACCTCCTCCACCACGCGGATGCAGTGCGCCGTGGCTCCGGCCGCGCCGTCCGCTCCCGTGGGCTCGAAACCCTCGCAGCGGTTGGCCCCGTACATGATTTCCAGCATGCGTTCCCGGCTCAGATCCGGCGGAGTCACGGCCCGCGCGCCGGAAGCGTCCACCCATACGGGGCAGCCCGCCGGAAGGCCTTCGGGCCCGGGCGCGTGCAGCAGCGCGCCCGCGTCGTAGAGCATGGCCTTGATCACCTGCATGGCCGAGGCCGCCACGCACTGCTGGTTGACTTCGGAAAGCAGGGGCATGCGTTCGGGCACCTTGGCCCAGAGGTCCTTGTCCACGTCCAGTTCGGCGGTAATGTCCCTTTTGTTCTCCTCCACCTTCAGATAATAGGGGATGCCGGGAGCCAGCGCTCCCTCCTGGAAAATCTGCATGCACATGCAGTGATGCCCCACCAGGGTGATGTCCACGGCTTCCGGCCGCGTGCCGCGCTTTTCGGCCACAATGGCCTTGAGCATGGGTTCAAAAAGCGAGACGTTGCCCACGCCCACCGTGGGGGCCAGGCCCACTTTGCCCAGAATCTCGTGCAGATAGTCCGGGCCGGACACGTTGACCACATGCGCGCCGGGCAGAACCTGTTTGACCGTCTTCATAAGATTATAGAGCAGCGCGCCGTGCCCCGGCGCCCAGGGCCGAAGGCCCGAGCCCTCCGGCGCGCCGTAGTAAATCCGCCGTGCCAGATCATGGGGCAGGCGGTGCAGATGCCACCAGGAAAGCAAGGTGGCGGCATTGAAGATCACATCCGGCCGGTAGCGTTCCAGGGCCTCGGCAACGGCTTCCGTATCCAGCATGTCGATGCCGAAGCCGGCCACCTCGGGAAAGCGCCTGTATTCCTGCAGAAAATAACTGTCCGCGATCAGGCTGTTGGCGACCTGGCGGGCGTGGTCCGCGCGAATGTCCCCCACCGCCACCCGGACGCCGGGCAGCCTGCCCGCCAGATGGGCCGCGTAGGTGCCGACCCCGCCCAGTCCCAGAATCATCAGCGTCTTGTCCATGAAAGACCTCCTCATCCATTATGGGTTGGAACTGTCATCCTTATGGGAACAAACAAGCCCCTAGCGGACAAAATGCACCAGAAAAAGCGATATCTGCGGAAAAAACGTGACCAGGATCAGGGCCAGTACCTGCACGCCGAGAAAGGCCCAGGCCTCGCGCATGATATTGCCGATTTTCTCCTTGCAGATGGGCGCGGCGATCCAGAGTTGCGGGCCCATGGGCGGCGTCACCTCGCCGATGATGGAACAGAACACGGCCAGCGCGCCGTACAGGGCGGGGTCGATGCCCAGGCTCATCACGCTGGGCAGAAAGAGCGGCAGCACGATGACCACCATGGGAAAACTGGAGAAAAAAAAGCCCATGACCAGAAGCATGGCCTGCACGGCAAGCAGAAAGCCGGTAGGCCCGAGCTCCAGGTCGATGACCCACTGGCTGATCATCTGCGGCAGGCCCACATAGCCCAGCACCCGGCCGAAAAGCTCGCCGCCGATGACCAGGAAGTAAATCATGCTGCTCAGGCGCACGGTCTCCACCAGGGAATCCATGAAGACCTGCCGGGTGATGCCCTTGTAGACGAGCGTCCCCAGGGCCAGTGAATAGATGCAGGCCACTGCCGCCGCCTGGGTGGGACTGAATATGCCGGAGTAAATGCCGCCGAGCACGATGAGCGGCATGAGCAGAATGGGGAATGCCTTGCGGAAGGCCTCCAGCCGCGCCGCCGGGCTGGCTTTTTCTCCGCCCCGGTAGCCCCGTTTGATGGAAAGGTACACGGTGAGCAGGCACATCAGGGCCGCGGCCAGCAGGCCGGGCCCCACCCCGGCCGCGAACAGATCGGCGATGGAAATGCGGTTGCTGGCCCCGAAAATGATCATGAACACGCTGGGCGGAATGACGGCCCCCAGCCCGGCGGAGGTCACGGCCAGGCCCGAGGCGAAGGCGCGCGGATAGCCCGAGGCCGCCATCATGGGTACGAAAATGGTGCCGATGATGGCCAGACAGGCCGTGGCAGAACCGGAAATGGAGCCCAGGAAAGCCGCGAAGATGCAGATGGCCACGGCCATGCCGCCGGGCAGATGCCCCACCAGGCGGCTGATGCAGTCCCGCAGATGCCCCATGCCGCCGCTGGAAAGAATCAGATTGCCCGCAAAGATGAAAAAGGGCATGGCCAGCATGGGATAGCCGCTGATGGTGGTGAAGAATATCTGGGAAATATTGCCCACCGGGAAATCCATGACGTGGATCATGATGGCGATGGAGCCGATGCTGAACGTCACGCACAGCGGCGTTCCCAAGAGGAAAAGGATGACAATGGTCAGCAGGGCGAAGTAGACGAAAGTGTCCATGCCGTTCTCCTGGTGTCTGATTGCATAAATTTCGAGCGCGGGCGCGGATTCCGGGCTTTATTCCTCCGGCTCTTTTTCTTCCGGCGCGTATTTGCCGCGGACCACGCCCCAGAGCTGGTACACGGCGAATACGGTGAACATGGCCATGCCCAGGCCCACGCAGCTTTCCACCAGCCAGCGCGGCACGGGCACGCAACGGATAATATTCATATTGAATTCAATACATTGAGAGATGAAGATAAAGCCGCTCCAACTGATGACCACGCCGAACGCGATGGTGGCGAAGCAGCTGATGATGTCGCAGGCCTTGCGGGCGGGCCCGGGCAGGGCGTTGCGGAGCATGTCCACTGAAACGTGGTCTCCGTCGGGCAGAATGGGACCGGCCACCATCATGACGGCCCAGATGGTCAGCCAGACAGGCAGGTCGTACATGAGGTCGATGGAAAAATGGAAAAGCGTGCGGCAGACGATTTCCGCGAAATTGACAAGAATGCCCGCAAAGAAGACCAGACCCCAGAATTCGATCCAGCGGCGCTTGAGTTTGGCCCCGGCATGGCTGTGCCGTTGTGACATGGTTCTTCCCCTTTCCGCCGCATAGCGACGGGCGGGCCCGGCGCGGCCGGTACGGGCATGCCGTCCCCTGCCGCGCCGGGCCGTAAACGGGTTATCCGGCGGTGGTCCTGACGGCCTCCAGCAAGGCGGGGTCCACGCCCTTGACGAATTCATCCGTGGCCTGCCGCAGGGCGGCTTCCCACTCGGCACGGGCCTCCGGGGTCATCTTCACCAGGATGGTGTCCGGATTTTCATCCCACCACTTGAGGATGCGTTGCTCCTCGTCCTCGAAGTACTGATGCACATCCGTGGCCGCGATGACGAATTCCAGGGCCTTGCGCTCGCTCTCCGGCAGGGAATCCCACCACTTGCGGTTCACCACCAGAGCCTGCGGGCAGAAGCCCAGGGGCACGGGGAGCATATACCTGGTCTGGCGGGGCAGATCATAATAGGTGTAGCCGAAGATATCGTTGGTCAGCCCCTCGATCATGTTGGTCTGCAGGGCGGAAACCACCTCGGTATACGGCAGGGCCACGCCCACCAGGCCGAGGGCCTTGAAGGCATTGGCGTAAGACTGCTGGCCGGAATAGCGGATCTTCTGATTCTTCATGGCCGCCAGCGAGTCCGCCGGGCCGTTCTTGGTCCAGATCCAGAAGTGGCCGATGGAATTGGTCCACTTGAGAATCCTGAAGCCCTTGGTTTCAGCCAGGCTTTCCTGCTTGGCCTTCCAGGCCGGGGTGTTCATGGCCCGCAGGAAGTGGGCCATGTCCTTGAAGACGCCCGGCGCGGTGATCACCCGCCAGTCCGGGTCGAACTGCTCGATGAACTGGGGCAGGGTATAGGTGAACTGCCCCGCGCCCGTGGCCACGGCGTTGATGGCGTCGGCCGGGGACTTCACCACGTCGCCCACCCAGCGCATCTTGTATTTGCCGCGCAGAGCGGGATGATTCTGCATATTGAAATCAAGCGCGCCGTAATAGATGCCCACGGCCTGCCCTTCGGCGTAGGAAGAGGCGGAGCTGTAGGGCTCCGGGAAAAGCAGTTTCACCTCCTTGGCCGCGGCCGAGGCCGGGCGGACGGGTCCACACAGGGTCAGGGCGCACAGCGCCAGCATGCAGGCCATGGTTTGCAACAGCTTCATCGCACTCTCTCCTTGATATGGTTACTGCCGGTTATGGGGACTCCGCCCCGTGAAGCACATCGGTATCACTTGCAGGGGAGGCCGCGGGGCAAGGCCGGAATGGTTGTGGATTGCGGTTCATGACGGGGCGCATTATGGGTTTTGTTATTTTTAAAGCAAAACAATTCATTTATTGTGAATAATAGGCCAAGCCAAACCGGGTGTCAAGCCAGCTGTCCGGCCCGTTTCCTTCCCGCGCGGGAAGATGCGGTTTTTTTGCGAAAACTTTCTCAAAGCCTTGCCTTTCAGGCGTGAGAAGCCTTCCCAATGCGCGCCCCCTCCTTGACGTATCTCCCGCCCTGAGCTAGCTTTGCCGCAATCTAAGTGTTTGTCCCCCGCTGGAGGGCGGGGGCCGGAGGTGACCCGCGCGCTTGCCGCGCCGGGAATTGGGGTAATGTCTGTATGCAAAAGGACAAGCACATGAGGAATGGCACAACACTGCTTCTGCTGGCGGCGATGGCCCTGGCTGGCGCGGCGTGTCTGACGTCCTGGGGGGCGGGGTCTGCGTCCGCGGCTTCCCTGGAACCCACGGACAGCGGCGCGCCGTCGGCCATGGTCATCTTTCCGGTCGGCGAAAAGCCCAATCCCAAGGGCGCGGCCATGAAACCCGTGGTTTTCAACCATCTCGTCCATGAGAAAAAAGTCGAAAACTGCGAGTCCTGTCATCACACGGGCGATACCGTGGCCTGTACCACCTGTCATACGGTGGAGGGCAAAGCCGAGGGCAACTTCATCACCCTTGAGCGGGCCATGCACGCCACCAAGATCGCCAAACGCGCCAAGGGCAACACGCCCCAAAGCTGTGTGAGCTGTCACGAGCAGCAGCTCAAGCGGCGCGAATGCGCCGGCTGCCACGTGCTGGTCAAGCCCGTGCGCAACGACGCCTGGTGCGCCGTCTGCCATACGGTGGCTCCGTCCATGACCAAGGAGCAGATGCAGCAGGGCATCGCCGGGGATCTGCCCGCCGAACAGAACGAGGAACTGGCCGCCGAAACAGTGCTGTCCAGGAAGCCCGTGCCCTATCTCTCGCCCATGATGGCCCCCTACAAAGTGGTCATCGACGCCCTGGCCAAAAAATACGAACCCAGCGTCTTTACGCACCGCCGTCATGTGAACTCGCTCATGGAGCGCATCAAGGACGACAAGCTGGCCCAGGCCTTCCACACCAAGCCGGAAACGCTCTGCTCCGCCTGTCACCACAACAGCCCGCTGTCGGCCACGCCGCCCAAGTGCAGCAGCTGCCACACCACGAGCATTGATCCCAAGAATCCGGACCGTCCCCGGCTCAAGGCCGCCTATCATCTGCAGTGCATGGGTTGCCACAAGGCTATGAAGGTGGGTCGTCCGAAAAATACCGACTGCACCACCTGCCATAAGCAACGCGCCCCGCAGCGCGCCGACTAGTACGGAGAAACGCATATGAATCGCAGAAAATTCCTGACCATTCTGGGCAGCGCGGGCGTGGTTTCGGCATTGGGCACGGCGAAGGTGGCCGAAGCCAGCGTGCACACCTTCCCCTACTATGACGACAGCTACGGGGTGCTGCACGACACCACCCGCTGCATCGGCTGCCGCCGCTGCGAAGCGGCCTGCAACGAGGTGAACCACCTGCGCAAGCCGGCCAAACCGTTCAGCGACCTTTCGGTCACCGACACCCGCCGCCGCACCTCGGCTTACGAGTGGACCGTGGTCAACAAATACGAGATGAACGGCAAGCCGGTGTTCCGCAAACTGCAGTGCTTCCACTGCAACGACCCGGCCTGCGCCTCGGCCTGTTTCGCCAAGTGCTTCCAGAAACTGCCCGACGGCACCGTGGCCTACGACGGCTCGCAGTGCGTGGGCTGCCGCTACTGCATGGTGGCCTGTCCCTTCTATGTGCCCGGCTTCCAGTACGACGAGGCATTTGACCCGCTGGTGCAGAAGTGCACCTTCTGCGAGCCCCGCCTCAAGGAAGGCAAACTGCCCGGCTGCGTGGAGGCCTGTCCCGTGGACGCGCTGACCTTCGGCAGGCGCAGCGACCTGATCAAGGTGGCCCGCGCCCGCATCGCGGACAATCCCGGCAAGTACGTCAACTATATCTACGGCGAATTCGACGCCGGCGGCACCGCCTGGATGGTGCTGGCCCCGGCCGCCGAGGGAGCGCCCGTGCCGCCGGATGACCCGACAATGGCCAGCCCGGATCTGAAACAGCTCGGCCTGGACACCCACCTGGGCAACCGGCCCATGGGCGAACTGACCTACGGGGCGCTGGGTGCCGTGCCCATGATCGTGGCTTTCTGGCCCGTGCTCTTCGGCGGGGCCTACGCCATGACCAAACGCCGCGAGGCCATGAGCAAGCTGGAGCAGGACAAAATGTCGAAGGAGGCCAGGGAAGACGTGGCCGCCGCCGTGGACGCCGCCGTGCGCAAGATTGAGGAAACCGAAGGCGAAGGCGCGGCCGAGCGTGCCCGCCGGGCCATGACCGAGGCCCTGAAGGCCCGGGAAGCCGAGGCGGCGTGCTCCAAGCACGGGGAGGATAAGTAGATGGAAAACCACAGCATCGTCATTCCCACCAAGGACAAACTGTTCAATCTTGACCCGCTGCTGCGGCGGACTCCGGGCAATATCCTGACGTGGATCATCCTCACTGTGGGTCTGATCATCACCATCATCCGCTTCACCCAGGGCATCGGCTCGGTGACCAACCTGGACGACAATCAGCCCTGGGGCCTGTGGATCGGCTTTGACCTGCTCTGCGGCGTGTGCCTGGCCGCCGGCGGCTACTTCACCACCGTGGCCTGCTACGTCATGGGCATGAAACACTTCCACTCGGCGGTACGCCCGGCCGTGACCACGGCCTTCCTGGGCTACGCCTTCGTTGTGGTGGCCCTGCTGTATGACCTGGGCCATCCGCTGCGTCTGCCCTACATGTTCTTCTTCCCCGGCACCACCTCCGTGCTCTTTGAAGTGGGCCTGTGCGTGGCCACCTACGTCACGGTGCTCTTCATCGAATTCTCCGTGGCGCCCATGGAATGGCTGGCCCAGAAGTTCCCCTGGCTGATCAAGTGGCGCAAGCTGGTCATCCGCTGCACCATCCTGCTGACCATCTTCGGCGTGACCCTCTCCACCCTGCACCAGTCCTCGCTGGGTTCGCTCTATCTCATCGCGCCTGAAAAGCTGCATCCGCTCTGGTACTCGCCCTTCATGCCCATGTTCTTCTTTGTCAGCTCCATGGCGGCCGGCGCCTCCATGGTCATCTTTGAAGGCATGTTCGCGCACAAGGGCGTGCATCAATACATGGACGCCACCCATTTGCGCGAGGCCGACGGCGTGGTGCTGAGCTTCTCGCGGGCCGCGTCCTTCATTCTCTTCGCCTACTTCATGCTCAAGCTCATTGACATGCTGGTGCAGGCCAACCTCCCCTATCTCTTCACGGGATACGGGGTCTGGTGGCTGGTGGAGATGCTCTTCTTCGTGCTGATGCCCGCCCTGCTCTACGCCAAGGGCGCGCGCGACAGCAACGTCAGCCTCTGCCGCTTCGCTTCGGCCAATGCGATCATCGGCATCGTGCTCAACCGCTTCAATGTCTCCATGATCGCCTTCAACTACAACCTGCCTCCGGCGGAACGGTACTTCCCGAGCATCTGGGAAATCTGCATCTCCATCTTCGTGGTGACCATGATCGTGACCGTATACCGCTTTATCGTCTACAATATGCCCGTGCTCTACGAACATCCCGATTTCAAGGATGCCCACTAGACACAAGGAGAAGACCATGGAATTCCATACCTTTTATGACTACTTCCTGTACACCAAGAGTTGGGCGTACGTCATGATGTTCGTCGTGCTGCCTCTCTATGTGCTGTACTGGAACTTCGTGCTCTTCCCGGACAAGAAGAAAGGCAACAACAGTCCCAAGTAGCAGGACGCAAGCAAGGCGGGGCCGCAAGGCCCCGCCTTTTTTCATGCCGCGCGTGCCTCGCAGGCGCGCTTGTCCCGCTGAGGTTCGCAGGGCAGACGCATCTAATTCCAGCCTTTGTAGACCTCTTATTTGCCGTGATAATCCGTCAAAACCAGCCTTTTATGCGCTGGCTGCGTCATCTGGC
>NZ_JAGZUV010000021.1:0-44071 GCF_018379785.1 Desulfovibrio sp.
TTCGGAACCACATTTTCGGCATTTCATATTGCTTTCCTCCTTCTACAAAGAAGATAGCATATATGAAGTTATCTGTCATTGAAAAAGTTGATGTCTCGCGGGGCGGCCTATTCCCCCGCGTTTTCCGCCGCCAGGGGATCGGGCCCGAAACGGTTGGGCCCGGCCGTGCCCGGCAGCGACAGGATGGCAAGATAGCAGATGCACATGGACAGGGAGAGCAGGGCCGACACCGGACCGGCATTGCCGCCGGGCGCGCCCCGGCCCAGCAGCCAGAACAACAGGCTGAGGATGGGAACCAGCAGCCACCAGCCCGCCAGATTACGGTCGTGCAGGCGGCGCACCGTTACCCCGAGATTGGGCAGGAGCAGGGCCAGGGAAACCAGAAAGTTCAGCCCCATGGCCGTCTTGGGCGGCAAGGGCGAAAGCACGGTATTGGCGGCCAGATTGATCAGGCCGATGCCCAGCATGAACCACCAGAATTCCGAACGGGACGCGCGGCCCCGGAAAGAGCAGTATTTGTCTTTCAGACAGACGCGCACGGCCTGGGCAAAGGTCATATCTCTCCCCTTTCTCCGTTTTTCATAGAGGGCCGCCCGGCGCGCTGTCCGGGGGCGCGGACCTCAGCGGATCAGGACCGAAGCGGTTGGGTCCGGGCGTGCCGGGCAGGATCAGCATCACAAAAAGCCAGATGCCCGCGGCCGCCGCCAGCAGGCACACGAGAACCAGGGCAGCCTCCGCAACCGACATCGTGAAAAGCATCGCCAGCAACAGGATAGCGGGGACTATGGGCGCCAGCTGCCACCAGCCCGACAGGTTACGGTCGTGCAGGCGGCGCGCGGTGACACCGATATTGGGCAAAAGGAAAACCAGAGAAACCAGGGCGCTGAGGCCGTTACCCGCCGCTGAGGGAAGAAAGCCGGAGACAAGATTCACAGCAACATTAATCAGAAGCATGAACAGCGCGAACCACCAGAATTCCGAGCGCGAGGCCCGCCCCTTGAAGCTGCAATACTTCTCGGTCAGGCAGCGCCGCACAGCGGGCGCGAATTCCATATCTTCCCCCTTCCCGGTTTTCCGGCCGGGCACTGCGGCATTTTACGTTTGAAATGTACACATTTCAAACTCTGCGCCTGCCGTGGAAAAAGCGCGGTTTTCCTTGCACTCTGGCCTGGGTGCCGCTTACGCGGCCGCCGGAGCAATCCACGCATTTCAAGAGTGGATTGCTCCGGCCTGACAACATATCCTATGCCGTGCGCCCGCGCCAGGACTGCACGGTATTTTTGAGCAGCATGGCGATGGTCATGGGCCCCACGCCGCCGGGCACCGGCGTGATGGCGCGCGCCTTGGCGCTCACGCCCGCGAAATCCGCGTCGCCGCGGAGGCCTTCAGGCGTGCGGTTGATGCCCACGTCAATGACGACCACGCCTTCGCGCACCATGTCGGCGGTGACGAAACAGGGCCGTCCCACTGCCAGGAAAAGGAAGTCCGCATTGCGGCATTCCGCCGCCAGATCCGGAGTGCGCGAGTGGCAGATGGTCACCGTGGCATCGGCATAGTCGCCGGGCCGGGCCAGGAGCATGGCCAGCGGCTTGCCCACGATGTCGGAGCGCCCCACCACCACGGCCTTTTTGCCCGCGGGCGAGAGATCATAGCGCCGCAGCAGCTCCATGACGCCCGCGGGCGTGCAGGAGACGAAACCCGGCAGGCCCAGGGAAAGGCGGCCCACATTTTCAGGATGGAAGCCGTCCACATCCTTGGCCGGATCAATAGCCAGCAGGCAGGCCTGGGCGTCCAGGCCGCACGGCAGGGGCAATTGCAGCAGAATGCCATCCACATCCGGGCGGCGGTTGCATTCATGGATCAGGGCCAGCAGCTCGTGCTGGCCGGTGGACGCGGGCAGGTGGTAGGGGAAGGAGATAATGCCCGCCTCGGCGCAGGCCCGCTCCTTGTTGCGCACATAAACCTCCGACGCGGGGTCCTCGCCCACCAGGATCACTGCCAGACCCGGCGCGCGGCGGCCTTTGCCGCAAGCGGCGGCCACTTCTTCCCTGAGTTCCTCGCGGATGACGCGAGACGTTTCCTTGCCGTCAATCAAAAGCATGCTCTTCTCCGGCCTTGGGGTTCAAAACTGATCATAAAAATTCAGTATACGCCATCCGCGCGCCGCGCTCAAGCTCCGGACGGGTCTCTCCCCTCCTTTTCGCCTGACGCGCCGGGCCGGTCTGAGTCCGCTTTCCGGAAGACCAGCACCCCGGCCCGCCGTCCCGGTTCGCCCTCCAACGGATCCGGCCCGTAGCGGTTGGGACCGGCCGTGCCCTTTTTGAGACAGACAAGCAACATGGCCAGCTCGCCGAGCAGTTGTACTATGAAGATACACGTCATAAGGGGATCGTCGGAAATGAAAAACCAGACATCCACCATAAGAAGGCAAATAACCAGCGGCAGATTTCCCAGATCCCCGGGCAACGGAATCAGCAAGAAGCCGATGAGAATCGCGAAGGCAGAGAAACGCCCCCAATAAACCAGCAAGGCATACAGCGCCAGCCAGTTGCCGCTGTATCCGCAATCATGCAGGCGGCGTACTCGCACGGCCAGCGACGGCAAATACAACACAAACGCCGTGCCGTTGGTAAGCAACAGCAAGGAGTTTCCGAAGCTGAAAGACTTCGCAAGGCATACCACGACAAAGATCGAGACCGTGCAGGCCGGCAGGTAAAAAATGTAAAACCACCAGAATTCCGAGCGCGGAGCCCGGCCCCGGAAACAGGCGTACTTGCGCAGGCAGGTCTTCACGGCCACGGGCAGGTTCACAAGGCGCTCCAGGTGGAGCAAGGCCCGCGTCCTTACCGGGCGCGGGCCTTGCGTTTCGGCATGGCGTTTTAGTCCTCGCTGTCGCCCAGCGCGTAATACTCGGCCAGCATGGGGCCGAAGAATTCGGCCTCGTCGCCCAGTTCCTCCTCAATGCGCAGCAACTGGTTATACTTGGCCATGCGCTCGGAACGGCAGAGCGAGCCGGTCTTGATCTGCCCGGCGTTGACGCCCACGGCCAGATCCGCGATGAAGCTGTCTTCGGTTTCGCCGGAGCGGTGCGAAATGACGGTGGTGTAGGCCGCTTCCTTGGCCATTTCAATGGTGTCCAGAGTTTCGGTCACTGTGCCGATCTGGTTCAGCTTGATCAGGATGGAGTTGCCCACGCCTTCGGAAATGCCCTCGGCCAGGATGGCCGGGTTGGTCACGAAGATGTCGTCGCCCACCAGCTGAATGCTCTCGCCCAGGCTGGCGGTAAGCATGCCCCAGCCGTCCCAGTCGCCTTCGGCCATGCCGTCCTCAATGGAGATCAGCGGGTATTTGCGGGTGAACCCGGCCAGCCATTCGACCATTTCGGCGTTGTTGAAGGTCTTGCCCTCGCCCTTGAGCACGTACTTGCCGTCCTGGTAGAATTCCGAGGCGGCCGCGTCGATAGCCAGGGCCACTTCGCCGCCGGGATTGTAGCCCGCCTCCTCGATGGCCTTGATGATGTAGGCAAAGGCCTCGTCATGGTTCTTGAGATTGGGCGCGAAGCCGCCCTCGTCGCCCACGCTGGTCACATGCCCGTCCGCTTTCAGAATGGCCTGCAGGGTATGGAAAATCTCCGTGCCCATGCGCAGGGAATCGCGGAAAGTCATGGCCCCGATGGGCATGATCATGAATTCCTGGATGTCCAGGTTGTTGGGGGCGTGCGCGCCGCCGTTGATGATGTTCATCATGGGCGCGGGCAGCACCTTGGCGTTGATGCCGCCGAGATACTTGTAGAGCGGCAGGCCCAGGAAGGTGGCCGCGGCCCGCGCGCAGGCCATGGACACGCCCAACATGGCGTTGGCGCCCAGACGGGATTTGTTGTCCGTGCCGTCCAGATCGATGAGGCTGTTGTCGATCTGCACCTGGCGCAGCACGTCCAGACCCAGAAGTGCGTCGGCGATTTCGCCGTTGACGTGCTCCACGGCTTTGGTCACGCCCTTGCCGCCGTAACGCTTCTTGTCGCCGTCGCGCATTTCCAGCGCCTCGCGGCTGCCGGTGGACGCGCCGGACGGCACGGCCGCGCGGGCGCTGACGCCCGATTCCAGGGTCACTTCCACTTCCACAGTGGGATTGCCGCGCGAATCCAGGATCTCACGGCCGAAAACAGAGGCAATGCTGCTCATATTCGCTCCTTATGCCCTCATGTTGGGGTTATGTTCAGAACAAGGCCGGGCGCGCCGATGCGCGGCGGCCTCAGAGAATATCCCGCTCCTCATAGTACAGACGCCGCAGGCCATCCAGCAACAGGGCGGGCAGAACATGGTCGAAGACCGGGCTCACCCTGGCGATGGACGCGGCGAAGCCGCCCGTGGCCAGCACCTTGATCGGGCCGGGCATCTGCCGCTTGAGCCGCTGGGTCAGGCCCTCCACCATACAGACAAAGCCAAAGACCAGACCGTGCTGGATGCTGGTGGTGGTGTCGCGGCCCGGCGCGGGTTCTTGCGCGCGAATGTCCAGATTGACTCTGGGCAATTTGGCGGCTTCGCGCGACAACGCGGCCAGGGCCGTGGCCGGGCCCGGAAAGATCAGGCCGCCCAGATAGGCCTGCCCGCTCACGCAGTCAAAAGTCACCGCCGTGCCGAAGTCCACCACCAGCAGGGAGGCCGCGTCCGGGCAGAGCCTGCGGGCGGCGAAAGCCCCCACCAGGCGGTCCGCTCCCACTTCGGAGGGCCGTTCGTAACGGTTTTCCAGGGGAATGGGCAAGTCATCGGGCGCGCAGTACAGGGGCCGGTCCAGATAGCGGGCCACGGCCTCGCGCAGCAGCGGGTCGAAACCCGGCACCACGGAAGAGGCCACGCAGGCCTTGAGCTTCGCCATATCCGTGTCCGCGTGCCGCAAAAGGGAAAGAAGCGTGAGGCCGAGGCTGTCCGAGGTGTGCCCGGCGTTGGCGGGCAGGGTGTAGGATGTCAGCACAT
Source organism: Desulfovibrio sp. (assembly GCF_018379785.1). Lineage (GTDB taxonomy): Bacteria > Desulfobacterota > Desulfovibrionia > Desulfovibrionales > Desulfovibrionaceae > Desulfovibrio. The sequence continues at coordinate 4,974 of NZ_JAGZUV010000021.1, forward strand.
GCCGCTCGTTGGCCAGCCCCACCTTGATGGACGTATTGCCTATGTCGAAGAGCAGAAGTTCCGGCTGCATGGGACACCCCCGCGTCGGCGTGAAAGGTCGGTTTCAGAGCGTTGAAACAGTAAAGCGCGCCCGCACCGGCGCGCGCGGCGCACGGTGAAGCGGCATGGAACCAGCCGAAGGGGCACAACAACCCGAAGGGCTGTCCCCGTCGGCGGCACCGGAGCCAGAAGGGCCCGACAGCGGCGATACGCACATTTTCCGGCTGAATGACGCCTTGAAAACACAGTCTCCAAAAGTATTCCGCGTCAGCACGAACAGGCCCGCCGGGATTTGCCGCGTTCCCATGCGAAATATTTTATGGAAAAGTAAGTATGCCGGATTCATGCGGCGGAGGCAAGCACGGTCCGCCCGCCTCGCTTGCGGGACGGTCCGGGCGAGGTATACAAGCATGTTTCAGGGAGCACGCCATGGATGAGACGCTCTTTTTTCTGCATCTGCCGCGCACCGCCGGGACCACGCTGAACGCCGTTCTGCACGACAACTTCGCGCCTGAAACCATCCTGAGCGTCTATGCCAGGGAGGACTACGAACGCTGCCGCATGCTGGAGGCGGACGCGCTGGAGCCAATCCGCCTCATCGAGGGGCATCTGATGCCCGAATGTTTCGATCCGCCCAGCCTCTACGGACGCCGCCTGCGCATGTTCACCCTGCTGCGCGAGCCCTTGAGCCGTCTTGTTTCGGAATACGTCTTCCAGAAATCCTGGCCCGGGAACCATCTCTACGCCTATCTCAACGAAAATGCCGTCAGCTTCCGGGACTATCTCACCAGCAACGATCCCCTGCTGAAATTCCGGGGCAGAAACTTCGTCACGCACTGCCTGGCGGGCGTGTTCGCGCCGGATAGGAATCCGGACGAGGTGCTGGCCCTGGCTAAAAAACATCTGGAAGAAAGTTTCTGCTTCGTGGGCATTCAGGAGCGTTTTGACGAAAGCCTCCTGCTGCTGGCCGACGAAATCGGCCTGCAAAAGCTCTTCCACGAACGCCGGAACATGCTGCGCCCCGGCCTGGCCGACGCCGTCAGCGCCGAAGACCGCGCTTTGGCCGCGCGCCTGAACCATGCGGACCTGGAGCTTTATGCCTTTGTGCGCACCCGCTTTGAGCGGCGCGTGGCCGCGGCGGGCCCGGCCTTCACGGTCCGGCTGCGCCGTTTCCGCTTTCTGAACGGCAAGTATCAGAAAATGTGCGCCACGCTGGAAGACACCCTGGTGGCCGAGAGCGCGGGCCCCATCCTCAAACCCAAGGGTTGACCGGCGCAAAACGGCGGCAATGCCGCGTGGCCGTGCGGGCCGCGCACTCAGCGCCGACGCACAATAAGCCAGCCCTTATTTGCCCTCGTGATATTCCTTTTCAACATTGACGTCCCAAATAGCCGCCTTGTCCTCTCTATCACCAAGAATGCACTCCACCGTGCGGACGGCTGACAGCATGGAATGGTCCATATTGTTATAGCGGTGCATACCATTACGTCCCACAGGATAGAGATTGGGCACGCTGTTCAAAAAGCATTGCACCTCGCCGATGCGGTCATAACTGCCGAAGTAGGCGGGATAGGCCTTGGGAACACGCAAAAGCACCGTGTCCTCCACATCCGCCGCCGTAGCAAAGCCCAGCTTTTCTAGCTCATTCACGGCCATTTCGATAAAATCGGCATCGGACATACTCCAGAGTTCGTCACCCTCGGTGGCGAAATATTCCATGCCCAGCCAAAACTTACTTTGGTCAGCCACGAGCCACGGGCTCCAATTGTGGAAGAGCTGAATACGCCCTACATGAACATCCGGTTCCTGAATATAAATCCAGTTGTCTTTGAGATCGGCATGCGCCCCGTCCCGCCCCAGGCGTCTGACCAGAACGCCTACAGTCATGAAGTCACGATACACCAGACCGTGCGCCACCTGGCGCACGGCTGGGGGAACGACATCCCCCAGCTGTTCCACTAATTCGCGTAACGGCATGGAGCTGATGCAGGATGTGCATGGCAGGGTCTGCTTCCTACCATCGGCGTGGAGCACATCTACGCCGACAATGCGGACCCTACCATCATCTTGTTTCCAATTCAGAGCGGTCACCCGGCTTTCCATCAGGATGGTGCCACCTAACTCTCGCACCATATCAGCTACGGTCTCCCACAACGAACCAGGACCCAACTTGGGATACCAGAAACGCTCAATGAGGCTGGTCTCAATATCTTTCTGAGCGATGGATGCAGATGACCCAAGCATGTTTTTGACGGCGTGCGTCAGAACGCGCACGATGGACAGACCTTTGATACGTTGGGCTCCCCAGTCCGCAGCAATGGCATTGCAGGGTACGCCCCAGACCTTGTGGGTATAGTCGCGAAAAAAAGTTTCATAGAGTCTGCGTCCAAAACGATTGACGATAAAATCTTCCAGCGTCTGTTCCGGTTTGATGGGCCGCAGACAGGCCTTGGCGTAGGAAAGACCGATACCCGCCACTCGAGACAGGCCCAGATTTCTGAGCGTGCCCATGCTCAGGGCAATGGGATAGGAGAAAAATTTCCGTAGATAAAAGATTCGCGAAAGACGGCGACGAAGCAAAATAATGCGGTCGAGCTCATCGGGCAAGGCCGGAGGCATACCCTCTCCTTCCACGGGAAGAATTTCTGCCCACCAGTCCATCACTTCCTGAGATTTTGAAAAAAATCTGTGCCCGCCTATGTCCATTCGGTTGCCATTGTGGACCACCGTGCGTGAAATACCGCCCACTTGTGCGTCTTTTTCCACTACAGTTACGGAGCGGATCCCACGGCGCAACAATTCCAATGCCGCCGTCAGGCCGGCAGGACCACCGCCGATGATAACAATTTGCTTGTCATCTGAGGACATTTTTTCTCCTTGCACGCCGCCAAAAAGAGCGGATACCTTCATTAAAACTGCAAAACTTGTGCCCCAAAAAGGAATAAAAAGTCACGATGCCGATGGAAAGCACATGGCAGACCAACTCCAGATGCCGCCACACCAGCCCATGCAGGCCAAACCCATTTTCCAGCAGCGCCTGCCCCGCCAAAAACAGCCCTTTGGCCACCAGAGCATTGAGCAGCACACCTACGCCAGCCACCACGAAGAAAGTGTTGAACTGTCGAAGCATGGGCCGACCGCGATAGTGAAAATTAAAGTAATAATTGCAGCCGAAATTGATCAGCAGCCCCGATGCCGAGCCTATGAGCACAGCCCAGAAATATGGCATGACGACCAGAATCCCCGAATAAAGCGTATAGCCCACGGCAAGATTTACGAGTGCGGCTATTCCTCCGAAAATAAGGAAACGAAAAAATTCGGCGCTCAGAAAAAGCGTAAGGCATTTTTTCAGCACTCCAGAACTCTGGTGCAGGATTTCAGTCATTGTTCGCAGTTCCATTCAATTGACGGTGCCGGACGGTTTGTGGGCCACAATCCAACCTTCGTTATGAAAAAGAATGCTGGACGGTGGCAGGGCTGCGCGCACTTCCGGCCGGTTAGGAGTAATAAGCCACCGTGCGGGATTTTCCCGCCATATATTGACTACCGAAAGTGGATCGGCATTGAACGCGCGCTGTTCGCGGAGCCATCGCTGACAGAGTTCTATGTCACGGGCATAAAAGAGCAGCCAGCCGTCCTTGGCCACGGGCGAAAGAGGACGCCGTGCCACATAGCGCACGGCCAGATCACTTGCGTCAGTGAAAACCAGATCGCACGGACTCGTCAGTTCGCGCAGGGCTTGCAGGGCCTGATGGTATTGCCCGGCGGCGGTCATGAGTTCGGCGGCACGAGAACTATCCAGCGTGGGCAAACCCAGTGTATAGGCAACACTATGTCGCACGGCAAGAACTTGTTTGTCTTGCGAAACCATTCCGATAAGTAGAACCACGCCAAGTGGCGCGGCAAGGCGCGCTACGGCAGGCAAACGTTGCCACCAAAGGCTCAAGACACAGACAATGGACAACCAGCACAGAGGGATGAGAAAGCGTGTCCCCCGCAACAATTCCTGACTGACGTGCGAATAACCCAGTTTGGCCGCCAGAGTCATTTCAACCAGACAGAGAACAAGCATACCCGTGAGACCCAGCAAAAAGCCTGGAAACATACTCAGCAATACCTGCGCCCGGGGGCTGAGTCCCGCTACATGCCGAGCAATAATCCAGCAGACAAGACCGAACAGAAGAAAAGGTTCCCGCACGAGATAATGGTACAGAATGCGACCCAGATCTCCCCAAGGATCGCTCCAGTCTGCCAGGGCGCGCATATTCCAAACTTCATGGAAGAGGGCGTAATGCACAGAATCGGAAGTTACACTGTGTCCCATGGTCACGGCAAGAACTGGCAAAGCCGAGAGCAGAAAAGCGCCAGCGGTCACAGCGGAATTTTCCAGATGGCGTGCCAGAGAGCAGCCGCCGGGGGCCAGAAGAAATGCCGCGAAGAACATGGCGGCACAGGTCAGGGCGCTAACACTATGAACAACAATGGACAGACCGATGGCGAAAAGAAGCAAGGGGCGCAGGCCTGGGCGGCGAAGGGCCGCGCAGCCCAGCATAAGCCAGAACGGAAAAAGATCAGCGTAATAGATGCGCGGCACAGGATCAGCATGCGTGGCTCCCCAGAATGTGCCGAAGGCCCAATAGATGGTCACGCTCATGCCCAAGCTGAACAAAGCGGCCAAGCTGGGGCTTTTGATCAACCAGCGCCCCAGCATATAATAAGCCGCCAGATGCAACCAAATACCCAAGGCTCCGGCACGAAAAATGGCCGCCACCGCCCCGTCGCCCCATTCCAAAAGTCGAGCCAGCAGGGTCAGTAGGCTGGGTTCTCCGGGAAAAGCTTTATATGTATGTACCAAGGGGTCATGCGCAAAGTCACCGGGAACGAGACGGGCCGCGAAAATCTGAGTATAATTCTGAAGGTCGCTATCCATGAAGACGCCGGAAGGCGACAGCGCCCAGGTGCCGTGGTAAGCGGCCATACAAAGCAACGCGGCTAGAAGCAGAAAAATAAAATCTGCAAGACGAAGCGACATGCTTTCTCCAAAATGCCAAGCCCGATACTGTTGAGCAGATGGAAATCTAAAAAAACTCAGATAGCGACGTCATGTCTCGCAAGCCGTCCGACTCGCACCATAGGATATCAAATAAATTCGTCCCGAGATCGGCCATAGCAGCTACAAAAAGATCATCCCGGCCTACCTTTTCTGTAACGATCCGCGGCACAGATAAGCGCCGCCCCTGTAGAGGAAACGGAATTTGGAATAGTAGGGAAGAAACACGCGGTGTGGTTAAGTGCCAAGGTTACACAGAGGTGGCCGGAATATCCAGAACATTTCAAGGCAGCCTTTGGGTAGTCCCAGTGGTGTAGAGGAAAACCACTCCCCTCTCCCCTTCGATGTATACCGCGTCAGAACTTCGCCTCGTCACCTTCCGGCATCCTGCCGCCCCTGGCGAGAAAGAGCGCGAAGCAGAGCCCGGATGCGGCCAGTCCCATGCAGACCGAGGCCGTCATGGGCCAGTGGAAGGGGAATTTATCAAAGTAAAAGAGATAGGTGCCGCACACGGCGGTCATGAACAACGCGGGCACGGTGACCACCCAGTGCAGGCGTTTGCGGCGGCGCAGCCAGACCGCCGCCGCCCAGAGGGACACGCAGGCCAGGGTCTGGTTCGTCCAGCCGAAAGCCATCCAGATAGCCGTGAAGTCGCCCACGGCAAAGTAAATGCCCAGCAGAAAAAGCGGTACGGCCAGCACGATGCGCCGCCCCAGCGAGCCCTGCTCAAAGCGGAGCACGTCGGCCAGGATCAGCCGCCCGGTGCGGAAGGCCGTGTCGCCGGTGGAAATGGGCAGGATGACCACGCCCAGAAAAACCAGAGTGCCGCCCGCCAAGCCGCCCAGCAGGCCTTCGGAGGCCTTGGAAACCACCACCGCCGGCGTCCCGGCCGCCATCAGGGCCGCCGGGTCTCCGCCGTAAAAAGAAAGTCCGATGGTCACCCAGATCAGCCCCAGCACGCCCTCGGCGATCATTACCCCGTAAAACATCAGCCGGGCCTGTCCTTCAGAGCGCATGCAGCGGGCCATCATGGGCGACTGGGTGGCGTGGAAGCCCGAGATGGCCCCGCAGGCGATGGTCACGAAGAGCAAAGGCCAGAGGGGCGCGCCCTTGGGGTTCAGATTGGTGAAAAAGTCGGCCGGGCGCAGGTTGGGCAGAATGCTGTACTGAGGATTGAGCAGCAGCGCGGCCAGCAGGCCGAAGGCCATGAACAGCAGCAGGATGGCGAAAAAGGGGTATATCCTGCCGATGATCTTGTCGATGGGCAGAATAGTGGCGACGAAATAATAGCTGAAAATCAGGACGGAAAAGAGCAGGGCCAGCACCTTGCCCGCGGAAACCGTACCGTCCGCCCCGGCGCAGAGCGCGGCCGGAGGACAGCTTTCAAGCCATTGCAGCACGGCCGCGCCGCCCTCCCAGGAGCGCAGCAGCTCGCCGGTCTTGAAGGCCAGCAGCCCGGCCGGGCCGTTGACGAAAACCGCGCCCACCAGAATCATGAACCAGATGGTGAAGACCAGCATGAACCAGCGCGCGTATTTGCCCAGATTGCGCCCGATGAGCTCCGGATAGGAGACCGCCCCGTAGCGCAGGCTCATGGCCCCGGTGAGGAAATCATGCACCGCGCCCGCGAAAATGCAGCCGAACACCACCCAGAGCAGGGCCGCGGGGCCGTACACAGCCCCCAGAATGGGCCCGAACACCGGCCCCAGGCCCGCGATGTTCAGCAACTGGATGAAAAAGATCTTGTACGGGGGCAGAGCCACGCAATCCACGCCGTCCGCCCTGCTCTGCACCGGGGTCGGCCGCGCGCGGTCAATGCCGAAAACCTTTTCCACAAAAACGCCGTACACGGCGTAGCCCAGCACCAGCAGGCCCAGCGCCGCAAGAAAGCACACCATCCCCATCCCGGCCGTCCCGCGAAATATGTTGAAACCACTATGAATTGATGCCCATCTGCATAGTTCCGGCCGGAATAAAGGTCAAGGCGCGGAGGGCGCTGGGAGGCGGGCTTGCCGCCCGGATGAGGGATGTTTCGCCCTTCGGGCGCGGGGCTGGGGTCCGGGGGAGGGGGCGGCCCAAGCGGGAGCGGGGCGAAAAATCCCACGCCCGAAAGGGAGGCATAAACGGTATGCGGGCGAGCCCTCCCCCCCTACCCGCCGTACCACGCGGGCGGTCCTTCCGGCACGTCGGCCCGGCAGCCCTGCCAGAGATCGCGCGCGTGCAGGGCGCGCAGCAGATCCGTCATCAACGGGCGTTTGAGCGCGGCCCAGGCCGGGGCCACCAGTTCGCCGGGCGCGGGATCGCTTTGCAGACGGTGCATGACCACGCGGGAAGGAATACGCGGCAAGGCCGCGCAGAGCAGGTCCACATATTCGTCGCGCTCCAGGGGCTGGTAGCGCCCGTCCCGATACCGGCGGGCCAGTTCCGTGCCCTCGGGCGCATAAACGTTGTGTAGTTTGAGGCCGTGCAAAGGCAGGCTCACGGCCCAGTCCACGCTTTCCAGAAAGTCCGCCTCGCCCTCGCCGGGCAAACCGGCCATCAGGTGCCCGCAGACCAGCAGGCCGCGCGCGGCGGCTTCGGTCACGGCCATGGCCGCGCAGGCCGCCGTATGCCCCCGGTTGATCCGGGCCAGCGTGGCGTCATGGGCGCTTTGCAGGCCCAGCTCCAGCCAGATCTCCGCAACGCCCGCTTCGGCCCCGGCCCGGAGCAGGGCGTCCAGCTTGGCCGGGCTCAGGCAGTCGGGCCGGGTGCCCACGGCCAGGCCGCGGCAGTCCGGCAGGGCCGCGACCGCGCGCAGCAGGTCTTGCAGGCGCTCCAGGGAGCCGTAGGTATTGGAAAAGGATTGCAGATAGGCCAGGAAACGGCGATCCGGATCCTCGGCGTGGTACTTTTGCCGCCAGGCCTGCCACTGGGCCGCCAGGGACAGGCCGCGCCCGCCCAGGCCCGAGCCCGACCCCAGGGCGTTGCAGAAAATGCAGCCTTGCGTGGACAGCAGACCGTCACGGTTGGGACAGGCCGAACCGACGTCAAGTGGAATTTTTTGCACCCGCATGCCGTACTTGCGGCGGAAATACGCGGCCAGAGTATGCCAACGCACCATACTAACGCGCCTTGCGGGCGGATTACGGGCCGTTCCGCGGCCGATCCGGGAATCGGCCGGCCGGGACAAAGATTTTGAACCCCACGCCCATCGTCTTGACTTCACGCCCGTTTTAGCCGAACAGTTTTCAGCCTGACGACAAAAAATTATTTCCGGGCCGTTGCCGCCGCGACGGTTCCGGAGTGCCGCTCCCGCCCGCCGGGACCATACGCATACCAGCACAGCGAGGCAAGCAAGAGTAATGTCCAAGATTCTGGATTTCGCACTGGGGATGTTTTCCAACGATCTGGCCATCGACCTGGGCACGGCCAATACCTGCGTCTACGTCAAGGGCCAGGGCATTGTGCTGCGCGAGCCCTCGGTGGTGGCGGTCAAAAAGGATTCGCGCGGCAATAACGTGGTGCTGGCCGTGGGCCACGACGCCAAGCGCATGCTCGGCAGAACCCCCGGCAACATCTGGGCCATCCGTCCCATGAAGGACGGCGTCATCGCCGACTTTGAAGTGACCGAGGCCATGCTGCGCCACTTCATCGCCAAAGTGCACAATTCGCGCCGCCTGGTGCGTCCCCGGATCATGATCTGCGTGCCCACGGGCATTACCCAGGTGGAGAAGCGGGCCGTCAAGGAATCCGCCCAGTCCGCCGGCGCGCGTGAAGTCTATCTGATTGAGGAACCCATGGCCGCGGCCATCGGCGCGGACCTGCCCATTCAGGAACCCACCTCCAACATGGTGGTGGACATCGGCGGCGGAACCACCGAAGTGGCGGTGATCTCCCTTTCCGGCATCGTTTATTCGCGCTCGGTGCGCGTGGGCGGGGACAAGATGGACGAAGCCATCATGACCCACGTCAAACGCAAATATAACATGCTGATCGGCGAATCCTCGGCCGAGGAAATCAAGATCAAGATCGCTTCGGCCTATCCCCTGGATCCGGAGCAGCAGATTGAGGTCAAGGGCCGGGACTTGGTCACGGGCATCCCGCAGAACATCATCATCACCTCCGAGGAAGTGCGCAAGGCCATTTCCGAGCAGGTGGACAGCATTGTGCAGGCCGTGCGCATCGCCCTGGAGCAGACCCCGCCGGAACTGGCCGCGGACATTGTGGACCGCGGCATCGTGCTCACGGGCGGCGGCGCGCTGCTCAAGGGGCTGGATCAGCTTTTGCGCGAGGAAACCTCCCTGCCCATCACCGTGGTGGACGACCCGCTTTCCACAGTGGTGGTCGGCACGGGCCGGGCTCTGGACAGCCTGAACATCCTCAAAGAAGTCTGCATCGACTGACAGCGGGTGGCCTTCCACAACTTCGTGGCGTATTTTCTCCGTGGGCGACGTCGTGCCGGAAGCATCTTTCCGGCACGACGTCGCCCCGTGTGTATGCAATCGAGCCTGAGGCGGATATAACTCTGTGTCATTGCGGCGTATTCTGATTTTCGCGGGCGTCCTGCTCATCCTCTTTCTGGGTATGTATTCCTGGAACCAGCGCACCCGCACCCTGGACGATTTCGCCGCCAATATCGGCCTGGAGCTGAGCGGCGCCGTGCTCAAGCCCATGCGCTACATCCAGGACGTGGGCACGGGCTTCTGGGAGCGCTATTTCGACCTGGTGGGCGTGCGCGAGGAAAACGAGCGCCTCCAGGCCAGAGTGGCGGATCTGGAATCCCGTCTGCTGGCCAACGGCGAGGATCTGGCCGAGCTCAAACGCCTGCGCACCCTGGTCCAGTTGCCGGTGGACGCCAGCTGGCGGCCCTTGGGCGCGCGCGTGCTGGCCGGGCGCATGGGCCCCAACGCCGTACTGGACAGCATCACCATCAGCCGGGGCTATACCACGGGCGGGCGGCCCGGCACGCCGCTGGTTACCCACCTGGGCCTGGTGGGCCGGGTGCTGCGGGCCAGCGCGCATACCGCCACCGCCCTGCTGCTCACGGACCCGGGCAGCCGCATCGCGGTTTTCTCGCAGGACAGCCGGGCGCTGGGCATCCTGGCGGGGCAGGGCACGGGCCGCAGGCTGGAAGTGAATTTCGTGCAGCGCGACGCCAACGTAAAACAGGGCGAGGTGCTGATCACCTCCGGCCTGGACGGCAAATACCCCAAGGGCATTCCCGTGGCCCGCGTGCTCAGCGTGGCCCCTTCGGACTACACCCAGTTCATGGCTATTTACGCCGAGCCCCTGGTGGATCTGCAACATATTGAAGAAGTGCTGCTGCTGGAGCCCACGGGCATCGCCCAGCCCGAGCCCGAGCCCGAAGGCCCGCCGCCCGTCTTCGTGGGGCCGCCCGCGCCGCCCGCCGCCGTGACGCCATGAGCAAGTTCCGCAACTTCTGCTGGTGGATTTTCTTCATGGCCATCGCCGTCTGCCTGCAGGCCTTGGTGCCGGGTCTGGACGTGCTGGCGGTGGGCCTTATCATCCTGTTGCAGGAGCGGGACTACAAAAACATGCTCTGGCTCCTGCCGCTCTTCGTGCTCTTGCAGGAGGGCATGGGCACCCGCGAGTTCGGCGGGGTCATCGTCTGGTACGCTGCGGTTATTGCGCTGTTCAAGCTGGGCCGCTGGTTGTTCGAGGTGGAGAACTTCATTTTCATCTTTCTGCTTTCCGCCTGCCTGGGCGCCGCGTATTACGGCGTGGCCTGGCTCATGGCCCCGCTGCAGAATCTCGCTTTCAACGTGCCGGACGAGCTGGACAAAAGCCTGATCCAGGCGCTCTTCCTGCCCTTCGCCTGGCGTCTGCTGATCACGACGCGGCACTGGACCACGGATGATGAAGAAAAATAAGCGCCTCTTCACGCCCGACGCCCCGGGCGGGCCGCCCCGAAAAAAAGAGGGCATCCGCTCCTGGCTCAAAATCCAGGTGGAGAGCGAGGGCTACCAGCCCCCGCGCGGCGGTGCCGTACTTTTGCAGGTCCTTGTGGGCCTGCTGTTCTTCGTCTTTGTGGTCCGTTTCTGGTATCTCCAGGTCCACCGCGGCGAGGAATTCGCCCGCCAGGCCCAGGAAAACCGCCTGCGCCAGGAGCGCATCTTCGCCCCGCGCGGCCGCATTCTGGACGACGGCGACAAGCTGCTGGCCGACAACCGCACGGCCTACGGCCTGTCCCTGGTACGCGAAGACTGCCACGACATCCCGGCCACCCTGGCCCAGATCAGCGCCTGGTCCGGCATTCCGCTGCCCCAGATCTGGGAGAAATACCAGCAGGACCGCTTCAAGGTGAAGTCCTTTGAACCCCTGCTGATGATCACGGACATCGACTTTGACCTGGTGGCCCGCATCGAGTCGGAAATCTACGCCTGGCCGGGTCTGGAAATCGTGGTCCGCACCAAGCGCAGTTATCCGGAAAAAGAACTTTTCGCCCATGTGCTGGGCTATGTGGCCGAAGCCAACGAGCAGGAAATGGCGAAAGACCCGGCCCTGGCCATGGGAGACCTGGTGGGCAAGCAGGGCCTGGAGCTGGAGCTGGAAAAGCAGCTGCGCGGCCGCAAAGGCCTCTATGACGTGGAGGTGGACGCCCACGCCCGCGTGCTGGGCAAAGCCCTGCGCGAAGAGCCGCGCGGCGGGCATGAGGTGCATCTCTCCCTGGACCGGGGCCTGCAGCAGGCGGCCTGGGACGCCCTGGGCGGCGAGGCGGGCTGCGTGGTGGTCATGGAGCCGGACACGGGCAAGCTGCGCGCCCTGGTCACTTCCCCGGCCTATGACAACAATCTTTTCGCGGCGGGCATTTCCCAGCGGGACTGGGACGCCCTGCGCACCAGCAATCGCTTTCCCCTCCAGAACCGGGTGATCCAGAGCGTCTATCCGCCGGGCTCGGTCTGGAAGCTGGCCATGGCCGCCCTGTTTCTGGAACGCGGCGTCAATCCGCGCGAAACCGTGTTCTGCCCCGGCCAGGTCAAGCTGGGCAACCAGATTTTCCGCTGCTGGAAAAAAGGCGGGCACGGGGCCATGAACATGGAAAGCGCGCTGGTCAACTCCTGCGACGTCTATTTCTACCTCATGGCCGAGCGCCTGGGCATTGACAAGCTGGAGGAATTTGCCAAGGCTTGCGGCTTCGGGCGTCCCACGGGCATTGACCTGCCGCACGAAAAATCCGGCTTGGTGCCCTCGCGCGAATGGAAAAAGCGCCGCTTCGGCAGGCCATGGGTGCGCGGCGAGACCTACAACGTCTCCATCGGCCAGGGCTACACCCTGGTCACGCCCGTGCAGGTGGCGGTCTATGTGGCGGCCATGCTCAACGGCGGGGATCTGCTCAAGCCGCAACTGCTCAACGACGCCCCGCGCGTGGTGCAGAGCCGTATTCCGGCCAAGCCTGAAACGTTCAAGTTTGTGGTGGACGCCATGCGCAAGACCGCGGGCGTGGGCACGGCGCGGGTGGTGGGCCGCAAGGACGCGGACATGGGCGGCAAAACCGGCACGGCCCAGGTGGTCAAGTTGAAAATGACCGCCGGAGACCGCCGGGTGCGCTCCTCGGAAATGGAGTACGCCCAGCGCGACCATGCCTGGATCGCCACCTGGGGCTCCAAGAACGGCAAAACCTACGTGGTGGTGGTCATGGTGGAGCACGGCGGCGGCGGTTCCAGCGTGGCCGGACCGGTGGCCAAAAAGATTTACGATTATATCTTCGGCCCGGATTCGGGCGCGCCCGCGTCCCCGGCTCCGGCGACAGCGCCGCGCCCTGTCCGGGGGCGGGAGGATTAGGACCTGTTAACGCTATGCCTTTTTGCCCTCCTGCTGCGTCAGATTTCACCTGCTTTTTCGGTCGAGTACCAGAAGAGTACACTCCCTCAAAGCAGGTTTATCTTCCTTGCAGGCGAACAAAAATTCTATAGCGTTAACAGGCCCTGGGGCAATTCACCTTTGAAACAGGCACATCGCCCTAATGGCCGCGAAGAGCGGACATCCGCGCCAAGTGCAAGGAAATGCCGCGTCATGGTCTTTTCGCCCTCTGCCCGCGCCGGGCGCGCTTCGTGTGAAGGTCGAACAGGTTTGAAATATATTTCCTCCGCCCGGAGCTCGCATGGATAAACGCCTGTTCAGCTACATCAACTGGGGCCTGCTGGCCTGCATGTTCCTGCTCTATTTTCTGGGCGTGGGCAATCTGTACTCCGCCAGCGGCACGCGGCTGGAAGACGGCCTGGCCTTTTCCGGTTTTTACCAGCGCCAGTTGATCTGGGGCGTGTGCGGCCTGGCCTGCATGCTTCTGGCCATGAGCTTTGACTATCGCCAATTGCGCAACCTGGCCTGGCCCTTTTTTCTAATCAGTCTGGCGCTGCTGCTCCTGGTGCCCGTGGCGGGCAAAACCGTCTACGGGGCCAAGCGTTGGCTCTCCCTGGGCTTCATGAGCATCCAGCCCTCGGAACTGGCCAAGCTGGCCGTGCTGGTGCTGGCCGCTCGCCTGCTGGCCCGCGACGGGCGCCCGCTGGGCTGGAAGGATTTCAGCGCCGTGCTGACTGTGGGCCTGATTCCAGCCGCCCTGATCGTCACCCAGCCGGACCTGGGCACCACTCTGATGATCCTGCTGATTCTGGGCGGCATGATCCTCTTCCACGGGCTCAAGGGCTATGTGCTCAAAACCTGCCTGCTGGCCGTGCCCTGCGCGGCGGCCTTCATGTGGTTCGTGGGCATGCACGACTATCAGCGGCAACGCATCCTGACGTTTCTGGACCCCGGCAACGACCCGCGCGGCACGGGCTACCACATTCTGCAGTCGCGCATCGCCATCGGTTCGGGCCAGCTCTGGGGCAAGGGCTTCAAGGAAGGCACCCAGAGCCAGCTCCGCTTTCTGCCGGAACGCCATTCGGACTTCGCCGTGGCCGTGTTCGGCGAGGAATGGGGCTTTGTGGGCTGCGTGGCCCTGGTCACCCTGTTCTGCCTCTTCCTGCTCTCGATCTTCTCCACGGCGGTACAGGCCAAGGACCGCTTCGGCAGCATGCTGGTGGTGGGAGTCTTCTTCTATTTCTTCTGGCAAATTTTCATCAATATGGGCATGGTCATCGGGCTGATGCCGGTGGTGGGCATTCCCCTGCCCTTCATCAGTTACGGCGGCAGCGCCACTCTGGTCAATTTCACGCTGCTGGGCATTGTGCTCAACGTGTCCATGCGGCGCTTCATGTTCAAGGGATAAGTGTTAACTGCTCCAGAGGGTGTCGCATGAGATGAATTTTCGTGTTATATCAAGGAGAAAGAGCCTTTTAGCGCTGCTGTCTTTATCCGTAATGCTCGTTCCTCGCATAACGGCTAAAGCATGAAGGAAGTGTACTCTTGCCTCAGCCGTTGCAGCGAAGCTGCTTACGGATGAGAACAGCAGAGCTATGGTACTCGACCGGAATAAAAGGCGAATTTCGACGCGGAGATAACCGGAAAGACACTCATGACGACACCCTCTAATGGCGAAATGGAGGGTACCCGTGGGCAAGGACGAAATCGCATATCTCGGTTCCGACACCGTGTATGAAGGCAAACTCACCTTCAAGGGCACGGTGCGCATTGAAGGCAAATACACCGGCGAAATCGTCAGCGACGGCACGCTGAACGTGGGCAAGGACGCCCAAGTGGACGGCACGCTGAATGTGGGCGAACTGCTGCTTTCGGGCCGCTTTTCCGGCGAGGTCACGGCCAAGCGCCGGGTGGTGGTCTATGCTTCGGGCGTGCTTGAGGGCACGTTGCAGACGCCCAACCTGCTCACCGAGGAAGGCGGCGTCATTGAAGGCCAGGTGATCATGAAAAATCCCGGCAAGGCTCCGGCCAAGGGCCTGCTGGGCGGCAAGGAGGCCTGAACCCCGGCCGCGAGCCGCTCTGCCCCGGCGGGAGCGGCCGAACGGAGCGCGTTGCTTGAGCATAAAAAATAGAGCATACTTGAGAAAGTAAAGGCAAAGGTTTTGACCTTCGCCGTCATTAGAGCAGATTACCTTTGAGAATTAACATTCTCAAAGTTGACGCTGTCTTCAACCTGCGGCGGGAACGCGGTCCCGCCTTGGTTCAGGCGCGGGCGTCTGCTTTCGCAGCCGCCGGAGCAGTGTAACGTTTTAACGTTATACTGTCCCGGGCATTCCCGCCGCGTCCCCGCCCTCGGCGGACGGGCGCGGTCCACAGCGTTCCTCAAGGAGGCACTCATGGCACAAGATTATTTTCGCGCACTCAGGGACGTGGCGCTGGTGATCAACTCCAGCCTCGAGCCCAAAGAAGTCCTGCATAAAATCACGGAACAAACCGCCGCCACCATGGGCTGCAAGGCCAGCACCATCCGCCTGCTGGACAGCACCGGGCGCTTTCTGCTGCCCAGCGCGGCTTCCGGCCTTTCGGGCACCTACATGCGCAAGGGTCCGGTGGAGGTCAAACGCAGCGGTCTGGACGGCGAAGTGCTGGCCGGCAAAACCATCCACCTCAAGGACGCCACGGCCGACGGCCGCTTCCAGTATCCCGAATCGGCCAAGGCCGAGGGTCTGGTCTCCGTGCTTTCCGCGCCGCTCATGGCGGACGGCAAGGCCATCGGCCTGATCCGCGTCTATTCCGACGTGGAGCGCGATTTCACCCCCGACGAGCAGACCTTTATGGAAGCCGTGGCCGCCATTTCGGCCCTGGCCATTGAAAACGCGCGCCTGCACGAGGCACTGCGCAACAATTACGAGCTGATGGCCAAGCATGCCTACTCGGTCTACGAGGATTAAACAGGCCCTGCCCTTTGCCGCCGGCGGCGTCAGGCTTCGCTTCGCGCGCCGGTCACACATGTTTTGACACGCTCCCGGCACGCGAAGCCGGCCTTCCTTGCCGGCGAACAAAAATCCGGGCCTGTTGCATAATCGGGCAACGAGATATTTTTCCTTTTTTATGTTGAGGACATACATATGAAAAAAGTCAAAGTGGGCATCAACGGCTTCGGCCGCATCGGCCGCCAGGTTTTCCGCGCCCTGCACAAGAGCTACAAGGACCGCGTGGAAGTGGTGGCCATCAACGATCTCTTCGACGCGGAAACCAACTTCCATCTGGCGGAATACGACTCGGTCTACGGCCGGGGCTATCTGGACGCCAAGGTCAACGGCCAGGAAGTGACCGTGGGCGACTGGAACATCCACTGCTTTTCCGAGCGCGACCCCAAGCTGCTGGCCTGGGGCGCGCACGACGTGGATGTGGTGGTTGAAAGCACGGGCATTTTCCGCACCGCGCCGCAAGCCGGCGTGCATCTGGACAACGGGGCCAAAAAAGTCATCATCACCGCCCCGGCCAAGGAAGAGGACATCACCATCGTCATGGGCGTGAACCAGGATCAATACGACCCGGCCAAGCACCATATCGTGTCCAACGCCTCGTGCACCACCAACTGCCTGGCCCCGGTGGCCCTGGTGCTGCAACGCGAGTTCGGCATCCAGATCGGCAATATGGTCACCATCCACTCCTATACCAACGACCAGCGCATTCTGGACATGGCCCACAAGGACCCGCGCCGGGCCCGCGCCGCGGCCTGCAACATCATCCCCACCTCCACGGGCGCGGCCCAGGCCGTGGCCAAGGTCATTCCCGAACTCAAGGGCAAGTTCAGCGGCTATTCGCTGCGCGTGCCCACGCCCACGGTGTCGGTGGTGGACTTTTCCGGCATTCTGGAAAAGCGGACGGATACCGAAACCCTGCTGGGCAAGCTCAAGGACGCCGCGGACACCTATCTCAAGGGCGTACTGGAATACAACGACAAGGCCCTGGTTTCCATGGACTTCAAGGGCAATCCGGCCTCGTCCATCCTGGAAGCCTCCTATACGACCGTGCAGGACGGCCGCATGGTCAAGGCCGTGGCTTGGTACGACAATGAATGGGGCTATTCCAACCGGGTCTGCGACCTGGTCTGCCTGATGCAGGACAAGGGCCTGTAGTTTTTACACATTCCTTCGCGGCGGGCCGTTTTTCAGCAAGAAAAGCGGCCCGCGCGCAACGCCCGGCCAGGCGGCATACGCAACGGAGGCGACACGCCATGCATTTGTCCCAAAAAGGAAATCCCTTGCATCTCCTCATCTGCGGTCTGCTCGCGGCCGCTCTGCTCCTCTTGCTTATGAACAGGCCCGCCGTCGCCGTAAGCGGCGATTCCGCCTATCCCACCGCCAATAAAGCCGACGTGGAGGCAAAACTCCGCGCCAAGGGCAAAACGCCCTGGATTGAACGGGAAAAAGGCATGGGGGTGATGACCCTGAAGAACGGCGGCATGCTGAGCGAAGACTTCTTTCCGCTGGATGCGTATGAGGCCCACAGCGCCGTTGAACTGCGCGACGACATGCCCAAGTTCGCCCCGGGCTACGACAATCAGAAGGGCAAGGCCGACGATATTTCCCGCGCTCTGGAAAACCGGCTCAAAAAACACCTGCCTTTCGGTTTCAAGGCTCTGGCCGGCGACGGCAAGGTGGACGTGGTCAAGCTGGCGGAGCACGGCGGTGTCAAAGCCTATGTCTTCATCATTCCCATGGGCAGGGAACTGGCCGCCATTTCGCCCGACGGCAAGCATTTCTACTATAAAATACCCGACGTTCTGCGCACGCTGGAAGGCTTTCTGGCCACCCGGCCCGAGCTGGCCAAGGTCATCTGGCTTGAGCGCGGCGACAACTTCTTCATGTTTGTGCTGCAACACAAAAAATAGCGGCTGCCGTGCCTCCGCGCGTCGCGTTACGGCGCGGGCGGCCCGGAATAATGCACCTGGACGAGTTTCCAGCCCTGCGGCGTTCTGAAATAAACCTGGCTTTCGCGGCCCGCCGTATGCCGGATGTTTCCGTCCCGGCGGCGCGTGGCCGTGAATTCCCAGTCAAACTCCACCACCGCCGCATCGCCGTGCAGACGTATGGACGGCGCGGTCGTGAGCTGGAGCCCGCGCCGTGAAAACGTGTCGCGCATGGTTTTGCCGTAAAAATTCCTCTTTATCTCCTCCCAGCCGCGCTCATGGCCGCGCGGATGGATGAAGCTGGCCTGCGGCGTGGTCAGCCAGACCTGTTCAGCCCGATGGATATCATCCGCATGAATGACGGACTGACGGTACAGCTCCACCATGTCCGCGATATGCTGCTGATCCGCGCGCGGTTCCGCCGCGTCCGCCGTTGCAAGGGAACACAGAACCACGAGCAGGCCCAGACATATCCCGCATATTTTGCGCATCGTTTCTCTCCCAAAATGTTTTGCCGCTGCCCCCGGCGGGAGCAGCGGCATTTCCGGCTGTGCACAAGAGTCGGGCCAGCCGCCGGAAACCATCCTGCCGGACAGCCCGTATCAGGCGAAGTTGTAGCCCGCTTCCAAAGCCTGGGCATTGGCCGGGATCAGCCTGGCGTAGTGCGCGCTGACCACCCGCTTGAGGGCTTCCTGTACCGCCGCGAGCGGCAGCGCGCCCGTGGCCTTGAGCCAGGCCCCCAGCGCCACCATATTGGCCAGCTTCACGTTGCCCAGTTCATGGGCCATGTCGTTGGCCGGAATGTAGACGCTGCGCAGGCCGGCATCCAGCAGCCCTTGGCTGACCAGCGAGGCGTTGACGATCTGCACGCCCCCGGCCCGCAGGCGCGGCTGGAACTTGTCCAGCGAGGGCTCGTTGAGCACAATGGTGGACAAGGGCTCGCGCACCAGGGGCGAGCCAATGGGGTGGCTGTCCAGCACCACGGTGCAGTTGGCCGTGCCGCCGCGCATTTCCGCACCGTAGACCGGGATGAAGCTCACTTCCAGGCCCTGTTCCATACCGGCCTGCGCCAGCAGATTGCCGATCAGCATCACGCCCTGGCCGCCGAAACCGGCCATAATCACGTCCTGATACTCAGCCACGGGGGGCCTCCTTTGCCTGCGCGTCCTCCGCAACTGGCGCAACAGGACCGGCCCCGGCCGTGGCGTCCTTGAACACGCCCAGGGGGAAGACCGGAATCATGGCCTCGGCAATGCGCTTGTTGGCCGCCACAGGGTCCAGATGCCAGTTGGTGGGGCAGCCCGAAAGCAGCTCCACAAAACCGAAACCCAGACCGTCCAGTTGGACCTCGAAAGCCTTGCGCATGGCCTTTTTGGCCGCCCGCACATGTTTGACCGAATCCAGGGCGCAACGCTCTGCATAGGCCACGCCTTCGAGCTGGGCCATGATCTCGGCCAGGCGCACCGGGCCGCCCTCGTTGCTCAGGGAGCGGCCCTGCCGGGTCGTGGTGGTTTTCTGGCCCACCAGGGTGGTGGGGGCCATCTGGCCGCCGGTCATGCCGTAGACCGTATTGTTGATGAAGATGGTGGTGATCTTTTCGCCCCGGTTGGCCGCGTGCAGGGACTCGGCCAAACCGATGGCGGCCATGTCGCCGTCGCCCTGATAGGTGAAGACCACGGCGTCGGGCCGGGCGCGCCGCACGCCCGTGGCCACGGCACAGGCCCGGCCGTGCGGCGCTTCCAGGCCGTCCACGTTGAAATAGTCGTAGGTGAAGGTGGCGCAGCCCACCGAGGCCACCAGTATGGTTCTGTCCGCCACGCCCAGCTCATGCAGCACCTCGCTGACCAGGCGGTGGGCAATGCCGTGATGGCAGCCGGGGCAGTAATGGGTGGGGCACTCGTTGAGCACGGGAGTGACGTCAAACACCAGACGTTCGCCCGGCTGCGGGCGCAGCGCATCGGCCGTTTCCGAAATCCGCGTCATTAGTTCTTCTCCTTGAGCACCCGGAGGATGGGGTCGGTCAGCGCGTCCGCGCCGATGAACAGGCCGGGCATGACCCCGTGCCAGGCCACCGGGGCCGCACTGTTGAGCGCCAGGCGCACGTCCTCGACCATCTGGCCGGTATTCTGCTCGATAACCAGAAAACGCCGTCCCGGCGCCAGGGCGCGCAGGGCTTCGTCCGGGAAGGGATACAAGGTCACGGGCCGGAACAGACCCAACCGGTGTCCCTGACCGCGCAACTGGCGGATGGCGCTGCGCGCGATGCGGGCCATGGAGCCGAAGGCCACCACTACCAGCTCGGCGTCGTCCACATCCACCTGTTCAAAGGCCGCTTCCGCGCGCATGGCCGCGTACTTTTCCATCAGCAGGCGATTGCGCGCGGCCAGGGCGCCCTCGGCCAGATAGACCGATTTGAGCAGGCGCGGCGCGGCGGCGGGGCCGCGTTTGCCGTAGCCTTCCAGCCGCCAGTCACGGGCCGTGCCCTGAATCGCCTCCGGCCGCATGGCCTCTTTGGGCGGCTCGCGGCGCACGGGTTCCTTGATCTGGCCCACAATGGCGTCGCCCAGCACCATGACCGGGTTGGCGTATTTGAAGGCCAGGGCAAAGGCCCGGAACATGAAGTCATAACACTCCTGCGCCGTGGCCGGGGCCAGGACCAGGTTGCGGTGGTCGCCGTGGCCGCCGCCCTTGACCGCCTGAAAATAGTCGCCCTGGGACGGGCCGATATCCCCCAGGCCGGGGCCGCCGCGCTGCATGTTGACGATGACGCCGGGCACATGGCTGCCCGCCATGTAGGAAATGGCCTCCTGCATCAGGGAGATGCCGCAACCGGAAGACGAAGTCATGGCCGGGATGCCGCAGGCCGCCGCGCCCAGCAGCATGTTGGAGGCGGCCACTTCGCTTTCGGCCTGCACAAACTGGCCGCCGTTCTCCGGCAGCAGCACCGAAAGCGCTTCGGGAATTTCATTCTGGGGCGTGATGGGATAGCCGAAATAACAGCGGCAGCCCGCGTCCACCGCGCCGAAGGCCACGGCCTCATTGCCCTTGATCAGCACGCGTTCCGTCTGTGATGCGCTCATACCGCGCCTCCTTCGGCCGCGTTTTCGGCTTTGACGCTTCTGAACACCCGGATGGCCGTGTCCGGGCACATGACGGCGCAGGACGCGCAGCCCGTGCACTGGCCGCTCATTTCCATGATTTCATAACCCTGGCGGTTGAAACGTCCTGACGGACGCAGAATATGGACAGGGCAGACCTCCACACAGAGCCGGCAGCCCTTGCAGCGATCTTCCAGAAAAACTACTCGTGACATATGTTTTTTGCACTCCTTCTAGTGTCGCGCCAAGCGACACATGTCGCAAACCCGCAAGGGGTTGCGCGCCGCCGCAGGCGGCGTAAGCACAGCAAAAATCGCGTGTTTTGCTGTGTGATCTTCACGCCGAACCGGCAGGTGAGGCGTGACATTTCACTAGTGCCCAATTGCGAAAATTTCGAGCATCGGATGCTCTCAATTTTCGCAGGCTCACGGCGGCTGCGCCGCCGCAAAACCCTACGGGTTTTGGATGTCTGATTTTTCAACTCAGACATCAGCGACAGCACGGGGGACTCCCGCGCCGGAAAAGGACCGGAGAACCGGGCCCGCCCTTATTTAATGAGCATGGCGTCCCCGTAAGAAAAAAAGCGGTAGCCCCTGGTCACGGCTTCGGCATAGGCCGCCAGCATGCGCTCGCGCCCGGCAAAGGCCGAAACCAGCATGAGCAGGGAGGATTCCGGCAGGTGAAAATTGGTCAGCACCGCGTCCACCACGCGGAAGCTCCTGCCGGGATAGAGAAAAATATCCGTCCAGCCCGTGTAGGGCTGCACCCGGCCGCAGAGCTCGGCCACGCCCTCCAGGGTGCGCACGCTGGTGGTGCCCACGGCCACCACGGGACGGCCCTGGGCCTTGGCCCTGGCTATGGCCGCGGCCGTGGCCTCCGGCACTTCCACATATTCGCGGTGCATGCGGTGGCTGCGGATGTCCTCGCAACGCACCGGGCTGAAGGTGCCGTAGCCCACATAGAGCGTCACCTCGGCCCACTCAAAGCCCCGGTCCGCCAGTTTTTCACGCATGGCCGGGGTGAAGTGCAGACCGGCCGTGGGCGCGGCCACGGAGCCGGTTTTGTCGCTTCTGGCGTAGACGGTCTGGTAACGGCTGAGGTCTTCCTCGCCGTCGGCGCGCTTGATATAGGGGGGCAACGGGATATGCCCGGTGGCCGCGAAGGCCTTGGCCAGATCGCCCTGCCAGGCCAGGCGTACCCGGCGCTGCCCGAAGGGGCCGGATTCCAGCACGGTCACGCTGATGCCCGCGCCGAAGGCGAAGGTTTCGCCCTCGCGCACGCTGCCCCCGCAACGCACCAGGCCCTCGGCCTCCGCACTGAAGGCCTCCGCGCCGCCGGGCCCGCCAGGGCGCTTGTCGGGCCGGGCACGTTCCATGACCAGGGGCAGAGGCGTGAGCAGCAGGAATTCCACCTTGCCGCCCGTGGCCCGCGAACCCAGCAGGCGCGCCTGCAGGACGCGCGAATTGTTGGCGACGATCAGCGCATTGCCCGGCAGGCAGTCGGGCAGATCGCCGAACATGCCGTGGCGCAGCTCAGGGCGGGGATCGGAAGCGCCCTTGCGCGGCAGGACCAGCAAACGGGATGCGCCCCGCTCTTCGGGGGGAAACTGGGCGATCTGCTCCGGCGGCAGATCAAAACGGTAACTGCTCAGAGAAAAATCCGCTTCGTCGGGAATCATGGCTGTGGCGGGCCTCGTTGCTGCGCCCGTCCCGCCGCCGGACTTGTCAGGGCGCGGCGGAGAGGCTAGGCTGTGTTCCTGAATCCGGACAATCTGTCATGTCCGGGCTAAGGAGTATAGCCATGCGACGCACGCTTGTCACCCTCGCTCTGGGGCTGGTCCTCGCCGCAGCCCAGGGCTGCGCCTCCATGGGCGTCGGCAATCCCTTTTCCAACGACCCGCTCACCGGCGGCGCGGACGCCGCGTCCAGCCAGCTGCTGAACGTGCCCCTGCCCACCGGCATGCAGCGCTATGCCTCGCACGGCTATATGAATTACGGCGCGGACGGGGAGCGCGAGGGCCTGGAAACCCTGCGCGGCAATGTGGACGCCTCGCAGGCGGCCCAGAGCATGTTCACGGCCCTGCAAAGCCAGGGCTGGCAGCTGCGGCTCTCCCTGCGCAAGGGGGACCGCTCTCTCTACGTCTATGACAAGGGCAACAGCCTGGCGGTGCTGGCCTTCCGCCGTCAGACCGTCCTGACCATTCTGGAGATCTGGGCGGGCAGCCGCCTGCCCGACGGTTCGGCCCTCAGTCTGCCCGGCGGCGCGGACAGCGGCGCGGAACTGTCCGGCGAGGAATACGCGCCCCTGGGCAACGAACCAGGCCAGAGCGCGCCCACGCCGCCGCCCGGCACCACGGAGCAGTGGGGCGCGGGAGCTCCCGCCGGCTCTGGTGGTCCCGGTGCTTCCGGT
This sequence comes from Desulfovibrio sp., assembly GCF_018379785.1. Lineage (GTDB taxonomy): Bacteria > Desulfobacterota > Desulfovibrionia > Desulfovibrionales > Desulfovibrionaceae > Desulfovibrio. Next base: position 28,288 of record NZ_JAGZUV010000021.1, read on the forward strand.
GCTGCGGGCACGTCCGGCGGCCTGCAGGAGCGCGCGCTGTGAGCCCGGCCCCGGCCGTATCCCTTGCCACGCCTTTTGACCGGAGCACGCGCTTTGCCCATAAACGCCTGCATCTGGGGGTCTGCGGTTCGGTGGCCTGCTACCGGGCCACCGACTTGCTGCGGGCCTGGCTCAGGCTGGGCATCCATGTTTCAGCCACGCTCACGGACGGGGCCCGGCGTTTCGTCACGCCCCTGCTCTTCGAATCCCTGGGCGCGATGCCGGTCTACGGCGGCATGTTCGAAGCCGGTCAGGATACTTTCTCCCATCTGGAGCCGGGACAGCGCGCCGAGGCCCTGGTCGTGGCCCCGGCCTCGGCCGATGTTTTGGCGCGTCTGGCCCACGGCGCGGCCTCGGACATGCTGGCGGCCCAGGCTCTGGCCTTTGACGGCCCGCTGGTCCTGGCCCCGGCCATGAACCCGCGGATGTGGTCCCATCCGGCCACCCGGGCCAACGCGGCTCTTCTGGAGCAGCGCGGCGCGCGTTTCGTGGGGCCGGACAACGGCGGCACGGCCTGCGGCGACGACGGCCAAGGGCGTCTGGCCGCCCTGCCGGAAATTTTTCTGGCCGGGCTGCAAGCCCTGTCCCCTCAGGATATGGCCGGTCTGCGGGTCATGGTCACTCTGGGCCCCACGCGCGAGGCCTGGGACGGCGTGCGCTTCTGGTCCAATCCCTCCAGCGGGCTGATGGGAGCGGCCCTGACCGTGTGCGCCTGGCTGCGCGGGGCCGAAGTGACGGCAATCTGCGGGCCGGGGGTGAGCGTTTTTCTGCCGCGAGGCGTGCAACGGCGCAACGTGACGAACGCGCGCGAGATGTACGAGGCCGCGCGCGGCCTCTGGCCGGATATGGACATGGGCATGTTCACGGCGGCGGTGGCCGATTTTTCACCCGCGCCCCTTGGGGAACGCAAATTCAAGAAATCCGAGGCGCCTGACGGCTTCAGCCTGGATTTCAGGCCCAATCCGGATATTCTGCACAGCCTGGCCGCCGTGCGCCGTCCGGGCCAGAAGGTGCTGGGTTTCGCGGCGGAGACCGCGCCGGACATGGACGCCCTGCTGCCCCTGGCGCGCGCCAAACTGGCCCGCAAAAAAGCCGATCTGCTGGCGGCCAATCGCGTCAATGCCGTGGACAGCGGCTTCGGCACGCCCACCAACAGCATGGCCGTGGCGGACGCGCGCGGGCGCGAGGAAATCTGGCCCTCACAAAGCAAGGCCGATGTGGCCTGGGAGCTCTGCACATGGCTTTTGCGGATCTGAATCCGCTGGGCGCGCTCTGGCAGGGCCACGGCCTGCGCTGCCTGCTGCTGCCGGAGGACGCGCCACCGGCCTGCTCATTCTGCGCCGAGCCTGGCCTGCGGCCCGCCCAGCCAAGGCGGGCCGCCGCCCCGGCCGCCCGGTCCGTTCAGCCAGCCCGGCAAGGGTCGCGTCCGGCCCGCCAAATGGCTCCCGCCGCGCCGGAAGGGAGCGCCCCGGAACAACGGGAAAGCGCCCGCGCCGGGGAGCGCTGGCGGCCCCTGCCGCCGCACGTCTGGCCCGCGCCCTGGCGGGGACGTCTGGCGGCCACCCGGCCCGGCCTGGTGGTCTGGACCTACTGGAATCTGGGCAGGGATCTCTGCGGCGCGCATGACGAGCAGCGTCAGGCGCGGCGGGCTTTCCTGCAACGTCTGCTGGGCGATCTGGGGCATCCGGCGGGCACGCATACGTTCTGGCCCGCCTGCCTGCCGCCGGAAGACGCGGCCGGCGCTCCGGACGCGGAGAACTGCGCGCCCCATGCCGACGTCTTCTGGTCCGGCGTGAGCACGCTGGGCGCGCGCGGCGTGGTGGTCATGGGCTCGGCGGCGGCCAAGGCCCTGGCCCTGCCGGGCGGCCTCCGCCCCCTGCAGCAGACCCGCCATCGCGGGCATCTGATCTGGGTGCTCTGGGATGTGGAATATCTGCTGCACGAGGAGCAGCGCTATGGGGCCATGCTGGCCTTTTTGCGGCAGGCGTTACGCCATGTCATCCGGAGCTGAAGGCTGTTCCTGGAATAAGTTCTTTTGTCTTCCGGCTGCGTCACGTCCGCTCTGAAAAACATCCCGCTCTGGCGGCTAGTTCTGAATGAGGATTTTCGTTCTCCGCCAAGGGCGCCAGCCGTCGCCGTGGGCGGCTTGCTTGAGCCGTCCACGGCGAAGCTGCGTTACGGATCACAAGGTTCGTCTACGGCTAAAGCTCCTTCGTCGCGACGGTTCAAACAAGGCGAGGCCTGGGCGGAGGGAGCATATTTAAACCCGCCTTCGCACGGGGCGAGCCGGACGCCGGCAGAGAGCGAAAGGACAGGTTAGAAACAGCCCCCAGGAAAGAGAGAAAAAACATGTTCATCGCCATGGGCCTGATGCTGCTGGGCATGATCCTGGGCTGGCTGCTGCGCGGCCGGGCCAGGCTCGGCCTGCTGACCCGCTGCGTCTCACCGGCCATCATGCTGTTGCTCTTTTCCCTGGGCGTGGCCGTGGGCGGCAATAGGGAACTGATGAACAACCTGCCGCTGCTGGGCGGCAAAGCCCTGTTGCTGACCCTGGCGGGCGTGGCCGGGTCCCTGGCCTGCGTGGCTGTGATCCGGCGCTGGTTCCGCGATTTCCCCGCAGCCCCGGGCGCGGGCAATGCCCGAAAAACTCCTGTTGATGCACACCCGCCGCACGACGGCGAGTAACGGGCCGCCGTGCGGCAAATTTTTCTGAACACGAGCCGATGGCGGCGCAAATACCGCGTAAGCGGGCTTTGTCACCAGTCCATAAAGACCCGGAGGGGCTTTTTTCCGTATGTCCGGCAGCCTGCTGATTTTGGCTTTTTTCGGCGCGGGGCTGGGTCTGGCCCGACTGGGCCTGATTCCCCGCTATTTTGTGGAGCACGACGCCACGCTCTATGTGCTCTGGCTGCTCATGGGACTGGTGGGCCTGTCCATCGGCTCGGACCGGCGGCTGAGCGAGATTCTGCGCACCCTGCGCCCGCGCGTGCTGCTGCTCCCCTTGGCCACCACTGTGGGCACCTTCGCGGGCGTGGCCGCGGCCAGTCTTTTTCTGGCCTACAGCCTGGCCGACTGCCTGGCCGTGGGCGCGGGCTTCGCCTACTACTCCCTTTCCTCCATCTTCATCACCCAGTACAAGGGCGCGGAGCTGGGCACCGTGGCCCTGCTCAGCAACATCCTGCGCGAAATCCTGACCCTGGTGGGCACGCCGCTGCTGGTGCGCCTGCTGGGGCCGCTGGCCCCCATTTCCTGCGGCGGAGCCTCCACCATGGACACCACTCTGCCCATCATCGCCCGCTACGCGGGCCGGGACTGGATTTTCGTCTCCATCGTGCACGCCATGATCCTGGATTTCAGCGTGCCGTTCTGGGTTGTCTTCTTCTGCACGCTGTAGGCATGGCGGCTTGCCAGACGCTGAAAAAGTCGTAACTCTGGATGTGGCCGCATTTTAAACCAGCGGAGGAAAGCCATGCCCAGGATGCGTTCAACCAAGCAGCAATTGAAACAATATTTGCAGAGTCCGCAGTGGCGGGATCATTTGGAAGAAATCGCCGCAGGCGGCGCGTCCCATGTGGGGCCGCTTTTTTCCTTCCTGCTGCTGGGCCCGCAGACCATGCACCGGGCCGCCGTGGCCCTGGGCCTGACCACGGCCCGGCTGGCCGGGCGCGATTCCGAGGCGGCCCGCAACATCATCCGCCGCTTCATGTGGCATATGAATGAAGAATCCGGCAACATCGGCTGGGGCATTCCCGAAGCCTTCGGCGAAAGCCTGGCCGCCAGCCCGGCTCTGGCCAAGGATTTTCACCGCGTGCTGGCTTCCTATCTCATCGACCTGGGCCGGGACGACAATTACTGCGACAACGACCTGCTGCGCCGCTCATGTTACTGGGCCGTCGGCCGTCTGGCCCAGGCCAGGCCCGAACTCTGCGCGGGCGCGCGACCCTGGCTGCGCAAAGGCCTGGAGGACAACGACGTGATCTGCCGGGGCATGGCCGCCTGGGCTCTGGCCCAGTTGCCGCCGGATTTCATGGACACGCCCGCCCTGCGCCGCCTGGCCGACGCCGGGCATGAAGAAATCTGCGAACTTTTCGACGGCGGGCAACTCCATGAAAAAAGCGTCAGCCAACTGGCACGCGAAGCCCTGGCCCGTGAAGTCCCGGCCCAGGCCGAGGCTGACGCGGACCGGCCCTGAATGGCACGGAACGTCCCCAGAGCGGGCCTGATCGGGCTGCCTCCGGACCGGCTTTCCGGCATTGCCCTCGGGGCTTCTTCCCGTTTGATCCGCTTAAAATACCTTCAGGCCGTGCAGCAAAATAATGGCGATGAGCAAAGGCGTCACCGTACGGCAGGCCAGACGCAGCAGACGCGCCAGACCTTGCAGCGGCAGGCTGCCGTTGTTGGTCAGGGCCGCGACGAATTCCCGTTCCGGCCAGGCGTAGCCCGCGAACAGGCTGGTCAGCAGGCCGCAGACCGGCAGCAGCAGGTTGGACGTGGCGAAATCATAGGCGTCAAAGAACGACAGGCCGAAGACGGTCTCCGGGGCCCAGATCCCGGTGGAGAGCGTGGGCGGAACGCCCAGGGCGGCCACGCCGAGCGTCACCAGCAGAGTGGCCCTGGGGCGGGGCAGCTTGCAGGTTTCCAGCAGCCAGGCCACGGGAATTTCCAGCAGGCAGAGCATGGCCCCGATGGCGGCCACGGCCGAGAGCACAAAAAAGATCGCCGTAAAGAACTGCCCGCCCGGCATGGAGGCGAAGACCGCCGGAATGGTCAGGAAAAGCAGGCTGGTGCCCGCCGTGGGCTCGAAGCCGAAGCTGAACACCGCCGGAAACACGGCCACGCCCGCCAGCAGGGAGACCAGCAGGTCGCAGACCATCACCCGCAGGGCCAGGGCGGGCACGCGGGTGTCGGCCTGGAAATAGCTGCCGTAGGTGATCATGCAGCCGAAGCCGATGGACATTTTGAAAAAGGACAGACCCATGGCCATCAACACCACTTCGCCGTTGATGCGCGCGAAGTCGGGCATGAAGAGAAAGCGCAGGCCCGCACCGGCGTTGGGCAGGGTCAGGCTGCGGATGCAGACCGCCACCAGCAGCAGAAAAAGCAGGGGAATGAGCACGCGCGTGACGCGTTCGATGCCCCCCGAGGCCCCGCGCATGATCACGGCCGCGATGAACCCCAGCACCAGCCATTGCCAGAGCAGGCTTTCCCACGGGCTTGCCAGCAGTTCTTCGAAAATGCGGGCCGCCGCCAGCGGATCCGTGGTAGCCACGCCGCCGCTCAGGGCCTTGGGCACATAAGCGAAGACCCAGCCCGCCACGTCGCTGTAAAAGGCCAGAATCAGCGCGGCGGCCAGTACCGAGAGCGCGCCCGTCACCCACCAGGCCCGGCGCGGGGTCAGCAGGGTGAAGGTTCTATAGGCATTGGCGCGTGTGCGCCGCCCCATGATCATTTCCACGATCATCAGGGGCAGGGCCACCAGCATGGTGGAAAGCACGTAGATCAGCAGGAAGGACGCGCCGCCGTGCTGCCCGGTGAGGGCGGGCACCTTCCAGATATTGCCCAAGCCGACGGCCGAGCCCAGGGTGGCCGCCAGCACGCCGAGCCGGGAGGCGAAAAGATCCCGCGCTCCCCGTCCCGTCCCGCCTGTTCCTGATCCCGTTGCCGATGCCCCCATGCCTCCTCCCCCCAAGACGGCCGCCAGACGGCGCGGTCGTTCACACGCGGCGTCAGAGCGATGCACGCATTTCAAACGTGTCAAACGTGGATTGCTCTATACCGCCGCGTCCAGCAGCAGATTGTCCCTGTGGATGACTTCCGGATAGTGGGCGTCGCCCAGAATGGCCGCCACCTCGTGACGCTTGAGCCCCATGATTTTCTTCAGGTCCGCCGCGCTGTAATTGGAAAGGCCCACGCCCAGGCTTTGCCCCTCGTGCAGCACGCGCACCAGGGCTCCTTTCTGGAATGCGCCTTCCACCTGGCGCACGCCGCCGGGCAGCAGACTGCCGCCCTTGCGCAGCAGGGCCTGCGCCGCGCCCGCGTCCACCGTGACGTTGCCCGCCGGTTCCGACTGGTAGGCCAGCCAGAACTTGCGGCGCGGTATGGCGTGCCCCGCGGGACGCACCCAGGTTCCCGGCGTTGCCGCCGGGGTTCCGCCCGCCGCATCCAGCGCCGCCGCGTCAAAGACGCGGGTCAGCACGTCGGGCGCGCGGCCCGGCAGAATCAGGGTGGGCACGCCGATCTGGGCGGCGCGCCGGGCGGCCAGCAGTTTGGAATACATGCCGCCCGTGCCCACGGAAGTTTTGCCGCCGCAGAGCTGGCTGAGATCCAGGGCCGCCACGTCCTCGATATGGTCCATGACCGGCGCGTCGGGTTGCTGCTGGGGATTGGCGGCCAGCACGCCGGGCGACGAGGTCAGATTGATGAACAGGTCCGCGCCCGTGAGGTTGACCAGCAGGCTGGCGAGGCAGTCGTTGTCGCCGAACTTGAGCTCGCTTACGGAAACCGTGTCGTTTTCATTGACAATGGGCAGCACGCGCCACTGCAGGAGTTCCGCGAAGGTGTTGCGGGCGTTGAGAAAGCGCTGGCGGGCGCGCAGGTCGTCGCGGGTCAGCAGCACTTGGGCCGTGGGCATGCCGTGGGCGTGAAAAGCCGCGTCCCAGGCCCGCATCAGCTGGCCCTGGCCCACGGCGGCGGCGGCCTGCCGGGCCGCCAGGCCCGTGGCTTCCACCTGCCTGCCGTGCACAGCCAGGGCCGCCCGCCCGGCGGCCACAGCGCCGGAAGAAACCAGTACCAGCCGCCGCTCGCCGGACAGATTGCCTTGCGCACCGGCTTGCGAGCCGGGCGGGCGGCGCAGCCCGGCCAGTTGCCCGGCCAGACTGTCCAGCACGGCGGCGCTGAGCCCTTGGGCGTCGGTCAGCACGGCGCTGCCTACCTTGATCACCACCACACGGGCCTGTGCCAGCACACGGGCCCGCTCCTGCCGCCAATCCTCCGGCCTTTCCATCACCGCCTCCGCTGCAATTGCCCGCACAACGCGTGCCGCTTCCGCCCCGGCCGTCCGCGCTTTCCGCCGGACACACCGCCGGAACAGTCTCACTCGCGCGTGTAGATCACTTCAATGTCCGGGAATTCCTCGTCCGCTTCCGCCTCTTCCCGCTCATATCGCAGCAGGGGCTCGTGGCGAGCCAGCTCGTCGCGCAGCCGCCAGAGTTCGGCCACCAACGGTTCCAGGGCCTGCTCTTCGCGGGCGGAAATGAAGAATATCTTCCGGCCGTCGGCTTCGGCGCGGGCTTTCAGAGTCTCCAGGCGCTCCTCGTCCACCAGGTCTATTTTATTGACCACTTCAATCTGCCTCCGCTCGGCCAGCTCCGGATCGAAACGCCGCAACTCCTCATTGACCAGTTCAAACCCGGCCCAGGGATCCGCGTCGTCCACATCCTCAATGCTCAACATATGCACAAGAAAGCGGGTGCGTTCCACATGCTTCAAAAAGCGGTGCCCCAGGCCCTGCCCGGCGTGCGCGCCCTCAATAAGGCCGGGGATGTCGGCAATGACCATGCGCTTGTCCGGATCCACTTCGTCGATCATCACGCCCAGATTGGGCGTCAGGGTGGTGAAAGGATAGGCCGCGATTTTGGGACGTGCCGCCGAAACCCGCGAAATGAACGTGGACTTGCCCGCGTTGGGCAGACCGATGAGTCCGGCGTCGGCCAGGATTTTCAGCTCCAGGCGCAGGTTCAGCTCCTCGCCGGGTTCGCCGGGTTGGGCAAAGCGCGGCGCACGCATGGTGGCGGACTTGAAATGCTCGTTGCCTTTGCCGCCGCGTCCGCCGCGCGCCGCCAGCGCAAGGCTGTCCGGTTCGCTGAGGTCGGCCAGCAGGCGCTCGCCTTCCGGCCCTTCGGCAAAAACCAGCGTGCCCACGGGCAGGCCCAGCACCAGATCCGTACCTTTTTTGCCGTCGCATTGGCTGCCCTGGCCGGGCTGGCCGTTCTGGGCCTCATACAGCCGCTTCAGACGAAAGTCATAGAGGGAAAGCAGACGGTTGTCGGCCCGCAGATAGACGGAACCGCCGTCTCCGCCGTTGCCTCCGTCCGGGCCGCCGCGCGGCACAAACTTCTCTCGCCGGAAGGACACGCAGCCGTGGCCGCCCTTGCCCGCCCGGACCTGAATTTTCGCTTCATCCACAAATCTCATACTATGTTGCCTCTGACCGGGGCATCATGGCCCCGGATTTATGTTATTCAAACAAGATAAGCACTTGAAATGTTCGTTTACGGGGGCAAAACCCGCATGCCCGCATTTCGCGGCAAACGTTTTCAGTATGCCCGGAAAAAAGACAAAAGGGAAGGAACCGCCCCTGAGGGCGGCTCCTTCCCTTTGAAATTTTCACGCGAAGGCGCTTTATTGAGCGGGCGCTTCCACATGCACGCGCGTCAACACGCGGCGCTTGCGGATATATTTTTCAAAACGCACCACGCCCTCCACCTTGGCGAACAGGGTAAAATCCCTGCCCATGCCTACATTGGCGCCGGGATACACAACGGTGCCCAGCTGACGTACCAGAATATTGCCCGCCAGCACATGCTGACCGCCGAAACGCTTGACGCCGCGGCGTTGACCCGCGCTGTCGCGGCCGTTGCGCGAAGAGCCGCCTGCTTTCTTATGAGCCATGATAGCCTCCTGAACGCTGAACTCTCGAAACACCTTGCCCATTCCGCCCCGGCTTCGGCCCTGAATCGCGACCCGATGCGGGACCGCTTCCGGAAGCCGACCGAAAAACGGAGGGCCCGTTTCGAAAGGCCAGCCTAGCTGTTGATGCTTTTGACGCGAATGGTGGTGCAGTCCTGACGGTGACCGCGCAGCGTTTTGGAATCCTTACGCCGCCTGCGTTTGAACACCATGACCTTGGGGCCGCGCCCCTGTTCCACCACTTCCGCCGTCACGGCGGCGCCGGCCAAGTACGGAGCGCCCACTTTGCAGTCCGCGCCCCCGACCATCAGCACCTTATCCAAGGTAACATCGCTGCCGGCCTGGGCCGCGAGCTTTTCCACAACAATCTTGGAACCTTCTTCGACGCGGTACTGTTTTCCGCCGGTCTCGATAATCGCGTACATGATCAACCTCCAAAAAGAGAAAGGCATATTTGCCCGATGGAACGGAAAATGTCAAGACCCGGGCCCCGATCTTTTTTATCCGGACGTTTTTCCCGGCCGGAATGCCGGACAAATCCGGCGGCATGGCCTTGGCAAAACCGCCCCGGCGCTGCTACCTTGCCGCCATGAGCGAAATCCTCACCCTGACAGTGGACAGCCTGGCCCACGACGGACGCGGCATCGCCCGCCTGCCGGAGACAGGCCACAACGGCGAAGTCCGTGGAAGCGGCACGGCGGTCTTTGTGAGCGGCGCGCTGCCGGGGCAGATTGTCCGCGCGCGGGTCGTCAGGCGCAAGACCCGCCTTGTGGAGGCCGACCTGCTGGACGTGCTGCGCCCGGCCCCGGACGCCGTGCCGGCGCTCTGCCCGCACCAGCATATCTGCGGCGGCTGCCCTCTGCAGATCATGCCTTACCCGGCGCAGCTGCGCTGGAAGGAAGATTTGGCCCTGGCGGCCCTGGCCCGCATCGGGCATCTGGACCGGGGCATGCTCGCAGCGGTTTTGGAGCCGCCGCACCCTTCCCCGGAGCAGGCGGCGTTCCGCAACAAGATGGAATTCGCCTTTGGCCGGGACGCGGGCGGCAATCTGATTCTGGGGCAGCGCCGCCGGGGCGGCGCCGGAGTCATCGCGGTGCCGGACTGTGTGCTGCTGCCCGCCGGGGCTCAGGACATTCTGGCCGCTGCCCGTCGCTCGGCGGAACAGAGCGGCCTCGCCCCCTATGCCGCTCCGCCCGCACGGCGCGGCCCTGGCCGGGACAAAAAGACCCATGCAGCCGGATCGCACGGCTTCTGGCGCTTCCTGGTTCTGCGTAGCGGCAGACGGGAAGACGACCCCGCGCCACGCTGGTGGGCCCTGTGCGTAACCAGTCCCGGCGGTGCGGACGGACGGGCCGCCGCGCGCGCTCTGGGCGAAGAGCTGCTGGGCGGCTTTCCGGACCTGGCCGCCTTTGTCCATGAGGAACGGCAAAGCCCCGATGCCCTGGCCGCCGGTGAGCGGCGCGTGCTCTGCCTTAACGGGAGAGGCGGGGAAGATCCGCAGGCCGCCCTGCTCCACCTGCCGCTGGGCGATTGCCTGTTCGCCCTGGACGCGGCTTCTTTCTTTCAGGTCAACACCAGAGCCGCGCAGAATCTGGCCCGCCTGGCTCAGGACATGCTCCGGCAGACGCGCGGCGGCGCGGAAAACGGCGCATCCCTGCTGGACCTTTACTGCGGCGTGGGCGCGCCGGGGCAACTGCTGGCTCCTGACTACGATCGGCTTCTGGGCCTGGAATGCGACAAACGCGCCGTGGCTCTGGCCCGGCGCAACGCGGAACGCGGCGGACTGACCCGGTGCCGCTACGAAGCGGGCGATGCGGCGGCCCTGCTGGACCGGCTGCGGCGTGAGCGGCGCGGTCCCGGCTGGGACACGGTACTGGCCGACCCGCCGCGCGCCGGTCTCGCCCCTCGGGTTCTGGACGGCCTGCTGGCGCTGCGGCCCCAAACTATCCTCTATATATCCTGCAACCCGGCCACCCTGGCCAGGGACGCGGACGGCCTCCAGGCGCGCTACAGCCTGGAACGGCTGGCGGCCGTGGATCTTTTTCCACATACGCCGCACCTGGAATGCCTCAGCCTCTGGCGGCTTAAGTCCTGAAAAGGTCAAAAACAACCCCGGCAGGCCCGCGCGTACGGCGAAAATATGCGCAGATGCCGAATGTTTCAGCGCAAAGCCGTTGACGCGCCGTGGAGGCTGTGATAATTTACACAGCGTTAGGGCAAAATCATAGCAAACATAGGATTTGCCGGGTGACAGCGGGAACTGACGCCCACACCTGAGAAGGGTTCCACAGCGCGGATGTAAAAGATGTGCGCGCCGCTGACACAACGCGGAGGCGGCCCATGTCGTTCAAGGATATTCTCAAACAACAGCAGAGCGGCATGGAAGCCCTGGCAACCACCGGGGTCATCGGCCTGCATCTGGTCAGCGGGCCGCTGGTGGGCTTCGCCATAGGTTACGGCCTGGATTACTGGCTGGATACCAGCCCCTGGTGCAAATTGTTTTTCCTGCTGCTGGGCATTGCCGCCGGTTTTTTGAATGTCTACCGGGACACGCAGCATCTGTTGAAAAAAATGGCGGCTGAAGACGCCCGCCGCAAGGGCCTCAGCCCGACGTCCGGCATGCCGACGCGGCAGACCGGCACCGGGGCGGGCGCAACGCAGGGAACCAGAGAGACAAATGACCGCGCAGACGCTGAAAACCATGACGCACAGCCTTGACGCCTGGCTCTGGCGGCGGGGCATCGGGCACCCGGTCATCCGGCCGCTGGTGCGCAACGAACTGCTGCTGACGGCCCTGTTTCTGCTGGGCGGCGGCGCGGCTTTCAGCGCGACGCCCTGGTTTTTCTGGTTCGGCGTGGGATTGGGCATTATGACCCTGACGTTCTGGAGCTTGGCGCGCTTTTTCCTGCGCGCGGGCCTGGGCGAATACAGCACCGCGTTTTTACGCGTGGTATTGCTGCGCTGGGGCGGCAGGCTGCTGCTGCTGGGCGGGCTGCTCTACTGGGCCCTGATAGTCTGCAAAGCGCCGGTAACGGCCATTCTGGGCGGCCTGACCGCCGGGGCGGCCACGGCTCTGATAACCTTCGCCGTGGCTTCGCGTAACGCACGGCGCTGAGGCAGCGGGCGGCGGAGCCGCCGGACGGAACACTTCATTGGGGGAAAGGCCTCGGGCATTCGCGCCGCGCGGCCTTTGAAAACACGGTTCAGCTTGTATCCACACAGGAGGCTGGCTCATGGCAGGTGGTTTGCCGCATCCGGTATTGCTTTCCACATTTATGGGCATGGACGAGATCACCATCGGCGGACAGGTGATCGAATTCAAACACGTCTTTTATTCCTGGGTCTGCATGGCCATCCTCTTCACGGTGGCCTTGATCATGCGCCGGCGGCTGACGCTTGTGCCGGGGGGCCTGCAAAACTTCTTCGAGGCGCTCGTCGACACCATTGAACGCTTCGTCTGTTCCACCATGGGCGAGGTGGGGCGCAAATACGTGCCCCTGCTGGCCGGTATGTTCATCTACATTTTCGGCATGAACCTCATGGGTCTGATCCCGGGTTTCGACGCGCCCACGGCCAACCTGAACACCACGGTCTGCATGGCGCTCTTTGTGCTCGTCTATTACAACGCCGTGGGCCTGATGCGCTGGAAAAGCCATTACATCAATCAGTTCACCGGCCCGTCCAAGTTCCTCATTCCGCTGATGTTCCCGCTGGAAGTGGTTTCGCACCTCTCGCGCCCGGTTTCTCTCTCCCTCCGTCTTTTCGGCAACATCCGGGGTGAGGAAATCGTCATGATTCTCTTCTTCGTCATGGCCCCCCTGCTGGGCACTCTGCCCATCTACGCCCTCTTTCTTTTGGGCAAGACCATGCAGGCTTTCGTATTCTTCATGCTGACCATGTTCTACATCAAGGGCGCTCTGGAAGGCCCTGAGCACTAAACCGACACGCCGACATCTCCCCCGCGGCCCGCTTGTCCGGGCCGCGGGCGGAGCCGCCGCCGGAACCGCCTGAGCACGCGGCCCGGATTCCGGAATGAAACTGCTTGCATCATTTGGGGGAATGGTCGTACGCGACCCAACTATAAACCAGTGTAAGGAGTGCTCTCATGCGTAAATTTCTGATGATCGCCCTGAACACCGTGGCGCTGCTGGGCTTGGCCAGCATGGCTTTTGCCGCCAACCAGCTCGACTCCGCCGCTCTGGGCTACACCTGCCTGGCCGCTGCCCTCGGCATCGGCATCGCCGCTTTCGGTTGCGGCATCGGCATGGGCCTGGGCCTCAAGGGCGCCTGCGAAGGCGTTGCCCGCAACCCCGACGTGAGCGGCAAGATCACCGGTACCATGATTCTGGCCTTCGCCTTCATCGAATCTCTGGCCATTTACGCTCTGGTCATCAGCTTCATCCTGCTCTACGCCAACCCTTACGCGTAGTCCGCGTTCGATCGCACAAAAAAGGGAGGCCTTGGCCTCCCTTTTTTGTGCGCGCCGAACCCGGACGCTGCTGCGCATCCGCCACGGCGGGCCCGCATCCTTTACTCCGGCCCCCCTCAGCGGCCTCCCCCTCCGGCATGTCGCCAACTCCGCGTAAAGGCGCACAAAATCGATAGAAAACGGCCAGCGTGCCCCCCCTCGGGCGGGCGCGTCATCCCTCTTGCGCAATGCTCCGTTTTCAAGTATTCTGAATAATACTTTATTTCACAAGTCAACATTAACGAATCTGCTCCAAGCTATAAGGCACCGCACATGGTCACTCAACCCAAAAGCAAACACATTCCCCGCGCCACCATCCAGCGTCTTGCAACCTACGTGCAGGTGCTTGAAAATTTTGCCCGCGATGATGTGGAAGTCATTTCCTCCAACCCTCTGGCCGAAGCCTGCGGCGTCAACGGCTCGCAGGTACGTAAGGATCTGGCTTATTTCGGGGAATTCGGCATCCGGGGCGTGGGCTACCATGTGACTTCGCTCATCGCGGCTATTACCTCGGCACTGGGCGTGGACCGCGAATGGCGTATGGCCCTGATCGGCGTGGGCAACCTGGGCAAGGCCATTCTGAACCATGGGGAATTCCGCGCGCGCGGCTTCAACATCGTGGGCATTTTTGACTGCGATCCCTTCAAGATCGGCGAAATCGTGCACGGCCTGGAAGTGCATTGCACCAAGGATCTCAAGGGCATGGTGGCGGAACTGAACATTGAAATCGGCATCATCACCACTCCGCCGGAACGCGCCCAGCGCGCGGCCCAACATCTGATGGACGCGGGCCTGACCTCTATCCTCAATTTCGCGCCCGCGCGGATCAAGGTGCCGGAACGCGTTCATGTGGAATACGTGGACTTTTTCCACCACCTCTATGCCTTGGCCTTCAATCACACCCAGGCCCGTTATTGAGCGGACCCGGCATGTCTCCGGCCGCATGGGGCGGACGCTTTCTGGATGCCCTGGCCTTTCTGAGCCGCTTGGCGCCGCCCCGGAGTTTCACCGCGCAATCTCTTGTGGACTGTGTGCCGTGGTTCGCACCCGTCGGCTTGGCTTTGGGCTGTCTCTACACGCTGGTGGCCTGGCTGGCCCTGGCCTTCCTTTCCACCGCAACCGGAGCCTCCCACGCTATGGAGACAGCCTGGCCCGCCGCCGCTCTGGCGGCCTGGCTCTGGCTGGCCCTGGAACTGTGGAGCACGCGCGGCCTGCACTGGGACGGCCTGGCCGACCTGGGCGACGCCTGCGGCAGCGGCGCGAGCGGCGCACGTTTCCGGGAAATTCTACGGGACAGCCGTCTGGGAGCCTTCGGCGCATTGAGCCTGCTGCTGATTTTCAGCGGCCAATGGCTGGCCCTCGCCTGGCATCTGGCCGCCGGGCAGTGGCTCATGCCGATGCTCGCACCGGCCTGGGGCCGGGCCTGCGCGGTCTGGCTGGCCGCCTCCGCGCCGCCCCATAACCCGGATTCTCTGGGCGGCCTGGCCTGTGCCGGGGCCGGTCCGACGGTGCGCCGCGCCTATCGGCTGGGGGCGCTGCTGCTGGTCTGCCTGCTGGCGGCTTCAGGCCTCTCCCCATGGCAGGGTTTGGCCCTGATCGTCACGCAATATTGGCTCACACGCCGCCTGGCCGCGCAGGCCCGGTTACACGGCGGCCTTTCCGGCGATTTTCTGGGCGCGGCCATCGAATTGGGGCAGTTGTGGTTTCTGCTGGCAACGCTGTAAGATGACGCAGGCATACACCGGCACAACCTGGAACAATTCACATTTAAAATGAATGAATCGCTCTGGTGACCGCATGCGGACACCCGCGCCCAAGTGCAAGGAAGCGACCGGAGGCGGCGCAGCCGTGTCCGTTAGCCCACAAAGGGCTTACGGGCAGCAACAGCAGCGATAAACCGCGTTTTTCCGCAGCATGCGGGCGGCGTAGCATTTGAAATATGTAACATTTCAAACGCAAAATACATAAGGAGCGGAACATGGACTTCAAGGAATTAGTGGAGGCGGCCCGCACCTGTCGCCGGTTTGAAGAGAACAAGCCCTTGAATATGGGTGACCTGGACTGGCTGACGGAGTGCGCCCGGCTGGCCCCCTCGGCCCGCAACGCCCAGGAGCTGCGTTTTATTCTGGTGGGGCCGGGCGAAATCTGCCGAAAGCTGTTCGCCCTGACCCGCTGGGCCGGAGCGCTCAAAGATTGGGGCGGCCCCCATCCCGGCGAACGGCCTACGGCGTTCATTGCCGTGCTGATGCCTGAGAACGGCAAGGAGCTGCTCTGCTACGATACAGGCATTGCCTGCCAGACCATCCAGCTGGCGGCCGCCAGCCGTGGCTGGGGTTGCTGCATCATTCAGTCCTTTGACCATAAGGCCGCGCCGGAATTGCTGGGTGTGCCCGAGGGCATGAAGATCGCCCTGGTGCTGGGCCTGGGCGTAGCCAAAGAAAAACGCTTGGTTGCCCCCATGCCCGCCGGCGGCTCGTTCGGCTACTGGCGTGACGAACAGAGCGTGCACTATGTGCCCAAACGCGCGCTGGACGATTTGGTGCTCAAGCGTTTTTGACGGGCCACGGCTTCCGCAGGAACAGTAAGCGC
>NZ_JAGZUV010000022.1:0-18644 GCF_018379785.1 Desulfovibrio sp.
AAGGCCGTGGGCGTGGTCATGCCTGAGCTGGAAGGCCGGATCAACGGCATGTCCGTGCGCGTGCCCACCTTTGACTGCTCTCTGGTGGACCTGACCTGTGAGGTGGAAAAGCCCTGTGACGCCGACGCCGTCAACGCGGCGCTCAAGGCCGCCAGCCAAGGGGCGCTCAAGGATAACATGGGCTTTTCCGAGGAACCCCTGGTTTCCATCGACTACAGAGGCAGCACCTATGGCGGCGTGGTGGACGCCCTGTCCACCCAGGTGCTGGACCGGACCATGCTCAAGCTGCTGGTCTGGTACGACAATGAAGCGGGATTCACCAACCAGTTGTTGCGCCTGCTGCGCATGGTGGGCAAGGACTGCTGAGCTTCATAGTGTTTTTGAGGTCAAAGGCCCCGCCTGTCATGGACAGGCGGGGCCTTTGACGTTGTATCGTTGACGGCGCGGCATACGCGCGGCAGGAAAAATTTGCCGCCCGCGCGCCGAAAAAGTCTGACTTTTTTCATCTTCATCAAAAATATAAAAAAATACACTAGGATGCAGGCAGGCAAAATTTGCCGCCGGCTCTAATCCATATCCGGAAGAATGCCGATAGGATTACAGGGGCGGAAGGACGCAGGGACGCGTCGGCATTGGGCGCCGCCCATGACATACAGCATTCATGGAGGAATGTATGTATATCAATCACAACCAGATGGCCTCCAACGTGGCCAACACCCTCACATCCCATTACGGCAATCTGCAAACCTCAACCAAGCGCCTGTCCACAGGCCTGCGCGTCAATTCCGCGGCTGACGACGCCGCCGGCCTGGCCATCCGCGAATTGATGCGCACCGACATCACGGCTCTGCAGCAGGGTGTGCGCAACGCCAACGACGCCATTTCCCTCATCCAGACCGCCGACGGCGCCCTGGGCGTCATCGACGAAAAGCTGACCCGCATGAAGGAACTGGCCGAACAGGCGGCTACCGGCACCTACGACTCCACCCAGCGCCTGATGATCGAGTCCGAATATCAGGCCATGGCTTCGGAAATCACCCGAATCGCCAATGCCACGGACTTCAACGGCATCCATCTGCTGAACGGCAACCTGTCCGGCAGCACGCACAACGGCGCGGGTCTCAGCGCCACCGGCAAGCTGAAGGTACACTTCGGCACGGCCAACGACTCGGCGGAAGACTATTATTACATTCAGATCGGCGCGAGCACCGCTTCGGCTCTGGGTGTGGGCAATCAGGCGACTTCCTACAGTACCACAGCCGACGCCCGTACGGTCTCCACCCAGGCGCAGGCCCAGAAGGCCCTGCTGGGCCTGACCAACGCCGTGGTCTCCAAGGACAAGATCCGGGCGCATCTGGGCGCCTTGCAGAACCGTCTGGAAAACACCATTTCCAACCTTACCACTCAGTCTGAAAACCTGCAGGCGGCTGAATCGCGCATTTCCGACGTGGACGTGGCCACGGAAATGACGTCATTCGTCCGCAACCAGATTCTCACCCAGTCGTCGGTGGCCATGTTGTCGCAAGCCAACAGCATGCAGCAGATGGCCATGCAGCTCATCGGCTAGGAAAAACTTCGTGGTGGAGGGAGACGACCCGTAACCGGACGTGCGGCAGGGGAGTGCCGCCCGACCGTAACAATGTGAGGGAAAACCCGGTCCGTAAACGGACCGGGTTTTTTGCATCCCGAGGCTTGGACATAACAGGCTGTCCCATGGGACAAAAAGCCCCCGCCAGAACGGCGGGGGCTCACGAGCCGGAGCGCTGGCCCGTGTGGAGGAGGACTTATTCCCCTGGTTGGCCCAATGGGCTTTGCCGGGGGCTGGACAGGCGTATTGCGCGGCATGGTGACCAGTACGCCGTTCTTGTTCGTGGCCGTGACGGCCTCCGCATCCGCGCGCATGGGTGTCACGGCCGGATCGTCCCGACGGGACGCGACCTCACAAGGCGCAAGCCTACGGCAGGGAAACAACACTACCGTTCATACCTGAACTCCTGTGAAAATCGTCCTATCTTATGGGTAATCATCCTGTTTATTGCGTCAAGAGGCTGTGGAAAAGTTTCAAAGCGGACGGCGTGTTCGCCCTTCCCGCCAAGCGGCAACAAGCGGGGGGTGAGGTTTCCGCTTGCGGTCTTCAACGCAGCGCAGCCCCTTTGCGCGCCATGCTTCCGACGCTCTTTTTGGCACGGATCATGCTTAATGCTGGATGCAGGTTTTTCAGGCATTTTTTGCCTCCCCTGACGCCACGAGTCAGGGAAGACAAGGGTTTTCCCTTGTAGGTTGAGGCCGCGCCCCTAATGCTTTCGGCTATTGTGCCGAAAGAACAGGCAGGCGCACTGGGGACAACATCATAAACCCTGCATGCGCAGGCATTGTGCGGCGGCAGTCCGCAAGGAAGCGGGCGTGCATAGTGCACCGCTGGGCAGACAGCACATTCATGGAGGAATGTCATGTATATCAATCACAACCAAATGGCCACCAACGTCGCCAACACCCTGACCGGCCACTACAGCGACTTGCAGACCTCGACCAAGCGCTTGTCCACGGGCCTGCGCGTCAATTCAGCGGCTGACGACGCCGCCGGCCTGGCCATCCGCGAACTGATGCGTACCGACATCACGGCTCTGCAACAGGGCGTGCGCAACGCCAACGACGCCATTTCCCTCATCCAGACCGCAGACGGCGCCCTGGGCGTCATCGACGAAAAGCTGACCCGTATGAAGGAACTGGCCGAACAGGCGGCTACCGGCACCTACGATTCCACCCAGCGTTTGATGATTGAGTCCGAATATCAGGCCATGGCTTCGGAAATCACCCGAATCGCCAACTCCACGGACTTCAACGGCATCCATCTGCTGAACGGCAATCTGTCCAGTAGCACGCACAACGGCGCGGGAATGACCTCCACCGGCAAGATGAAGATCCACTTCGGCACGGCCAACGACTCGGCGGAAGACTATTACTACATCCAGATCGGCACGAGCACCGCCTCGGCCCTGGGTGTGGGCAATCAGGCGACCTCCTTCAGTACCGCAGCCGACGCCCGTACGGTTTCCACCCAGGCGCAGGCCCAGAAGGCTCTGGTGGGCCTGACCAACGCCGTGGTCTCCAAGGACAAGATCCGGGCACATCTGGGCGCGTTGCAGAACCGTCTGGAAAACACCATTTCCAACCTTACCACTCAGTCCGAAAACCTGCAGGCGGCTGAATCGCGCATTTCCGACGTGGACGTGGCCACGGAAATGACGTCATTCGTCCGCAACCAGATCCTCACCCAGTCGGCTGTGGCCATGCTTTCGCAGGCCAACAGCATGCCGCAGATGGCCATGCAGCTCATCGGCTAGCCTGGTTGAGGGCGTGCACCGCACGCGCAGACCACATATCCCCGGGGGGCTACGCCCTCCGGGGATATTTTCGTCCGGCCCCAACTGGCGCAATCCGGAAAAGACGGCGTCAGCGGGGCTCTTCCACCCGTTCCAGCAGATCGTTCTTCAAGGCCCAGAGCAGGACAAAACGCGCCCCTTCAGGGCTGCGGCCCGGCGGACAAGCCCGGCGGATCAGTTCATCCGCCCGCACGGGGTGCCGGGCCTGTACCAGCAACCGGCGGAATTCCACGCCGTCCATGCACAGTTCCAGGCCGGGCCAGATGACGCAGAATTCGCGCCCGGCCCGCACGCGCTCGCCCCGGGCCGTGATATGCAGCCAGAGCGGGTCGCCGGGCAGATCCGCATCCGCGGAAAGCCCTGCGGAAGAATGGCCGGAAAACAATTCTCCGAGACGTAAAAAAGCCGGATGCCGGGCCGCGCGGATGCGTTTTTCCTCCTCCGCATCCAGAGGCTCCCGCCAGAGTGCGTCCCAGAAATCCAGCCAGCGCCGGATCACGCCCTCCCAGGTGAAGTTTTCCAGCACGCGCCGCCGGGCCGCAATTCCCATGCGGGCCCGCAGAGGCGCGTCAGAGATCAGGCGGCGCAGGGCTTCGGCCAGGGCCGGAACATCCACCGCCGTCTGCTGGGCCCGGAACATCTGGTGGATATTGTCGGGCAAAGTGTGGGCCAGGCGGTCCAGAAGGGGCGTGTCCGCCGGAGCCAGGCAGGGCGTCAGAAAACCGGTGACATTGTGCTCCACCAGATCCCGGTAGCCGTCCCAGTCCGAGACCACGGCGGGCAGACCCGCCGCGCCCGCCTCCAGCAGGGTCAGACCGAAACTTTCCTGAATATTGTCCGACGGCGACACAAAGATGTCAGCGGCGGCGAAAAGCGCGCGCACAGCCTCGGGCGCGGGATCGGGCAGCAGGCTGAACGGCACCTTCAGAGCCCGCGCGGCGGCTTCCAGGGCTTCCGGATAATGGTCGCCGGGGCGGGCTCCGCCGGACATGAGCAGACGCGGCCGGGCCGCGGGGTCGGCCTCCATGGCCCGGCGCAGGGCATAAAGCAGCGGCATGGCGTCCAGCTTGTCGTCCAAGCTTATTCTCCCGTGCAGCAGGCAGACGGCCTCCCCGTCGGCCAGGCCGAAACGCGCACGGGCCGCGCGGCGTGCCTCCGGCGTCGGTTCCGGAAAGGCTTCCGGGTCCACGCCCAGGGGGATGATCTCAAGCCGGGGCCGGAGCCAGGCCGGATTCAGGCTATAGCCTTCCCGCAACTGTGCGAAATAGCCCGCCAAGACCTTGGACGCGGCGCGCGATGTGGCTCCGATGGCGTCGCGCGCTGTGACGCCGGGCCAGATATGGGCCAGAAAGCGCTGGGCATAGTCAAGATAGCTGATGCTGTGATTGACGCTGGTAATGGGAAAGATTCGGGGGGCCAGGGCGTTGCGCAGGGCAGCGAGTTCCGGCTGCCCGGAAACAGGATCGGAAAGGTGAAAGCAGTGATAGGGCGTGGCCCGCAACGCGTCCGCCAGATCCTGGCGGCTGAAGATTTTCACGGCACCGCGCGCCGCGCCGGGCAGAGTGTCGCGCGCGGCAAAGGCCGTACGCAACGCGTCCGGATCGGTCACAAAAAAATGATATTCGTCAAAGGGATCAAGCCGCAGCAGGGCTTCCATAAAGCCTGTATTGGCCACCTTGCGGCCATACACCGCGCCGCCTTCCAGAAAGGGGTGCAGCGTGCCGAAAATGCCTCCGCCCATAATCTCTCCCGCCGCGTCGGTGAATATCGCCCCGCGCTCAGGCCAGCGCCGTCAGATCGTACTCCGTATTCTCCACGATGTCGCACTCCACCAGCGCGCCGGGGGTCACGCCGGGACCGCTGACATAGGTCATGCCGTCCACTTCCGGGGCCTGGAACCAGACCCGGCCGCTGTGCAGACCCGGCCATTCCGGATGCGGCGCGTCCACCAGCACGGGCAGGCGTTGCCCCACGCGCTCCGCCAGCAGGCTTTCGCTGATGCCCGCCTGGATCTCCATCAGCGTGGCGCGGCGGCGCTCCCTGGTCTCTTCCGGCACCTGATCCGGCAGTTCGGCGGCTTTGGTGCCCTCTTCCGCCTGGTAGGCGAACACGCCCAGATTCTGGAAACGGCATTCCTCCACAAAACGGCAGAGGCTGTCGAAATGCGCTTCGCTTTCGCCGGGATAGCCCACGATAAAGGTGGTGCGCACGGCGGCTTCCGGCAACGCGTCGCGCACCCGGTCCAGCACGCGCCGGGGATCACCGGCAAAAGGCCGCCCCATGCGGGCCAGTACCTCCGGGTGGGCGTGCTGAAGGGGGATATCCAGATAAGGCAACAGCGGGCCGCCGGATTCCTTCATAAAACGCAGCAGCTCAGGCGTGACCCCGCTGGGGTAGAGATAGAGCAGGCGCAGCCAGGCCAGGCCGTCCAGGGCCAGCAATCCTTCCAGCAGATGCGGAAGGTTTTTCTCTCCGGCCAGATCCGCGCCCCAAGCCGTGACGTCCTGCGCCACCAGCACCAGTTCGCGCACCCCGCGCTCCAGCAGGCCGCGAGCCTCGGCCAGCAGGCCGGGCACGGGTTCGGAGCGCAGGCCGCCCCGGATGGACGGGATGGTGCAGAAAGCGCAGTTGTGGCGGCAGCCCTCGCCGATCTTGAGCCAGGCATAGGACGGCCCGGTGGAAAGCAGGCGGCCTCCGCTCCCGGCCCCTTCCGGCAGATTCAGGGCCTGCGCCAGCATGGCCGGCCAGTCCGCCAGATCTCCGGTGGGCAGCCAGAGGTCCACCTCGGGCAGCTCCCGGGCCAGTTCCTCCGCGCCGTAACGCCCCACCATGCAACCGGCCACGGCCAGCAGGGGTTTGTTCTTGCAACGGGCCAGCCGGTTCACGGCGTCCAGCACGGCCCGCACGGACTCGCGCACCGCCGGAGCGATGAAGCCGCAGGTATTGATGAAGACCAGGCGCGCACGGCCCATCTGGGTCACGCTTTTGACGGGCAAGCCTAAGGAACCCAGCAGACGTTCGCTGTCCACCCGGTTTTTGGGACAGCCCAGGCTCAGGGACCAGACCGGCAGGGCTTTCGTTGGGGTATGGGTGCTCATCGCCGCATAATACAGCGGCCGCGCCCGCTTGTCATCCGGTCCGCGCCCGGCGCGCGGGGCAGGCACACCCCATCGGGAAAAAGGAAAACGGCAGAGAAGGGGCTTGCTCCGGCAAAAGGTTCTGAAGGGATGTTTTGAAATCAACCCACCATACATCTTGTTAATCCGGTGGCCGACATGCTAGTCTTTTTTGCCATTGGAACAAAAAGACACGGCGATCCTTCCGGCGGCCCCTGTCCTGTTGCCAGCCGCTGTTTCCCGAATATGCGCTGAAGGACGGCCTATGAGAGAGAGAGAGAGAGAGAGAGAGAGAGAGAGAGAGAGAGAGAGAGAGAGGCCATGAGGTCGTATGCGCCGGATAACCCGGCTGCGGCGGCCGTGGAAAGGCGTTATGCCCGCCTGTTGAGCAATTTCTACGACCAGATCTACGAGCTGGATTTCAACGCCGGGTTTTACCGTTCCGTCTTTCAGAGCGGCGCAAAATTCTGCGCCCCGCCTGAGGGTCGCGGCCTTGCCGCCATGCTGGAAGCGGCCGCCGACACCCTGATCCATCCCGAGGACAAGGCCGACTTCCGGCAGATGTTCCGGCGGGAGGAACTGCGTCGCGCCCTGGCGACCACCGGCAGAAGCACGGGCGCCGAATACCGCAAAAAATGCCTGGACGGCAGCTACCGCTGGGTACGCGTCATGGTTTTCCCTTTCGACGAGAGCGGGCTGGAGCGATATCTGATCTGCTTTCAGGATATCGACGGCTACAAGCACCTCGGCGCCAGCACCCGCGAAAACGTTCTCCTGCACCTCCAGAGCCTGGATTATCTGCGCTACAGGGCGATCACGGAACAGACGCGCAGCCTGGTCTTCGAATGGCGGGACCAGACGCTTACCTATGTGGACGCCACGATTCCCCGGCTGCTGGCCGGCAGCTACGACGGCCGGCATCTCTTTGATCTCTGGCGCGAGGACAGCGTCCTTTTTTCCGAAGATCGCGCCGTATTCGAAAACTTCCTGCGCGCCCTGGCCGGCAGCGATCCCTCCAGCGCGGTCACCGTGCGCCTGCGCCGCAGGACGGGCGCATTCACCTGGTACGTCGTTTCCTGCACCCGGATCGACAATACCGCTACCGGCGCGCGTTATGTGGGCAGCATCCGGGATGTGGACAAGGCCATCCACACAGCGCGCGCCCTGCGCCAGCAGGCGGAATACGACGACCTGACCGGCGCCTGCACCATGCCCACCTTTCTGGGAAAAACCGAACGGCTGTTGCGCAAAAATCCGGATGCGCCGCGCCATATCGTGCGCTATGACGTGGCGGGCTTCAAATCCATCGACGAACGCTTCGGCCAGGAAGAAGGCAGACGCCTTTTACGGGCCATCTCCTATCTGACCAAGGAGAACCTCTCTTCGGACCGGGAGATTTTTGCCCGGCTCTCCGGCGATATCTTCCTGGCCTGCCTGGAGGGCGACCACGAGCGCGTCTGGGAATTCATGGAATGGCTGCGCTGCGGCACAGCGGAATATACCAAGTCCTACCGGCCCGAACTCTTTTTCGGCGTCTGCCGGGTGGACGACCCGGCAACCCCGGTGCGCGAGATCTGCGAGCGGGCCTATCTGGCCCTCAAGTCCGTCAAGGGCAGCGGCATGGCCGACTATGCCTTTTATGACGACGAGTTGCGCAGCCGGGTACTGGACGAACTCTTTATCAAGGACCAGATGTACACGGCCCTGGCCGAAGGCCAGTTTGTGGTCTACCTCCAGCCTAAGGTCGAAATATTCAGCGGGCGCATTGTGGGGGCCGAAGCCCTGGCCCGCTGGCGGCATCCGGAACGCGGCCTGATCCCGCCGAACCGTTTTGTGCCTTTTTTCGAACGCAACGGCTTCATCATCCTGCTGGACGAGTACATCTGGGAAGAGGTCTGCAAGCTGCTGCGCTCCTGGCTGGACAAGGGCTATCGTCCCTTGCCCGTATCCATCAACGTCTCGCGCATGCACTTCAACGACAACGGTTTCTGCGACAAATTGCGGGCCCTGACCGACAAATACCGCCTGCCCCGGCATCTGCTCGAACTGGAGCTCACGGAGAGCGCCTTTTTTGAAAATGAAAAAATCCTCCAGCGGACCATGCGCAGCCTCCAGGAGGCCGGTTTCGCCTTTTCCATGGACGACTTCGGCACCGGCTACTCCTCGCTGAACACCCTGCGCGCCCTGCCTTTCAATACCGTCAAGCTTGACCGCGCCTTTGTCAGCGACAGCACGGACAATCAGCGCGGCCAGATTGTGGCCCGCAATACCATCGTCCTGGCCAAACAGCTCGGCATGCGGATTATCGCGGAAGGCGTGGAAACCGTGGAACAGGCCCTTTTTCTGCGGAACATGGGTTGCGACCAGGCCCAGGGCTTTTACTACTCGCGGCCCATGGACGCGCGGGAATTTGAAACCTTCAGCTTTGTGCACGGCAAGTGCTTCTGGGTGGATCCGCGCCTTCAGGCCCGCCTCCCCGACGCGGAAAGCAACGAAACCACGGACGAGTAAAGCACGCCGCTACGCGCCCGGATTGCCAACTGCCTGCGGGAGTGCTAAAAAATCAAACGGAAGTCTCCTGTCATGAGCTTCCAAACGCCGACCGCGTCAAGGATGCGCAATGGAACAGCGGGTTCAGACATCGGCCGCGCCGGGACCGGCGACGGACGAGATGGAGCAGGCCCGCTACAACTGCGTGCTGCGCAGCATCTTCGGCGAAATCTTTGAAGTGGATTTCAGCGGCGACAGCTATCGTCTGATCCACATGGGCGATGTGCGCTTCTGCCCGCCGCCGCCCGGCATGGGTCTGGCCGCCACCCTGCGGGCCATCGCCGAGACGCTCATCCATCCTGAAGACCGGGGAATTTTCCTGCGCGTGCTCAATCCCAAGGCCCTGCACCAGGGAGAAAATCTCAAACAGGGCTATGCCTCCGGCGACGTGCGCAAAAAATGCCTCGACGGGCAATACCGCTGGGCGCGCTTCACTGTCTTTCCCTTGGCCTGCGCCGCTTCCGGCCGCCCCCTGCACATGATCTGCGTGCAGGATGTGGACGAGCAGAAACGCGCCGTCGGCCTGGCCCGCGAAAACGCCCTGCTCCAGCGCCGGCGTCTGGACGAACTGCGCTACAAGACCGTGCTGGACCACACCAATACCCTGGTGTTCGAATGGCGCGACAATCAGCCCACCTACACCTCGCCGCACATTCCGCAACTGCTGGCGGGCAATTACAACGGCCGCTGGCTTTTTGACGTCTGGCGCGAGGACAATGTGCTTTCCCCGGAGGACGGGGGAATCTTCAAGGACTGCCTGAACGCCCTGGAGCAGGGCGCCTCCTCCGGCGAGATGACTGTGCGCCTGCGCCGCCGCGACGGGCGCTTCATCTGGTGCAGGGTCACCTATACCTGCCTGGCCGACCCGGACCTCGGCATCCGCTACATCGGCACCATCAGCGACGTGGACGAAGTCACCCGGGCCACGCAGGCCCTGCGCTTCAGGGCTGAATACGATCCCCTGACCGGCGCGTACAACATGCAGACCTTTTTTGAAAAGGCCGACCTGCTGATCCGCCAGGGCGACGGTCCCCGTCATATCGTGCGTTTCGACGTGGCGGGCTTCAAGGGCATCAACGAAATGTTCGGCCTGGAGGAAGGCGACCGCCTGCTGCGGGCCATTGCCCATCTCGTGCGCGAACAGATCGACAAGCGGCGGGAAACCTTCGCTCGCCTGTCCGGCGACGTGTTTGTGGCCTGTCTCGCCGGCGACCGCGATCGGGTCCGGCGTTTTGTGGGCTGGCTCTCGCGCCAGTTGCGCGAATATACCCAGTCTTACCGGGTCATGCTCTTTTTCGGCATCTGCCCGGTGGAAAAGCGCAGAACTCCGGTGCACGTGCTCTGCGACTGGGCCCATCTGGCCCTGAAAACCGTCAAGGGCAGCGATCTGACCAACTATGCCTTTTACGACGGCGAGCTGCGCGCCCGGCTGCTGGATGAAAATAATATCAAGGACCAAATGCACGAGGCTCTGGAAAAAGGCCAGTTCGTGCTCTATCTCCAGCCCAAGGTGGAGATTTCCAGCGGCCGCATCGTGGGGGCCGAGGCCCTGGCCCGCTGGCGGCACCCCACGGACGGACTGATCCTGCCGGGCCGCTTTGTGCCGCTGTTCGAGCGCAACGGCTTCATCGTCCGTTTTGACGAGTACATCTGGGAACAGACCTGTAAAATGCTGCGCCTCTGGCTGGACAAAGGCTACCGGCCCACGCCCGTGTCCATCAATGTCTCGCGCATGCACTTCAACGACGACCATTTCAGCGGCAAGCTGCTGGCCCTGACGGACAAATACCATTTGCCCCGGCATCTGCTGGAACTGGAACTCACGGAAAGCGCCTTTTTTGAAAGCGAAAAAACCCTGATCCGGGTCATGAACGACCTTCA
The DNA here is from genome assembly GCF_018379785.1 of Desulfovibrio sp. GTDB lineage: Bacteria > Desulfobacterota > Desulfovibrionia > Desulfovibrionales > Desulfovibrionaceae > Desulfovibrio. The sequence continues at coordinate 10,931 of NZ_JAGZUV010000022.1, forward strand.
GAAACAGGGATTCGTTTTTTCCATGGATGATTTCGGCACGGGCTATTCCTCCCTGAGCACCCTGCGCGCCCTGCCTTTCAACATCGTCAAGCTGGACCGCACCTTCATCAGTGACGGCACGGACAATGAACGCGGCCAGATCGTGGCCCGCAACACCGTCACCATGGCCCGCCAGCTCAAGATGAAAATCATCGCCGAAGGGGTGGAAACCGTGGAGCAGGCGCGCTTTCTGCTCAGCATCGGCTGCAATTACGCCCAGGGCTACTATTACGCGCGCCCGGTGGATCCCGAGGAATTCGAAGTGCTCAGCTTTGTGCAGGAAAAAGCCTTCTGGGTGGACCCCAGCCTCCGGGAGGAAGCCCGCCGCCTGAACCTGCCCCTGGGCCTGAACGCTCCGGACCGGGAATACTGAACCGCCGCGCCGCCGGAGTAGCTGCAAAAATTCTGTCGTGTTAACAGATCCTAAAAAGGCAGGCGCAGCAGACGCAGGCTGTCGGGCTGGATATAGAGCAGACGGCCCTGGCTCACGGCCTCGGGCCGGGTGACGAAACTGCTCTTGCGGATGTTCAGAATGGCTTCGGCCTCATGGCTGCAATCAAAGAGGTGCAGGATTTCATCGTCCATGCGGTCGGCGGTGGTCCAATGCCGGTTCACCGGCGGGCCCTCCGGGGTCAGGCTGCGCAGAAAGCGAAAAATGACCGCGCGCCCGCGCTCCGGCGCGAGCCATTCCCGGCAGGCGCGCCAGAGCTCGTCCACCGTGGGCCGCTCCTCCGGGGCAAAGGGCCTGCGCACCTCCAGGGGAAAGGCGCGGCTCTGCGCCCGCAGCATGCCGTCCACCAGATTGAGATAATCTGTTTCCTGATCCAGCACGGCCTTGAAAGCCTCGGGCGCACCGGCCAGGGCCAGCAGGGTTTCGTTGAGAATGTCCCGCGCCTTAAGCACCCGGATGCCGTGGGTCAGGCGCAGAGCGTTGAGCACCGCGTAAATGGCGCAGAAGGTATCCAGTTTGCCCTGATAGAACGGTTTGACCATGCAAGCCTCCGCGCATTGTTATGCCCGCAAGCCCAAGGGGGGTCAAGGCGGACATGCCGCGCGCCCGGTCAGGACGTAGTTGCGCCAGCCTTCCTGTAGCTTTGCGGTTATTTTACAAAATCCGCCTTGCCCGCACGAAAAAATCGCCAATTTTGCAAAATTCCCGCAAAAGCAGCCCACGCTCACTTGCCGATTGTGTCGGCTGCGTTCGCGGAAAAAGGAAGGCCCATTTGTCCAAAATCAGATGGATATCCGGCAGTCAATATGGACATGCGATGGCACCGCGCGCCCGGAGCTTTCCCGGCCTGTTTTCCTTTACAAGCCTGGTGCGCGCATGTATAAAAGGACATTCATCAACTATATCACAATACCTTGATATGCAGATATTAACCGATCCCCAAGAATTGGCGGCCCAATGCCGGGCCTGGCACGCCCAGGGCGAGGACATCGCCCTGGTTCCCACCATGGGTTATTACCACGCCGGGCATGAAGACCTGATGATCCACGCGCGCGGCCTGGCCAAGCGCCTGGTGGTCAGCCTGTTCGTGAATCCCGCGCAGTTCGGCCCCGGCGAGGATCTGGAAGCCTACCCCCGCGACGCCAAGCGCGACGCCGCCATTGCCGAAAGCCGCGGCGCGGACGTGCTCTTCATGCCCGAGCCGGGCTCCATGTACGCGCCGGACCACGCCACCTGGGTGGAGGTGCCGGAACTGGCGAAAGGCCTCTGCGGCCAGAGCCGACCCATCCATTTCCGGGGGGTCTGCACCGTGGTGCTCAAACTTTTTATGCTCACCAGGGCCGATGTCGCCGTATTCGGCCAGAAGGACTGGCAGCAGCAGGCCGTCATCCGCCGCATGGTCCGCGACCTCAATGTGCCCACGCGCATTGAGGCCCGCCCGACGGTGCGCGAGGCCGACGGCCTGGCCCTGTCCTCCCGCAACGTCTATATGACCGCCGCGGAACGCGCCCAGGCCCCGGAAATCCGCGCGGCACTGCTCTACGCTCAAAAGCTGGCGCGGGAAGGCGAAACCAGCGCGGCACTGCTGCGCGAGGCCGTGCTGCGGCGCTGGGCCGAGCACCTGCCCCTGGGCCGTCTGGATTATCTTTCCATTGTGCATCCCGAATCCATGGCCCCGCTCAGCGAGGTAAACGGCCCGGCCCTGATGGCCTGCGCGGTGCGCATGGGCAAGGCCCGGCTCATTGACAATATTCTGCTGCGTTCATAGGGCCTGTTCTGAATTTTCCCCTTTTGGCTTCCGGCTGCATCAAACCCGTTTTTCTTGCCGGAAAGCCGAAATTCCTCAAGCTGGGGCAGGCCGGAATCAAAGCATACCGTTTTGAGTTTATTTTCATAAGGAGAACAGCATGCAAACCAAGGGCAAATACTTTTTCACCTCCGAATCCGTGACCGAGGGGCATCCCGACAAGGTGGCCGACCAGATTTCCGACGCCGTGCTGGACACCCTGCTGGCCCAGGACTCGGAAGCTCACGTGGCCTGCGAAACCCTGGTGACCACGGGCATGGCCGTCATTGCCGGCGAAATCAGCACGCGCGGCTATGCGGACCTGCCCAAGGTGGTGCGCGATACCATCAAGAACATCGGCTACAACAGCTCGGAAATGGGCTTTGACTGGCAGACCTGCGCGGTGATTTCCTCCATCGACCATCAGTCGCCGGACATCGCCCAGGGCGTGCTGCGCACCAAGCCCGAAGATCAGGGCGCCGGCGACCAGGGCATGATGTTCGGTTACGCCTGCAATGAAACCGCCACCCTGATGCCCGCGCCCATCTACTGGGCCCACCAGCTTTCGCAGCAGCTGGCCCGCGTGCGCAAGGACGGCATCGTGGACTTCTTCCGCCCGGACGGCAAAACCCAGGTCTCCTTCGAGTATCAGGACGGCAAACCCGTGCGCATCAACAACGTGGTGGTTTCTACCCAGCACGCGGCCAGCGCCAGCCAGGGCGAAGTGGCCGAAGCCGTGAAAAACGAGGTCATTCGTCCCATTCTGGGCCCCTCGGGCTATTTTGACGAAAAGGACTGCGAAATCTTCATCAACACCACAGGCCGCTTCGTGGTGGGCGGCCCCATGGGCGACTGCGGGCTTACCGGCCGCAAAATCATTCAGGATACCTACGGCGGCAGCGGCCATCACGGCGGCGGCGCATTTTCCGGCAAGGACCCCTCCAAGGTGGACCGCTCCGGCGCGTATATGGGCCGCTACATTGCCAAGAACGTGGTGGCCGCCGGTCTCGCGCCGGTCTGCGAAGTGCAGATCGCCTATTGCATCGGCGTGGCCCAGCCGGTGAGCGTACTGGTGTCCTCTCAGGGCACGGGCGACATCCCGGACGAAATCCTGACCAAGGCCGTGCGCGAAGTCTTTGACCTGCGCCCCTATTTCATCAGCAAGCGACTGAATCTCAAGCGCCCCATTTACGCCAAGACCTCCTGCTACGGGCATTTCGGCCGCGAGCTGCCGGAATTCACCTGGGAAGCCACGGACGCGGCGGCAGACCTGCGCACCGCCGCCAAGGTCTAGGCTCAGCCTAGCGCGGCGGCATCGTCTGTATTGAAAAATTGAAAAAGGTCCACGGGTCAGGGACGGCATCCTTCGCCGCCCTGGCCCGTGGACCTTTTCATATCGGAAAACAACAAAACGCTTTTCCCGCAGGGCGTCTCCGGCCCCACGTCGGCCGGTTCCTCAACGCGCCCGCTTCATACGCCGTCTTTCGTTCCGGGAATGGTTACGGCCACTTTGTTTTCCAGCCACAGCAGCAGATGGTTCGCCCCTATGGCCAGACAGGCGGAAAGCAGCGCTCCCCACATGATTTTATACATGTTCATGGAGCGCAGGCCGTCAAACAAAATGCCGCCGAGGCCGCCCGCATTGATGGTCGCGGCGATGGTCGCTATGCCGATGGTCGAAACGGCGGCAAGGCGAAGTCCGGCGAACAGGGGATTGAGCGACAGGGGCAGGCGGATTTTGTACAGCACCTGCAACGTGGTCATGCCCATTCCGGCGGCGGCCTCAAGCATTGCCGGGTCCACCCCGCGCAGACCGGCAAGAAAATTGCGCAGCAGCACATATTGGTTGTAGAGGATGAGAACAATGATCGCCGTGGTCTTTCCCAGGCCGGTGGCGGGAATGAGAATGGCGAACAGCGCCAGGCTGGGAATGGCGTAAATCACGGAAAAGAGGTTCACCAGAAAGGCGGACCAGACTTTTGAATACATGGCGGTCACGGTCAAGACCGCCGCCACAGCCAGCGACAGCCCGAGAACAACGGCAACCATCCACAGATGCTCGAGAAATGCCCGGCCAAGCGTGGCGTACTGGCTGAACAAATAGTCAAGCATCGGCAAAGCCTGCCCAGAGCCGTTGCTGCTGCCGCGCGGAGCCGACAAGGGAGGCCACAAAGTCATCAGCCGGTTCCCGGATGATATTCATCGGCGTGTCGAACTGACAGACCTTGCCCTGGTTCATCACAACCACCCTGTCTCCCAGCTTGACGGCCTCGGCAATATCATGGGTGACAAAAAGGAATGTTTTTTTCAGGCCGCCGTGCAACCGGAGCAATTCATCCTGAAGATTGTTCCGGGTTATGGCGTCAATGGCGCCGAACGGCTCATCCAGAAGCATGATTTCAGGATCCACCGCCAGCGCGCGGGCAAGTCCGACCCGCTGCTGCTGGCCGCCGGAAAGTTGCCCTGGGTAGCGGGCGCGGAAGAGGTCCGGCTCCAGGCCGACCAGACGCAGCAGTTCCTCCACCCGCGCCGCGATGCGCCGCCGATCCCACCCGAGCAGCTCGGGGACCGTCGCGATGTTCCCGGCCACGGTCATGTGAGGAAACAGACCCGCCTGCTGGATGACGTAACCGATGCGCCGCCGCAGCTTGATCACATCGACATCCCGCGCGTTCTCGCCGAAAAGATAAATGGACCCGGTGTCCGGTTCATACAGCCGGTTCACCATTTTCAAGAGGGTGGTTTTGCCGGAGCCTGACGACCCGAGAATGGTGATGAACTCCCCCTCGTTAATGGAAAGATGCACATGATCGACGGCAAACGGCCCGGAGCGGCCGAAACGCTTGCTCACGCCGTCAAATAAAATGGCGCATCGGCTCACCGCCCTTCTCCGCCGGGTTGCGGTTGTATTCCACGGTAGAACTCCTTCGCCACATCCGCGATCTCCCTTTTGTCCACATCCACTTGAGCGTTGAGCGCGGTCATGGCGGCGGTGTCCAGGGAGGCGCTTATCCGGTTCAGGATGCCGGCAATGTCGGGATGCGCCGCCAGCACGTCGGCTCGAATGACCGGAGCCAGGTAATACGGCGACCACATCTGCCTGTCGTCCCGCAGAAGCGTGAACTTTTCGGTGTCCGCCAAACGGCCCTCGGTGGTATAGGCGGGAACAAGATCAGCCTCATCATCCAGCAGAACCTGATACTTCAGGCCGTTGTCGAAAACCCGCGAAGACTTCCAGCGGAACGGCCCGTACACCTGCTCCAGGCCGGGCAGGCCGTCGGCGCGCTGGTCGAACTCTCCCTGGGATGCGAAGCGGATCTTGTGGGCATTCCGTTGCAGATCGGAGATGGTGGCTATGCCGAACTCGCGGGCCACGGATGTTTTCAGGGCCAGACCCTGGCTGTCGTTGGCGCGGGACGGCTCAAGCCAGACCAGGTTGAAGCGCCGGGCATACTCCCGTTTGACCGTTGCGTATACCCGCGCGGGGTCCGCCATGGCTTCCATTTTCAGCACCGTCAGCAGGCCCGTCCCGGTGTATTCCGGATAGAGGTCAATCTCGCCGTTCACAATGGAGGCATGCACCACCGATCCCGCAATGGCAAAAACGCGCTTTACCGTATACCCGGCGTCTTCAAGGGCGAGGGCATACAGTTCGCCGACGATCAGGTTTTCCGTAAAATCCTTGCTTCCGACCCTGATGGCCGTCCCTTTTGTCTCGCCGCCGCACGAGAACAGCAGCATCCCCGCCGCGAGAATTCCCATCGCCGCCAAGGCGGCCTTTTTCCAGGTTTTCATGCTTTCTCCCGCTCTCATGCCTCTCTGTACCGGAACAGCGCTTTGCCCAGGACGGCGAACGTCAATCCGCCGGCCAGCGAGAGAACCGCGACGGAGAAACCTCCGATGAGAAGCAGATCGATTCTGTTCAGGCCAAGACCGGTAAAAATAATTTCGCCCAGTCCTCCGGCCCCGATTTTCGCCGCAAGGGTCGCACTCGCTATTATTTCAATGACAGCGATTTTCACGCCTGTCAAAATCATGGGCATAGCCAGGGGAAAACGTACTTTCCGCCAGACCTGCCGCCGGGTCATGCCCAGCCCCGCCGCTGTTTCCAGCATGCCCTGCGGCACCCCGTCCAGACCGGCAACGGTGTTCAGCAGAATGGGCGGTATGGCCAGCAGCACAAGCGCGGCGGTCGCGGGCATGAATCCCGTGCCCATGACCGGGATAAGCAGAAAAAGCACCGCCAGGCTCGGAACGATGCGAAGTGTCTGAAACACGGCGAGCAGCGTTTTTTTCAGACCGCCATACCGCACGCACAGGTACCCGCCGGGAACGGCAATGATCAGCGCGACGGCGAGGGACGCCGCGCTGATCAGCACGTGTTCCCGCACGGCGGACCAGAAAGCCGCGCTGTTGGCCATGAAGTATGCCAGTATCGTCTGACGCATGCGGCCCTCGATGTTTTTAGGCGAAAGACCGCGCCACCGCGGCACATTGATAAGTATTCCAAAGTCGTTTTCTTCCGGCGTTCCGGCTTGCCGTTCCCATTGAGAACTACTTTTTACTCTTCTTTTTGCGGGTCAATTTCACTTCGCTTTCATAACCCCATTTTCCGGCCTTACAGCATTCACACTTGAAATGCTGTAACGCCGAACACGGTGAAGCGCGCCGCGAAGACCGACCCGACGGGCGGCCCGTAGGGCCGTGCCTGTAGTCCAAAGGGCGTACAGGCATCGAGAGCAACGCGGCGTGGATTCCGGCAAAGCGACCGAAGACAGCCCTTCGGGCTGTCCCCGTTGGCGGCAACGGAGCCATACGGGAATCGACAGCAGCGATAAGCGTGCTTTTTGCCGGAATGACCCCTTTGAACTGTGTAATTTCAAAGGCAATCCGCTCTGGAATAACACGGAATACGCCGCATACTTTCTTTGTAATGCTGTTGTTACGCCTTTTGTTCGCCAACATGTTTCCGTTCTTCTGTAAACACAGAAGCATCCTCTCAGGATTGAGAACATAATATATATCGCATATCAAATTTTGGCAAATCAACAACCGAGATTATCTCGTAATTTCAGGATAATGCGGATTCCTTCCTCGATTACGGGCCATATCAAATTTTTGCGCGCGAGCATTCCGCGCGCCGGAATCCCCCGGAGACCGCCTTTACCCGCCTCGGCCTTTCCACATCATCTCTCTTCTTCCGTTTACGGTCGCCTCAAAGAGAGCTGAATAAGACCGGCGGCACGTAAGTCGGCAAAATCCTGTGCCGACCCGCGCGGCCATGCAATGTCACAGGCGCTTGTTTATACATGACGCGCAACGCGTCCGGCGCGTGGAATCAGGGCAGACGCATCTAAAAAAGTCTTTATTCCCCGATAGATCGGAGAACGAGCAAAAAGGGGCGAAGCCACCTTTGCTCCGCCGGAGCGAAGCGCAGG